>NYXK01000159.1 GCA_002685535.1 Deltaproteobacteria bacterium
TGTCAGGTGAGGTTCTTCGATGTGTCCCATAAAGCTGTAATGATAAGGGCTTGACGCCCCTACTATTCCATCTGCCTGAAGCTCACGTAAAACCTCAAAAGGCAGGATTAAATTTGGATCACGGTCTGCATCACGGTGATCATAATATTTGTGGGAAATGGTTAAATCATCTACAGAAACGTCATGGGGTATTCTACGGAATGTACTGTCTCCCTGTGGATCGTTTAAATCAAATCCTTCTTCCGTTTTCAATAGAATGCCTCCGGTTGTNAAGAGCGCTATTTTGCAGGCAGAGAGAGGTTTGTTGAGTTTTGTCCAGGGTACACGATCAAAGAGCACTGCCTCGTAGTTTCGTGCCCAAAAATTTTTCACTATGGGAATCNGAAATAACATAACCCATAATTTCTCCAGTANAGTTTCTTTATCCATCAACGTTTTTAGAGAGTAAGTGGAGTGTCAGTCAAAGATAAATTAGCGCTAGTTCAGCAGCAGATAACGCAAGCTGCAATTCAGTCCGGACGTACTCCGGAAGAGATTCAATTAATTGCAGTCAGTAAAACTAAACCTGTTGAACTGATTAAGGAGGCATTGGCGGCCAAACAAACCGCATTTGGCGAAAACCGTATACAGGAGGCACTTGGAAAAATAGACGTGCTGAGGAACTCTCCTGAGGTAGAATGGCATTTGATAGGTCATTTACAAAAAAATAAAGTTAAGTTTTGTCCCGGAAATTTTCAGTGGATCCATTCTGTTGAATCTGTAGAATTAGCAAATAAATTAGAGGCACGTTGTGCTTTAACAAACAAGAATATCAATGTGCTGATACAAGTCAATCTTTCCCGTGAAGAGAGTAAATCCGGTCTGCAGGAATGGGATGATATTTTACGTGTTGCAGAATCCATTTCTGCCGGACAGTGGCTGAAGTTCCGGGGACTGATGACAATTCCTGCTCCAAATTTTGGAGAACTAAAAACCCGTAAAATATATGAGCAAATCCGCAAGTGGCGTGATAAACTACGGCACGAATTGGATTCAGCGGAAATTACTGAACTTTCAATGGGTATGACTGCGGATTATCATTGGGCCATTCAGGAAGGCGCAACCATGATTCGTGTTGGAACCGCTATTTTTGGGCCGAGGGATTAAGCAGGGACTTTTATTTTCACGAACCGTGTTGCAGTGTGTGCTGTATGTTTTCCAGCAGTTTGCGTTTACTAAGATAAAAACACCAGCCGCGCCGTGCCTGTCTCCACGTTAGTATCACTAACAGAGTCAGCAATATGCCAAGGATTGGAAAAGCAAGTAATTGATAATCGATTATTATTTTGATGAACTCGTTTATNTGAATGTTCATGTGNAAGTATGGTGCCTGACTGCATGTTCAATATATTAAGCAGGATCTACCCATTTTCCCTGCTCCTGAATCAGCTCGATTAAACGTGCCACAGCTTGTGCTGAGGGTATGTTACGTTCAACGCATGTTTGTCCGTGATAGAGGCTGATTTTTCCCGGGCCAGCTCCAACGTAGCCAAAATCAGCATCTGCCATTTCTCCCGGACCATTGACTACGCAACCCATNATTGCAATTTTGACTCCTTTGAGATGTGAGGTGCGTGCTTTTATTTGCGCGGTTGTACTTTCCAGATCAAAAAATGTACGTCCGCAAGATGGGCAGGAGATAAAATCGGTATTATAAATTCTGGCTCGTGTTGACTGAAGAATGGACTGTGCCACAGGGATTTCGTTTTCTGAAGCTTCGGTGAGTGAAACCCTGATAGTGTCCCCCAGTCCGTCACAAAGCAAAGTGCCGATACCAACCGCGCTTTTTATCCGTCCGTCGAGTTCNTTGCCTGCTTCAGTGACTCCCAAATGCAGTGGATAATACATTTNTTCTGCGTCCATAGCTAGTACAAGCNGCCGATAGGCCTGAATCATCACCAGTGGATTTGAAGACTTCATTGACAGCACAGTCTGCTCAAAGTCATGTTTCCGCAGTATACGCAAATATTCGAGAGCGGATTCAACCATACCTTCCGAGGTGTCACCAAAACGGTTCNTGACACGGTCTGAAAGTGATCCATGGTTAGTGCCGATTCTTAACGCACAGCCATATTTTTTCAGGTTTTTAATCAGCGGGAGCATTTTTTCCTCAACACGTTCCAATTCTTCCTGATACTGCTGATCGGTGTATTCACGGATTTCAAATTTCTTCCGGTCAACAAAATTGCCTGGATTAATGCGGACTTTTTCGACGAACTCACAAACGTTTATCGCCAATCGCGGGTTAAAATGAATATCTGCAACCAGCGGTCGTTTTATTCCGCGTTTCTCCATTTCAACACGGATTGCTGGCAGACTGTCTACTGATTTTTGATTAGGAACNGTCAAACGGATGATTTCACAATCCACTGCATCCAAACNTGCAATTTCTGCAATACATGNCTCAACATCAGTCGTGTCGGATGTCAGCATTGACTGAATCCGAATTGGCTCAGTGCTTCCAATCTTGAGGGCACCAATTGAAACTGTATTGGTCTGACGTCTTTTGGGGAGCAAATTAAGTTTTTGTGTTGAGGTTTCAGGTTATTGTGATTGAAGAATAAAATCTCCCTCACTTAATATTTTTTTAAATCCTGTCGAAAACTGAGCCGTGTCCTGGGAGAAACAAACGTTCGAAAAAGCGGTTTGCGTATTGATCGGTCATGCCTGCAATGAAATCACAAATGATTCTTTTTTGTTGCAGNTCACTTTTTGCCTCTTTCCATAAAAGCTGAAAAGATGAAGGTAAAAGCATTTCAGGATCAGCCGAAAGTGCGTCAAAAAGAGACAGCACTATTTTACGTCCCTTGAAAGTTGCGGCCTGTACGGTATTGAGCTGAATTACATGCCGCGAGACCATTTCTTTAAGTGCCTTTAAGAAGCGCTGAGGTTCTTCCGGCAGTACTACATTCCAGCCCAACAGAGGTTCTTCAAATNCCTCATTCAGTTTTAATTCAGCAGAAGAAATCAACGCATGAACCAACGCGCCAACTGCCTGTCTCCGGCTATAACCGGAATTGTCTGTGCGTGTGAAAAGCTTGGTTTCAATTTTCAGGAGATCGTTTTTTTCAGCCCATTTTTGATCCAGTTGCTGGGCTACTNCCTGCCAGTGTTCCGGAGTCAGTAANCGTAAAACGATGCCATCTTCAAAATCATGNATCCCATAAGCAATATCATCTGCCAGATTCATCAGTGAGGTNTCAAGAGCTTTATGTACAGANCGNCCGTGACTATGTGTAGTTGGATGGGTATATTCNCAAAAACGCACTTGATCCGAATTTGAAAGTGGAGCTAAAATCCAGTTGAACACTTCCNGTTCTGTATCGAGAAAACACTTCGGTGGCNGCCAGGTGNGTTGAAAATTCAAATTCNCAGANTTNTCAGTTNTTTCCGGTGGGGATGTGCTACANAAGTTNGAATANGGAGCAGGATATTTCAGCACTCCGAGCAAAGTTCTGCGGGTTAAATCTAATCCATTCTCCGGCGTGTGTGATTCCAGCCGGGTCAGAATCCGTAATGTCTGTCCGTTTCCTTCAAATCCCCCATAGTCCGCCATTGCGCAATTGAGTGCAGTTTCTCCACCGTGTCCAAATGGCGGGTGTCCCAAATCATGAGCCAAACCTGTCGTCTCGATCTGTTCCAACCGTGGAAGCAGATCATTTAATTCCGGGAATCTCTTTTGTAAATTCAAGACAAGTCCCCGGCCTATCTGCGCAACTTCCATTGAATGTGTCAGACGTGTTCGATGAAAATCACCTTCGAGCACACCAAGTATTTGTGTTTTAGCCTGTAATCTCCGGAAAGCAGAAGAATGAATTACACGTGCTCGGTCGCGCTCATATTCTTCACGTTGATCTTCCTGCCGTTTTACTCCTGCAGGAGCACGGCGTTCTTTCCATTTGTTCATTTTAAGGTGTAANCAGAACGGTGAGAATTAAATATTTCAGTTAAGCTTTTCAACTGAATCACTGTGAATTCTAACTTATTTCGAAAATATTTTCACGGATAAAAAATGCTTCTGCGTCAGGATTCTTTTGCAGATTAAATTAAGTTCAAAATGAAGCCAGCGCTAATTTCTTCAAATCACTTGAAAATTTTGACTGTTGCACTAAAATTAAAGCGTTTAATCAGTAAAATCAATTAAGGTTTAACTGTAATAATAAATTAGCGAAGGAGAACAAAGTTTGAGTGAAGATAAACTAGAAGTTGAAGGGACAGTTGTCGAGTCCTCCAAAGGTATTTTTCGGGTAAAGCTGGAAAATGATCACATCGTAATAGGTCACTTATCCGGCAAAATGAAAATGTACAAGATTCGTGTACTTCCAGGAGATACCGTCACAATTGAACTTTCTCCCTATGACCTGAAACGCGGAAGAATAGTGCGGCGNGAAAAAGTTGAAAATTGAGAGCAAACCCAGCATAGAAGTTTCATTTAAAATGATGAAAATTGGTTTGTTGCATCCAGTGTACAATTGCTTATCGCGGNATTCAANGCTNGATCTTGGATGAATATATTTGAACAAACTATCTGTGATTTGACCGCCAGTGCACTGAACTCAGTAGATGAGTCAGCAAGTTGGGAACCGTCTGTGCTCAACGAACTGGTTGAGCAACCTCCTAATCCTGAAATGGGCGACTATGCCCTGCCCTGCTTCAGCTTTGCCAAAAGCCTGCGGCGCTCCCCTGTACAAATTGCTGAGGAATTAGCTGAAAAACTCCAATCCTTGCTAAGTCCGGAATCAACAGTCACTGCAATTCAGGCGGCTGGAGCATACCTGAATTTTACCGTCTCTGCGGTCGCGATGGCTGAAGCAGTGCTGCCAGATATTTTCAACGGTACCTATTTCAAGGAAGCTGCCAAAATTGCTCTTGAACGGGTGATGATTGAATATTCTCAGCCTAATACCCATAAGGGCTTCCATGTGGGGCATATGCGCAATGTTGCACTTGGGGACAGTCTTACACGGATTTATAAATATAATGGTTATGATGTAGTCGGAGTGAACTACATAGGTGATGTCGGGGCACACATCGCAAAATGCTTATGGTATTTCCGCAATCACAATACTGAAACTCCTCCGCAACATTTTCGTGGAGAATGGTTAGGTGAGTTATACTCTCAAGCAGTAAAAAAACTGGACGATGCTGGGGGGGAGGAGAAAATAAAATTTCAGCAGGAGGTAAGTCATATTCTGCAAAAACTTGAAGCTAAAGATAAAGCATTCACCGAAGAATGGGAAATGACACGTGAGTGGTCAATGCAGGATTTTCATGAGATATATGAGTGGCTTGACGTTAAATTTGATCACATATTTTATGAATCAGAGGTTGATGAAGAAGGCAGAAAAATTGTAATTGAGGGAGAAGAAAANGGGACATTNGAGCGTTCAGAAGGTGCAATAGGGGTTAATCTTGAGGCAGATGATCTCGGATTTTTTATGCTGTTGAAATCAGATGGCAACACTCTCTATGCCACCAAAGACCTTGCGCTGGCACAGCTTAAATTTGATAAGTTTGGTGTAAAACGTTCTATTTATGTCGTAGGTGCGGAGCAGACTCTGCATTTTAAACAAGTTTTTGCAACTCTCAAACGGATGGGCTATTCGCAGGTTGANCAGTGTTTCCATTTGCCATATGCATTGGTCATGCTTCCAGAGGGAAAAATGAGTTCCCGTGCAGGTAATGTAATTCTGTTTTCGCAATTGCGCAAAGAAATTATTGAAAGCATCCAATCCGCTCATCTGGCAGAACACCGNCTGGATTGGAGTCAGCAGGAGTTGGACGAAACGGCNCAGAAAATTGCCGTCGCTGCTATCAAATACGGAATGCTCAATCAGGATTCTAACAAACAGATTGTGTTTTCCATGAAGGACTGGCTGATTTCAGAAGGTGATACAGGAACCTATCTGGTTTATGCATACGTTCGTATNAGAAGTATAGGACGGCAGATTTCGCGNGAAGTCAGTACGGATGTGGATTATTCGCTCTTGACGCACGCCANCGAAAAAANATTGCTGCGTCAGTTGCTGGATTTCAACCGCACTGTCTTAAACTCCGGAGAACAATNNCGTCCGTCACTACTGGCGAGGATGCTCTTTGAGTTTTCCAAAGATTTCAGTAGAGCCTACAATACCTGTTCGGTAAAGAATGCAGAAACTGAAAAGCTACAGGCTGCGAGATTACTCTTATTTCATTGTGTTGCCGAAACACTCCTGCAGGGTCTTCATCTCCTTGGAATCACTCCGCCGGAACGGATGTAANGCNGCANAGATTCTTTGTGGATTTCNGCCCGNAAGTTTGAAAAATTACTGGAATATTTNGCCTCCNNCCTTTGCTTTTCCAGATTTTAGCTAAAACAAGAGATATGCGNACCTTGTTGTTGATTTTTATTTTTTNCTTTAGTTTTTCACTGGAAGCANCAGCAGATTATTTTAAATGGGAAATTCTTTTTGCGGCAAAAGGTTTTGGTACAGAGTTCGAAACAATTCCACTTNCTGCAGCAGGAAAAGTAGAATTTGCGGATAATAAAATTGAGTGCAGAATGGAGAGTTTCTGGACACGTATTGAAGCGGACTTGCTGCTTGAGGGAAAGACTTTAGCCTGCGTAAACGGAGACAAAGAGAATTCTGTGAGTGTGGTTTGCAGAGACAATCACCTTAACCGCAAATACAATCTGCTTAAAGAACTTTATCCTGCCGCAAGAGATGGCTTCCGGCTTTTTCCAAAAATGGGCAATGGTTCTCCATATTTGGAACTGCGTTGTTATTTTTGATTACTTTGCTAAGGCAAAGCTTTTAAAAGAATCTGCACGGTTTCGAAAGATTTTTTTGCGGCAGTATTTAGGAATCCGTAAGAAAGTTTTTGTCCATTTGCTCCAGCTAAATCACTGAGGCAACGTACCACAATTGCTGGAACTCCAAATTGCTCTGCAACCTGTGCAACTGCGCCTCCTTCCATTTCAATTGCCTGCGCGCCAAATTGTTCAAACAAAGCTTTTCGTGTTTCTCGGCACTGCAGGAAAACATCTCCGGTCAGGATAGTCCCCATTCTTACTCCCGGAAGCGCGGCCTTGATTATCTTCATTATTTCCGGATCAAGGCTAAACTCCGCAGAATTATCAGGAGCTCCCATTGGAATACTTCCCGCTCGGTAAACCTGTAGCTGACCATCGTTCAGTGCTCCGTAATCGTATTGAATTAATGACTCTCCAACCACTACCTCTCCAATTTCCATCTCCGGATCAATTCCACCTGCTACTCCGGAAAAAACAAGCAATTCACAGTCAAACTGCTGAATCAGTAAGGTTGAAACCAGCGCTGCATTAACTTTTCCAAGACCGCATTCGACCACAATCAGCTCATGACTTTCTTCGTGTTTGCAGAAAAAAGTTCTACCTCCGAGCGTTTGAGCGGAATTTGGAGGTAAATCAAAATATATTATTTCTTTAGGAATGGCACAGAGAATTCCAATCTTCATAGGGATAATTTAACAAGAAAATTAATCAAGGTATTTTTTGCAAATAGCTGGAAAATCCCGTTTTGTACACCAGTCATAAAACTTGCCGCTTCCGAATGCCCCGGATGCACAAGAAACGGTGACAAAACTCAGCAACAAAAAAGCCGTCCAATAACTCAATAAACGACGGAAAAATGTAAGCTGAATTACTGAATAATTGCTGCAATGAAAGTTGAATGACATGTTCAGTCTTTTCCGCTCAACTCAAAAACCAACTTCGCAAAATCTTTTGTTCCTCCGTCCGGAAGTAGTTTGTGGAGCTTTTTACCCATTTCTCCCGGGACATGCTTCTCCAAAAAATTATTCCACCAGTTAATTCCGTCACTTGCTAAAACTTGCTGGGAAACATATTCTGCCGCGTCCTTTTCCTTAATCAGCAAAGCATTATCTTCCTGATGAGTTCCAGGAAGTGGAATTAGGACTGTATCTTTTTGCAGAACCGCTAGTTCACCAATAATTCCCAAGCCTGCTCTTGTCAACACTATTTCGCTTTTAGCAAGCAAGTCTCCCATACCTTCGTGAACAACTTCCAGCGGGTGATAATGCGGATGAGAAAAAGCTGAAGTTTCCTGTACAAAATCTTTCGCTGACCCTGAACCTGTGAGATGAACGACTTGAAAATTATTCAGCAAGTGTTTTAACAACGGCAGAACCGCACGATTTAAGCCAACTGCACCCTGGCCGCCTCCTGTGATAAGAATGAGCGGGAGTTCCGGATGAAGACCAAAACGCTCATTTGCAAGTTTTGTATTTGCGGAAAAAATTTCCTGACGTACGACAGGGCCAATTGTCTGTTTCAAAGCAATTGAGGGAAATTGATTTGCGGTTTGCTCAAAATAAGCAACGAGTGCCTTGCTGACTGGAGCCATTAAACGGTTGGCAAGTCCGGGGCGCACATCCATTTGCAGGATTACATGCGGAATTCTTAAGATCCAAGCGGCGTAAGCTATAGGGACGCTCACAAAACTTCCTGCCGATACAATAACTTGCGGTCGGAAAATCAGCAAAAGCACCAAACCCATTATTCCTCCACCTATAATAAACAAAGGATCGATGAAATTATGCCAACTCCAGTAACGTCTCAGTTTGCCGGATGGAATTGCAACAAACGGGATTTCCGTTTGTTCTACCATTTTACGTTCCGGCCCGTTTTTGCTGCCGAGAAACAGAAAGTGAGAGTCTGGTTTTTGTTGACCTATTTCTTCTGCTAAAGCCAGCAAAGGTAAAGTAGGACCTCCCGATCCTCCGCCTGTGAATAAAACTCTAACAGGTTTTTCACTCATTATTTAAAACTCATTTTCAGTCATTTGAAGTTCCGTGAATCAACGAGCAATTGTGCCTTCTTCAATTCGGTCTGCAGAATGTCGCTGACACCCACAGCATCATTGCAAAAAATCCATTCTACTCCACGGTTTATTTCACGAAATAGATTGTTCTTTGACTTAGGATAGCCAACACCTATTTTTTGTCCACAATCNANGTGTTGTTTTACAATCTTTTTATGAAGCAGNAGATANTGTCCNCCTANNCCGGCATATTTTTCATTCAAGGAGATTTTGCTCAAGNTTTTTGCGTTAAANNCCGCTACCGGAANTTTNGCTGAAGTGTCGACAAATTTAANCAGCANNAGCATTTCCGGANCAAGAGANANCANNTGAAAATCTTNCCGAGGTTNCAGAGGAGCGAANAGNTCNTTGAGAATCATGTTCTGCTTTTCCGGTTGAGGATAATGTTCTTCTTTGGCCTCCACCATCAAGTGCAGTTTNCCNCCGTAACGNAGAAGTACTTCTTCCAATGTGGGCANCNGTGGACAGTGCTGCTTTAGTTCTGCTAATGTTGTTTCAGCAATNCGGAGATTTGAACCGAACAATCTCTGTAAATCCGGATCATGAGCAACTACNGGGTGTANATCTTTNGTCCAGCGAAAATCCAGTTCNATCCCCCAGATACCTGCTGTTTCGAGNGCATGATCAAATGCGGATAAAGTATTCTCGAACACAGTGATATTGTCATGTTGTCCACGGTGAGAAATGATTTTGCACTTACCCAGATTCTCCAAAGTAGGAACTTGCTGCGGAACAATTGCAAAGATCGAATCACAGATCTGCATCAAACGGGATTCCAGCCAGGATGGTAGTTCCATAATATTTAGGGAATTATGGTTTAAATAAAATTATCTGTCAACAAGGGTTTTTAACAAACTAAGCTTCTTGAGAGGGTTCTTCCCATATCTGCTTTACAAATTTAAGCGGTCGCAATTTTTCGACAATTTTGTGGAAAACAGGCCAGGTTACAGATTCAAGTTTGATACGTATATCTGCATCATTTTTATTATTTTCCGCAGATTCGGAAGAGATAATAGCAACACCTGCATCTTTTATTATTTTTGTTACCTGAAAAAGAATTCCTGTGCCATCAATGACATGTAAATGAATGATGTGTGATCGGGATATTTTTTTTGAGATTTTCCATGAAACATCAATAGGGATTATTTTGGACTGAGCCAGCTTTTTGTCGTTAATTTTATTCGGACAGTCTGCGAGGTGAATTTCAATTTCCTTGTCATCATGAATGAAGCCTGAAATTTTATCACCGGGAATAGGGAAACAGCAACTTGCGAGTTTGATTAATGGGTTTTGCACATCATCGATTAAAAATACATTTTTATCTCCTCCAAATATATTCCCCCAAAATTCAGGGCTTATCATTNCNTTCAAACGACCGGNACTCTCAAAATGAAGTAATTTGTACTTTCTAAGAAACGGTTGCAAAGGCCGTTTTTGCAAACCGATTTCCTGAAAAAATTTATTGGCGGATAATTTTTCTGCTTTCAGTGCAGACTTAACCGGCGAGGATTTAATCCACTTTTCTACACTCAGTTCTTCACCTTTTTCTCTTAATTTGCGCTCCAGCAGTACACGTCCGGAATTTCTGGCGTTTATTACTTTTTGCTGTTCTACTGCTNTTTTTATTTGGGANCGGCTTTTTGCNGTTTTGACCTGTTTAAGCCATTCNNCTTTCGGATGAACGCCCGGGTCAGTGATAATTTGCAGAGCTTCNCCTGTAAACAACTGCCGTTCCCTNGGNACCCTTTTTTTAGTTGTATCTACCGAAGAAGGATTTACCAGAGCACCGATGCAGTGGTTGCCAAGTTCCGTGTGTATACCATAAGCAAAATCCAGTACAGTTGCCCCTTGTGGAAAAACAAGCATGTCTCCTTTGGGACTGTAAACTTGTACTTGATCAGACTGTACATAGCTCATGACATCGAGCATACGAACGTCTTTGTCACCTGTCATCTGATCAAGCTGGCTGAGATAGATACGATAATAGTCTGCAAGTTCGGTTGGGCTTCCACTCCAATGTGCCATGATTCCATACTGATTCTTTGTCAGCATTTCTTCAGAGACAATTTCGATGAAGGTTTGCTCACCTTCAATTCTTAACTCAGTCTGAATTCCTTCATAACCATTCCAGAGAGGATTGCTNATATAATCTCTAATTTTCAGNGGGATAACAGAATAATTTGTATGAATTATGCCGAGTGCCTGAAAACAATCTAAGCTTTTTTTAACTACAATCCTGAAACCTTNCAAGATATGATCGATCGGCCCACTTTCCAGAATACGGGAGGCAGGATGAACATAAAGCGGTTCAACATTATGAAAAGCTAAATTTTGTTTTTCTAAATTATTTTGTAAAGATTCTTGCATGGCNTTAATCGTTGAAATGCGGTCTTTTTTCAATTCATCGATTTCAAGCAATGTTTTCTGATATCTCTTTGGATAAAGTAATTTAAAACAAAGCTCGGTGTGTTCTTGACATATTTGAGTTAATCCCAGTCGTTCCGCAANCGGTACATAGATNTTAAGCGTTTCCAGGCTGATCCGCCGTTGTTTATCACGNGGCATGGCGTCCATGTCTCTCATGTTGTCGAGCCGGTCAAAGAGTTTGATAAACAATGCACGCACATCCTGCACCATCGTTTTCAACATCCGCTGATATGTTGCGTCTAAATTATCCGCNCTTAAATTTTTAGGACTTTCGGGTTTTTTAATTTTAGTTAATCCGGTGACTATATCTGCATACCATGAGCCATAACGCTCGTGGATATCGTCGTGANTTATGGAAGTATCTTCAATGATATCATGGAGAAGGGCAGCAACGACTGTAGGAGCATCCAGTCCTGCTCTGCAGATATAACTTGCAACACGCAGCGGATGAATGATGAACGGTTGACCGGATTTACGCTTCTGGTTTTCATGGTATAGCCGGATGTCTGAGATGGCTTGGTCGAGCAGTTCTGAATCTTTGCGGGTACCATATTCCTGCACATAGCTGCGGATTTGCTGATCCAAATCCGTAATCAGAGCTTTGTCACTTGCTGAAATATTAGTTTGTTCGCTACTCGACATTTTCTTTTTAAGATTTTAATTTATTGTGGNTGAAAGCTTCTTGCCTGCTCATTACCGCTGCAGTAACGCAATGTGGACTCCCTGCGGACAGGTTTCCAGCCGACTTCAAAATGCTGTCCCCACAAAGATTCCCTGATTTCCCGGAAGAGCTCAAAACTCTTCGGGTCAACCCAGAAAAAAAAATAGTTTTCTTCCGGAGGATATTTTTTCATCAAACTTTGCAGCAATCCATCGTGCTGAGAAAGTTGATGCCACCATTGACCTGCTCCAGGCGAAGGTAAGAATTCCAGACAGTGGGCGTGTCCGCTGCCCGTTGTGAGTTTAATTGAGTATTGAATAAGACTGATTTGTTTTGGTAAAGCTTCCTTGCCTGAAAGGTACTTTTTTAAATTTTGATAAACTAATGCGCGATCCAGATATAATATACGGTCATCCCTCAGTAAAAATAAAAGATTGTTTTTTTGAGAAGCATGCGACCATGGNATNTTAATTTTTTCAATAATTTCAAATGATTGATCTTCCTTAGTTGCTTGGTCACTTTTTTCTATGAGTGAGAACATTGCCATGAAAACCGCCAGAATAACCAGGATTCCTACATTGTTCGAGACAATGTCAACCAGAGAGTCCAAGTTTAACAAACCTGGCAAATCACCTAAATATCCCCTTTTTTTGCGCATTAATTATCATCTTGCTGGGATTCTTCTTTTTTCTTACTTAGCTTGAAGGCTTCACGAGCTTCTGCTTTCTCTTTTTCATGGACAGAATGTTGATATTTTACAAACCAATCAGATACTTTTTCCGCTAAATCCGGACGTTTGATACGGACACAGAGATCCACCAGTTTTTTTAAGGTGCTGTTTTGCGGATCAAGCTTGATGGCTTCTTCATAATAACGGACTGCACTTTTGTATTTACCGTTTTTTTCTGCTTCTTCCGCAAGGCTAATTTTTGCCTGAACTTCTACTTGAATCTCTTTATTTTGATAACTTTTCAGCATCTGCTCCAATTCAAAAGCTCTATTTTCATTTTCCAGCAAATGATTGAGATTGATAGCTTTTTGCAGTAGTTTTTTACTGACTGCAATGTTGAGTGCTTTGTCAATTANCACCGCNGCATTTTTAGGATCGTTCTTCTTAAGGTAATTTTCGGCAGCAGTCAAATATGCAGTATGTACAGTTTTGATTCCTTCACGTGCTTCTTTATTCTGACGGTTTNTACGTAAAATACGTCTATATAATTCAAACGCTTCATCCCAGGAATTATCGTCTACATTCAGCTTGGCGATACGAATCAGCAATTCCTGAGATGTGATTTCAGGAACAAGCGGTTCATAAATCTCAAGAGCTTTTTTAGTACGGTTTTCTTCAAAAAGTTTATCTGCATCTTGCAGACAGGCATCGATATTATAGTTGCCCTGAGATCGTTCAAGAAGTTTGAAAGTAGTAAAAAAACTGACACGGGACTTTTGAATCATTCCTTTACGCTTATAAAGGAGCCCCAGGTTCACAGTGCTGTAGCGGTGATTTGGATTGCGGACGAGAATGCTTTGGAATGTTTTAATAGCATTGTCGATATCGCCTTCAATTGAAATTGCAAGTACCAGAAAACAGCGCAAATCCACATTATCTTTTTCCCGCATCAGCAAACGTTTGAACACATTCTTAGCTATTTCCCCTTCCATTGTCTGCAGACAATGNATGCCTAANCTGAAACATGCTTTACTCTCTTCTTCACTTTCCGCCTCTAAATTGGAAATGATGTAATTAAAAGTCTGCTCCGAATCAATGCTGTTTCCCTCTGNTTCAATTTCTTCTTCANCTGCCTTCTTGTCCGCTTTTTCTCCGGTATTTGTGTCTTCTTTAACATTTTTATCTGCAGANACTTTTGTGCCCTCTTTAATTTCATTTCCCTCTTTTACATCCTCAGTCTGCTGTTCACTTTCTTCATCTGCATCCAGTGTGAAATGCTGTTGCATTTTAACTAAATTTTCCAGTCCCTCTTGAATGTCAGGCAGGACGAANTCTGTCATTTTTTCAAATTCAGCAATTGCAGAAACAGCATTGCCGTCCGCAATTTCAATTTTTGCGTTTGTTGCAGCAAGATTATAGATAGCGTTTTTAAAATCAGGATCATGCTTCAGGCAAAGCTTGTACATGTTTTTTGCTTGATTCCAATTATGTTTTTTGCGATATGTGTTACCCAGTAGATTGGCCAATTCCACATTTTTNGGATCCGTTTTCAGGACATTAACACCTAANCTTATTATACCGTCAGGATTACCACCACCCTGCATTTCTTGGAACAGTTTAGTAACTGTTTCTGCAGCAAGTTTTGGGTCAAGTTCCAACGCTTTGTTAAACTCAACTGCCGCCCAGTCGTAAAAGTTTTTTTCCAGTAAACTTTTACCGCGTTCAAGAATTGAATTTAACTCTTTTTTTGGATCGTCCGTGCTGAAAAATTTTTCAAGTATTTTCATGGATCTGCTGGTATCCGGCTATTCATGTAACTTGGACTGATGATTCTTTGGATTTGCTTACAAGTTAAAGCATCATCATAACCGATGGTGATCTTATTGTAAATTCGAGTTTTAAGAAAAAGGTCATCTTAAACAATGATTTGATCATTTTGAAAAAAGTAGTAAATTAGGGAGTCAGGAATATTTTTTAGTGTTTTTGTTCCGGATATTAAATTGCTGATAAAATCATCAATTGTCAGAAAAGACTTGCTAAAATCACGCCGGATGTGGCATCTATTGTGCAGAATATTGTGCAGAAAAATTTTTATCTGATAATTTCTGAGGTATTTTTCCTTTTGGGTACGGTACTTTAAAGCTAAAATGAATCTGTATCAAGTAAATTGAAACATCAAAACGGAGGAATAATGGCAGAAGTATCTGATGATTTTGAAATCAAACTGTCCGCAGAAGACAGTCCGGGTGACATTTTAAATGATCAAGGAGATATAGAGTTGTTTGAAGAAGATCTCAGCGGAGATGAGCCTTTAGCGGGACTGGATGATGCAGACATGGATGATGTCCTATCAGATTCTGATGATGTGGATGATTCTCCAGATGAAGGTGAGATAGATCTGGGAATGGATGAGATTGGTGATCTTGTTGAAGACTTAAAGTTGGATGTGGCTGATGATGATATAGATGCATCAGTTGAAGGAGAAGCGGATATGGTTTTTGATGAGGAAGAAACTGAAGATGACAGTAATGATTCAGTAGAAAGTTTGCTCGATGAACTTGGAGATGACGATAGCGGAGAGCTTAGTCTAGCGGATGATTCAGCTGGGGAAGAAGGTTTTACTGATCTAGAAGAAGTGAATGAAACTGCCGTTGAAGAAAGTTCAGAGTCAGACGCAGAGCAAGTTTCTGCTGAAACTGAATCCACAGAAGAAGCTGAAGGAAGTTCCGGAAATGACTCAGGAGACTCAGAATCTTCAGATGTTTTGGATATGTTGCATGATCCTGAAATTTCGGATGATAGTGCCGATGAAGACGCTGAAGATATGGAACTTGGCATGGATACTCTTGACGATACCAAGGATGACGACTTAACAGATCTTGGGATTGATGATGTCGAGACTGCGGAATCCGGCGACGAAGATGTCGCTGTTGAAGATGTTTTTGATGAATCTGAGGAAGTGGATGTTACGGATGAAACAACAGAAGATGAAATAACAGATCTTGGGATTGATGATGTTGAGACTGCGGAATCCGGCGACGAAGATGTCGCTGTTGAAGATGTTGTTGATGAATCTGAGGAAGTGGATGTTACGGATGAAACAACAGAAGATGACATAATGGATCTTGGAATTGATGATGTTGAGACTGCTGAGGCAGAACCTGAGGCGGATGAGTCTGCAACAGAAACAGCTGAGTTAGAACCTGAAGCGGATGAGTCTGCAACAGAAACAGCTGAGTTAGAACCTGAAGCGGAGGAAATTCCGGCATTGGAAACAACACCAGATACTCAAGGAGAGCTTGAGGAATTAAGTGAGGAGAAAGAAGAAATTGAAGTTCAAGAAACACCTGCAATTGATATAGATATAGTGGAGAGTGAAATGCCAATTGAATCAGAGGCAGCAGAGACAATAGCGGCCCCTTTAGGCTCAGACATGCTGTTAAATTTCAACCATGAAGTGGTGGTCGAAATAGCAAGGACAAATCTTACCGGCGAAGAAATTACACAGATCACTTACGGCAGCATTATTGAACTTGATAAAGTTGCAGGCGAACCGGTTAATTTGGTCCTCGACGGTAAAACAATTGCTCTTGGGGAAGTAGTACAAATTAACAATGAAAAACTGGGCATACGCATTGTAGGCGTTATTCAGGACTAATTGAAATTATGCTTCACCAAACAGACATCCCCGTAAAACCTTATGAGCTGGCCGAAGCTCAATTTAATACAGGGCGATTCCACATAATAGACATTGTCTTTCGCAGGTGGGCAGCTCTCTTGCAGGAGACGCTTTACGCGAAAACGGGCATGATGTTAGAAGTGTCCACTGAAAATGTGGTACAGCTGCGTTTTGAAAAATTTTTAGATTCTGTTGAGAAACAGCCAATCTATATTTTTGAAACTCTCAACCATAGTCGTGGACTTTTACTTTTGGATAAGTCTTTTTTTGATTTGGCACTTAACGGTAAAGCAGAGCCGACTGAAGAAAGTTTGTCACTGGTTCAGATGATGAAAGAAAACCAGCAGACGCTGCTTAAATTGGTAAGTACTCTGATTGATGATTTTGAAAAAAGCTGGCTCAATATTGCATCAGTTGAACTAAAACTGAATCGTGTTACCATCTATCCTCGCCGGGCAAATGTGATGTTGCCTTATGAATATTGTTTGGCAGGACGTGTTCAGCTTAGTATTAACGGTATTCAAACAAGAATCCAGTTATGCCTGCCGTATGCTGCTCTTGAGTCTGTGCTTAGACCGCTTGAAAACAAAAAGCTTCTTGAACCTGAATCTATGGTGTATTACTTTCCTCAAGTGAAAGAACATTTCAAGGATTTATTGGAAAAGACGGAATATTCGGTTGTTGCTGAACTTGGCAAAGCGGATTTAAGAGCAGCTAAAGGAAAGCTGGAAAAAGGGCAGGTGCTGCCTTTGTTGAATAAAGACGGCCTTGTTACAATCCAGATAAACGGAACTCCCGCATTACAAGGTTCTTCTGGAGAATCCTCAGGTCACTATTCAGTTCAGGTGATACGAGGAACTGAGGACAAAAAACCCTCAGCAATACAACAAAAAAGAGAATTCAAACAAGTAGCGTGGCCGACTCAGTAAGTATCGTTTTTTAAAACTGCTGCAAGCCATTTGTCCGGGTTCTCTCCGCATTCCCGGAAGAGCTCCAAAGTCTCATCTGCAGGAGTAAGACTCCCTTTTGTGTACTGCTCAAAATAAGGCAACAGCCAATTCTCCTCTGCTGATCCAAGTCCCTCTAAGGCTTTTTCTACAATTAATCTTCCGGTCTTTGCAAAGTTTGTTCGATTGACTTCAGCATGTAGAGCATCCTTTGCCACAGCTTTTTTATAAATCTTAAATTCTTCCTTAGGCATATCCATCAGAATGGACTGTACGGAGGCGAAAGCAGTTTCATTATAAAGTAATGAACCAATCAATGCCGGAATCGCGAGTGAATATTGCGGAGCCACGCTGTCAATAACCCGCACTTCCAGAATGTTTTTTATTCTGATGTCCGGAAAAAGCATCCCCAGGTGTTCTTCCCAGTCATCCATGTTCATTATTAAATCCGGATGCTTACCGTCTAACAACTGCTGAAAGCTCCAAGCGGTCGTCAGTACACCTTCTCCATCACGCTTCAAATGATAAGGCCCCGTCTTTAAGGCCCATTCTACGTAGTCCTCCAGACGAAAATCAGCTCTTAAAAAAGCTTCCGGTAGTCCGGAACGTGAATTATCGGTATGCTCCCAAATATGTGAGCGATAAGAAAGATAACCACTGGGACTTCCTTCAATTAACGGACTGTTGGCAAATATTGCTGTTAAAAAAGGTGAAAGTCGGTTTAGAAAAACAAATTTCCTCTCCATATCTTCTATGGATGCATAATCAATGCTGACCTGTACACCTGTAGAGGCTTTCATCATCCACTGTCCGAGAGAACCTGTATTCAGCATGTGCGGGAACATGATCCGATAACGGTTCTTGGGGAAAAAGGGCAACGCTTCCAAAGAATGCAGTGGCTGGACCCCTTGAAATAAAAGTCTTCCGCCAAAACCTGAAACTGCTTCTTCCAGCAGCTTTAAGAATGACTGCAGAGAATTTTGTGCTTCTAAAAGAGAATTTCTAGGTGCATCTGAAAGTTCAATTTGACCCCCTGGTTCAATCGTGATTTTTGAACCGGACGGACTCGTAAGTGCCAGAAGCATGTCTTTTTCAAAAACTTTTTCGAGCGGATCAGCAGAGTCTTTTGTAAGTTCTACTAAATTTTCTAAAACACTGAAAACCCCTGAATCACCATCAACAGGTAAAGGACGGAAGCCACCTTCAGGATTATCTTCGTCAGGAATAAAAACGAAATTTTCGTACTCCATTCCGATCAATTGTTTGTCGGGCGTACCGGAATCTTTACGGCAATAGCCAAGAAAGAGAGATTTAAGGTCGTTATGAGTCATGTTTGTATTGTTGCTAAGGCGGAATGGTATAAAAGTATTGAAAGCAGCTATAAGGAAATTATTAAAGGAGTCCGTTAATCATGCGTTTACTGATGGAGGCGATCCAACTGAATGCACTGAAACCTGGTAAAAACATACTAAGCACGACCAAACCAATTAAGGCCTGTGAGCCATAGCGGTAATTCCAATGCTGAAATCTTAATTTTAAGTTAACTGGTAAAAAATGAGGTAATACTGAATTTCCATCAAGTGGTCCAAGCGGGATTAGGTTGAACAGACAAAGATTAAAATTGATGAAAATAAACAAGTATAAAAGTTCCAGCATTGGAACTCCTGCAAGTGTTGATAAATTGTTTTTTGCTAAAAAACTAAATAAAAATGCTGCTCCTACACCCAATACTAAATTCATCAAAGGTCCTGCGGAAGCAACGTAAAAATCTGCATTACGTACACGGTAGTTATTTGGATTAACTGGAACAGGCTTGGCATAGCCAAATCCTGCAGCTAAGACCATTAAACTACCGAACAAGTCCAAATGCACAAATGGATTGAGGGACATTCTACCTGCGTTTTTTGCCGTGTCGTCTCCACAAAGATGGGCTACATATGCGTGACCGAACTCATGGAAGGTTAAAGCAAAGATTAAACTGAAAATCAGAATGACCAATACTTGCGGCGGAAGACTAAACAACACTGTAGATTTTATCAGTAGAAATGAGTTATTGGTGATGCATGTTTTTTTTAATGTAATAGTATATTCTATCAGAAAGCTAAAGTTCTCCAAAAGACAAAACTTCAGCCTCAATTATTTTTTCATTTAATCCTCTGTTCTGAATTAGCGGTTAACACGCTAATTATAATAGTCGCAGAATAGTTGATTTTCATACAAAATAAGCTTTACTATTTTTACTGGTAAAGATATTATACATCTATTCTAATATTTAAATGTTCGCTAAAAATTATGTAGTCACACAAAACAGACTGGCGAACAAAAACACCCCCGTAAAAGCCTGTAAGTGCATCAGGGCAATCTTGGTTTTCAACTCCTCCCTTTAAAAAGTTGAATCTTTCATGTACCAGGAAAATCGATGCAGACAAAGGTCGGAAGATGTCTGATAACTGTTAAGGCTGACGGGGGTGATACCCCACTTAATTTCAAGATCCTCAAATAATTCCCCATTACATAAGTATTTTAATATCTTTTAGAGTTTAAGCCCTGTAGAATCTACGGCTGTTGTAAGATAGCTTTATTTTCTTTAACTGTTTCTTAAATGGTTCAACCACGATGTATAGTTGCTTTTTTGATGTAGACGGAGTTTTGCTGGACTTTGAAAGAGGGTTCACTAAGACAGTCAAGGATTATTTTAAATTAGAGGTTGCAGAGGATTTTGTTTCAAAGAGTTTCTGGTTTGGAGATTTACTGACGAAGGAACAGGTCATGGAAGGATGGGATTATTTTCTTCACAGTACTGAATTTGAAGAACTGGAACCAATGGTGGATCCGGAACAGTTCAACGCAGCATTCGGGGCATATCCTGTGCATTTTATCACCAACATTCCATTGGATTGTCTTGAGCGAAGAGAAAAAAATCTAAGAAATGCAGGATTCAAATTTGACTCTGCGCATTGTGCCGGATTTATAGATTATGACGGATATTCAACACAGACCAAAGCAGAGGTTATTCAGGAACTGCTTCAAGAAGAAAAGACAGTAATGTTTGTGGACGATCATCCTGACAACTGTCTCAACGTCCGGGAATCTTTCCCTGAAGCAGAAATCTGGTTGATGTCACGGCCATTTAATGATGATTTCGATCACCCGGAAATACGCCGGGCCAGAGATTGGGCTGAAGTTCTAGAACACTCCAGTAAAACTGCCACCCGCTAATTTTATTCGCCTAGACCATCTGAATTTACAGATACAGTAAACCGTTCTTTCGGTGCTGGTTTTAAGTTGACTCTGATGTGTCCATGTCTTTCAAAAATATTATCCTAAATCAGTTTGGCTTA
>NYXK01000160.1 GCA_002685535.1 Deltaproteobacteria bacterium
ATCCTCAAGAAGCTTGCCGGAGCGAATTATTCTTTTGAAGCAAATTATCCCGGAAAATCCCTTTTGCGACAACCCGTTCATACGATTTATGGTGGAGCGCATTTGTTCAAAACCGACACTGCACCAAAAATGGGCAAGTTGGCAATAAAAATTCTAAACGATTTTGCGCCCAATTTTGTTACTTTTGCACATGCTCTGGAATTGAAAGGATCGGAAGATTTGCCAAAAAAGGTTTCAGAAATTAATGATTTGGTTGCGGATGCAGAAAAAAATGGTGTCGATCCGACAAACTCTGCAACATGGCTCGCCTGGCGGGTTTATGGGCAAGTTTGTAAAAAAATGAAACGTGAAGCTGTAGAAGATTTTCGGCTCGATTATGAGGACGGCTTTGGGATTCGCCCTGATGAAGAGGAAGACGCAGTGGCGGTTCAGGGAGCTAAAGCAGTTGCTGCAGGAATGAAACAAGGGACTTTGCCGCCGTTCATCGGTATCCGCATCAAACCCTTCAATTCAGAGTTTGTCGAACGCGGTGTCCGGACTTTGAATATTTTTATCAGCACTTTATTGGCGGAAACTGGCGGGGTGCTTCCGGATAATTTTGTGGTGACTTTACCAAAAGTTGAAATTCCGGAACAAGTTGCGGCATTGGTGCAGTTGTTTGAGATTTTGGAAGCAGATTCTGATTTGTCATCCGGTGACCTCAAAATGGAAATTATGATCGAAACCACTCAATCTGTTTTCAATGCAAACGGCGAAGTGACCGCCAGAAAAATTGCACAAGCCGCTAAGAACCGTTGTATCGGAGCACATTTCGGAACTTATGATTACACGGCTTCTTGTGATTTGATTGCGGCCTATCAAACGATGGACAGCGCAGTTTGTGATTTTGCAAGGGATGTTATGAAAGTGGCCTTTGGCGGTTCCGGGATTTTTCTTTCAGATGGTGCAACCAATATCATGCCAGTTGCTCCACATAGAGGAGAAAAACTTTCAGCTTTGCAAGTTCGTGAAAATTTGGAAACCGTTCACCGCGCGTGGAAACTGGCTTACGGCCACATCCGGCATTCGTTGGCACATGGATTTTATCAAGGCTGGGATTTGCATCCGGGACAAATTCCGGTACGTTATGCGGCCAACGCCGCTTTTTTTCTGGAGCAAATTCAGGAATCCACTGTGCGTCTGCGTAATTTTGTGGAGCAAGCGTCAAAAGCCACTTTGAGTGGAGATATTTTTGATGATGCGGCTACAGGACAAGGATTGTTGAATTATTTTTTCCGTGCATTAAACAGCGGTGCGATTGATCCGGAAGATGTGGAAAATGCAAGAGTGACGGTGGAGGAAGTACGGGCTGGTTCTTTCCGGAAAATTGTGGAAGCACGCAGGTAGGGGCAAATTTTGTGTTTGCCCCCATTCAGTTTTCAGCGAATCAAATTATGACTCATTTTGCGGCAGCACAATATTCAAAATTAATGCTGCAAGACCACCTGAGGTGATGGCTGATCCAAAAATTTGCTGAATCGCTTTTGGAGTTTGGCTGAGAACCTCCGGTACAAAAGCAAGCCCAAGTCCGATTCCCAGGGAAACGGCAATAATCAGGAATTCCCTGCGCCCTAAACGGCCCATAGAAGCAATTATGTTCACACCCGCTGCAGCCACTGCTCCAAACATAACAATTGTTGCTCCGCCTAAAACCGGATTCGGAAGGGACCGGAAGAACCCGCCGATGACTGGAAACAAGCCCAGTATAACGAGAAATCCCGCGAGATACATCCCCACATAACGACTGGCAACTCCGGTCATTTGGATGACACCGTTGTTTTGACTGAAAGTAGTATTTGGAAAAGTATTGAAAATCGCGGCGATTGCAGAGTTAATACCGTCTCCCAAAACACCGCCCTTGATGCGCTCCATGTACGTGTCTCCTTCAACCGGTTCTCCGGAGAGCATCGATGTCGCAGTCAAATCTCCAGTGGACTCAATTGTTGTGATAACATAAATGAAGGCCACCCCGATGAAAGCAGTCCAATTGAAATCGAAACCATAATTAAATGGAATGGGAATGCTGATCATTTCAACCCCGGACATATGTCCAAAATTTACTTTGCCCATGGCAAGCGCAACCAGGTAGCCGACCAGAATTCCTCCAACAATCGATCCCATCCGAATCATTGGAATTTTACTTCGGTTGAGAATCAAAACTACGAGTAATACAAGTACGCCCAATCCCAGATTTTCAACTGTACCAAAAAATTGAGGTTTGTTATCCAGCAGCCATTTACCTCCAGCCATATCCGTTATTCCGACTTTGACCAGGCTCAGTCCTATCAACATCACAACTGTTCCCGTAACAACCGGTGTGATGATTTTTTTTAGCAAATGGATGAAGCGGCTGAGGATAATCTCGATGAATGCACCCACGAAACAAATCCCGAAAATGGTTGCCAGTATTTCATCCGGTCCGCCGCCCTGTCCTTTTACTATAAAGCCGGCGGTTAAAATTGCACCCAAAAAAGCAAAGCTGGTGCCTTGAACGCTTAACAGACCAGAACCCACCGGTCCAATTCGTTTGGCTTGAATAAAGGTCGCCACACCTGAAACGATCAACGACATGCTGATCAAATACGGGATTCGCTCACCCAATCCCAGAACTCCACCGATAATGAGCGTGGGCGTGATGATGCCCACAATTATTGCGAGCAAATGCTGGAGAGCGGCATATGCCGATTCCATTGGCGATGGCTTGTCTTCAAGNCCGTACACCAATTCCAGCTTATCATTTCCTTGTTCCATATCATCCTCCATGATTGATTNATAACAAAGACGCGTCAAACCAATTTTAACGAGCCGGGACAAAAGTTTAGCATATCACAAAATAGCTTTGCGAAACAACTAAAACTAAAGAAAATAATGACAAATACCGAAATAGTACTTAGCGAATATTCAGTTAACAGGCTCTAAATCCGGATTCTCCCCGCGGTTACGTCCAACCTTTGACATTGCTCTCCAGACACCGTCTATTTTTACTTGAGCAATATCAGCTGTATAATCAGTAACACATGGGCCGTCATTAGCAAAGAGAGACGAGCCAACCGCATATATGTCCACCGGAACATCCAGTTTCTCAAAACGTGAAATTTTTGCCGTGTTAAATCCGCCGGACACAACAATCTTGACGCTAGAACACCATTCGCGCGCGCGCTTAGTCCATTCCCCTGGCAAATCCCATTTTTCCCAGGCGGAATCTACTGCATTCCGAACGATAAAAACCAGGCGCGGATTGACGCCCATATCAAGTTCGGCCTGCCCCAACGGTGTTACCGAAACATCCCGAATTGAAGAACTGGTGTCTAGCCGGACTCCAAAAAGTTGGTAGCGCTGCGCCTCAACTTCATTTCCTGCATCCATCAACTCACGGTAACGCATAAACATACGCTGCATCACAAGCAGAGAATCTTTAACTGAATCATTATTGAAATCAACCAGGGCAATTCGGGGAATTTCAGGCGCACAGGCAGTGGCGAATGCCATCATCGTTTCAGCGGTATCACCAAAAAAACAGGCAATTGAAGCATGTGCTACCGTTCCTCCTCCGGCACCGCCCCACCAGTCACCCTGAGCATCGGTTGAGATGTAAGGCCCGACACGAAGTTGATGATCATGATTGAAGCGCTGCACTGCNACATTATATGCGTAACCGTCCGCGGCCTGAACTTCGTGCAAATCAAAACGTGCGGGAAAGAATAAAACGGGTTTCCCTCGTGCTGACATTAAGGTTTCATAAACATTAGTAGCAACACGGCTTGAACGGGTGAGCAGTCCCAGTGTCGGTGTCTCCAAAAGTGCAAAGTCACGGTAACGTCCGCGAACCCGAATCACGGGTTGAATAGTTTTAGGGTCACCACTGTAAGTCACAGTTGCTCCGTCATGCACAGCCTCAACTTCCAGGCGATTCCACGTATTGACGAATTTGCCATTTCCGTTAAAATATCCACTGCAATGCCTTAGCATCGTCAAGGCTTTGTCCACTCCGGCAATCACCACTTTTCCAGTACGGCGGGTAAACCACTGCATTTCCACTTCCAGATTTCCAACTTCTGTATTTGACAGATCAACCTCTGCCAAACGTAAAGCTTCTCCCTTGAATAAATATCCCTGCTCCGCTAAAGTACTGAGCATCACACCGATATTTTCAAAGTATTTATCGGAATACCATCCACGGCGCATCCGTTTGAAGTCAATTTTAAAGACGTCATTTGTCAGACGTTCATGGTTAAAAATTGTCATAAAATATTTTATAAAGTGTTGTTTACTGAAGCTCAATAAATCTGTAAAAAGTCGTAAGACCCACCATTTGTCATTTTGACCGTNNGGAGGAATCTTACATATTAGCGCAGTAGCTAGAAAAATCCTCGTTCCGTAAGAAATGATCCGGTTTCATGAAGTAACTACCCAGCCTCAACAGGAGACCACATCTCCCAACGCTCGAGAAATTCCAGCAAATGTTCTTTGCCCGGAAGAGTTCCTTCTGTACTGAGCAAATTCCGGACACGTGCCTGTTCTTCCGCATATTGCCGCTNATCAAAAAAACCGCCAAAAAATGCCATCCGCAGCCAGATCAAATAGGTAGTCAANGCATCACATTCGTTGTAGGCGACAATTTCCGCCAGGCGNCCCTCCANCCACATTGGCGCAACCTCCTCTCCGCTTACCCCCATTTTCCCGGGAATTCCGCAAACTGTAGCNGTTTCATTCAGTGAAGGATTTGACTTTCCGTAGGAACCTAGAATTTCGATCAAATCAACATGTCCTTCATTGTTTCGTGAGACAAAATAATCATAGCCATCCCAGGGTTTATCGGGTCTTTTTGCGAATTTTGCGGCTTGCACACCTTTTGCGACAGCGCGCTGCACGAGAATTTTCAGGTCAGCTTTTGCTGAATTGAAGCCAACCAGTTGAGGTTTTATCTCACCAACCGCTTTGAGGAAACGTGACAGTATTTCGGCCTCAGCGTTCTGTTTTGGGTCAGCGGAATCATGAGGCAGTGCCGTCAAGGACAAAGCCACTTCACTGTTTTCCTTTACTGAACGAACAACCGCGGCAATGGAGATTACCCGGCAAATGGTTGTTTTGAGGTAAGGCATCGGATTCTCTTCATCCGCTCCGCCTTCTTCCCACATTTTCTGAATCACCTCTGCATCAGTTGTCTCTTCCGCAAGTTGAAAAAGCCTGCGTCCCGCTTCCGGATCCGGCACCCATTCCGCGTCAAAGGCCCAGACATCTTTGTTGACTGTTTTGAACATAATTCTTCCCCTTTGCTAAAGTGAAATGCCTCTCAAAGTCTAACGATTTACACAGGTATTCACAATCTAAACTATGATAGTGCAGGGGTTGATGTCAAGAAGGTAAGGAGAATATATTTTATCGGAGACATTGACTGAAGTGTTGATGTTTTGGATGAAAATGGTAACTACTGTCATCTGGTTGATTGTCGTGAATAAAAAAAGGGGCGACCCCCCTTTTTACTACGCTCGCTTGTCATAAATCGTGCAATTGTTTATACTGAAAATGATTCACAAATTTTTCCTGCATACTAAGTTCATAGACGCAAAATCCAAACTACATGAATCTCAGCATAACTATCATCGGTCACAATGAAGTTGAACATTTACGGGAATTACTACCTCAACTGAAATGGGCAGATGAAATTGTGTATGTCGACTGCGAAAGTCATGATGGCTCTCTGGAAGTCGCGCGGGAGGCCGGCTGTCGTGTATATTCACGCCCGAACAATACCAACCTGAATGTCAACAAAAGTTACGCTATGGAGCAGGCAAATGGGGATTGGATTTTTTACGTGGATCCGGATGAGCGGATTCCGGAATTTTTGGTATCTGAAATCGAAAAAGTAATTCAAGGTACAACAAATTCAGCTTTTAAACTGAACCGCCGCAATCATTATTTTGGAAACTGGCTACGTCACGGTAGTCAATATCCGGACACGCAGTTACGTTTATTCCGGAAAGATTCCGCGCATTTTCCGAATCGGCATGTGCATGAAAAATTGGTGGTTGAAGGCAGCATCGGCAAATTAAACAATGATATGCTGCACTTTCCTTACCTGAACATCAGCCAGTTTTTAAGCAAGTTTGATTTCTATACCAGAGTGGAGGCGGGTTATCTTCGGGATTCCGGAGTGCGGATAACTAGCGGGAATTCTCTGCGCTTTTTAGTGCTCAAACCGTTTAGCCGTTTTTTCCGACGCTATTTTCTCAAAGGTGGATTCCGTGACGGCTTGCCCGGTTTGTTCTGCGCAATTTTTGACGCGCTGAATTTTGTTGTACGTTATTTTAAGCTTTGGGAATTGACACAGAATCCGGGGTCAAAGAGCAAATCCTGAATTCCGTAAGTTGTAACGAATCTGTTTTCAGGAGGACGCACCGTTACGGAGAAAGTTGATCATCCAGTTTGTGATCACCTGGGGCTGAATTGATTGTTCAAGTGATTTTACTCCTGCTGCAAAAATTTCTGGACCCAAAATTTCTTCCCGTAATTCCAACAATGCTTTTGTATATGTTTTCTCAAGTTCAGGATGTCCCTGAAAAGTCAGGATATGATCTTCAATCTGGAAAGCGGCTATAGGACAAAGCTCATTTTCTGCAAGCAACTCTGCTCCTTCCGGAAGTTGTGTGACTTGATCCTGATAAAAAACCAACAACGAAAAGTTCTCCAACGCGGGATATAGCCAGGATTTTGTCGCCGTTTTGTGAAAAGACTGAACGCCTGCACCCCAGCCTTGTGAGGCTTTTTCAGCTTTTCCTCCAAGAGCTCTAGCAACCATCTGGTGTCCGAAGCAAATGCCCAAAAGCGGATGTTTCTTCCGGTGCAGTTCAACTACAAACTTTTCCAATTTACGAATCCATGCTTCGTCGTCATAGACACTGAAGCGGCTGCCCGTGATCAAATATGCGTCACACTCCTGAGGTGTTTGAGGGTATTGCTCAAGCCGCATGTCAAAAACTGCAAACTGTAATTCCGGATCTATGCTTTGAAAAAGTGAGATGAACATCCCTGGATAGTCTCCATGTTCATCGCGGAAATTTTCATTGGTTGCATCACATTGCAGTATACCAATTCTCATAAGACGTCAGGAAAGTATCGTAAAAGTTACATGATCTTTTTATCTTCAAAGTATTGAAGAAGAAGTTTGTTGAAAACCAGCATGTCACGATAATCAATCTCACCAATATTTGCAATCCTGAAAGTATCCTGTT
The DNA here is from genome assembly GCA_002685535.1 of Deltaproteobacteria bacterium. Classification (GTDB taxonomy): domain Bacteria; phylum SAR324; class SAR324; order SAR324; family NAC60-12; genus Arctic96AD-7. Next base: position 7,272 of record NYXK01000160.1, read on the forward strand.
TTGCACCTTTTCCGGGATAAATGGTGATATCGTTTTGATAAAAATAATCGTGCATCTCCATAAAATCATATCCCGGGGAATCAGGTTCAACAATTGCGGTTAACAATTTTGAATGTTGAGATTTAGGCAGGAGGAGTTCCAGACCGGCTATTTCAAGACCATCCAGCAATGTTTCATAGGACTTAACATAACGCGCGGTGCGGCCTACCTGAGTTTCCACAAAAAACTCATCCAGTGCCTGATTAAGAGCATAAACGATTTGCACAGGCGGAGTGAACTGAAATTGGCCTGTTTTTTCAATATAGCTGTGATTACCCCACAGATTAAGGTACAAATTACGTGGCCGAATTTCTGCAGTTTTGGCAAGTTTTTCTTTATTGGCAATCACAAAACTTGTACCCGCCATGCCCTGGATGCACTTGTTTGACGAAGAAATTAAATAATCAATCGGTAGTTCACGCATGTCGATCGGCAGGCCGGCATAAGATGACATCGCATCCACAATCGAATCTATTTCGTATTTCCGGCAAAGTTCCAGCAGTTCCGGAAGTGGATTGAGCATTCCGGTAGTTGTTTCATGATGCACAAAAACAAAATGTGTCAATTCACTGTCTTCCTTAAAAATAGCTTCCACGGTATCGACATCCGGATAATCCCCCCAGACCAACCGATGTGTGCGGTACGGAATTCCATAAGCCTGAATAATTGTTTCGGCGCGTTTGCCGTAGGCACCGTTGTCGAGAATTAATATCTTTCCCTCTGGAGGCACCACCGAACTCAAAGCGGCTTCTACTCCCGCAGTTCCGGAACCGGTAAAAATAACTGCGGTGTGCGTCAATTCACCATTGACTACCTGCACGACTTTGTTTAAAACATCTTGTGTCAGCTCACCAAATTCCTGCTCACGTGGACAAATGTCTGGAACCAGCAATGCCTCTTTGACACTGTCCGTCGTTGTGGCTGGTCCGGGATTTAAGAGAATGTTGCGTTTCATGGATCAAATTGCTTGAAATGTTGAAATATAATGAAAGTTCCGTTCTGATAATTTCTAATTCTACAAATATTTATGTTATCTGTAAAATGCAAATAAACAATTCTTTCGATTGATCCTATCAATAGAAAGAACTCAGCATTGACGATGTTGATTGACAGCTTTCATAGTTTTCGTTTATTTTAGATGCAAACGAAGGCAAGATTAAAGTCTTCAAAGCTATAATTTTTTCAAAAGAGACATGAAGAATACTATTGATATGGACATTTCCACTGAAGTTCAGCAAGCACTAAAAACAGGACAGCCAGTAGTAGCGCTGGAATCAACGATCATTTCACATGGAATGCCTTATCCGCAAAATTTGGAAACAGCACATGCAGTGGAAAATATCATCCGGGAGGAAAGTGCTGTGCCTGCCACAATCGCCATCATGAACGGCCGGATCAAGATCGGCCTGAGTCAGCATGGACTTGAGCAATTTGCAAAGCACACTAGTCACCTAAAGGTCAGCCGTCGTGATTTACCGTTAGTACTTTCACAAAAACAAAGCGGCGGTACCACAGTTGCGGCAACCATGATTTGCGCTAAATTAGCCGGAATTGCCGTTTTTGTAACAGGCGGAATCGGCGGTGTACACCGTGAAAACGAAAAAACTATGGATATTTCAGCTGACTTGATGGAACTAGCTCAGACAAATGTCGCTGTTGTCTGTGCCGGAATAAAATCCATCCTCGATATCCCACGTACTCTTGAATATTTGGAAACACAGGGTGTGCCCGTAATTGGTTACAAAACGGAAGATTTCCCGGCTTTTTATACGCCTGCAAGCGGATCTTTGGTGCAGTCACGCTTGGACACGCCTGAAGAAATTGCGAGCTGTATGAAAATTAAATGGGGGCTTGGATTAGACGGAGGACTCGTGATTGGTAATCCTGTGCAACAAGAAAATGCCATGGATGAGGCTATCATTCAACAGGCAATATCCGCAGCGCTAAAAGATGCGGCCGAAAAGGAAATTGAAGGCAAAGACGTGACTCCGTTTTTGCTGGAGCGAATCAACCAACTGACTGAAGGGAAAAGCCTAAAGAGCAACATTGCGCTAGTCTGTAATAACGCACGTCTTGGAGCAAAAATAGCTGTCGCTTATCAAGCTCAGCTTTGATCCATCTGCGCAACCTGGGTCTTTAATTCGGAAACAGCAAGTTCAACCAGAGAAGAGGCAATCGATTTCTCTAAAGCTTTGTGGACAGAACCTGTGACAATCTCTTTCAATTCTTTTTCTGTGAATCTGTAACTTTCACTACTTGGAAAGTCTTCATCATCTTCATCCAAATTATCGAATACAACACCGTCTATTTCCAGAAGAGTTGAATCTTTTTCGTCAAATACTGTTTCCCGGTCAAAGTCCATGAAAGCATCTTCTGCTTCATCCCAACTGTCAAAAACTTCTTCCTGGACTTCCGGAGACGTCTCATAGTCTGTTTCCGTATCGAATTCAACATCATCGTCCTCCAAATCATCAAGTCTATCAATCACAGATTCCTCAAGTTCCCCAACTATTCCATCTTCAGAACCATCATCTGCTTCCAGCACATCTTCTTCAAGCAGGTCGCCTAGTTCTTCCGTCATGATATCAGCAAGAAATTCTTCTGAATCTACCTCAGCCTCTGTTATTCCTTCAGCTACATTGCCTTCAGCCGCAATTGCCGCTGTTTCAATTACTTCTTTTTCCAGAGCATCTTCAAATTCTTCTTCTTCAGCTTCGAATTCTGTTTCATCGGATTCAAGAGCTTCCATTTGCTCACTCAACTCCTCCAGTTCGCCAAGTGCACTTTCTTCGTTATCTTCCTGACCATTTAAACTG
>NYXK01000161.1 GCA_002685535.1 Deltaproteobacteria bacterium
GATACAGAAGCTAATTGCTGAGGAGAGAAGGGTTCTTCTTTCCCCTGAATAAGGCTATTTATACAGGGGGTTACACAAGCTACGCACGGGCTATTACAATATCTCCCCTCTTGAATACTTCTGTCCTAGAAGTGAGGATATAAAAATTCGCTTAGCTGGCGTTACTCCAGCAACCCGCCGGCGAAGTATAACTTTTGCCATTTAGAGCAACAGTGAATTACAGGAGAGGTGAAGCGGGGTAATCAGCTGCTAGAGAATTTTCTCCCACTTGGGAATTAGGCAGCAATAGTGAGGCTCTGTCGCCACCTATATATAAACCCCCTCCCGCTCCCATTTTTCTCCTTCTTTGAATCAAGCAACATCACAATGTGTAAGTTTGCCCCCTTCCTCGATCTGCTAGCCTCATCCCTTTTGACTAACCATCGCTGGCGCTTAGCCGGCCGCAACTCTCGTGCTAAGAGAAAGCGCGTCATGCAAGACGAAGCAAACTCCCATCCTTCCCCAAAGTTCAAACCCATCAATGGCCCCGCCGACGAAACTCCTACAAAGCGCCAGCAAACCACTCCACGAAGCAAGAATACGGATAATAGTGAAGGAAGTTCTGGCAAAAGTGGTGGAAAGGGTTCGTCGGGAAAATCGGTGATGTCGAAGAAAGAGCGTGACTACCAGTCAGTTCTGCACTCAGGTTCACGGAAGACGCAAATGAGATCCCAGTCTCGTGCAACTGTATTCCCTAGTATGGTCCGTCCGGAGAAGTGCCTGCGATGCGCTGGCGAAGTTGCTCAGTTCCCTGACTTGATCTATTCGATCGATCCAAAGTCTACCGCCTCCAAGTGCACCGATTGTGTAAAGAAGGGCAAATCTTGTGAAGATGTAAGTCCAAAATTGTCCTCACTGGCTAGTCCCTTGCTAACCTCCGGCGAGGTCCCAGCTAGGCTCCATCGCTTGCTCTACGAGTTGGAATCCGCCGCAGCCTGCTTCACTGAGGGTCATGCTTCCCAGAAGGATATCGATATCGCCCAAGCCGCCTTTGATGCTGAAAAGTTGCGCAGCAATCATGACACCAAGATCTCCGATGCTAAAGCACAGAAGTTTCCCTGGAAACCTATGGTCCAATCCCAAGAGAAGCTAGGAGCCAGCATATCGTCGGCAATCGTCTCAACCAATCGGATCTTGGTAGGCTACCTTACGAAGGAGTTTGCAGTTATCACCGCGAGTTTTGAGTCCGTGATCGATCAGCTTTCAAGACTTCGACGTGTAAGTAATCTTGATATCTCCAGCGAGGCGCCTGCTAATCTCCGGCGAAGGATATTTGACTTATCCATCCCGAAGCATTTGCTCAGGAAGATGTACATGATGAGGGCGGTGTTGAGGTTTCAAAGTCTGGACACGCTGCATCTAGCACTACTTCTCCCATTGAGGCTACTGAATTAAAGCAAGGAGGTGCTTATTAGGGGTTATTACTGGCTAATCTTTAGCGAATATCTAGCGAGGCACTTATTGTTTTCTTGATTTCTATTACCATGCCTTTTTCTAGTAGATGAACTCCATCAAAGCGTTGGCGATTTGTTGGCGAAGAAGGGTAGTACATAGGACATAGATAGTTCTTTGAACAATGCAACTTCTTTTCCCTTTGGGCATTACTGCGTAAGATGTGACGTTTGATGTGCTTTTAAAACTGCAAAACCTTGTAGGCAAAAAGCAGAAAGGTACACACGTTATTGTTGAATCGTTCGGTAGTATTGTGATCTTTGTCCCCGTTGTTCGAGTTCCCCTTTACCTTCGCCGGCGCTTCGCCGTCCTTTTGTTGGCGTTTTGGGTTTTCAAAGCCTTAATTTCCTCATCCAACTCAATCAGATTCCTTATTAGTTCCCAAGAATCATGCGCAGGACCAAAGCCCTTCCACCTTACAAGGAATTATTCATTGCCATTCTGAACTCGTCGATCTAGGAGAGCCTTGACAGCCCATTGTTCTTATCCGTCCACCAGATCTGGTTGTATCACTTCTGGCGATTCGCCGGATCTTTGCCGGTAAGGCTCCAATAGAGAAACATGAAACACATTGTGTAATCGACTGTACTTCAGGGGTAGGTCCAATCGATATGCTTGTTTTCCAATCTTTTCAGTGATCTTGAATGGACCAAGGAATTGGTAATCCAGCTTCTTGTTAGGACGAACTATCTTAATGTTTCTTGCTGAAAGTAACACTTGTTGCTTAACTTTGAATTCGATAGGGTGATGATTTTTGTTGTACCACTTTGCCTGGGTCTCTTTGGTCTTACGCCAGCTGTTCTCCAGCTTTTGACGTTTCTTGACAACTTCTTCTGCTCGTTCTTTGGCAGTCGGTATCTCCCCTCTTATGGGATTGTCCTCGATGCCCTGGCGAGTCTCCAGATTTATGCCGTACTTGGCCTTGTTTGGAGTCATTTTGATAACCTCATGGTAAGCATTCATGTAAGCAAACTTTGCTAAAGGTAAAAGATTAACATAATCGTCTTGCAAGTAGCAAATAAAACATCGAAACCATGCTTCCAAAGCTTGATTCTGTCGCTTTGTTTGTTCGTCTGTTTGCGGGTGAAACGCCGTCGAAAGGCCTTTTGTTATCCGAAGATAGAAACATACTTTCGTCCAAAATCTTGATGTAAACACAGAACCTCTGTCCGTGATAATTGATGTTGGAAGTCCATGATCTTTGAACCAATAAGCGATAAAGAGACATGCTAATTCAGGCGCATTGATTGTCTTAAGATAAGGGATGTATTCCACATCTTTGGAGTATCTATCGACAATCACCAGTAAACTGTCGGTGACTTTTCCAGTGACAGTACTTTTGCAAGGTGCCAAGTCTGTGATGAAGTCCATTGTAATAGACTCAAACATCTTGCTTGGCTGGCTAGGCGCTTGCATTACGCCGGCTGCTTTTGTTCGTCTTGCTTTTGTCCTTTGACAAATATCACAAGTTCTAACGTACTCTTTAACGTCGTTTCCCATTTTAGGCCAGTAATACTTCCGCTGGATGAGCTTCAGTGTCTTGTCTTGACCAAAGTGACCTGCAGTTGGATCGTCATGACAAATCTTCATGATTTCACTCCGAACGGCAGCGTCGTTTGGTACGTACGCTTTTCGCTGGTGTCTCAGCAGCTTATCGCCACCGATATTCCAATCTGCATCTCCGGCTTTTTGAAGTCGAGCTCGCTTCTCAACAGCTAAGGCGTCCCTTTTCTGTAGCTCAATGAGCAGGAAGAGGAGTGAGTTCGATTCAGGGGTTGCCGTTTCGGCTTCCATAACCTTTGCTATGAAAAACCGTGGCACAGCATACTCATGATTATGCTGGCCAGCGTGCAAGCCTTCGCCGGCTTCACGCAAGAGGTTGTCCAGACCTCCAAACAAGTTCTGAGAACTATCAAGCATCATAGGCATATATCGCTGGTCAGGCGTAGAGGTAGCTTCTATGGCCTCGATCGACATGCCTAATGCAGCATTGCCGTTGGTAGGTTGTGAAATGCGAGTCAACCGGCACGATGTATCATCGTTTACTTGCCGGAGGCTCTCTGTTGTGCCGTCGGCTATGCCAGGCACGCAGATCAACCCGTTTCTAATTGCACTTCGCAGCTTGTTCTGCAAAGTAGGGAGCATGATGTTTANCTCGTCTTGGGCCGGCTTGTANTCAGGCCTTCGTGACGGTNCATCTGCAGGATTGTTCTTCCCTTGTNTGTAAANTATCACAAAATCGTACTTAGANAGCTNTAGCGCCCATCTGGCTTGTCGCCGGCTNAGCANTGTCGTNGTCATGAAATGACGGAGGTTATTATGATNTGTCAACACTTNAACAGGAGCAGAGCTACCCTCAAGATAGTGTNTCCAATGCANAAAGCATCTAANGATTGCAAGGAGTTNTTGATCATGAANNTCATAGTTCAACTCGGCAGGCTCCAGCTTCTTACTGAAGAATGCAATCGGATGCCANACGGCCTTTGCCCCGTNTTTCGCCGGCCATTCTNTAGGCTGAGACAAAATNNCTGNAATAGCAAAGNNAGAAGCATNTGTNTCTAANTTCCTTGNTTTACTTGGATCGAAATGCATNAGGAAAGGGGNTGTGGTAAACGCATCTTTCAACGCGTTAAAAGNTACCTGCTCAGCATCGTTCCACTGGAAGTCAGAGGCAAGTTGCCCCTTCTTTTTGCCACGCATGAGACTTGTCAATGGACGGGCAATCGCTGAAAAGTTTGCGATGAAATGCTGGTAAAAGTTGACGAAGCCAATAAATACTTGCACGTCTTTCACGTTTTCAGGCTCTGGCCAATCCTTGATGGTATCTATCTGGCTCTTCTCCATCGATACTCCGTCTGGGGAGATGACATACCCTAGAAACTCCACACTCTGGGTGCTAAAGGAGCATTTTGACAACTTGACGAAAAGGTTCGCTTCACGCAACCTTTCAAGGACCTGACGAATATGATCCTCGTGTTGTGAAGGGTTTGACGAATACACTAAAATATCGTCAAGGTAGACAACACANATAACATCCACAAGTCCCGCCAACGCATCATTGATATATGCCTGGAATGTCGCCGGAGCGTTTGACAAACCGAATGGCATAACTTGATACTCGTAATGCCCATACCGGGTGCGGAATGCAGTCTTCCACTCGTCTCCCCTCTTGATTCTGACTCTGTGGTAAGCATTTTGCAAATCCAAACTTGTGAAAACTTTAGCATCCCGAAGCTTATCCAGCGTTTCGCTGATTAATGGCAAGGGGTATCGGTCCTTGATAGTGATCTTGTTTAAAGCACGGTAATTGACACACAATCGAAGGCCACCATCTTTCTTTGAAACGAAAAGGATAGGAGCGCCTGCAGGACTCTTGCTCTTCCGAATCCAACCCTTAGCTTCCGAAGATCTGAGGTATTTTTGAAGAATTTCCAGCTCTTTCTCGGAGAGGTTATAGATAGGCGAGTATGGCGGCTTCGCGCCTGGCTCCAACTTAATGGCATGTTGACGGCCTTCCAGTGGCGGCAATTCGTTCCCTTTTTCTTTCGAGAAGACCTCTTCTTGCTTTCGGTACGGCAAGGGAACAGTAAGCGGTTCATCGGCTTTTGGTAGGCGAGTTATGTGCAGACTAGGTATCATGGCGTATGCGGGAGAGTTTCCTTCTTTGATAAGTTCCGCGAACTTCTCAGGTCTCACTATATTAATATCATCTGAATCTTTCAACCGGTAAGGGTATCTCCATTGCTTTGATTTGAAACTGATCTGAGGATTGGTTCCTTCTAGCCAAGGCTACCCTAGAATCAGATCAACTCCCGGCATATCGATGACTCTTAGCCGGAGTGCATCAACCTTTGTTTGTCCAAGTGTGTTTGTAATCTCCACCTGAGCAAGCGCCGTATCGTAAATAATACCTTCATTGCGAGGGAGAGTTTGGAATGTTTTCGGCCTTTCGCCGGTGAGTTGTAGATCACACTCTTTGGCTACCAGTCTTGAAACAAAGTTGTCTTTTGCTCCGCTATCGATTAAAGCAGTAAACGTCTTCCACGCTCCACCCGCCAAAACCTTCATCTGGATTTCCAATTTCCGGACTACTGATCCTGGTAGAAACGTGGAAGCTACTGCAAGTCACGGCTTTCGCTGGCGTTTGTCCTTCGAATCTCCAGTACTTGACTTAGAACATTCACTAGCGTAATGTCCATATTCCTTGCACGTGTAGCATTGGATATTGGACTTGTCCCATCCTTTGGAGTTATCCTTGACGGGGATCTTATTTGGATTATTCTTCTCGAATCGCCTAGGCAGGCGATTGTCTCGTCTTTCGCCGGGTTTTTTATGAGGACGATAAGAGGACTCTCCCCTTTTGTTTTCGGGTTCCCGAGGTCTCTTATTACCCCCCCTGCCTATCGTATAGGTTTCCTGAAGAGTAACAGCGGAAATGATATCCTCCCTGGTACGCATTTTATCCATTTATCCATTCTCAACGATTTTCTGGCGATACTCCGGACGGATTTTATTGAGAAGGGTATCACGCTGATGTTCCGGAATACCAGGATCAAGGTGTTCTTCTAGTCCCTCTAGGTAGCTAACGAATTCAAGGATAGGTTGCCCTGGCCTTTGTTTAGCTTTCTCGAAGGCCTCGGAGTTGACAACCCGCCTTGACATAGGGAGCAATTGAAGATCTTGCAAGAACTTCTTATAATCTGTCCATGTCATGGTCTCGAGCTCTTCCGGGGTATGCTTCCTGAATCTTTCCCAGGCGTTCGCCGGCTCTTTCCGAAGCAGTGTTGCAGCCCATTTGATTTTGACTACATTATTGGGAAACCTTTCCGTGTCGTAATCGAAAACACGATTGCATGCTTGTAGGTATTCCGTGAGTTCTTGTTGACTCTTCCCTTCATATTCCGACGGAACCATATGTTTAGCCTTTTCCAGGCGGGGAGCTCGCGATTCAGGGGCTATAAGCTGGCGGTTTCTGTTGGCATCCGCCTGATTCAATTGGAGTTTGGTTCTTTGGGCTTGTAGAAGTGCTGCTCTTGTTGCAACCTCAGGAGGATAGAGGGAAAGGTTGTCTTCGAACATCTGGCGATGTTTAATAACAAGGAGGTCGAGGAGATCGTTTTGTTCTTTGAGGATTCGGAATTGCTTTTGCATAGCAACAAGACCACTATCTGGAGTTTCCCCAGCGTTTTCTTGGCTTCTAGCAGTATTCGTTCGATTGCTGCGTCTGCTGCCAGTCGTCGAGGATTCGCCGCTTTGAACCATCGTGAACTATTCAGGCCAACGATAAGAGAAAGCAATTAGAATGTAATGATCACTAGCACGCTGAGGTGAATAGAACACGATAGAATAGCTGGAGGCTCGCTGAATACTCGCTGGTGATTCAA
>NYXK01000162.1 GCA_002685535.1 Deltaproteobacteria bacterium
CCCCCCCCCCCCCCCCCCCCCCCCCCCCCCCCCCCCCCCCCCCCCCCCCCGGCCTCCCCGTCCCTCTATCCCTATACTCAACCCACAAATCCTGCAACTCCCTATCAATCAACACATACCCCTGCTCCGAATCCTGGATATAGCCTTCACGTAGCTTCTGCTTCGGTACAGCCGCGCCTCCAGACTATTGCAGCGTTGAAATCGGCGGCTAGGACACCCATTTTGTTGGCTTTGGAATCTTTGTGGGTGACTTGAAAAGAGTTGCGGATGGAGGAGTGTAAGTTTTTAATGTTTAAAGGGATTGGAAGTTGATAGTGCGATGTGTGGAAGGGTGTTGTATGAAGGAATCGGCAGTCCGAGTTTGGGGGGAGGACCTGGGGATTTTTATAGACTGGGTTATCGTGCAGATGAGTCTTGGATTGCGCTGATCGCTTGAGATGGCATGGTCGAGGTGATTCAAAGCTACGTAGAGTCAGACTTGTCACTTGTCGTTTGAGCTGGTCACATGCTTAGTTGAAAGGATTTCCCATGAGCTTAGCTTGAAGCGAATATTGACGTGCACGGCGCTTGGTTTGGTCTGATGCTCGTCACGACCAAAGATCGACCGAATGTGGGCTCCTCGTGAGTTGGACAATTGTTGGCGAGGAGAAGCTCAGGCACAATATATGCATGACACTGAAGCGTTCAGTGCACTTGCGAACTTTTCTTCTGGAGAGACGCCATGTTTTGTTCTCCTAGTATAACGTTTATCCTTCCAACACACACAGACCGAGAGATGGGATTGCATCAAAAATACTCGCCTTATTGCAAACATCGGCCAGACATATTAGTCGCAGCATAAAACCATGCGACTATCTCCAAGCCATGCATACCGCAAAACTACCATAGCCACTCATAATCCAAAGACACTTCCATTCACCCCTCCTCGCCTCCTTTCATCTCCTTGCCCCACTCCCACCTATCTCCTCCCGTCCACACCACACCTCACCACACGATCTCAATTCTAAAAATCCGGATTAGCCTCCCTCCACTCCCCTCCCTCCTCCTTAATCATCTCCACCCCATTCACAGTCTCAAACATCGTCCCACACTCCCAATCCGGCCAGACACACCGTCTTGGATCCTTCCCTTCCGCACAAACATGTTCCGGTATCTCCCTCTCATACTTCTCTACCATCTCCTTCACCTCGGGGTCCTCAACTATGAGAACGTGCGAGTGTGGACAGAATCGGATGGCGCCGGCGACGTAGAGGGTGTTGGCGATGGTGCGGGCTTCTTCGTGAGTGAGTGGAGTGGAAGTTGTGGTGGTGCTTGTGGTGGCGTGAGAGTTGGGCGGGCGGGGATACGAGTGTTGGATTATGCGGAGGAGGAGGTAGTAGGTTACTATTGTTGCGGTGGGAGAGCCTCCTGCTTGGAGGTATTTGGCTTTATTGCGGAGTTCTTCGCGTTTTGGAATCGAGAGGATCTCGGAATCTGGGGGTGGAGTTGGTGGTGATGACATTGTGATTTATGGATACTATGTGGTCTCAAGTCCTTCCTTGTGGTCTGCGAATGGTAAAGGAGAGTGCGAGGAATGTACGAGATTGGAGTTGAGGTTCAGGTTGGAAAATTCAGACGTTACACGATGATGCCTTTGATTAAATAGACTTTCCCTACGTGAGCTGAAGAGGAACGTGTCTGAAGGGAACAGTCATAGACGATTTAAATCTAGTTTCTGTGAATGAGGGAATATGATAGTCATCCGGCTCGAGAAATTTGACTTGTGAGGGTTGCCCATTCTCTTCCGTTCACCTAGGCCTTATACAGTAACCGCAATCAAGTGTTTATCATCTCAAAGAATATTCAACTTTGCCGTTTGGTAGCTGCGAGCCAAATATCGCAGCGCTTCAATTACTCTACGTCAGAAACAGAAGGTTACACTTAGTGTTCTAGAAACCAGGACATCCAGCATTGACGCTTGGAAAGGTACCACCTTGACCAACTTGACCTCCCGAATTACCTTGTGCTGGAGAGTATTCCCGAGCTCCAGAATTGTGGCCAGCATATTGAAATCCTGGAGTAACTGGAGGGTATTGATCATTTCTACCAAAACCTTGGTTTTGGCCTGGAAAGCCGCTCGGGAATACTGCCATTCCTGGAGGTTGTGTCGCCTGCGACATCTGCGCTTGCCCGCTCATCGCCGCTGGGCCGCCTGCGCCGGCCCTCGTCTGCAACTGCTGTTTCACTATATTCATCTGAGCTGCCAAGAGTCGATCAATGACTATAAAACCATTGTTCATTCCCAGATCTCGGATTCTTCCAAGTTGGAGATCAAATTGTAAAGTTTGATTTGCAAGGTTTTCATCTTCAGATCCCAGCATGGCTCGAATGATGGCGAACATTTCGTCGTCGCTGAAATGTCCAGAGCGTTGGGACAGCTGTTGGTCCTGACCAGGGAGCTGAGCTGTATTTTGCGCAAAGAAGCTGGGCATCCGAACAGGACTTTGCATGTTGGGAAGGTTCTGGGCAGGAAAGCGGGGAGGTATCGAAGCCGGGTGTATCATGTGTACTGCAGGTCTTCGGAACCGTGAGTACATTCCTGGTGGTGGCCAGAAAAAGCTCATGATGGAATGATAATGATTATGCTTGAATTTATGTGGTAAAGATACAATGGGGAAGTATCTCTGGTTGATGTCTTGAATGCTTTTGATGCGGAGTGAGGGAGGTTTGATTCTATGAAGAAGCTTCCGTAGGTAGGTATTTATAGACTGCAAACTTGGTGGTTTTGAATCATGATCATCGCCTTCCTTTCTCAACTACCAAGCCTCGGCTACGACGTGATTTGCTGGATGGGAGTTTGACTGGTGTCTTTCCGGTAACAGCTTTATCAGTATTACACACATAGCACAGAAAATAGCCAGTACTTTCAATGCCTCCAACACAGTAACAGTGCCAAGGCGCAGTGCCCAAGCCGTTTACACTTCGCGGGCTTGGCAACAAGATACTTTCAGCGACTTAGTGTATGCTATCGAAGCTTTCTCATTCAGGAAATTATCGCATAATGCAAATGAAGAGGTCCCGTATTGGGTACACGGAAGACTGAAGAAGACTTTTCTGGATTCGGAAGCTGAGCATGTATTGTAGCATGAGTACATGGAGAGTCATTGAATGTAAAATTTGATTTTAGTTTCAGTCTAATGTACCAGGCAAATGCCGATTGATGTACGCATTACGATCCGCGACGCATGGGAAGCTGCTTTGTTTTGACTCCACAATTTAAGCGAGATGGAGATCTTAGTAATGTCATCCTAGCCACCAGCCTCATCCAGTCATCAGACACTTCTTAGGACAAATACATTACATTAAACACCATGCAGTGGCCAACAGTCACTTGAAGGCTAGCAGCTCATCGAGAAAAACACCAAACTTCCCAAAGCAATTCTCCACGTCTACTGCCCACCAGGACCGCCACCGGGCCCATAAGGATACTCCTTCCCCTTTCCTCCGCCTCCACCAGCATGCCACTTCTCCATCTCCTCGCGAAAGGACTGCACATTAAGGTAATACTTCCCATCTGCAAGCGGACTTAGCTGACCAATACGGATACCAAAGGACATTATCAGCGGTGCCTCCCTGATACTCAACCCGCGCGTTTGGCAGAGGCATTGCATGATCTGTTGCTCTGTGACCACCTGACCTAAGGAAGGGATAGGATCTGGTTTCGGCTCGGGTGGTGGAGGTGGGGGATAATAGTAGGGCTGTGGCGGATATCCTTGCGGTGCGGGTGGTGGTGGGTAGTATTGAGGTGGTGGATATTGAGCTCCTGGTGGAGCTACCTGTTGTGGAGGACGCATCTGTTGCTGCGGGGGCCATTGTTGTGGAGGTGGAGGCATACCATTGCCCTTTACACCTGGATTAGGTAACAAGCCCTGCTGCTGCATCGATGGTTGATACGGAGGCTGAGCATAGTTCTGCTGGTAAGCAGGTTGGGCGTATTGTTGTTGAGGTTGTTGTTGATAGTTCATGTTGATTGAATGTAAACGTCGTTTGTGTTCTGCGGTTGTTAAAGTTGTAACTTTGCACAAGGTGATAATGAAGATTGCTTGTGTGTGGTATTTCAGGAAGGAGGTTTGTTCCAGAAACTGAGCCGTGGCTGGATATTTATAGACACCAAATGTTGGAAGACCGTTCCTACCTTTCGGTATCCATTCAATGTTCATTCCATTGCACACTATTCGGTCGATTTGAGCGGACAATGTGATTGTTCAAGACTAGAGACAGGAATTATTGGCTGAGTGGGGCCAAAGACCGCCCGCCAGGGTGGCGAATGCGTTGAACATGTTATGGTTTCGCCTCTAGAGTAGCCAGTAACTTCTACACAGTCCGAAGTAGTTGATCAACATATGTCAGGCATACATTAGGCAAATCCATCAAGGCGAATCAAATACAGAGTCGAAGAAATGACATTAACATTAACGAAGACACGACGCTGGTATCCGGTCAATAAACAACATTGATTCCGAGTGTGTGAAGCATGTCCAAGCAGTCTTTTGCCACACGTCATTCCGTGACATTACGCACAACCAAAGCCTCAGAAATGCATGCGGTTTTTGGAAAATTTCGATTCAAAAGACAGTAGGACAGCTACGTACAATGTGAGAGGAAATGTTACTCAGCAACGCCCACTCCGCTAAAACCCGCACTCTTCTCCTCATCTTTCATAACATCGCTTCTGATGATGTTTGTTTTAGCAACCTCCTCTTCCTGAACTTCTTCCTGAACTTCTTCCTCCTTTCTCTCCTCCTCGGCCCCCAGCATTCTCAAATGCTGTTTCTCATCTCTAACCTCACCAATCATATCCTCCCACCTGCCCATCCGTCCCAGTACAAATGGATTTTCCGCATAAACCCAGTGACCCGAAGGCTTTTTCCAGATCTTATCCTCCTCAGCAAGCTTGTCCAATGCAAGCTATGCTTCGGATTTGCTACACTTGGTCTTCCACATTATGGCTGCCAGGAGGTAAGTGGTGAGGACATTTAGAGGACAGTGGGGATCAGGAATTCTTGGTTCGGGAATGGATGGAGCGAAGTGACTTGGAGGATATCGTCCTGCTTGGGAGGGGTATGGTGGGTAGGGACGGTACCATCCACTCCAAGACATCCTGAATATCTCGATTTCGTTCTGATGGTTTTGGTAATTGTTTTATCCTTGTTCTGTCATTTTGAGATGCTTGTTGGTTGAACCTTGCTCTGTGTTTGTTGAGAAGAAGTGGTGGTGGAACATAGAATAATTTGAAGAAACTGTCGGGGGATTCATAGGCATTTCGAATTGTGCATTCTTACGGAAACTTAGGCTGCTGATTTGGTGGATGCTCTCTTGGACATTCAGGACCACCTGTAGAAATCATATCCCCTTTACTCACCACCCCGATGTGTCTTCCTTCAACGACTCGCATCCCTAACTCCCAAAGCATCATGCGGCTATATATATACCTTCCATCTATTTTCAAATTAGTGAAAGTCATCGTCCTTCTTCAACCAACGATCACAATCGCAAATAGACCCTCAAGTAATCAGACCATGTTCCCAAGGATCCCAAACGCTGACGGCCTCTTCCCACGAAGATCAGTAGTAGGAGGACTTGCAAATCTTCCCACTCCGCAACAAGCTCAACAACCTGTCATCCAGCAGCGTCCTGCTGCGGACTGCCACCTGCAGTCCCTCAGCAATTGCACCCGTATCAGCCACCTCCAGCTCCTGAACAGCTACCTCCAGCGCAACCATACCCTCAGCAACCCGTACTAGTACCGCAAGGAAATGACCCACAACTCGTCCTACCTCCCCCATAAAACGCCCTCTCACCTCTCAATCCGCAATATACGCCTTTCCAGCCACAAGCCCCTCCCCCTACCCAGACTTCCCCATACCAAAATCCCCCACCCATCCAACCAGGCTACATCACCACCACCGACCTCCACCTCGCCATCGAACACCACAAACGCCACCAACCCAGCGCCCGCTATTCCGCTCGAGAAACTTTCAACCCTCATATCAGTCAGCAGAGAGTGTCGTATTTTCGTGAGACTGGATTTTCGTGAGACTGGGCAGTATTATGTTGCGGATCAGGAGGTGTTGGGGATTGTATGGGAGTGGGTGGAGGTGGGGATGCCGGGGAGGAGGGGTGCTGCAGAGGAGATGAGGGGGATAGGGAGGGGTGGGAATGGGGATGAGTGTAGGGAATGTGAGAAGGAGGGGAGAGGGGAGTGTGAGAGGGGAGTGTGAGAGGGAGAGAAGAGGGGAGTGTAGGGAGTGTGAACAGGGTGGGTGTAGGGAATGTGGGAGGGAGAGGGAAAGAGAGAGGAATAAAGAGAGGAGATGGGGGAGAAGACGGCGCTATAGTTAGCTTGACTCCGTGCTCTGGTGTTCGGTGTGGCTTTGTTGTGTAGAATTAGATTTGAGGAGAAACTGAGCAGCTGGCTCCGAGAGACATGAAGAAGTATGCGGAACAAAGAATGTTTTTTACCAGGCACAAGAATCTCACATATGTGCACAAAAGTAGCTATTCCAATACAAATCGAGACCCTTGCATGCCTATGATTGTCCACGCCAGAGCGCCAAACCAGGAATGAAGAACACCGTCCGACCAAAGCCTAACTTCAGCCTGCACCTTAACGATGGAACACCGCACTCCCAGGGATCCATCCTCTCTCCCTAACACAATACCACGTATCTGTCTCACTAGTATCATTTCCACTACTAGTATTCTGATCAATACTCGCATATAAACTCCATCCCAAGCCCTCCAAACACTCCAACATCCTCATCAGCAACATCCTCGTACTCATCGTCTCCTCACCAGTAGCCCACCATGGATACCCATTGATTTTGAATTCCCACGCATTCAGCGTTCGGTCTTTCCATCCACAATCCGTCTGCAGAAGCCTCATACTCGAAAGCAGGTTCTTGAACGCAGTGCGCAATTGCTCATCTGCACCAATCAAGCGCAACCGGTCACTCTTATTGAACGAGATAGCGATCCATTCGCTAGGAGGGGGCGCTTGTTGCTGTTTCCTGAAGAAAAGCGTATCCTTATCCATCTGCTTCTTACTCACATCCGTACTTGCATGCAGTATCCATCCCACGGAAAACAAATACGCAAGCACCTCCCTCATCACCACGCGCGAACATATCGCGTCAGACGATTGTCCGTACCATGGGTTCCCGTAGAGTTTGAATTCGTGCGATCCGCCGTATTTCTGTTCGGATTGGAGACCTTTGGGGTAGGTGCTTTTT
This sequence comes from Deltaproteobacteria bacterium, assembly GCA_002685535.1. GTDB lineage: Bacteria > SAR324 > SAR324 > SAR324 > NAC60-12 > Arctic96AD-7. The sequence goes on from NYXK01000162.1 coordinate 7,272, forward strand.
ACTACGGCGCGCAGACCGTCGATTTCGGATTGTGTGAAGGAGAGGAGGCGGATGCGGTCGCTGCGGTGGAGGGAGAGGGAGGCGAAGGTTGTGCGAAAGGGTGTGTATGCTGGTGCGAGAAGGGTGGATGTAGATTGCTGGGTACTCTTCTCTGGAGGAGCGGACTTCTCGTGGGGGTATTGAGGATTCATTGTGAGGTTGCTGAATGTGAGGTGCGAGGCTTCAGCCTTATGACGTCAATGGGGTTGGGGCTTCGAAATTGTTGTTCGAGCAGCAAGTTTTTGGTTAGATGTATTTAAGCTCTGTCGATTGAAAGTTTTGGTGAGCTTCTTTTCTGCAGAGATCTGAAGACTTTATACGTACCTTTTTGGTGATCAATGAGGGATGTTGGTGACTGCCTGGCGAGGCTGTGAAGTCCCCATTGAGGCTGTGCGGCTAGGGTCTAGCGCTACATCCTACCCGATCCAACGGTCCACCCGCGCCCTGTGATCTGATTCCGGGTATGATCCGGATTGGAGTCGAGTTCAAAAGACTGCAGCCCTTTCAGTGTATTGTGATGGTTCCATGAATGATTGGGCTCGTCGAGCAAAGACTGTATTGCGAGCCTGGGTGGATCTTGGCATAAGACTTTACAATAAATTGAAATTTTTTAAAGTCGTCCTTCTATCGAGCCGGAGTATCCTTGGCCATATGATTCTGCTTCTTTCCTTCTGATTTTGGCCTTTTTTGCAGATGCTGCCACCGGACCCCACTAAAGCCAATGATAGCATTGAAGGCCTTGTCTCGCCCCCTCATATTCTCCAGCAGCAGCACTTCTCCGTCATCCTTATCGCTGATTCTAGCCATCCCAGGACCCTCGGCTTTTCTTCGAAAACATAATTCCAATTTGTCCATCCCAGTCGTGATTTTTGCTAGCGGAGAAAGAATCGAGGAGGGTGACTGCCGCTTGGACATCTCGAGGAGCTCACTATAGGCTCTAGAGAAGGACTTGGAATGCGAAAAGTGGTTTATGCCTGGATCAAACCGGACGCCCGTCGTGGATATTATGAAGTAGCCTGGGACGTGCTGGAATGTGCAGCCGAAACTGAGGACATCTAGATCCTCGTCATCGAGAGATGTAGCTGAAGTGACGAAAGATTCATCATCAGAAACATCCCGACCATTGGACTTGAGTGGGAAGGCCGGTTGTGGAGTGGTCGTCTCAATGACGGCACTTTCATGCTTTTGATTTGTAATCATGGATTCTCTAGCCACTGCTACTCGCTCTCGAAGGAATTGGAAAGAGAGCTCCGAATGTGTTGGCACATCCCATAATATCCACTTGAGAGGTGACACCAGGAGCCGATAGCGAGGGTACAGCGACGATATGGGCCAGCAAATGAAGAAAACCAATCCAATCAAGAACCACAGTACTTTCATAGCATACCTGGAATCCATAAGTGCAGTCAGTAGAAAAAGTACCGCGAAGAAGCATAGGGTTGCGATCGTTGCTGCTGGAGACCGAAAGTGGTAGAAATTGTATGCTGCTTCAAGAAATGATGCTAGATCACCAATCTGGAGTTGGATGTATGGCCCAAGCTCATCCAATAGTGGCTCTAACCAGTTGTCGGATCCATGCTTGTCCATCAGTTCGCCCACTTTGAAGGCTGTTGCTCCACGATCAAAGCTGCGGGTCATTTCCGCTCGAAGATCGGCTACAGATCGAGGATAGAAGTGGTTCATGATGGTTGAGTAAAGAATGTAACCATACTAGTTCATGTCAGCAAAGTCGGGTAGAGATATGAGTTGAGTCTTACCACGAAGGTCATGATATGAGAAAAATGCCACAAGCCAAAATATAACGCCATCCATCTGCCTGTTCGAGCTGGGTCTTGCCACCTGTAAATGCACCGAGTATCCGATATGAATTCCTGTAGTGGCGCGCTGACGATAACGAAACGTTCTACATGCCTGCGAAGGGTATCAAAATCGAAAGGGAGTTCTTCAAAATCATCTATATATTGCGCCGAAAAGGGTTGTGAAATATGCAGTAATTTCTGCTGCATGTTAGCCTACATTCATGCAATATAATTGCTCGAAGACCTTACATGCGCAATCCATTTTCCCCACTGAAATTTTGGGTAACCACAACCATCCTTCCGAAGGAAGAACTCATCGTCTGGAAAAGGAGGCGGGATAGCATCCACAACACGCGCTCTGTGAACATGTCTCGTCGTGACCCACGCAACTCTTATGCTCTGTCTCTTCCGCTCCATCTCCTCAATATGGCCTGTACAGCCATCGATCTTATCATTCCTCACATCTCCATCCTCGGCATTTCCATCATCACCACCAATAGCTTCCTCCAGATCCTCATGCGCCTGCAGGAAATCCAAGTCCGCTTTTCGAGAGAGGTATGGACGGCTCTTTGCGAGACTCCCAGCTGTCTTCCTTGTAGCCCGAGACTGGATTGCAGCTTTGGGGTGGATGACCGCTTCAACTGTACTCTGGAGTCCCTGCAGTAAAGCTGCTGCTTTGGGAGAAGATCCAGATTGGCGTATGCGAGCTTGATTAAGGAATTTGTCCGGGTTGAAGGCCGGGCTCTCATGAAGTTCGTCCTGCGCCGCCTCGTAGGAGGAGCCATCGGACGACGAAGGAGTTTCGATGTGTAAGATCTTCTTGGTCTTTGCTTTTGCCCTTTCTCGTAGCTTTCGCGATTTCGTCTCTCCGGTTGAGGCACTTGGGATTCGGCTTGCAAGCGCTGCATCCTCATGTTCCATCTTTGCCGGGCCACAAGTTTTTGACACAACTCCTTCGGGAAGGCATTGATGTATGTTCTTGGGATAAGAAGAACAACGACCCTTCAAACTTGAAATTCGTTAGTTCTTCCTTTACCTGTGACCGGCCTGGCAAATGTTTGTGATCTGTACGATCTAGCTCCTCTGTCCAAGGGACGGCCTGCAAAAAGTAAGACACCATTGCGTTGTCAATTGTCAATCTCCAGCTAGTAACTAGAGGCCGATTAGTTCGTGCTGCCAAAGTGGAATGTCACTGGTGTCACTTGTAGAGCCAGACTTTATTTGGGATGGTGGAAAGTGCTAATACATGGAAAGTTGGGAGTCGATGATGCAGTGGCGCTGAGCATGCCTTGAAGTGGCTGTGTGGACCCTCCGCGTGTGGCTGAAGCTCTGATTGGAATCGCGCTTCAACATCCTACGATTTCAAAGCCAAACAAGACTTCATTCACGCCCAACAAAACTTCCAGCTTGATGAGGCCATCATGTCTCCTCATCAGGCGCTTCCACCACCCGACGAAAGCATGGCTGCAGCGGCGGACATTGCTTACCCTCGCCATCGAAACCTCATGCGATGATACCTCTGTAGCAGTACTCGAAAAGCACCCTAACAACTCGGCCACTCTCCACTTCGATGAGAAGATCACATCCGACAATCGAGCATACGGCGGAGTGCATCCCATCGAAGCACATGTCTCGCACCAAAAGACACTCTCCGGTCTCGTCAATCGAGCTCTGCAGAGTCTGCCCCTCCAGGAATCAACCGGATCTCCCGAGAAAGCAATATTCGTGAAGGGCGAACATGGCACCCACATTCGAAAGCAACCCGACTTCGTAACGGCCACTCGTGGTCCTGGCATGCGAGCAAGTTTGATAACTGGAGTTGATACTGCGAAGGGCCTGGCTGTGGCATGGCAGGTACCTTTCTTGGGCGTCAACCATATGCAAGGACATGCTCTCACACCAAGACTGGTGTCCGCACTGAATGCTACCAAGGAAGGACTGGAAAAGAAGGAACCAGAGTTCCCATTCTTGACTTTACTTGTATCTGGCGGACACACGATGCTGGTCCACTCCCAGTCCCTGTGCAACCACGAAATCCTCGCAAATACAACGGATCTGGCGATTGGGGATATGATTGATAAATGTGCTCGGGATATTCTGCCTTCATCTTATCTAGAAGGAGCGGCAGATGTCATGTATGGCCGTCTACTCGAAACATTCGCCTTCCCAGATACCCAACCGCATTTCAACTATATTCCTCCAAAGTCCTTCGGCAGCCCTCGACAGGCAGCGGGTCAGATCTACGATTGGAAGCTCTTACCGCCATATTCCACCCCTGGACGTGAAGGAAGAAAGAAGTATGCAGATGCTTTCACTTACTCTGGCATCGGCACATCAATCAAGAAAATCGTCGAGCGAGCTCCTGCAATGGATGACGCGGAGCGGAGAGTATTGGCTAGAGTGACTATGATGGTAGCATTCGAGCATCTCGCGTCTCGGGTCCTGTTCGCCCTCGAGAGGCCTGAAATCAAAGTCGACACTCTCGTTGTATCTGGAGGAGTTGCAAGCAATCAATTCCTGAAGACCATCCTGAGGACTATTCTGGATGCAAATGGGCATGAGAATATCAAGCTTATTTTTCCTCCGCCCAAATTCTGTACTGATAATGCAGCTATGATTGCCTGGACTGGAATGGAGATGTATGAAGCTGGGTGGAGAACTAGTCTGGAGGCTATGGCGATCAGGAAATGGGCGATTGATCCCAAGGCTGATGATGGTGGGATCTTGGGTGTTGATGGTTGGGAGCAGGTTGGCCCGTGAGTTCTGATTAATTGATACCCGTTCAAGTGCCACAACAATGCAGCATGGACGCTTTGCGTTGAAGCAGCGTATTTTTCAACCCTATCTCGTCGGTTCATCTGCTTTTAGTGGTCGACCCATTGATGTGCTGCTTGGCAACTTTTGAGGAAGCTTTCCTTACCAGCTTCACTCGCATACATCTATTCTCATTGGCTTGCTCGTGTAACCAGGGCTGCCAACGATATCATTGCCGCGTTCGCTCATTTCACTCCAAGGAGTTCCGAGTTCCTGTCCACTCCCGGTCCCTTTCCCTTCCCCTTTCCCACATCCGCACCTCGTCTCACCCAGCTGTAGTCATCAGCGGAATTCCGCTCCCGTTTCTACCCGTTCCATGCCACAATCAATTCATTCCCGCTATAAGTAAGATACATGACGAACGAGCTTACAATGACTTCGGCGTCTGCAATGAAAACTTAATGCCTAGACGGACTAAGCTGTCATCGTTGTTTCTTAACCTTGTTTGTTGATGCCCCGGCTCGGGCGTGCGAGTTGCCCGAACATGGAAGCGAGTTAACCGACGCTGCGCATTTGGAATAGACTCTCACTTGCGATTTTTTTCAAGCAGGACTTTCATTGCGTGATGAGATTTGTTTGGATCTTCTTTTGGGAGGTTGGGCCGAAGCTCTAAAAAAGAGCGCGGCGGGAGAATGTCATGGGTGTACTTCGTCCTAACTCTCACCATCTTCTCATCCAGTCAACCATTCGCCTGTATCATTCAACCTAATCTCGACAGCCACCCACTTGAGACCTCATTGTGTTGCGCTCATCCAAATAATTCAATCGCTGGAATTGTAGCGCTGCCACGAAAGAAACTGAAGCCACCAAAGATGTCCATGTCGATTGGATCATCTCCGCTTCTGGTCAAAATCCCTCGCGAAATCCGAAACTGGATTTGGAAATTCTGTGTAGGGCATAAGGATATCCATCTAGGCATCTCGGCAACAACCAAGAGGCTGATATCAACACAAACTCTGTCACACCCTAATGCCATTGCTCTTCTACTGGTGTGTAAACAAATGCGAGTATCTCCCTACCCTCCTTCCATTGTCTATCGTGCACGCACTTTAAAATGAAATGCAATCTAACATCCCAAACAGCTACACCGAGTCCCAACCCATCCTATACAAAACATCAACCTTCCACATCCCCTCCCCACCAACATCCACACTCACTCACTTGCTTAACACCCTCCCTGCATCCACCCTGAACATCATCCGCTCCCTCAACCTCACATATACGCTCCCTACTCTTCCGACAACAGAGTTCTACGCCGTGGCTTTCGCGAGCAGTAGGTATACACCGCTGTGTGAGACTCTGGATTGGAGCACGATGTGGGATATCTTATCCGCTGCAGACGACGAGGCGACATTCAGTGGCTTGAAAGACGTAAGACTCTCGATTAAAGTCTCATCTAGTCAGAGACAAGCTTGGAAGGCAAGAGAGGAACAGATTTTGGGAGGTTTGAGGGAGATGAGGAATAGTGCTGTTGGCAAGTTTGTTCTTGTTTTGCCGTGGGAGGGAGTGGATTGTGAGAGTGCTAGAGCTGCTGGACAGGGGAAGGTGGAAGTGTATAAGGGCTGGGAGATCGAGAGGGTTGTGGATGAGGGGAAAAGTGTATTTACGGGGTTTGGGATGTGGAACATGCAGCGGGAAGTGGAGAGAGTGTGGGAATCGAATAATCAGATGAGTTTGTGAGCGATACGCTCTTCGAGGATCACCCATTTGTCTGCAGGGAACGGGAAATGTAGCTTGTTGGAGTTTCTGGTCGAGGAGAATTTATGGGCTGCTTGCTGGCTCTGCTTGTGCCGTTCATCTATTTGTTGACAATATGGTCCTGATTGTCAACTTTGCAGCGAGACTTTAACTTCAAACCTAATATTAGAAGCTCTCGATATTTGATGAATATGTGTTTCCTCCCCTTCCCTTCCTCGGCAATCGGGACTTTGCAGGTACCGGGCAGACTCAAACATATATGAATTCTCTTAACCCTTCATGAATAGTTGTAATCTATCGGAGAGAATGGGCGGCACAGAGAACCCAAAAATGAAAGATCGTGGCCAAATGTTTACATCATCGCAGTAGTTCTGGTAAGAAGCGATCCGATGTAGGACGAGGTCGGCCCAAAACAGAAACACCCTAGCGCTTCGGATGAAGCACCCACCAGAACTTCAAAGTCAACGTCAAGCTACTTCTTTACAACAGCAAGATCACTTTCTCTTCTTCGACAGACAACCCCTTCTTTGTATCTCATTTCTGAGAAAGTCAAGTTGATGCAGTCTCTTCGAATATGTGAATTCTAGTCCTTCGTTGAGACTCTGTCCTCGAACACGACAAGAGAGGAGACAAAGCCACGAAATGTCCAGCTACCGAGAGCTCACAACTGCGACATCAACACGCTCTCACCGCCAGGAAAGTATTCTACTTAAGACGTGTTATCATGTCACTTCACGGTCAGTACACGAGTACTGGCAAACAGAAGCTGGAAACCCCTGAGTTTTAGTCAGGATCTCACCAAACTTGACGCTACCAGGTCACCAAGGCATTCAGCCCACCCATAATCGACGCTCTCAACAGCCCATCCCAGGGTCAAAAATAGCTTGAGACTCTCAGCATCATCTTCTCGCATCTCTGGAGCGATATACAACAACAGTAGCGTTGAACAAATCCATTCACCACGTTTCTTTCAGCAGTCAAAGAATGGGTGAGGAGTAGGGTAACTGCCGAAATCAATTGTGGCTCCTTCCCCTTTCCACGACGAGCTATATATATATTTCTCCGCTAGCACTCTTTCCTCCTCTAATATTCGACGAACATCTTCTCATTCATACCAGGTTTGGACCGTCAGACGTTCGAGTGGCACAAGGCATGCAACGCGTTTCAAGCATGTCTTTTGGACATGTTCACACCGGAGCACCGACTCTTTATCCGGATCTAAAGCCAGTCCTGGATAGGCCGAATCTCGAGTGTTCACCAGATATCTCTTCCACATCTGAGAAATGCTTTCATCCAACGCAGAGATGCCACTGCATGATTGCAACGTCTGGCACTCGAGCACAGATAAATCCTTCAATCTTCTCTTGGAGCATTCCATGGATATCGCAGAATCTCCCAAACAAGTCACTGCAACGCTGAAGGTCTTCGGATGAAAATGTCTTGACAAAATTCCGGGATGGCAGACAAGACTTGTCGTGTGCCTCAATCGGAGCACAGTTGGCACACGTGTCTCCAGACATCTGTCACTGGAAGAAAAAGAACTGGTTCTCTTGGTATAAGAACGAAGAGAGGTAGAAATCTACTGGCTTCGCTCTTTTTGATACATTTGATATACTAGTAAGTGTTCTTTGCCAGAATATCTTTGAAGTCTAGCTTGACAGAACAAATTTGCCTTGGTGTGCTTGGACTGATAGTGCTGAGTCCTCAATCACGACACATATATATGCAAGAAGCATATCTCAGTCAGGCTCATCTACGACGTCCTTGAAAGCGTTTCTGCCAGACAAATCAAGCAATATTCATTGCCGCGAATGGACGCAGTGTCTCGTCGCGAAGGTTGTGGAAACCTTGAAGTTTTCAGATAGCACAAGCCCACCCGTTCCTGCTTTGTCCATCATACTATGTTTGGACTGTGGTGAGCTTTCTTGCGGAGTAACTCGGAACACGGGGTTCTGCCAGTGTCTATGGACTCCAGTCCTTCGGAGCATGCCAGAGTGCCGCTGCACATAGGACTCGTTCGGACGGAGAAATCTTCCGACAATCAGTGATCACAGCCATTAGTGTCTCATGGTTCTCGTGTCTGCCTTGACTATTAATATTGGTTTGTGGATGGAGACGTCCTTTGTTGGCCTATTGTCTTTGTCATGGTGATTTAGGGAGCAGGCATAGCTGGTAGTTCTTGGACCTTTCAAGGTTAGCGGAAACAAAGAGCATGAGGAGGGATTGGGGTCTTTGCTATACTCTATGCTATTGAGCATCTAAATGTGCTCAGAAAGAGCTCGTCTGAGACTGGCGCTCTGGTGCTTGCACATGAGAGCTGATAGTCATGCTGCCTCAATACATTGGATCTAGGCCGTTGGCTGGAGTGGCCTTGGGAAGCATGAGAAGGAAGAAAGTTTGATGTCTGCTTGAATGGTGCTGCAGTAAGGAACAGGGAACGATATGATGCAACAGTCCAACAATGGCTAATCATGGGACATTCCGACCTTAACTCGCTCTTCAGCGGGCGGACGAGTCATTGTTCACTCTTGTATGTCGCATCACTACGATGTTTACAATACCACTGGAGAAGGAGGATCGACTTCGGGGTGAACAGCTAGCGTGCCGACTTGCGTAGCCAGGTTGGAGACGGGGAGCGCACCAAAAGGCTGTGCTCGCCTCACCTATCTTCCGACGATCAACAACTCTTCCTTCGTCACCCCAACCTCAATCCACCAACAACACAACTCTCTCTTGCACACTTTCTGCACAGACTACGCAGATCTTACTTACTTTGCCATTCTTTCAAACACTCTGCAGTCTTTGCGCTGCCTGCACGACCGACTACTTGTTGCCGCTACTTGGGAACGCTGTGCGCTCTCGGGTTGTGGTCAGACAGGAGCACCAAAACAGATCTCCCTTGGGGTCCATTGAACACACACAACTCCATACAGACTTGATCTGATCTATGTAAGTGACTGAGACCTCAATCGCTACTCCTCCCTGCACTTGTCCCCTAATATCTTCGTTCCACGATCATCTGTACCATCTACTCGAGTTCAGCTTCAACTATGCGAAGGCTCCTCGAGGGCCGATATCTCCACATCACAAACGCTCCCCCGAAAAGCATACGCCATATCTAACTAACATCTTCACTACAGGCCTTACTGCATACCTTCCACCACATTCTGCCTTTACTCAACCTTTGTCATACAATAATACTCGCCCAATGACTGCTTCCCGGCCTACCACGCCAGAGCGCGAAGAGGCTGAGACGCTCAATGCTGCCGAGATCCTCGTCAAGATGGCCAACACTCCAGTTGGCACTTCAGGTTTGCCCATCAACGAGGATGATATCGCTGCGGTGCCAAACCCAGGCACTCTTCCTCCCGTCGAAGCTACATCTACAACCTCAAGTCCTTTGACCGACACCACTACTCCTCCTTCTGTACCAGGTGAGGCTCCGGTTCATCCAATTGCGATCCCGTCTACAAGCTCGACTTTGAGTGGCTCTGATACCTCAACTTCAATTCCTGCGGCCGTAGTTGCACCTACACCTGCAAGAGTCGTTGCTGCCTCCATGGCTGTACAGTCGGTTGCTGCTTCGAACGTGGTATCCGGACCTACTGCAAATCGTGATGGCACATTTCACAACATGATTGTCAATGAAGTCCAGTCTGCGAGACCACTGCCACCCATTTCTTGGGGCCCTACCTCTCAGAAATATGGACATGGAGCTCAACATGATGCATCATTGTCCGCTGGATCTTCCAAGAGCAAGGCAGGCAATGGTCTCATCAGACCTTCTGGTCAGTCAACCAAGTCCGTCATCTACACCACTACCGATGAGCGCCACTTCGCCAATCTCAGTGTCAAGCCTTCTACTGCGGCTAATCCCTCAGCACACTTCGATAAGATTGGCTCTCACTCTCTCAACACTCCCACAGCTCATCAGTCAAACTCTGGTGCAGTTTCTTACTCGGTGATCAACGGTCGTCCCTGCTTGGGCCCTGTAACACAAGTAAAGGACAATGCTGGAAAGTCTCAGGCAACTCCTGGCTCTGTCAACGGCCGCATCAATCCTGGAAAGACTGGGCGTAATGGAGTACCCAGAGTTCAGACACCGTTCAGCAGTCAGCGTCCCGCTACGCAGACTACCTTCAATCCATTCTCTCTGCCGTCTCCTGGTCAGCCAATGCCATTTTGGTATCCTGCTACCCTTACTCAGCGGTCGTCCGCCAGCCCATACGGGTCTCAGATCGCTGCTACTCCTTCTAGATCGTCCCCAATTCAAGGTCAGCAAGACATGGGCAGTTCTCGGACTCTGTTACCATCCACGCCATCCAAGTCTGCATCTGCCACTTCCAATGGTACTAGACCTCGAACTGAACTTCCATCTGCGCCGCTCAAGAACACTTCGATTCCTCCCAGTAATGGTACCCCTCGAACTCTATTGCCTGCCAGAAGCTCTTCTGGATCTGTCACTTCCGATGGATCTCAGCGATCAGAGGTGTTCCGACTTATGGATGAACGAATGAGTGATATTAAGTTCAGTGGATCTGCTGTCACAACCGACGACCTTGTGCGTCTCGAGCACATGGAGCGAGCCTTGCTGTCAGACTTCTATATTCTTCATGGAACTTTTCTTCCCCACCCTCGTTATGATGGTCAACCCAACGAAGCTGCTTTCATTGCAGGCGGTTTCCGTCACCCTCGAAACTTCTACGACTTTGAGGATCGGATGAAGAACTTGAAGAAGAAGGTTGTCAAGCGATTGGAGAAGCAGGCCGCTTCAGAAATTGGTACACAAAAGGACTGGAGCAAACAATTGGCAGAGGAGCACGAAACTTTGAGCATCTTGTACGACGAGTTGGTTCATTGCAAGAAGTGCTTGACCGGACTACGCAAGTATTTGGAACGAGAGAACAAGGTTGGCGAATTCTACGAATACAAACTCAAGGTCCAGTACACTGAAATCGGCAACCAGGACATCCCTCCAGGATACCGCAGATCGACCGCGGCGAAGAAGAAGAAGGCTGCCCCAGCTACAAACACGAAGACCACCAGTGGCAAGAAGCGACAGAATTTCATCTTGATAGACTCCGACAACAGCTCCGAGCAAGGTTCTACGCCAACAGCAAGCAAGCCTCCCCGCAAGAAAGCCAAGACTCAACCTACTCAGAGCGGCCAGATATCTTCCACTACACAATTCCGAGCCACCAGTCAACCCACAAATGGTACGGGTATGCGTCAACAGCCACGAGGTCCCGCACAAGCCATGAACGGTTCCGGTATGCAACAATCCCCACGAGGCCCTCCACCTGCATCCCCCGCAGTCCGACCCCGAACAGTTGCCGACATTGATCGTGACATTGCTGTGAGAGCTGTAGAGGTTGAGAAACTCCAACAAGAAATGACAAGACTCAGATGGGAGAAGTTGATGTTGGAGGATTGTGGCCAGAATGGTGGCGCTTGATTTGGTTTCCTACACATACACTACGCATACATAATTGTCTGATTATTGGTTGTACTTTTGGATCTCGAAGATTGGAGACGCTATTTTTGGATTACCTTGTCATAGAGTACTGTAGCTAGTTGGGTTGAAACTTTTCAACCCGTCCTCTGTCCCGCGAATGCTTGTGATCGTGATCGTGAATGCTTCCGAGTCCGCCACACCTTCTGCCTGTGCCATCCCTCCCTGCCTTCTTCGCGCTCACCAGAACTTAGTGGTTGGAGTGCTGAAAGAATTCCTCCAACCATGATACGTTGTGCTCTCATGTACTGGGTATCGCTGAGCCATGAGCCTTTTGCCACATACTCAATGTCCCGTCACGATGCTCTGTGAACCGGCGATTGATGAGCAGCTCATATCTTCTCTCAACAGGTCTCTGGGATTCGACGTCCTCTCTGAAGACTTAAGAGTGCTTCTGAAAGCTTACAAACATACCGCAGGGGACTGTCCAACCAACTCAGACCAATATTCTTGAAGTTGAGATTCTTGTTTACTTTGCTGATTAAGCGAATCATCTGTGCTTATCGCCGAAATTAGGACAATCTTCCACAAATCGTGGCCTTATTGAGATATTCACAGCATTCTTCATTGGTTTCTAAGATATCAGAGTAAATTGGATCAAAACGAGGTAGGCATAGAAGTTCACGGTAGTCCTATACTTCTGGTAGCGGTTGGCTGCCTGAATCCGATGATATTCACCACCTGGCCCAAAAATGGCAGTCTGTCTCGTTCAAAAAATCCCTTTTAACATCAAGTTTAGTACCTCAGGTTCGATAGATATCCTGCTTTTGCGTTGCTGCAACACAGTATGCAGTCAGTGTTCCGTTGACAGGTCGGATTTCTGCCGTGCAGTTTTCAGTGAGTCACGTGATCGCTCGCTGATATTTCCACATTCACTTCCACGCCCTGAAGTCGTCAAGGTTGAATCAAGCAGCGAGCCATTGGTCTAAATGGCAACAGCCAGATTTCTCTGATTATTTGAACTGGTTACAGACAAGCCTCTAGCCCATCTACATCCAGCCGCTCCTCCGACTCTTTTCGATCTCGATCTCCGGCCTTTGTCGAGACGACTTCTCTCCTCCGAAAAACTTAATCGTGACAAACGTCACCCAAATCCAGCTCTACAGCCATGTCTAGTATTCAGAACTCCGCCGTCGATAATCACATACCTCCTCGACCATTCACCTTGGTGGCTTTAGAGGAGGTAGAAGTCTACGCTGCCGCGTTATCATACTTGATGGCCGACTATAACATCTTAGTCATCGGATTCGACAAAGACAGAGACAACAATATCAGAAACACGTATGCTTCACTGGGCCTAGATTGCATGGTTAGGATCTTCGACGTCGAGGACCACATACAATTGGAAGAATTTATTTATTAAGTAATTAAACCTGGTCCAGTTTATTAAATAAGTACATCTACATTCTATTTACTGAATAAGTAGATTCTATTTACTGAATAAGTAGATTCTATTTACTTAATAAGTAAATGAAAATAAATTCTTATTTACTTAATAAGTAAATGAAAATAAGTTTTACTAAATAGCTAAATCCATATTCACTTATTTAGTAAATTCGTGAGGGCTGAAGAAGGCTGTTGTATGGATGGCAGAACGTGTTGCGAAGGGCAAGAAAGTGAGATCGTCGCATCTCGAGAAAGAACAGGATGTTCTTGTAGTAATTGACGATGAGTTCAACCGTCTCCGAGAGGATATGCAGAGCCTCAGGGGGAATCCTGAAGGTTCGGAAGCCTATGTACACGAGGACCGCGCCGCATTTCAAGATGATCAGAACTCGAGTGGCTAGAAGAGACCTACCACTTGAAAACTTGGTGGCTCGAGACAAAGCTGCGACGAAAGCAATCTATCAGGACACAGCCAATTTCCAGAAGAGCAGCAGCAGCAGCATCTTCCCCGCCAACCTAGCATCTACTGATGAGGATGTCACTGTTCATGAATCGATCGATGATCGCCAGCAAGCTCTCACCAGATGATGGGGTTCCAACACGAAAGGCAAGAGTTTCTCGAACCAAGACGAAGAAGCGCTAGATACGAAGAGGCAGAAGCAGGGAGCTCCTAGCTCATCTCCATCCCAGGCGGCTCAATCGGAGGAGGAGCCTATCAAGAGGAGATCTTCCAAACGAGTAGTGAAGGAAGTTGATCTAACATTCCCACAAAAATCCAGGAAAAATTCCGGAATTCGTCGGAAGATCAAGAATTCACTTGTACAAACGCAAGCAGAGCGACAGATGCTAGAGGAATCTGGCCTGCCTATTGTCGATGAAAGTTTTATCATGGAATTCACGAAGCGCATTCCACAGCAAGTACAGCTTCAGCACACTATGAGGAGATCCGACAACTGAAACTCAGAATCGAGGAACAAGAAGCAAGGATGAAAAAGATGGGACGTTATACGAGAAGATCATAAAGGAAAGAGATGAGCTGAGCAAGGACATGCAGGAGGCATGGGATGCTCTAAAAGATGAGCGGAGAATGTTGAGGGATATGACGGAACGAAAGGAGAGATGCAAGAGAATGGTGACAGACAATCGGAGATCTGGGCATACGGGAGCTGGAGATTGCACGTCGAAGGAGAGTGATAGCGAGGAAGACATCCCCGCACGAATGAACAAGAGGTATCAGATGCCACGGGACCATCTCAGGGCATGCGGAATTCGAGGCCCATGATTGTTGGAAGAAGATGCCTGGACTTTGGGATAGTGTTTTTGGAAGTCTGGTGGCCTAGTTCGGGTGGTTTTCATAGACATCATATTGAGCCTGGTAGGGAAGCCGGTTGCATTAGCCATAGGAGGGGTACATCATATGGCCCAAGAAATGACATTGAGTCAGCCAATATAGTTGTTTGATCTTCATAGCTTCACTATCACGAAACAAACTATACCAACAGTGCCTATCATATTGTGCTGCTAGGAAGATGAAAGAATGGGGCAATTGGCAATGAAGCCTTGACTTGAACGTATGCAACAATGCTGGAGCCATTGGCTAATACGTGTAATCACTAAGGGAGTCGCACCATGTATGACTCTCATTATCAAATTCACAATGTCGTCCTGTTTGTGTCGTCCATCAAGTAGCGATTGATCATGTGCAAGCCATGTCCAATACAGCTCATGGTCTAGGCTCGAAGTAGACTAGGGCGCTCGAGTAATTTTCGCACTGTTTACTTTGTCGTGCCTCATCAGGCCTCGAAGCGTTTTCCCTTTCAACTTCCTGCACTTTCTCAACGTGAGCTGATGAAAAAAACATACCAGAGCATCCTTACTATAATATTATTGAGTCGAGAACGCCTCATCGAGAACACCTCATCGAGAACACCTTAGCCCATCTGCACCGACTTTCGCACATCCGGTATACACTGGCTTTGGTAGTCTGGCTTTTCGTGGTGGATGTGGCCAAGATGGGGGTATCCGTTGAGCTCATTGTGGAGTAGGAGCACTGGGCTCGTTGTCTTGAAAATCAATCATGGAGTCATGGGGCACGATTACAATCATATCTCCTCTACTTGAACCGCAAATGAATAATCTGTCTCGATGGCGTGCTCTCGAGACACAATCCAATGATACTGCACTGGGCATAGAATGCGAGATTATTGATTGACAGCATTTCACAATTGAAGCACAGTACAGCAGAAGAACTACAGTGCCAGTACCATCCGCCGAACGCAAGCTTTAAACTATATTCTAGATAGAAGTACCTTTGACAGTGAATGCTGAGATCGTATGTCGAGGAAGTCGGGTGTGGTTGCTGGCTCAGAATCGCGCTAGCTTCGCTTAAAACCCCGCCATTCGTTGTAAACAGATCCGACGCACCGGAGACCTCTCGAAATCTCGACAAGAGAGTCCCGAATACACCCATGACATTGGTACCTTCAGTATGGCCGACCATGAGAACAACGATGGCAGCATGCCGATACCGATGCTGTGCTCTAATCCTTTCGGGCTTCGGCCCTTGGACAGGCTCGAAAGCATGATCAGCGAAATCGACAATATCCACGCCACGCTCCCAGAGCTTGTGGCACTACGCAAGAGGATGGAACAAATTCACCGTCAAAGTATCAATCTTTGTGTCAAAGTGGCGATGGGAGAGATTGTGGCGAATTCTGGCACCAAGGATCCAGTCACGCAGCAGGAGAGAGCTCAGGATACAAAGGATATCGAAGCACTGGCAGGAGTCGTTGACGTTTTGCAGCTCAGACTTGGAAATTTGTGCAACTCTTCAGCCTATAAAGAACTCTTGGAGCGGAAGGAAGAGCTCGAGTCCGATCTGCGAACGGAAAGAGCGAAGGTACAGGCAAAGGAGGATGCTATTGCTGACTCGATACTGATCAGAGACGGGCTGAATAGAGATGTGGCAAGACTTCGTGAGGAACTGGAGTCTGCAACGAGCATGATGAGTGAGAATAACATTCGAAAGTGGGAAGCTAGATTGAAGGAGGTACAAGGATGCCTTGATCGAGCTGCGGGCAAATACGCAGACCTGGATCGAGACCACCGCAGAGTTTTGGAAGAGCTTCAAGTTCTCAAGAACAACACAGCACAATGGAGTAACGATAAAGCCGCTTTGGATACCCAGGTGGATACACTAAGCAGAGACAAGGCGAAGTTAGAGTGCGATATTGCAACGTTGCGGAGCCAGATCAGGATAATTCAGAGGGAAAAGATTGACATCGAAAGCAGTTCAGCGGCTGAGGAGCTGAGACGAGTACGACTTGCGAATTTCATTATCCAAAGCGAAGTCACGACTCTGAAAACCAGGATCCGAGAGTTAGAAGAAAATGCTAGCATCACGGACAGGCTTGGTAGGTGCTGTTACAATCTCATCTCTGAGCTATTGTCCCTGGAGTCACCTAGGACTTATTTTTTCTGGGACTAATCATAAATCTACCATAGGCACCAACTGTACAGCCACAAGAGATCTTGAACACCAGAAGAGGAAGAAAATCCAATGGAAAGAACATGCGAAAGAACTCAAGAATTCGCTAGAAGAGAAAGAGGTCGAGTTAGAATGTGCTTGCTCAGACAATCGTCAACTCGCGAAGGAACTCAAACGAATCCATGATCGTGCCAAGAACGAAGCGGCACTGCTGGCCCGCCGTTTCCCAAGATTGGGAGGTCGAGATCAAGACTCTACCGAAGAAGACGATGATGGCGAAGATATTGGAGCAGATGAAGGAGGGGATCAAGATGGCAACACTGGCAACGGACCGGTACTACAGGGGTACAAACAACCAGTCTATAACATGTACATGGGATATCGTGACACTGAAGGTTCACAACGTCGAGTTTCGCAGCCGAACACAAGTACTGGTGAAGGGCAGGGCGATTTGGATGTGCCGGACGTGGCTCTGAAACCTAAATCAACGGATCCAGTGCCACAGGGGTGGGCCGTTGTGAAAGAAGTAAATGCCCTCGCCTGTTTCAAGACATTGCTAACGGGAGCTTATGCAGCATCTCAGAAAGGTCCCAGATCGCTCTTCTCGCTCGAGAGTCATATCTTCTGGAAGCACCGGAAATTGATGGATTCTTCATGTTCTACTTGGACTTTGAGTTGGGAACCCACACCGCATTCCTGTTGTTATAGGGATAATTTTCAATGAAGCCTCTGTTCTGATGGCGTTGGAGAAGCGGAAATGCTACATCTGGTGTTCTTATGGTAGCGGTGGGTGGGGCAGCTTATGCAAAAACCCGCATTTGACTGCAATCGAGTTTCTTGTCTTTGTCAGATAGATGTCTCCCGTTAGGTCGATCTGTGCGATGTCGTGCGGTAGAGCCAGTAAATTTGTTTGCAGGCCTGGGACATAAAATTCGATTGCTTGAGGGGGTGCCGTTTCTCTTTGCTGAACATTAACTTGGTCACTATATTCATCCGTGGCAATCAACAATCCATGTTTTCCGACCGACGCGTTTGCACTGGCCATGCTCGACGCTTCAAATCAAACAACGCTTACCAGCCCACCTAGAATCTCCAGCATACCAGGAGTAAGCCCGAAACAAACCCTGATTTTCAACAAGTATCTAGCTTCCACGAAGCCCGAGTCTCATTATATGACACCTACCAGCAGTTAACTTTGCCACCATGAGACGAAGCTCCAGTGAACCTACCCTGCCAGCGCAAACGGACCATCACCTCCAAGCTGCCCAGGTACCAGTACCGTCCCCACAACGACACAGACTCCTGAGGCTACTACTCGACAGAGGGGATGAAGAATATCAAAAGCTTGTGAACCGAAATATCGCACCGAAGTTGAGATGTACGAAAGCCCGAGGACGGAGACCGGAAAGCAACTGTAGAAATCAGCCAGCTCCGTGCCAAGAACGAAAGTCTATCCGCTGCGCAAAAATAACAAAGGGCAGAGGTGGCCAGCGAGAAGAAGAGGACTCGAGAGCAACACGAAGAAAGGATTCGGGCAGTACAAGATGATTTCGGGTCGTACAAAAAACAAGCCGAGTCAAATGACAGGGACTTTAGATCGAAAGTCGATTCGCTGGTCCACAATATTGAAGATCTCAACGGGAGTATTACACAGTCAAATATGTCGAATACGGAATCGAAGAGAGAAAGAGACGAGGCGGTAAAGATGCGACAAGAACTGGAAACAAGGCTTGAGGAGCTGCAACAAAGGCCGCGGGTTACACTCAAAGAGCTTGCGACAGCACGTGCTTCTACTGAGCTAAAAGTCTCCGGGATCGACAGAGCCTCCCGCGAATGGCAAATGAAGGAAAGAGAATACCTGCAAGTTATCGAGGACCTGCAGACGGCATACCAGACCTTCAGGAAACAAAACCTCGAGATGACGAACATGGTCGAGAAACAAGCTGAAATTTGGGGTAAAACGCTGGAGAGACACAGGGGTGAAAGACCTGACAAGCGACAGAAAACATCAGATTCTAGCATAGGACCAGACGTTGAAGGCGGCCCGGTGGGGGTTGATGGTCTTCTTCAAAGAGCACCATTAGTCCAGACCCATCAGCCGCTCCAGTACGATGCCCAACAAGCTCAGCAAGTCCACTATCCTCCATACCAACATCATCGATCTCAATTTCCTACTGCCCAAGCGGGGTCTTCTCGTGAAGGCCGGCGGAATTCGAGATTTTCTTCCCGTGATCGTCGAAGAAGCAGAGAGGCCGATGAGTTACATTCGTACAGTACAGGCTTTGCTCATTTACTTTGGCAGCGGAACGATTGTAGTGATGTATTTGCATCCTTGTATGAATTGATGACTACCCCTGAGTGATTTCTTAAGCTTGGTGATGGCTGAAGATGACTACACTCTACATTGGGAAAGTCAGTAGTAATCTTGGCCGCAGTTGTGTGAGCAATGGAAGTAGTTGCTGACTTTGGGATATTGTCCAGTGACATCGAATTCTCCTTAGGAGAGTATGCACCGCACCCTCTGTGACTGCCTTTTTCCACTTGAATCATGTTCAATTCAATCATTTCTTTCCTTAATCTTGTCCAAACGATATGCAACTGAGACAACATATCACAATTCTCGGGTTTCACTTAACACCGACAAGTGAATTTTCCAGCTGAGCTAAAGTAGGCACACTTGAACCTGCCATCGAGAAGCTCTCGGAAGAGATGTCTCCATCCCGCAAAAGTCTCTCAAACGCTGCCGACGTTATCGATCTCAACAACAAGCCATTTACACCATCGACTGTTCCAGCTTTGGAACCCCATGATACAGTTTCAACCATGACTGACCAAGTTCCCCACCACCATGGGCAATCGATTTTGGCGAATTATGCCTATCCGTCAGTCATCACAGCTCGTCGGCTAGCAGAGAAACATCCATCAGCAAAAGAAGATCTCCTCGAACTCGCTCACGCCCTCGAGAATCTCGAGAGTTCGCACCAAATGTTCCTTCATTCTCGAATCAACATCATCGCCGAGAAAGATCGACTGCTGGCGCAGAAGGAGACAATAATTCAGGACCTTCAACGCCGACTAAAGAATCGCGAGTCTGTCAAGCAAGAAATTATCGAGCAAGTCAAGGCAGAAGCTGCCCGTGACACGGAAGAAGAAGTGCAGGCACGGATTTACGTCAACGAGAATTGCAACAATCTCCATGAAGAAAGCGCTATGCATCTGGCTACTTTAGAAGAGGTGAAGGAGAGATTGAGGTTGGCTTTAGGTGGCTTGAAGAGACCTCACGATCGAATTTCGGAGGGAGATGATGCCGTCGTTGGATCTCTTGATGGCAAAGTCCGACGGCAACAAGTGAAAGACAGAAATTATAGGGCTATATGGGTGGAGCTGATAGAAGGATGTCTTTGAGCGTCGCGAACACTTGCTCGATATCACAGCAGCATGTTCAGGAGAATGTTACACCATTGCACAAGAAGCCCTACCACAGTCCCTATGCTTCCAAGTCACCAGTGGAGAGCAGCCTCCTCACACCAGCCAAGGACAAAGAGAAAAGAGCCTACGGAGACGATGGCGGACTGAACACAGCGCATAGTCAGTCGACAACACCCACCCGGAAGTACACCAGCCCATACGCCAGCAACTCATCCTTCACTCAGACGTCGTTCACAACATCTGATTGCTTCGGAAATCAGACTCCATCCACTATGTCACCATATACCGAGAATATTGCTCCTCTTACTTCATTTCAAGGTCAAGATAAAACACCTCCTACACCGTCGGAAATGGACCTCGGACTGACTCTAGCCGCACTCCGAAACGAGTGCCAGTCACCATACTCAGAGACATCAGATGGGTTTAGATGTGCAAAGTGATCAGCTCGAGACAGACTTAAAAACCTACCGAGAGCTAACTGACACCTAAGTTTACGCGCTGATATCTAGGCAGGATGAAAGCAAAGGATCGGAGGCTCCAGCGAGAGGGGATCTCTACTAATGAAGTGGACCAGAGGTTCTGTGTTCTAAACTCTGAGACTCGACTTCTAGTTGGAATAGTGAGTTCATTAATTAGTACCATCACAGAAAGAAGATATTGACTGACTGAGTTTCAGGTCTGAACTCTCCATGTTTCTCTTTTCTGGTCATGGTCTTGAAGTCATACTTAATTCACAAACCATCGCACATAGAATCTTCTGCTTTCCAACCAGCTGTGTTTTCGACGATCCCTATGCCTTACGATACCATTCTGAGCTACAGAATTATGGACAGGATCCATGTACTGAAACGGGTTTCCAACTCCACAACCCCTCCAAGCCCTGGAAGACAGAATTCTCGTCCTTGTTGGAGGGGCTGGCACCTCAGTTGTTAGAAGGGGTCTGCACCTTTATGCACATTTATAAAATTAAACGTCGCACTTCATTCACAAATGCATAAAATGAAACTTCCAATTCGTGGTTCGTAATCGCGTCTAATCGCGTTTTTGATGGTGATAACAGCCTCGATCTTTGGGTAATTCTATTGTTCACGTGATGATTTCACTGCACTTGAAATATGGGCCCTGCTCGCCAAATATCTTGGCGTAAACAATGTTTTGCGGTAAGTTGCAAACAACCCATACTGGGATCTGAGCTTCAAATTTCAGTTATTACACTGTTGAAAATCCAGGGACTCTTTTATGACACATCTAAAAATGGAGTTTGGACTGATACTTGATATCTTATTATCTGAATATTTTTATGGTGAGGTAGAGACACTTTAAGTAAATCCTTGGCATTGCTTACTTGCCACGCCAAGTCCAAGGACTCTTTTCTACCCCTGAGAGTGAGGTATATCTTGCAAATCACATGGATTGACTGTGCTACACCTTTTATTGAGAGCGACCCACTTGCTCGTCAGGGTGAAGGTATCGTAACTCGAGTGAATAGGTGGGTGACAGGGTGGCCTAACGCGCTACCATATACAGCGCAATTGGTACCCCTTCAAGCCAAATCTGTCCTTCTCCAAGAGCAGATCATAAACAGAAGCTACAATTCTTACATCGATTCATCGCACCTGTTATCATCTATCGACAATTAATTGTCTAGCGTCCGTACACCTCATTTCAGCTTTCCACTCATGAGTACCAAGACTTCTACGCCGCATTTGATCTATGCCTCAACTCCGTCCATGAATGTTTCCTGATCCAATCAAAATGGAACGCTCCATAAATGCCGAACCTGCGGGCCAAACCTCTCATCTAAGCTCTACTACTTCAAACACAATATCCGCCATGCCAAGCTCTCACCCCATCCAGCAACTTGAACATGTCATCATGAAAGCCGAAGCCGCCGACCCTCCTGGCAGAGCCAGAGATCTTCTCCGTCCAATCCAAGGAACCATCAAAGTTCGAGAACAACACTACGAGGATTGCTTGAAGGAGAAAGATGCGCAGGTCCTAGCTTTGAAGCTTGAGCTTTTCAAGGTAAAGATGAGCGCTAAGGAGATGGACGAAAAGTTTCTGGCGGTCAGAGGTGAATTGCGGGATACTAAAGGAGAGTTTCGAAGTCTGAAGAGTCAAGCACGAGAGGGTGAGAAGAGAATTGGAGAGCTGGAAGCCGAGAAGCTTGCTTGGTTGGAGGACAGTTGCAATAAAGTCAAGGAGTTGGAAGCTGCTCGAGCGGATCTACAGCTCGAAGTGGACTCTCTGAGAGACACAGTCAATAGACAGAGCTCGGAGATGTTTGATCTTCGCGTCAAAGGTATTGCACAACGAGGAGAGATCCACTTTCTGATGAAGAATATTGTGTCTCTTCAGGAGGATCTCGAGTTAAAGAGAGCTGCGGCCGACTGGCTGGCTCAGAATGGTCCCAGCTTACAAGACGACTTCCACAGGATGCAGGATGAGATCACGGAGTTGAAGGAAAAGGGAGCTGAGATGGCCAAAATGATGGCAAGAGGTGCGAGAGAGTGGCACATTGATAGAGTAAGCCATGGAGTCGCGGAGCCAGAAGTTATTGGTGCATCCGAGGGAGAGGCTTTAACGAATACTGGGAGATCCAATAGGGGCGATTCCGTCAAACTCAGAAAGGTGGGGCTGGGAAACGAGATGAGGGTGCGCTCTTGGGCTTCGAAGGAACATCGACGGGCCACGAATTCACCTCAAGCTAAGCGCAGCAGGAGTGGTCAAGTCAAGCGGGGATTTGAGATTTCTGATCCATACGTTGGCATGGATACTAGAGAAGAATTTGAGATCGTACAGTATCGAAGAAAGCGCATGTCATTGTTTCAGTCCGTGGCCTAGCTCCAGCACCTTGGGAGGCTTCGCGAAGCTTCGCTGATATGCTTCCAAAATGCATCTCGCAAACGATCCCTCTCTAGCAAAACACATCCCAGCGCAGTATCTTCCATAAAATGCACAACAAAACTTTCAAGGCAACTCAGAAGTTGTTGAGGTGAGGGGCATGGTGGCTTGGTGGTGGACTGAGAAGGTGTCGAGTGTCAAGGCTCTGTATACACATGAACTTACCTCTTCAGAACCAGCGTTAACACAAATATAAAATAACATAACCCCAAGCAAATGCTCTCTGATTCTCGTTTCTCAATACATCATCAGATTTTGTTTCTATCAAAAGAAATTTACATTGAGACAGTCGTCAGTTCCAGACGGCGTGAGTATTTGGTGAATCGATCTGACCTAGTTTTTAACCTGCATAAACCATCTCGCAACGCATGATTCTAGCAGATCGGCGGAACAAAATTCACTTCAAGTAGTCTCTCCATATCCTTATCTAAAGAGCTCTTTCTTCTTGTCAAGCTCTTTCGTCACAACCATTTCTCTACCTCTAGGCTTGAGTCACAGACTCACAGGAGTCACAAACCGTATTCTGCACCTGAAAGATACAAAGATCCATCAAGTCATAAATTCACTGGGCTGGCTTGCTCCATCAAATAATTCTCACGAGACTATCTTCAACTCAACCATGGCTCAGAGTAAGCACTAGATGCTCAATAGTCATTCGTTCTGAAGTCTTGAGTGACGCTAATGGCAGCAGACACAACAAACATTCCTATCAGCCCAGCTAAGACTATCATCTCTATCAGCAGCTCTTCTACTATGCCCGAGAATGGCGAAGGCGATCTACCAGCAGATATAGGGCCTGGACTCGCGCCTCTACATGCAAAGAGTTCTCTCACCCTTGTGGCACCTTCCCCACTCATCAAAGATCTCTTACAAAATCTTAGCAGCGATCTCTCCAAAATTATCCGAACTAAAGATGAAACTATCGAAGCTCTCTTCATTGAGTGCCAAGTCGCCCGACGAAATGCTTTGAAAGCTGAAAACCTTCACCTTCAGGAAAAGGCGAAGATCCTCGAAAGAGCAGGTCATGACAACGCCAACAGTACGGCTCGCATCTTGGAACTGCATCTGCACGTCAAGAACCTTGAAAAGGAGAAGGAGAATCTTGAATCCACCTCACAAGCTGAGAGCTTTCAGTTGAAGAAAGATATCATTGATCTGAGAGGCTGCAAGTCAGAGGCCGAGAGCATTGTGGAAGGATTGCACAAGGAGTTGAGAGAAGCCAAGGTGGACTTCGAGAAGAAGTTGGCGGCCAAAGAGAGTCTGCTGGGGCAGGCTAACTTGAAGGCGGGTGAGGATGAAATGATATCGGAGGCTAAGGACAAGAAGGTCAGAGAGCTGAGCAATGAGGTCACGGAGCTCAATCGGGAAAACAATGAGCTATTGGGTGAACTCCAGGACTTGAAGACCCGAATGGGGGGATACAAGAGGACTTGGGAAGAGTTCAGGGAAAACATGGACGAGAGCCTTTGGTTTGATGAGCATCGTGGGAAGAAGGTCTTGGCTCCTAAACATTGATTACGGTTTCTGACTGGGTGGGACTTATAAATAGGGATGACTGACGGGTGGTCGTTGCTATGGTGTGGCCAGATTTCGCAATCACGGGGGAAAATGAAAGAAACAGATCTTGGGAAGAGGTTCATCTTTTTAGTAGGAGCAATCATCAGAATGTTATTGCCTCAAGAGGATATTTACTCGTGCGAGATGCCAAGACCTTGACGTGCAAAGTAAACAAAGAGTGTGTGTGAGGACCTTTCCCACAAAAGCAACAGTATGTGTATGAACAAGGAGACGAGAATGCTGGCCAAACAGCATTTTATAGATGAAGTTTTTTAATCTTATTGCCCAAGTCTCGCTTTGCCTCTTTACTGCTGTGTCCTGAGAAGCTTCAAGAATTGATGTCAGATGCCTACTTGGAAGCTGCCGTAGAGACGGTGATACTCCAAGAACAACGATGGAACGAAGCTGATCCTATTTGTCAGCTAAATTTTCCAGACAGGCTGAAATCGCTTCATTAGGTTTCGAGTGAATACGATGTCGCATGCTGTCGTCGCTAGCGGCTGGCTGCCTTGGCACTGTGCTCGAGCCAACAAAACCCCACTGCTTTCTACAAACATCTTCTCAAACAGTAACAAATAGAACCAACTTCGATCTACCAAGCTCGACTATCACAGCTTTGAGAAATATTACTATCAAAGATTCTAATCCGTAGTCTCGGAATGTCCTCGAGGTGAAAAGAGCCACCCGGCATTCTAGAGAGAGGATCGATACACGAGAACATAATTCTTAACAGAGTTTCACATGAGTAGTGGCCAACTCAGTAGGGAAGAGCCAAAGAGGACAAAAGCTGGTACGATGATCGGACTTTAGCGTACCATAAATGAACCAGATTGGAACACTGAAAAGAACGCACGATTGAAAATCATAGAATGTGTGCGGCAGAATCGAAAGTCAGCACTCGGGTCGACAGGTNTCAAACTTTAAGTACTTCGACGCCAACAAGAGTACATTCAGCAGCATACCGGATTATTTATCTACTCTGTACACTTCATTAGGAGCTCTCCCATATCACATAGCCATCAAATCAATTAGAGAGTCCACGAAAACGCAATCATGGCCACCTCAATCACGATCAAAGGCCCCCCAGCTGAAGAAGCCAGGGTACTGAAAGTACTCCAACGCTACGGCCCGATCAATCACCACAACGAAATTACGCCTAACCAAGCCGACAATTTTGACACATTCAACACGTGTCAAGAGATGCTCAACACCACACTAGAACGCCACCACCCAGAAAGTCAAGCAGTGATCAAAGAGCTTCAAGGCAGAGTCGGGGTCAAAGCCGAACGATGCAGTGACTTTCAGGCTCGGAATAACACACTTCTTCAGTCAGTCGGAGCGAAAGATCATATAATCAGATATGCCCGAGCCATTGTCGAAGAACGGGAGAGAGAGCTGGATGCCACGGAGATCAGAGCTTCGATACTGGAGGATAAACTTGCTGATGCTAATAAGCAATTAGCCAAGAAGACGGAATAGCTTCAGATGAAGGTGGCGGATGTCACTGTTGTAGTATTATCCAACTTGGATGGGGAGATTCAGAAAGTTGTAGAGGGCAGAAAGGAGTTGGAGGAGAATGTGGAAGAACTGGAAGCTCATCAGCATACTCTGAGTAGCAAGATTTTCAAGCTAAAAGAGGAGAACAAGAAGATGCAACTTGAAAGCGAACATCAGAAAAGGAGAATGGAGTTGCAGGGTTGTCGTTTGGATAAGTTGACTGAAGAGAATCAATCGCTGAAAAGGTTAAGAACTGAGGGTCAAGTGGATGAGTCAGTAGAAGTTGAGGACCCAGATAATGAAGAAGAGATATTTTGCAAGAGAAGAAAGTGAGATGAAGACTCAGAAGGCGAGATACCCTCGCTTCGATCAATATAATAGGATCTTCACGTTTTATTCTTCGGTGATGTCAAGTTCTAGTTGATAGATCGCGACGAATGTCTGTAGAAATCGTTTGTAAGATCTGCATGGCTCTTGTATAACATGGCAACGTTTCCTTGGTCAGCTATCAGAATCAAGAGTGTTAAATGATGTTAGTTGGTGCTTCAATCACCACATCCTCACTGNAAATTCTTTGTAATATATGCCTGATTGATTGTACATCCCAATTCGCACAGAGGTCAAGCTTCAACGGTAACAGACTTGATGGTAACTCCAGAAGTTTTGGGGCGATATAAACTATGAACAGAAACAACAGCTGCTACTATCTAATGAGCTAAGCTGTCCTCCCAGTGTACCTTCGCAAATCTACTTTGCAGAAGTATTACACTCGAACTAGACACGAGATTATCGAATTCCCTGAAAATAGGCAATATCTCTATACACAGCATGGCTAGCCGAATGGCCATACGGCATCGTCTTCCTCCACATTCCATCCCGTTTCATCCCTTTCTATCAACTCGGGAGGAGCCACAGCCTCGAGGCGGGTGACCCAATTCCTGAGTCTTTGAATCAGTCCTCGAAGAGTATTGTTCTTACCAATTTCCTCTCGGTGCCTGGTGCGGAGATCCCGGCTCTCAATGATTTCGTTTTCGTACTTGTTACGATAATCAGAGATTTCGAAGACGGCCTTGGCATACTCTTCTCGGAGGCGGTGATTCTCGGTAAGCGTCTCTTCGTGCTGGCGACGCAGGGTCTGGAACACCCCATTAAGACAGGCGACTTCCTTCTCTAGCTGCATTTCCCGAGCGGATTTCTCTGCTGACTTGCGTTTTGTGTAGGGTGCCGTCGTAGAGCCAGGAAGCTTGGGCGGACGGCCTCTCTTCTTTGGAGGCTCGCCAGTGGTGCGAGGGGGGTTGTGCATAGGCTCTTGAAAGCCACCCATGTTCTGGAGATTGCTTCCAGGTGCTTGGAAGCCGTCCCTATTGTCGACGTTGTTGCCAGGCATTGCTGGGATCCGGGCAGTGTTGTAACCTGGGGTGGTTGCTTGAGAACCGCCAGGCATAGCAATGGCATTTGAGGCGTCCATAGTTGGGCCTGATGAGGAAGTGTTCATGCCGACTGGTGTATTGGTNGCCATCATCGCTGTAGTGCTCAACATTGGAGCAATTCCTTGGCGGTTCGGTTCTGTCATGTTTGCGACCATTATATCCTTCAAGCCTGGAAACGGCAATCTGCCATACTGGAGCGTGGAGATCCTATATTGAATTTCACTAAGTCTCAGTGCCAACTTTCTTCACTATCAATGGAACACTTCACAATGCTCCTCGGGCAGAAAAAAGGGAGGGTTGCAAACCTATGAAAAGTGTCAAGCGTTAGGCACCTTTAAGGGCTGGATTGATGGATCGAGAAAGGAACCAAAATGTTCCCAATTCAATAATGAAAGTTATGTGCGTGTAAAAGACGAAAATTTTGCTGCAATTTCTGCTTCCAAGTCAATGTTTTGATCTTCGAAGGAGCGCCAACTTACTTTTCGGACTGAACTAGTCTCGAAGGACGATAGAACCATCCCTGAACAGATAATTCTCTTGCTAATTCTGGCAGCTTTTGTGGTACGGTTAAATATCCTTCCCCTAGTGAGTGACAAGTAGGCGTGGTGTGGTCTAGGCTTGTGCCTATTGCGCAGCTAGTCATCTCGAACCAGAAAATCAAACATGACCACCCCCTTTTGCAATGGTTTAAAGTAATTTTCACGGCTTTTGCTTTCACTTGATTTCAAATCTCTGACATACGAAACGACTTCAATCCTTCTCAGCCCCAGACAAGTAGAAAAATCAAGATGGAGACCCAGATTTTTAGCTTCGCTACGGCCACTTCAGTCGAGGAAATCCTTACTCTGGAAAATAAACAACTGCAACAAGATCTCCAGGCTCAGAAACTTGAGAACAGCAACCTAAAATCATAACTCGGTAACTACGAAATAAAGTTGCGAGACTTACAGACTTCCCACCACAAGGTCACGACCAGAACGGCCACGAAAGCATCAGAGCTAGAGCAGAAGAACTTTAGAATGGAGCGGTTGCAAAATGATCTCAAATATACACGTGGAAACTACGAGGAGGTTCTCGATGAGATTGAGAGCGCTGGAGTAGGACTCACAACGGCCAGACAAGAGATAAACCGCATGGACACTGACGGCAGGAGGATCGGCTTGAAGAAGAGGAGGAGGAACCCCGGAAACTGCGACTTCAATTGGAACTTGCCAACAAGCAATTTGTGGTGCTTTTCGAGCAGCGGGAAAGAGATGCCACACGTATTGAATCATTGGAACATAAGATCGAGGTGACTGGTCTCAACGACACGGGTAAGAAAGTTGAGGCCGCGATGTTGCAAAGGCATTGTTCTCGATGATTGGGAAGGCACACTCAAGACTGTCTAGGAGAATTACGAGAGAGAGAAGCGGACATCAAACACTTCAGCAGAATTCTGGAAGTCAAACAGGAGCTGGCCGGGTCCGAGCTAGCCTCGAGACCGAGCACGCAAGGGAGAATGTCACACTTCAATCCAACTCGTCCGAACACACAGGGATCCTGTTAGGGATAATACGTAGAAACGTTGCAGATTTCGAGGCAGAGGAGGTTACGCGGGATACAGATGAGGACTAGCATGAAAAGATGAAGAGGAAAGTGGGAGTATTTCTTTGCGGGCACTGATAGCTAGTAGTAACTATACTGGGTTGAAAAGCAACTGTGTACATATCTTTCATTATAAGTTATCTGAACAAGGAGGCTTTGCAGCATTACTGCTTCACCGTCTCTCATATATAATCATAAACTTTGAGATGAAGGAGACTGAGAACGGCCGTGAGACACAAATCACGCGTGGTGCATGTCATCTTCACGCTGCGAACATCCAAATTGGGGGTTACTTCTAAGCCGGCGCGCGCTACGCGCTGCTGACGTCGAGGTGATATCGTTGGATTTCCCACTACGGAAATTATATCGGCACTAGTGTTTAGGTCCCAAAGCAACGGGGAAAACCCACTTCCCAAAGTTACTGATCGTAGCAGGAGTGGAGACCGACCAGACCCTACAGATGCATCTGCGGTAAGCTCCACAAAATCTTCGAGATCAGTATGAGGCTGCATTTCGGACATCATGTGCAACTCCGATGGCCTCTTAGTATCGACAGGATGTGAACCCAAAATGGAACTTGTAGCCACCGGCTAGTACGACAATCTTGCGCGCAGGTCCATGGATAGTGAAGTTCTTCGAAATCTGATGCTTTTCCCATATAAGATTGCACTATCACTGATGAAAGCTGAATATACGAACATACAAGATAAGTCGCGATACAACTACGTGCCAAAGTGCTGCGCCTCTCGAGCGAACAAGTTCAGATTTTCGGCCATGGGGGCGAGTCTACTCCA
The DNA here is from genome assembly GCA_002685535.1 of Deltaproteobacteria bacterium. GTDB lineage: Bacteria > SAR324 > SAR324 > SAR324 > NAC60-12 > Arctic96AD-7. Next base: position 37,202 of record NYXK01000162.1, read on the forward strand.
CTAGCGCACCCACACGTATACAGACTCTGTGATGGACAGTGTAAAGTGACTCAATACTACATATTGTCATTTAGACGAGATATACAGTGAAGGTACGCGTAGAACCGTCGGGACATGTCATCATGCTAGAACACTGGCCTTACCAGGAACCAGAATATGGAAACGATGACTTCCAGGTATAGCCTGAGTGACGAAGAGTTGAGAGGCGTCTGAATCTAGCATCAATTGAAAGTTGAGGTACCCAATGAGCGTTAGTGAATGTATAATTAGAATAAATCGAAAGAATTACACCGGACAACCGTAACCACAGCGTTTCGGTCCCAAAAACTAGCAACTCTGTATCTTCGTGACTCTGCCACCAGACCCAATCCGTCACTACTAAATGGGCAGTGAAGACCTCCCATTGGCTGTATCAACAAGTCTGGAGAGCCGGTATCCACCTCTCTACCCACGNAACAGCATACCATCAGGAAGGAGCGTCTTAGAACTTGCTTCTCCAACCTCACACTGCAATAAACCCAGAATCCAAGACTTGCAACAGAAGACAAACATCGTTACAACAAGAAGGTACAGCACCAAGAATTGCAAATATGGGTGTCCAAACTCGCAAACGGTCCTACGAGGATACTAAGAGGGATATGTCCATTGTACGTTGCACATACAGCGAATGACGAGAAGATTGAGGAGAATGATCGCTGACAGAACGAAACAGGGAAACATCATCGACGGCGAGGCCAAATCCGGAGCAGCTTGTCCAAATCCAATGTCCCTGGTACGTTTATCTCTCCCTCCATCTGTCTTTCCTCGACAATACAAGGCAAGGTAATCCGCGAACGAAGACCTAACGAACAATCAGGACTACATCACCAGCAGCAGTGACTCCTCCCCGACCGGACAAGCCACCACGCTCTACAAGTCCAGAAGACAGGCACCCAAGGAGGAGGAGGAAGCAGCTTCACTCCCAGACAATAACAACTTGTCCGCCACGCAACCCACCATGAATCAGCTGGACGACGCGGTCGGCCGCTTGAAACTACTCGTCAAGAGACAGGAGTTGGACAAGTACTCCCACGCACTTTACGAGTGCCGTAGGGACTTGGAATTGGAGGAGAGGGGAAAGAGGTATGACGAGCTACTTGCTGCGGTCTGCAAGGTAGCCGGCAGGAATGAAGAGATAAAGAGGATGTTTGAGGAGATTGGTTTCGTTTTTGCTTGAGATGGTTCTGTGTCGTCGATGAAGAGTANAACAACAAGGGGCTTGTCAGAAGTCAACATTGTTCTGCTTTCTTCGCTGTACAGTTTTGTACGGGCTGGTGGTTAGGAAATTGTATTTGGGATATAGAAATTATCGTCCATTCTCGCACTTGCCAAGAGTTAGCTCGCACATAGGCGTACCCAGCGTCATGTGTAGGGCATCCCGCAAACAATTTTATCCATTCCAAGGTTCTCATTGGTAATACCACTCGTGAAGTGAAGCAGTAATATACACGGCCTCAGCCTTTATGCCTTCCCATCCATCGCGCAGCCATGCTTGCTATTGAGACATTCAAAGAAATCTCCCCGTCCCCCCGTCTATCCTGCCTTGTCTTACACCAACTCGCTCGTAACATTCGAGAACTCGCCCTTCTCCAACTTCGTCTTCCAGAAGATGGGGTTCGTATCGCTGAATCCGTGCTTGACCCAGCCGTCCTCTTTGACGTGGTACAAGTTGATGAAACCACCGGAGAAAGCATCTCTGTGCGTAGCAGCCAGAATACTTCTGCTTCCCAACGCCAACGCCTCCTCCTCGGTCAAATCGTATCGGTATTCAGCGTCCAGCACACCGTATGCGAATGTCTGACCCGATCCAACACAGAAGAGATTGCCGCTGAGACGGGTTCCATCCGAGTCGATGTAGTAGAGAGCTGGACCTTCCTCCTTTGTGACACCAGCGCACATCGTACCCATCGACAGACCCATTCCCTTGTATGAGTAGACCAAGTTTGCAAGGATCTTTGAGGCGGCTGCGACGGAGATTCGGCGCTTGTGACGGAGCTCGTGTAGTCGACATTGCATTCCGAGGTATGCGAGCCAGTATTGACAGTCCTAAATCCAGCAATTAGCTCTTACGTTTCCTTCATCTCCTGTTTGTCCTGTCTATCTGCTCGCAAGTCTGGTGTGTGGAATATGCTTGGGATGAACGTACAGCAGCTCCACCAGCCATTGTGCCTAGTAAACAACTGTTAATCTCAATAACCTTCTTGACTGTCTGACTCGCAATCCAGTTGCCGGCCGTCGCTCTCGAATCGGTCGCTACGATAATACCACCTTGGAATCTGAATGCTAATGTTGTGGTACCGTGGGCGATCTTGATGGGGCAGTTGGGGTTGGCATTGTCGTCGGTTGCAGCGCGGAGCCAGGCTGAAGGCTGCAAGAGGACAAGTCGTCAGCAGATATTCATGGCAGATGCTTCAAAGCTCGAGGAGCTCTAGAGAGGTCCAGAAAGGAAGATGGGAGACCTACTTGTGCAATAGGAGGCATGGCAAACTTGAGGGACAAGCTTGGTGTTGGCTGGTAGAGCTCCATCTGGTCTTCTTCCGCATAGTTCTCCTTCTCGAACATCGGTCTGCTGTATTGGGCGACGAGAGTATCCATCTTGAATTGCAGCAAAGGAGTGATTTGAAGGTTGGGAGAGGTGTTGTTGAGGTTATGGGGATAGATTCAGGCGTGGGAGGTTGATGGGTGATGGAGCTTCAGGCGACGATGGCTGACGCGACAGAGCTCAGTGGCACGTGATCAGGATGATCTCGAGGTCTCCACCTTTTTGGCAGCCTTGCATGAGGACGTCAACTTCGACCTCATTCGTCCAGCCTGAAGAAGCATCTCTCACAATTCACATGCTTATAACATGTTACTCTTTGGACTACAATAACAAAATTACCTCTGTTCGACCGGATCAGGCACAATCTTCACAATCTCAGTGGGCCCTCAGTGATGGATCTCCTTGGCATGACAAGTGTGTGGAGCACGCCTTTCCAACGACTTAATCTCTATCTGCCCAAATGCATCACATATAAGAATGAAGAAGAGCTTCCATTGATCCATCATCTTCCCTAGTCATCAGAGTATATTTCAATATTCACTCGTTTTGATTTCAGTTTTGAATTATCAACATGTCAGCCCCTGAGATCTTCAACCATCTGCAGCAGCAGTCACCCATAGACAGGACAATCATCGTTGGAGGAGGTATCGTAGGATCTGCTCTGGCATACTATCTCAGCCAAAGTTCAGAGCCATCTCAGATTGTCCTCATCGATGCTTCTCAGTCGAATCCCCAAGGTTCGACCGCATTTGCGCCTGGATTTGTTGGACAACTGAATTCCATCGACCACCTCACTCAAGTAGCGAAGGAGAGCGTGAAAGCATACCAGAAGATCCCAGGTATATTTACTGTTCAAAGTTTTCTTCTCGGCTGACGACTTAAGGTGGATTCGATCCCGTTGGTGGTTTGAGATTGCGAGCACTGAAGCTGGCATCGCTCAGCTTCATCATCGAAGACAGCTTGCACATGCTGCTGGACTGCCCGCAGAGGTCATATCGTCCGAGGAAGCGACAAAGATTGCACCGTGTTTCCACGCCCAAGACAGTCATTCTCGGGCTCTTTTCTTCGGCTCCGATGGCACAGCCAATGCACCTAAGATTACCCAGTACTATCAAGCTGAGGCCAGAGCGAAAGGTGCCATGGTTCTGGAGGCAAACGTTTCCTCCATCGACTCGAACTCCGCAAGCAGCGATAGTTCCAAGTTCTCCATCACGACCGATTTAGGGACTTTGCAGGCCAAGACCGTGGTTGTTGCAACTGGTATTTGGACTCAAGAACTTCTCAAATCCCTGGACATTGCCCTTCCGATCATTCCTGTTGCTCACCCGTATGCATATGGGCCCTCAAGGCCAGTCCGAGAAATCAAGCAACCGTTTGTGCGATGGCCAGAAAGGCATATCTATGCTCGCGACCATGGTGAAGTTGATGGATTCGGATCGTACGACCATGAGCCGGTGATAGGCAACCCTAAACATAGTGCCCTCTGCGATAGAGTGACAGAAAGGTACGGAGATACCCAACGAACAGCAGAAAATGATTGACAAGAGACAGTGCGATCCTTGATGCTGCCCTCACCGTTTTCTCCGAACCAGCACAATGCGAATCCAAGGCTCCTTACCAGGGCTTTAACTCCATGTTCTCAATCACTCCTGATAGTTTGCCATTTGCTGGCGCAGTGCCAAAGGTTCCGGGATTGTTCATCGCAGCTGCAGTATGGATAACACATGGAGCTGGTGTAGCGCGACTGGTCGCAGACCTTATCTCGGGCAAGTCTCAGGGAGTGGATGACCAGGCGATCCTGGAGGCATTCGATGTGATGCGATTTGCTGGACAGGACTCAAAGGTACTTGAGGCGAGGGCATTGCGGACATACAATGATATCTACAACAGGGAGGACCATCGTTGATTCTTGTCGAGGTCGATTGAATAAATACAAAGGTCGGATCATCGACATGGCTGTTCAAGTGCCCATTGTATCCATGGTTTCCAGTCTGTGTCCAATTCTTCCTCGATCGCAACCAACATTTTTACTCCAACTCCCCTCAGAAACCAGACCCAGTCAGCTTGTTTCAGCAGTACGCAATACATTGCCAAAACGACGAGAGCTTCTGGCCGTCTTTCGTAGACCAACTTCATATACTCAGACGAGACCATGCCCGGCCAGAAATACACCGAACTCATGATAGTCAGATTTTGGTACGGAGCATACTGTAGACAGCAGACCCTCCTCAACTGGTCCATCGTGTTGATGCACTCATCTAGCCCCTTATCAACCACTTCATTCGCAGAGCTTTCCTTCCCCCACTTCGTTTGAATCTCCGCCAGATGCGCATCATCCGGATTCCAGCTCTTTTCTATAGGCAGCGAAGTTGATATCAACACTGACGCAAACGGTCCCTGCTCCAGCGCAGACCAATTCTCCCTCAGCAAATCAATCAATCCCCTCGCCATCATGAACCAATGCGGCTTCTCCAAACATGGAATTCCCATCGTTGCTATCTCCAATACCCCCGACACAGCAAGCATGTACGGAATCACAAATCCAGCAAAGGCAAACACCGCGCTGATATCCTCAGTATCTTTCCGCTTGATCAACTCTCGAAACGTCGGCAACGCAAGACTTTCCGATCTAGACGCGAAAGTCACCAATTCCTCTTTCCTCGCAGGTTGCACGGTTGAAAGATGCAAAGCCGACACGGCAAGCAGGCCATGCATGAGGAATTCATGCGACAGAGCAATACGTGGTATAATGATAAGCCAGAGGTCCATCTTCCCCGCTCTTCCAAGCGTCGTACTGGTCCTCTGATTGTAGTGATGGAGAAGCTCAAGTGTTTTGGCATTTGATGACGGGAGAGGGTTGGCCCTCAGGCAAATATCACGCGTTGGCCAAGACCCAGATGCTTCATGCCGGGTTCTGGGCACGCTTGGAGTCAGGAACTCGAAGCTGCATTTTAGGTCCTGTCGCTGACAGCCAGAACAGGTGGGCTTTCGCTCGTCGCACTGATGCAGGTCAGATATCGTGCAGCAGGTCGGGATCATTTGGGACGAACCTTCACTCTCCGACTCTTGCATTGCTGACAACCCACTCTGGTCTTCTTATGGAAACGACGCATGCTGACGAGCTTGAACCTCAAACTTATCCCCAGGATCCCTATGTCTGCAGCTTCGTCAAGGTGGGATTACGTTATGGTCAGGGATGACTTCGCGTGCATTCGAGTTTCAAAATCGTGCCCAAAATGGATGTAGAAAAGCTTGTCTCGACGTCCGATGTTGAGCAGATGGCCAATGTTATGACCTCGCCTGAAGAGCTTCGTACAGAGAGAAGAATGATTTGTGTTCTCTGAAGACGATGAAGTTCGCATCAACTTCGAAGCTGTGCCACATCTTGAGATGGGATCCACTCTGGACAACGTCGCGTCGTTCCGGTGGGCTTGTGATTGGTCGGATTCTTGTTCCCTTACCGCTGTGGGGTATCGCCCCTGACATGCGGAACCGACATTGAGGGGTGTTTCCCTAAGGTTCTCGATATAGACTTTGATCAGTATTGAGCCTACGATTATGCTTTGAAGATGTTCTGGATGCAGAACGGTACTTTGTGAGAGTCTGACCAGAGCAAAGCTAGGCGGGTACACCACACTCCATGTACAAGCACTCTTATTCATAGTAACAGGTACTAACTCAGACAAATAAAGTAATCTGATCTGACAACTTTGAAAATATGACCTTCGCAAAGTTCCATCTCTTGTTTATATGATCCTATGCCAAGCTCAATCTGTATTCTGGGAGCCATTTCTCAGCTGCCATATCAATCCTACCACTTCTTCACGTGGCGTCATATCTCGCATTTCATAGGTTGTGATAGCTACAAAAGTCATGTGCCTTAAAAGATATCAAACTGTATCCTCTTAGTCCGAGCTGATATTTCGCTGAAATATCGTTTCACGCGTCTCGCTAGGTGTCTGAGGTATTGCTTTAGACTCTCTGTCCTTGTAAATAAGACGCCAGTGTGGTATATATACCTTATTTCAGGTGGAAGCGATAGAGGAACATGTCCCACGAGTTCCATCAGCAGCTTGAAGAGCAACTATCTACGGCGCCAGCCCTTGCTACCAGTGCTGAGCAATTGAACTATCTACTCTTACGGCTCTCTCGAAGGATTTTCAGTGGTCGAAAACTTGATGTATCTCACTCCTGGCTGTCAGAATAGCAGTTGCATGAAGTTTTTGAATTGAGGCTTTGGAAGAATATTTGACAAGACAGTCCAATTTTCAGGCCGATGTTGACAGTCAAGAAGTAGAGTATAAGACATGGACACGTCATGACCTCGGGAGCAGTGAGACGACCCAAAGGTTGTCTTTTCTAAGTCCTGATTCTGCGTTACAAAGCCATTACTCTTGTACCTCGAGACACCGTAGTTCTTCGAAGGTGACATGGCCACCTCCACCATGGAGAGCGTTTCCACTACTGTTGGCTGCGAGCGTGTTGAGTGTTGCATCGCCCGAATTGATATGCTGCACAAGTCTCCCATACATGCTATCATGGTACAGTCCAGGTTGTGCAGCCATTAGCCAGTAGAAAATTTCTTGAAGACTTGTATCCAATCCATGCGCACTCGAAAAAATACCACTGCCCATCCTTCGATATGTGAATCACGCGATCCATGCCAGAAGACCGTCATAGGTCACCACAAGCGAGAATTGGAGGCTCCAATGAAAGTTCCTCGCGCACGAAATATACAGGTATCGGAATTCTAATCTGCATGGCTTCCTAGTTCCCGTTCTAAGAACGACGCGTCTAAGTTCGTAGCAGATATTACGGGATGAGTTTCTCCGTGGGCATAGTTTCGAGGAGAGATTTTCCGTGGTACAATCTTGGATACCGAGCTTCCGGATTTCTCTTCCCTGCTGTGCCATGTCAGATTGGCAGTTAAATGTAATCGTAAGCTACACTGCTGAGTGATACGACTGTTCTGCGCTAGGCATTTATCCGGCTAGTCGAAGCTTACCCCAAAGCTTGTCTAGAGACCACAAAACTTGGCCCCAAAGCTTATCTCCAAGCTGCGCCGTCTCATATTTTCATACTGTCCTGAGAGGGATGCCTGGTGAGATACGCTCGGGTTTGCCGGGAGCGATATATGGGTCAATTTGTCTAGTACATGATTATTCTTCACATTATCTACTGGACATCAATCATCCTGCCACCTGTATGAGAGCAACAAGTGGTTAGGTAAGTCTATCATCGCCAAGTTGAAGTGGGTATTCAAATCTCGTGGGGACATCCTTACGTGCGGATACTCCCAGAACGTTTCTAGGCTAAGTGGGAATTGAGGGGAAACTGAGGGGGAGGGGCGGCTGGGGAACTTAGATTGAGGGAAAGCCCCTGGAATTCAAAATTAGCCATTGGTGGAAGGACCATACCCAGCAGCTCCGCTACGCTAGAATCCCAGGCCTCCATCTCAGCTTACATTCCAGTACCCGGAGTACTCGGAGTACCAACGCTGTGGCAAGACCCCGGCACAGTCTTAGTGTCGCTGTCGTTGATGCGACAGGGGGAGAGGAAAAGATTTAGCACATATGAGCCTGTCTCTCCTTCGAAAACAAAAACTAAAGACCTCTTTCTTCTCCAAGATCTTGCCTCATTGCCACTTCTTTTGCGCAAATAACACTCTCTTGCAGTATGGCCTCGACAGAGAAGACCGACGCCATCCACAACGAAAACATACCCAGTAGCAATGCCAGCGATCTCGATAACAATGGGAGATTAGCGGTTGCTTTTGAAGAAGGCAAGGATCCTGGCTTGAGCAATGCTCACCTGTGCACCGCCGAGGACAACAAACGAATCCTTCGCAGAACCGACATCTACATGCTCTCACTTCTCTGCATGGTCTACTTTCTCCAGTCAGCAGATAAAGGGATAATTGGCTTGACAGCTGTCTACGGATTGAAGAAGGACGCACATCTAGTGGGAAACGACTATGCTAATATTGGTAACATTGGGTACTATGCACAGCTTGGTGTTCAGCCCTTGGCTGCATGGATTCTTGTCAAGGCACGATATCGCCAAGTACTTCCCGTCATAATTACTTGCTGGGGGATCGCAGTCGCTGGTGGTCTTGGCGGGTCTCGAAGCTACGCAGGTCTCATGGCTTCCAGATTCTTCCTTGGTGCCTTCGAGGCTGCTGTAATTCCTCTCTTCTCCATCATCACTATCGCCTTCTACAGGCGATCGGAGCAGCCGCTCCGGGTTGCCTGTTGGTACAGTTGTTATGGTCTCAGCACGTTATTCAGCTCACCGATTGTCTACGGCTTTGGACGTATCCATTCTCACACGCTCTATCGATACCAGGTGGTCTATCTCTTCTTTGGACTCTTGACTATTGTCGTTGGAATTGTTACATACTGGTGGGCACACGACAGTCCTGGAGAGGCTCGCTTCCTGACAGCCGAGGATCGTCTGAAGGCCGTTGACCGCTTGAAGGCCAATCAGCAGGGTATCGTTGCCCATAACTTCAACTGGAAGCACGTCTGGGAGGCTTTTACTGAGCCTAAATACTGGCTTTATATGAGTATGTGCTGTCAGTCTACATCGTGTCACTGGATGCTGATAATGGGTGCCTTAGTTATGGTTATCGCCGTCAATGCTGGTGCATCGGTCTCTTCGGTTTTTGGTTCTATTATCCTTCAGAGCTTAGCTGGCTTCACACCCGATCAGGCTGTGCTTTTGAACATGCCATTCGGAGCCCTTCAATTCTTGTCTATCCTCCTCGCATCATGGCTGGCATACCGTTTCAAGCGCAAATCACCGTTCGTGCTTGCACTCGTCACCATTGTCATCGTCGGAGTCGCTCTAATGGTTGCTCTGCCCAAGACCAAAGCGAATAAGGGTGGTCTTCTCGTTGGCTACTACCTGATCGCTTTTGTTTTTGCTATCAACCCTTTGCTCATCTCCTGGATGGGTAGTAATTGCGCCGGTCAGACCAAAAAGGCGATATACTACACATCTTTCAATGCTGGAAATTCTATCGGCAACATCATCACACCCTACATCTTCAATTCCAAGTTCGCCCCGCAATATGTAAGACATCTTCTTAATCCATATTAGCCATACCTGCGATCACTTGAACTAATGAACTATCAGGTTAATGCTCTCAAAGGCATCTTGAGTATCTGGTGTATCTTATGGGGTGTTGTTGTTGCGCAGGCCTTCCTGATCAGATGGATGCAAAAGAAGAAGGGAGATCAGCGGGAAGCAGCCGGTCTTCCCAGAGAAATTGCCGATCACTCAATGAGCGACAAATATCACGAGGCTGGGTCCGAGATTCACAGCGAAAATGGTCTCCAGGACATGACGGACAAGGAGAACCTTTACTTTCAGTACTTGTTGTAATTAAGTTCCTGAGCTAAAGAAATTTATGTCCGATTTTCAATTTTGCTCAGCTTCCGGTATCACTTTCAGCTGTTCAATATCACAACGTCCCTACACTTTCACATAGCTTGACTTTGGAGCCTAAAAATCGGGCCCGAATAGGGAACTGCCCGTAGTGGCTACTGGGTCGGCCCGCGACTGTACCTAGCTAGGCACAAGCTAAACATATCGTTGCGCACTTGAGCATTAAGTCGCTACTAGTACTCTACTACGAAAGTATTCTCTAAGACGCACACTTGGATCACTTCCCCCACAGATCCTTTCCCAGTTCGAGTCAACATTTCCCAAGAACAAGATAAACAGACATACACCACGTCAAATTGTCACATTCACATCCACACTCACCCCCAAGTATGCTCCCCATCTCCGCGAATTCCTCACTCATGTAGCTGACAACTACCAGATATGACCTCATCACACCCACAATATACAGAAGAGCAGCGAAACCTCGATTTCATCGTGCTCATCTGCTCTGTCTCCAGCATCGTTCTCATCTCCATCGCACGATTCCAATATGACATAAGCGGACTTCTCACGTCGCTGTTGCTCCTTTGTGCGATTATTACGGCCTGGTGTATATTGTCTAGTTATGGTTCTGCTCGTGAGGGGAATGGGCAAGGTGTTGTTTGTAGATAGATGAAGGAAGGTGCGTGTCATGAGGGAGGTTAGGGAGACGAGATTTGTCTTGGAAGCTGAAGAGGGAATATGGGAGGAAAATTGAATGGAAGATCCAAAGCCTTGAGGAAGAACTGGTTGGGAACGCATGGACACATAACGCTGTCGCCTGAATAATAATCCACTTTCCCGGCAACAGATTTTCCTTCACATAAACGTCAGTCAAACCACACTCGCCAATGATTAACCAAGAAGACCCATCTCAATAGCTTCCTCACAAGTCACCCGGATTTCTTCGCCAAGAGCAACATCTTCAATCGCAAATTCAGGAGCGACAACAATGAGTGCATCGGCTAGATCACCCAGGAACTCACACACAAACTCTCCACCTGGCCCCACAGTGAACTGCCAGTTGGCATATATGAAATTTGTTGGCCCAGGCTCAGGTGATGTTCTCCAATACTGGTTGTAACTTCAAAATATGTCAGTCAAGGTAATCGACTTCATCGGCAGGGGCTTGATAATTGGTGACTTACTACTGTACGGCTGCGAATGATACCGAGCTGCAGAAAGTTATTTTCCTCTCCTCAGTATATGGATGCTCCCGACCAAGAAGATTGAAGCAGGACGGAGTTATATCTCGCTTTGCCTATCCAAAGATGTAGTTCTGACTATAGCAATTCTTTTCTAACATGCTGGCTTGCTAGGCTGTCAATGCTGCCAAGTGGATCATAGCATCCCGCAACGATGTCTCGTTGTAAAAACTTGCCTCAGCACGAACTGTAAGCTCGCCATCGGTTTCCAGAAAGTCTTCGGTGACGTATGAGATCTTGCCAATGACTCGTCCTGTGCTTTCGCAAACTGTGGAAGTTGTTGTTTAGGTGACGGGCAGGCAGAGTGTATCAAGTGCAGAAGAAATCGATGTGTATACAGCAGTGCCGGTAAGTGTCCCAACATGGACTGGGAACCGAGCTGCTTGAACCTGGGCGACAGCTTTGCTAGTTGAACATACCTTTTTTTTTTCCTTTGTCCCAAGGTCAGTTAGTACGATAGCCGCTTCTACTCAGGCGCTGATCACCCTTTGTTTGCCCTCTCCTCATCCTGCTCATCTGGGCTGCCTAAGTAGTTCCTTAGTGGTCCTAATCAGTATCCACTCTCATCTCATGCAATTGATCTCTATTCAGGCTAGAGACCTTGTCGTCTCATTTTGTCAAGTTTGGATAATGATTCCTGGAAAGCCTAAACAGGCTCTCACGGATCCCTAACAGATCCCTCCTATAAATAGATCCGCGTTAGATCTACAGGTTATCGCCTCATGAAAGCGGAACATAGCGGTCTTGTTGAAGGAGAAGGACAGCTAGCGATTCGGGGGGCAGAGCACGTGCGGGGTCTTGCTGGCGGGGTAGGGAAGGTCGCGGTCTCCTGATTCAGGCTTGCCGTCTGGTATATTACTTTGTTTTTAACAGGATCCGAAAAAGGGAATACCACTTTATTTAAGCTCTAGCAGAATGTCTTGCGAAGTGGCGATCCGGACTGCGAGGATTTCGTTGCGGCCGTAGAGTCCTCGCCCGAATCATCCTTTGAACAACATACGGCCGATATAACCTGGCAGAAAGAATGTGAACGCAAACCACTCTTGACCCTCTCAGCTGCTTACAAACTCCTCCCTGAAGGGACTCTTCATGTAGTGGCATTAGGAGAGCCGAGTATGTTAAGATTGAACGTACGTTCAGAGTTTCGGACCAAAGGTCTGCCAAGCATAAGAACTGTCGGCACGTGATGATGAACAGCTCAGTGCCGAGGCACTAAAACCTCCACCTCCTGACTCATATTGATGTCAGTTCTGATTTCCCAGCGATTAGTTTACATGGATAGGCGAGTAGCACCCTTTTCACGTTCGCAGTCTAGTGCACTCCGTGTCTTCTCTATGGACGCCAAACATCAAACCGGGCTTTGTTCAATTTGCCGCAGTGTGGTGTGCCCAAAGGAGTTTGCACTGTCAAAAGGTTGGATTAAAGCGGCTGGACAGACCTTCAACACCTTCCGTGAAGCCGTCAGGAAAATGTGCATTATTTGCTCTGTTGTATGGGATCTGAGCTACCAGTATCGACATATTTGGTCTAAATCGCCCGAGTTGTGGGAGCAGATGAGTTTTAGACCATACAAAGACTTTGATGGTGACAACATTGTGAAGCTCCATGTGTTGTACAAAAACCCGCTCAAAGACCATCAAGTGGCTCAGGGTACCGAAGCAAAATTTCGTCTTATCCCCGTTGATGGTAAGTTCTAGGTTGCAGCACTTCACAGCCTATATTTGAGCTTTGAGGTCCTGAAGAGTGCTTAATAATATCTGTTATTATTTAGATACCGAATTCCAGGAACAGCTGACGTTCCCCACAATTCAGCGCAATGTTCAGTCCGACGTCCTTCTTGCGATCGGGCGAAGATGGCTCTCTCAGTGCCAATCGTCTCACCCACAATGTAAACAGTCGCCTTCGTCGAAATACAACTGGTATCCTACCCGGCTCCTTGATGTCGGCGAGGAAGGCAGTACTAGCTGGAAGCTACGTGTTGTTTCCGAAGACGGCAATCCATCGCCACCAGCTGCGTATCTAACCCTCAGTTACCGCTGGGGCCACAAGCCAAACGCAATTCTTCTGTCGTCAAATATTGCGAGTTTTCGTCGTGGAAGTCCTGTAAGCTGTCTTCCTATGCTGTTTCGGGAATTTATTTCAATTGCATGGCACTTTTCAATTCGGTATATTTGGATCGACGCCTTGTGTATCATTCAGGATTCTGAAGAGGATTGGGATACTGAGGCCGCAACCATGCATCTTGTCTATTCAAACTCGACGTGTAATATTGCTGCTTCTGATTCTGCAAATCCAGAAGAAAGCCTGTTCCGTACTAAAGATCTGGGATTGATTCTACCCGGCCTGATCGAAAGCTCACTGTTCTCCACTGAGCCACGTCCCTGTTACATTTTTGACAAAAGCTATTGGGATCGCCAGATTTGTAACGGTCCGTTGCACAATAGAGGCTGGGTCTTTCAGGAACGCTTCCTGGCACCGCGAGTTCTCTACTTTGGGAAGAACCAGCTCCTGTGGGAATGTCGTATTCAACACAGATGCGAAGTGTTCCCTAACGGCATTCCAATTCATTGGTCTGACAAGGCGATGGATGCTCTGCTCGAGACATCGCCAGCGGATGATCCCATAAAGTCCGGGAGATTTCCTATGGATACGTTCAGTCTTTGGAATGATCTCGTTCAAAAATACTCTCGATGCGATCTAACATATCCTTCCGATAAGCTTTTAGCCATGGCGGGCGTCGCGAAGCTCTTCCAGGGCGCCATTAATGAAAAGTACCTTGCCGGACTTTGGAGTTCGCACGTACTCACTATGATGGACTGGAGAGTTTACGATCCTAGACCACGACAATCCACCCAATACCGAGCTCCTTCATGGTCATGGGCATCCGTCGATGGGCCAATCAGGATGTGTGGGCTCTCTGCTGGTGCTGAGTTTCTCGTGGAGCTTTTGAGCGCTGAAGTCACCACTAAGTTGCCAGATGAAATGTCTACGGTTCTTGAGGGCTTTGTTATGCTCAAGGGCCGACTCATAGCAGCTGTCCTTCAGCATGTTAATCCGCCGTTCGCTACCTTTCTTACAGAATTTAGCCAATTTTCAGTACAGATCCATCCAGACACAACGGATATCAAATTAGCAGAGAACGGCTACATTAGATACGTGCCATTCAAGCTGTCATATCAATATGGTGAGAATAGAGAGAGGACCCCCTGTGTCATTTGTCTCATGTTGGAGGAGGCAAATCGCGCACCAGACAGTCAAATCCAATACCGGCGGATTGGTTGTTTCAACTTTTACGGACAAGATAAGATTGATTCTTTCTGTTTCGAGGCTGAGATTCAAGTTTTCAAAGTCCTGTAGATCTCAAGGATCAGATTTTTGTTTTTAATTGGATCGATTCCGAGCCATAAGTTAGTCCGTAGCATGCATCAAAGAGAACAGCAGGTTCTAGCCCAGATAATTATATCAAATACAATGCTATGCTTTTATAAAGACGCAGGGTTAGCCAGCCGCTGGAGCAGACTCCCAGGATTACAAGTAATGCACTTGTACCTTGCTATATTGGATATTCACAATAACCTAGCAATTGACAAACGGGCCGCCAGGTTGATGGACGAGGTGGAAGAACAGTGTCAGATGGAGTACTAGACAAGGGATTGTATGATAAGTGCGCTAGAGTTTAAGATGACTTATGGACGCGCCCCGTTGCCGCGCCTTCACTCCATAGTCCCCTTTTGAGTACTCCTCACATGGAGAATACTTTGATATATACGAACATGCTGTGGTCAAACAGCCAACGAGGCTGAGCTACTTATTACGTGTACGCAAGCGAATATGGATGCTGTTGGAAGTCACGTCTCCTGCTCAACGATACAATGTAACTAGAATGGTACGCAGGACTCAATTGGGGCGAATCAACAATATTTTCAACTGTACAGAACAAGCTACGGAAGGCATCTAGCCACATATAAGGACTACAAATGAGACGTCTATGAAACAAGTGCTACACGGACTCAGGTTGGCCGGCACACTTCGATAGATGTAGAAGAGTTCAAGGGAGCCAAAATAGGATCTGCGCCTGGCGACCCAACAAGGGAAGTGTGACCTAGCATAAGGGGAGTGCATGCTCAGGCTGACTCTGCGTGTTCCCAGGTTGCTCAGGCCGTGCTCAGCATACCCAGGAAATGCTCACCCTCGACTCAGATTAAAGCAGCAGCAGCTCAATTCCAGACACTAAAGCGGAACCAGCGGCAAAAAGATTTGAGTATGACTTATGTGGTAACATTACATCCGGACACCGAAGTGCAGGTGGGTGCGTCAGCAAAGCCACCGATCAGCGTGCACGCTTGGCAGCTTTTTGTATATGTTTCTACGAGAGTGGCAATCGTGTGCACTACTCAAGTACCAGGAATGGCGGTATAAGCGCAGCTATCGGATTGGTGTCCTGTTGCAGGAACAGAGAGTGGTGTCAGAGTGACAGAATTGTCACACAAACAGAATGGTTTCAGTATTCCTTGGTCTGAATCTTGCTCGTGTAGATCACAAGAGATTGTTGGCGCAGGTGTAATAATATTATCACTTGCCGAGGAAGTCACAGCAGGTCCAGTTCCGAGGTCGCATGCTCCAGTAGTGTTTATAGTATCGTCTCGTTTCAATATCCCTGCTCTTGCTTGTAGTGCAGGAGGACCACTCATGACCGGCAGCGGTAGTACGGAGTTACTATCTCCTCGGACCCAATCGGTGGTTTAGGCGTAGTTGTTGCTAATATCTACGCTTGTCACTTTCTTGACATCTTCGTTTGCCTGCAGAGTTGGAAATTCGAAGTCTCTCCAGATGTTGGGCGACTTGACTGGGTTCTGGTAAGCACCAGGTAGACCCGGAGGGACAGCTTCGCTTGTTCGGCTCTTGACCAGGATGAACACTTCTCCAATGGACGCCTTTGCCATGGCGACAGCGAAAGTATTCCTGAAATAGTCGGCTCGGGCACCACTGCCGCTGATTCCAAACTCTGGTCGACCAGATATAACTTCATCCCACCATTCTAGTCCAAGGGCGTCGTTGAACATGACGCCCGGAGGAGTCAGCTTATCGCGGAACCTTGTTCGTACTTCGACAGTTGTGGTCCAATGAGTAAAATACTGTTGGGCCCGCTACCGATATTACCACATGTCCTTATATCAGAAAGAATGCAATCCACGGTGGGGAAAGTGAGGGTTTTGTCACCACAAGCCCAGCCAGCAGCTGGTTGAGGGTTCTTGCAGCTTGCCCAAGGTGACGTGATGGGTGTAATACCGGTGTCATCTTCATTATCTGGATCTCGAATTGATGAGAAGCAAGGTCCGGCGTAGGAGGTACCGAGATAGTGGCAAAACATTGTGGCCAAGATATGTTTCGTGAGCATTGTGAGTGTCGCGGTGCTTGGCCGTCGAGTGAAGATAATTTGAGATTCCGGCGAAAGTATTCAACGATCTGAAGAGTTCTCGAGAATTGAAGTCATATTGATCAGGCAATCAGCCTAGAAACTACAGCTGCTTATATAGCTTTTCAAGGTAGAGCATTGGTAGTTGATCGGGCCTGACAGGGTCGATGAGCTGCAACTATTGCTTCGCAGAAGCTTCAAATAGCTTCGAGCCCATCGGATCCACTGTAGCGTGCAGGTGGTCGTATGTTTGCCAGCCCATCTATCATATCAATAACAACAAGGCACAGTATATGTTGGTTGAATATATCATGTCCGGGTCAACAGGCACACGCGGCCAATAGTTTCCCAGGTTACGTTGCGTTGTTGGACAGCAAAACTCCCAATTTAACAAATATTGAGGCTGTATAAGATCTATTTGAGGTACATGTGGGCATTTCAGTGTCGGTGGCAGTCACAAGATATGGATGGTCTCGAAATCGGTAGCCATAAAGCAGCTGTTTGCGTGAATGTCGGTGAGCCAACAACGTCTCGGTCCAAGGGTTTTTATGGGATGGACTGATCAGCCTGTTGGGAAGGCCACTTTTCAATATAAAGTTGCTTGTTCTTTCGGCTGACCGTTCCACGTTCAGCAGAACAGATTTGCCTTGTCTTTGCCCCCAAATGTTTTCGTTCTTGGTATTGGACACGCCTCGCTTGCAATGTTTAGCGCCAAGGTATTTTGAAGGTGGCCAGCCAAGCCATATTTAGCAACCAACACCAACAGACCAAGACATCCCCGCACCTTTCGTTTCATCCTACAGTCAGCCATGATACCCAACACCAACATACTAGCAGTGGGAAACCATGTGGATCCCCGTGGTTAAGTACACCCATTTCATTATAATTGAATTATCACAATACATTATGGCCGATCCCATCTGGTACTTGCATGCGCGCGCCAAGCAGTTTCAATTAGGCTTCGATTTGATCGGCGGATCGATTCCTACATGTGCCAGGCTGACTTCGCATTTTCAAATGCCAGAAATATAACCCCTCGATCCATCATCGAAGAACATCAAGCCATCTTTATCCTCATTTCGCCAGAGAATCTTTTATTTCCAACAAGACAGGCCACCACAGTCCCCAATCACGCACGCAACAATCCTTCTCTCCCACGGGCATCCATCATGGTTGACGAGCCCTATGACGACGACGCACCGCTCGCCGACGATTCTAAGTTGGATATGCAACAAGCCTGCGAGCAGGGGGATCTGCCCATACTTCAACGACTCATGCAGAAGAACGGCAGGAATTTGAAAGCATCTGGAATAGTCTCTGCTTTGCTCAAAACAGCCGTCGAGTGCCAGCATCCTCATCTTGTCGACTATCTGCTCTCGACATGCCCCGATCTATCATTGTCCCAGAGGACTGATATCGTTGCTTCCCTCCTCAAAACATCCAACACCCGCATCCTGAACTTACTCCTGTCTCACGACCCAGGCTTTGCGAGCATTTCGATCGACTATGGTATGCGCACATTTCTAACGGACGCCTGCTCCCAGCCTCCGTCGAAGATCAATCCTCTCATCCATATCCTTCTCGATGCAGGGGCTGATGTCAATGATGGTATGGGACCTGGAGGTGGAGCGTTGCTCGCTGCATTACTTGGAGAACAAGCAAAAGACGTCATTATCAAGATCTTGAGGAGAGGTGCTTTTGTGGGCAATTCTGTGCTGGATACTGCGATACGGAAAGAGAGGGCAGATATTCTGAAAATGCTGTGGAAAAGGGGAGGTAGTAATGTTGATATGGAGAGAGCTGTGCGGACAGCACGAGAAGGTGGAAACAAGAGGGTTATTGAGATTCTGGAGGATTTTGGGGGAGAGAAGATGGAAGTAACAGTTATAGATAAGTCTGAAAGGGTTGGTGAAGAAAGGCGTTGGTGGAAGTTCCTGGGACGCTGAATTGCCCGGCGGGCTTGCCAGATCTGATGTTATTGAAGCACCCAAAAATCCACGTTGAGATTATTTTCAAGAGAGTTATGGCAGAGTCCTACAATAGAAGGACATCTCTCGCGTGCACTCCACGTGATACCAATCATGAGATCCTTTTGTGATGCCATTCTGGGTAGGTCGTGCTGTTACCTCGGCTTCGTGGTTCGTCAGAATACATCTGAGCATACTGTTGAGTATCACATCTAGATTTAAATATGTCTGAAGTCTTTCGTCTCATGTTGCCAGCATGTCAGGTGCCAAGTATTCTCCCTGGCCAAAGCCGGCTTAGCGCGGACTTTTCCGAAGATGTCCGGAAACATTCATCCAGATCATGCTCTCAACCATCATCAGAAGCAGAAGCATCCGCATTCTGCTTCGAAGCTAGCTTGAGGCTGTCGTTTCGGTGGACGAAGGTGACAGACTACGTGTATTCAGGTTGTTTCTGAGTTTGAGTTCATCTTTCACGTGTCCCACCATGTTCGAGGCGCGCGCGCGTGCATTGATCCTCCAGCCTTGTCGTCTTCGACACTCTCACCTTCGTCGCTGTCTCGCATAATTCTCCCAAGTACATGCAAGAGTCTCTCGGTCTGGGGAGTCTTTCAAGTCGCTTTTCAACAACTCTTTGAGAACAACAGCAAGTTGCCACGACCGCCGCTATGGACGTCTATGTGCGAAATGTTCCTCAGCAAAGTACAGAGAACAGCTTGAAGAACTTTCTCAAGCCCTTTTTCCTGAATCTCTCCATTCGATCTGTACATTGTACAAAACCAAATGATAAGACGATTGCATTCCTCACATTCCTCCATCTCAGCGATGCCGAGACCTTTCTCCAGCATTACGGCCAGACCAAGAACCTGACCCCATATATCGGCAGTCAACGGAGCCAACCTCGTCCCAAAATCAACTCAGTCAACCTCAGGTTCCTCGGACAACCAATTTACTGCCAGAAGAGTACCAACGATGCCAATCCTTACCTGCTTCGAGTTCTTGCCAAGGAGGAAAAAGATCGTCAGACGAAGGTCACGACACTGACAACAATAGATCACTACAAGCCTCAAATCCTTCCCATTCTCTTTGATTGTGCATCAATATCCTGTGGAGTATGGAGCTATTCCAGATCCAACCTATATTACGAGCCTCAGCAGTCATGGGAGTCGCCAGGTACATTGAAGTTTGGTGAGCACAGCACGATCTTGAATCTGGACTCCGGCATCAGAGTTGACTTTCTACACTTCGCTACACTATCAATCGCAGCCGAGGAGGGGTCAACACCATCTTTCATCTTCTCTATGCGTGAAGCTCCTCGCTTCTTCGAAAAGATCCTGTCAGATCCTCTGGCAGACCTGATGGCACAGCTTGGAATACGATCACCAGCTACTCCAACGCAAAACCGTCGAGGTGGCCCAGAGCGACATAGACTTCCCTACCTGGATGAAACACATCAGAAAGCTGCCGGAAGCTGCTTCGTCTATCGTGTTGCACTGCAACCAGTGCCCTTCGGACGTGACAATGTGGCCGAGCGTATGCAGTCTCTACGAGTTGCCCATGGACTACCCCGCATACTCCACCGGAGGACTGATGTTATTCGGCCACGGCAAACATTTGAGCATGGAATGCAAGTGCTGCAAGCCATCCTCGCCTCAAGCACTACCACCATTCCTTTCCCATTGGCCTTCCAGATCCTGAAGCTTGCTCTAGATGGCTACCTTCCTCCTCTGACTGTTGTCAAGATGGTGCCATCGATCCAGGACATGGCAAGCCGAACATCTATTCCAATTTGTGTGAAGTCCATTCGGAAAATATTCAATCAGCTCGACTGGCCGGGACCCGACTCTGAGGCAAGCGAATTCGAATTGGAAGGACTATTGAAATGCTTGAAGGACAACGAGGAACAGTGCAAGAGGGAGAACCTTGCTGCCGATGAGGACCCTCAGAGATCCAATAACATCGCCATTATACACCGGGTAAAGATCACCCCATCAGGAATGCGACTCTGTGGTCCGGAGATCGAGTCCAACAATCGAGTCCTGCGTAAGTACCCTAACCACCATGAGTACTTCATCCGCGTGCAATTCTCCGACGAAGATGGGCAACCAGTGCGCTTCAATTCCCGGGTTTCGAATCAGAAGATCTTTCACGACCGCTTCAAGAATGTGTTGCGCAATGGCATATCTATCGCGGGTAGAGAATTTGCGTATCTTGGTTGTTCTCATTCTTCTCTTCGCGCGCAGTCATGTTGGTTCATGGCGCCCTTTGTTTGCGAGGCAGGTTTGATGTGGGCTGAAATTCTGATCCAAGAGCTTGGGAACTTTACGGCCATTCAATCTCCTGCAAAGTGTGCTGCCAGAATCGGTCAGGTGTTCTCTGATACAAGAACTGCAGTGGCGATCGACCCAGCTCTTGTTCGCTCGGAGGCTGATGTTGAACGAAATGGTCGTACTTTCAGCGATGGTGTAGGAACCATGTCACTTTCCATGATGGAAAGAATCTGGGACGCTCTTCCGAAAGCCAAACGAGTAAAACCAGCTCTCTTTCAGATCAGATATCAAGGTACGGATGCTGATGAGGGGCTCATAAACATTGCTGATGGTTTGCTTAGGTGCCAAAGGTATGATCTCCCTCGACACGCGACTGAAGGGTGACTGCCTTGTGCTCCGTCCATCGATGATCAAATTCGATGGTTCAACATGGCCAGACATTGAGATCTGTGAAGCAGCATACCAACCGCTGACAATGTACCTGAATCGCCAATTCATCAAGATTCTCGAGGATTTGGGGGTTGAAGACAAGTTCTTTCTAGATCTCCAAGCCCAAGAAGTCCATCGTCTTCGATCCATTACCGAGAGTCCACTGAATGCATCAACTTTCTTGAAACGCCAGTCAATTGGTACTGCTCTCCATCTGCCTTGGTTTATCAATGAGCTTGCCTTCCTGGGCCTCGATTTCAGAAGAGATGGCTTCCTTCGGGATGTGCTGGAAATGTCTCTTCTTGTTGAACTTCGCTTGTTAAAGCACAAGACACGAATTCCTGTAGAGAAGGGCTGGCATCTACATGGCATTATGGATGAGACGGGCTTCCTTGAGGAAGGTCAAGTGTACTGCTCTGCATTGCTCGATGGCGTTCCCATGGCTCTTACCAAGAAGCAGCTGGTCATATCGCGAGTACGTGATCCAGTGCACATATTGGTTCGAGAGTAGATCCATAGCGGTACTGACTTCTTCTAGGCCCCGGCTCTGCATCCAGGCGATGTGCAGTTAGCAGATGCAGTCATCCCACCACCAGGATCGCCACTTTTGGAGCTTACTAACTGCATTTGTTTCAGCAGTAAGGGTCACCGAGACTTGCCAAGTCAACTCTCTGGGGGTGATTTAGATGGAGATCGCTATTATGTGATGTGGGACGAACATTGTAAGCCAAAGCGAACTTTCATGCCAGCCGATTACGCCCGTCAGACTCCGATCGATATTCAAAGAGCTGTGACGAAGGAGGACATGACCGACTTCTTCATTCAATTCATGGAAACGGATCAACTTGGCCGAATTGCTGTTCTTCATCGTGTTCTTGCCGATCAGGAACCGGCAGGTACTTTGCATATGGATTGTATTACTTTGGCGGAGATGCATTCAACAGCTGTTGACTTTTCCAAGACAGGCATTCCGGTAAGTAGCCTTTCCACCGCCACAATTTTTGGTGTCGTCAGAGAAATTACTGACTTCATGTTTTGCAGGTTGACATGTCCAAGCTCCCCAGATACAACAAATGGCGACCCGATTTCGAAGCTCCTGGTCCACACGTGAAGATCGAAAAGCAAGGTGGACTTTCGCTAGAGGAGATCGACGATCGAGACCCAGACGACCAAGTCGACCAAGACGATGACTTCTCCACATATCGGTACTATGAGAGCGAGAAGGTTCTTGGTAAGTTATATCGCGCCATTGATGAGCGAGAAGTCTTCGAGCATATTAAACATCGTTCCCTGAACCCGGACATCAGCAGCGAGTCAACGGTCATTGACTCCGTTTGGGATTCTGTACGGGCCAAATGCGCTCTGTTCCAGTACAGTCACCACCTCGTGTGGGCTAGAGATATTCGCGCCATGTAAGTGCACCCACCAGCTGCCCTTCAACTGTTATTGACCTGACGAATCCAGGTATGAAGAATCGATGTTAGACATCATGATCAACCACAGCGAACATACGCTCCACTCCGTGTCTGAACTGGAAGCATTCATCGGAAATATCTTAGGGCGCACCGGTGCGCAGAGCAAGAACCAGCGCGAGCTCTCCACGACCATGAAGGATCGGTTCGAAGAGCACTCTGCCTTCATCGTCAACTGCATCGTCAAAGATGGAAGCGAGTGGTCTGAAGAGTCTTTGGAGCGCAGTATGGCTTGCTTGGCTGTTAGCCTGGAGAAGAAGGATGTTTACAGGCGCCATGAGAATTTACTGAGTTTCAAGTATCTGGCCGCAGCTGTTTGCTTGAGAGAGGTAGAGCGAGTCCCTGGTCTGTAAGGTGGAGGCTGATATCTGCTGGTAACGATGCACTGGCTTCGAGCTGATTGGTCCCTCAGATTGAGTGTCAGACTACAGGAGGAGTTTGGGTCGGGTTTTTTGCTTTTTAAACGTGCTTACATTTGTTGCAGCACATCCAGGGGTTGCTGCGGATTCGAAAGATACCCTTTGTAGCAGCGGACCAACATAGCTTCTGACGAATTAATGAGTTATGACAAGCCCGGGCATATGAGTGTAGACATTATCGGCGAGCTCCTTGAATGCCGTGCATTTTGACAGCGGACAACCAGTTATCAGAACTTTTACAACTGCAGCCAGAATTCACTTCTCACTCATTCCTTACGTTCCAGTCCCGAAATCTGCGTTCAAGGAAGGGCAAGTTTGAGCTGATGTGGACTATCGCTGACGGACCTCCCAGGTTGGCTCGGGTTCTTGGTTCAGCTATCTGATGGAAACACGACCGGACACATCCGTGACAGTATACATTCGAGACACTA
Organism: Deltaproteobacteria bacterium; assembly: GCA_002685535.1. Classification (GTDB taxonomy): domain Bacteria; phylum SAR324; class SAR324; order SAR324; family NAC60-12; genus Arctic96AD-7. The sequence goes on from NYXK01000162.1 coordinate 60,817, forward strand.
CCCCGGATGCGCTGCTGGCGTTGCATGCAGAATGATTTGTATACTCGGTCTCATATGTCCCGATCGCAGATTGGTGTGATCTTTATATACCGCCGCTGGATCAACAGGTATTGTATTTGATTGGCCGCTTTCAAACCTGCAAGGCTTAGCATCAATTTCTGAAATTCTGGACTAAAAACCCAGCAGACAGGAAGATTCTCTATCTGCACTATGTTCCAGGTCGACGAACTCTTCTGTCGAGTACCCCATTGTTATTCTCGTTCACGAGGGCAACACAGTCACGGCATTGAAGATCTATTGATCGGCGGCCGACAACGAGCTCGCAGCATGCCCAGAGAGAGCAGGATCAGCAGCAACTCTATTGTAAGACAAGACAAGGACGTCAATGTGGAGCGTCCATCGTTCGGAATCAAGGAAACAAAGCATTTGAGAGTACTTATTTGGAAGGGCTGAGCCAAGAAACGGGTGGAATCTCACCATAAGCGACAAGCACAGTAATATTGACCCCTGTCAAAACGAATCCTACGAATTTCCTGTTTAGGGAATTCTGAGCGCTGTCGCTATATCTGACCATTTCCCATTCTCACTCTGTTTCAAAAGCTTGTATCAATCCAGGGCAGCATATGATGTCACATCTGCATCACTTGTTTGTATGTGTTGCTTAAATTTGAGAATCTCCTCGCTACTTCAGCTTATCAACACACATCAAGACTCGATCTTTCATCATGACGGCTTTCAAGACATTAAAATTACCAGTTCTCGTCTCAGTACTGTATATATCGAACCGAATCGTCATTTGGCTCGATCTTCTGTACCGAATAATCCTCGCAGAACGAAACCGGATCGCCAATTCCAAGAAACTGTCAACTGAACCCAGGCTCAATTACAGCGAGAAGGCTACCCCATCATCGATCGCATGCTTAGTCGGCTATCGTGAAGAAGAGAGGCTATTCCAGGATGCTCTGATAAGCTACAATTCTGCCGGTACCAAAACTCTCGTTGTTGGCATCGACGGCAATTCTGCCGAGGATGAGGAAATGGTCAAAATATTTCAGAGGGTAAGACAGCCCTGAATCTTGTCAACACTTCACTTCAGTACTCACTATTCAATTAAAGGTCATGAATACCAAGCGCAAAACCATTGTACTACGACTCAACGCGTGCGTCGGTCAAGTGTTCATGGAGAACCAATGGTTCGGCAAAATCGATTTCGAGCCGAAACCACCACGTCAGAAACTACCCGAGGACGATCTAGAATTTCAACAAGCATACGAGTACATGCTCAACGAAGTCAAAAACTCAGGTTTCTTGAACGTGATCAGAGACACAACGGAAGATCTGGGAATCTGCTTCACACAGCCCCATCGCGATCTCAAGGAAGTCCGCCTCGCCGGTTGGATCCTCTCAATTGTTCTCGCAGACCTGAAAGGCGTCGAATACCTCTGGTCAAGCGATTCGGATACCATTGTTCTCCCAGACACGATCTCCAGTCTCACGAAAATTGTTGATGCAGAACCGACTGCCGCAGGTGGTTCGGCTCTTGTTCAGCTTAATACCTCACATCTCTCATTCATTGCCCAGATGGCACAGACTGCTTACAATTGTGATGCATATCTCAATCGCTCAGCACTTGGCGCCATAGGTCGGTCGGAATGCTTGAATGGGCCGGGGTCGTTGTTCAGGATTGCTGCTTTGAGGACAGTTGCTGCGTCTTGGTATCATTGTCAATACCCTGCTTCGCAATCACGCACAGTAAGACGCCCCCACTGGGATTTTTTCCACATAGGCAAGACTGATATTTCGGATAGGTTTTGAATGAAGACATGCAAGTCACAATGTTGCTCGGAAAAGGAGGATGGCGTCGCTTGTACTCAGCAGAATCCATCATCCAAACAGCAGGACCAGTGACATTAGATGGCTGGGTCGGACAACGTGTAAGTAATCCCGATCACTATTTCTCTTCCGTGGCCTAACTTTGTTACAGATTCGATGGAGCCGTGGTATTCATCTCCACAGAGTCCACGACTACCAATACATCCTCTCCCAAGGCTATCTCTACACCGCATACATGCTCCGCTCAGGACTTTACGATCCCTTGCTCTTCCTCTGGATTGCATACTACGCTATCATGGGTCAACAACTAGTTATCATCTCACTACTCGACCTCTTCTGCCTCGAAGTCATTCCCCCAGTCTACAATTACTTTCGTTCTACAAAGCCAAGAGCAGGCCTTAGCATGACAGTAGCACATTATCTATCGTATCGAGCAATCAGTCCCGCATATCGAATGTACACGTTCCTGACTCCGCAAAAGGACTCTTGGGCACTGCCACCAAGTCAAGCAGCTGAAGCTGTGTCGAAGTGGTTTCCGTGGGAGGCGGAGATGGCGTTTCTGTACTTCTGGTTCGGCATCATGGCTTGTGCTGGTGTCAGAATGGCGTTCCACATTCTGATTTAGACGAGGGCGGGAAGATTTGCAGGGGGACAGAAAGGTTGGATTGCAGAGGAGATATACTTTTCCGTACTTACTTATCGCCTTCAGAATATGTGTACTATATTGTCTTACATATCATAGACTCTGAGGGGTTTGTTTGAACACTCTCAGGTGCTCTACTCTGCCTGAAACTCCTAGATCATGGTTGCAGTTAAGTGTGAAGACAAGGTGACGTCATGCGACCTCGGCTATGGGCTCTTTCCAAACAAACAACTGTGTGTGAAGTCGTTGGAAATCTTATATGACCCATTCTTTTCGTATCTCAAATCTACCCAAGGTATGCGAATGGATGAGCTGATACAGATGATTCAAGTATGACAATCCCTTTATTTTGTCCCACAGCTCTGCTCGTCAGAACCTCAACCCT
>NYXK01000163.1 GCA_002685535.1 Deltaproteobacteria bacterium
AACCCAGTGCGTCAATGCTGCTGGAAGTTGATTATAATTTTTTGACTTAAACCCCATACAATCACAACTATTCGCGTGTATTACGGATTAAAGCCTTCGTTTAAAAGATTCCGTTCCCGCGTCTATACTTTTAATTGACTTAAACCTCATGTATATCAGACGGTTCATCCATGAAACTATTTCGGGGACTCCTCCCCATCGTGATTTGCGAATGACAATCAGATACATCTCCGAAAAGAAGTAAATGAATATTCGTCATTTACAAAATCAGCTAACCTAGTTTCCGTTCCAGGTTGTATGATCAGCTGAAAAAATAGCTGATATTTTTTTGATCAAGAACACAAGTTCCGTCACCTTGAGCGCAGTCGGATGCACCGGCTGCGTTCACCATAACGGCGCTTTCACAATACTTGTTTTTCACTAAGTGCATATCGCTGAATTCTTCCATGAAACCAGCGAAATGCTACGTCATCATCAAACCCGCCTGTGGGTCAGGCGAATTGGGGTCAGCACCTCTAGCCGTTGATTAATTTCATCACGGCCGTTGGAGTCTGATTTGCCTGCGCCAGCATCGCTGTGCTGGACTGAACCAAGATCTGATTACGAGCATAGGCAGTCATTTCTTCCGCCATATCCGCATCCCGAATCACTGATTCTGCATTAGTTACATTTTCATGAGCGTTTCTCAAATAATTGAGATTACTTTCAAGATCATTTTTCTGAAATGCCCCCATTTTTCCACGGAATGCGGTTATCTCATTTATCGCTTTATCTATGATCAGAATAGCATCCTGTGCTTTTGCTGCTTCAGTCAAATCAACATCATTCAATGAACGATAACCAGACTCATTCGCTACTCCATTACCCAGTTTTTTACTACTGACACTACGAAGTGAAAAACTACTAGACTGGTCTACGTTTGGTCCTATATGAAAAACTAGTGAGTTCTGAGAAAGAGTAACTGTTCCAGCATTTTTTCCTATAGGAGGTGCATTCTCTCCGGTATATCGTATTTTTAACCCGGAAACTTTTGATGGCACACTTCCTGTCAGTACCTGCCCTCTACCTATTCCAAGTTCTCCGCCGATATAACCCGCCACATCTAAACCGTTGTCAATAGTATCCGGAACATCCGCTTGAGCAGACAAAACACCTGATGTCTTGCTGGCGACTTGAAATGAATGCTCACTTCCAAACTCTTGGTGTGCAAATTTTAAAAATTGCGGTGCATCAGGTGTATCCACACGTTCGGGGTCCCGGAGCATCTTAATCTTCAGTCCGGAACTAATTATTGCCTTTTCCAAACGATTCATTGTAGCCTCAACTCCTTCGCCTGCAATTGTCTGAAAATCTAATGTTTTTCCACCTTCTGAAAAAGTCAACTGTTCNCCNGAGTCAATCANNCCTTTTGTNAAAGNAACTTTNNCNGTGACTGTTGAATNNGTNGCAGCNACCTTNATATCNACNNCATAACCNCCNACNGGNGATGATTTNGTTTTTTCAGTTGCACTNATAAATTCCAAATTGTCTCCTGCTGNAACNCCATTTGCACCCATGCTGCCGTCCAAAATTGCTTGTGTACCGTAATTTGAAATCCTTGCGATTCTGTCAATTGCTCGAAGAGAATTATCAAATTCATGTTGATTTGCCGCCAGCATAGCCTCATCATTCACGGCCTCGTTTGCGGAACTAATCGCAAGTTGCCGGGCATTAATCAGGGTCCGGTTAACTTCTTCCAAAGCTCCTTCAGCAGTTTGTAACATCGTAATTCCAGTTTCAGAATTGTCTATGGCTTGTCGAAGTCCCGCTATTTGTGCCCTCATCCGTTCTGAGATGATCAGGCCTGCAGGAGAATCGGCGCCCCGGTTGATTTTCAACCCTGACGAAAGCCGTTCTAGGTTTTTGTTTTGAACCTCAGTGTTCTTTATTAGGTTCCTGTGCGAATTAATCGCAGCNATATTGTGATTTATTCTTAAAGGCATAATTCCCCTTATTCAGTTTGATTGTTGATAAACGTATGTTAAATCAGCNTTATCGCAGCCTTCCTGGCCTTGACTTCAGCTTATTGCCGTAAATAACGACCCATCAGAAGGTTCCCACACCAACCGATGTTTAATCCCTTTCCTGACTTCTCTGTTTGAAGAATGAAGACAGATATTNATTNATNTNTTTAATATTAATAATCTTTTTATTACACATTTTACTAAACAAATTACAGATTCTTATTAAGATCATAATAAGAATTCCCAAGCTGAATTCTCTCAGCCAATATTTAATTCTTCTTCAGTTATTACTTGTCACTTCAATAGAGTAAGCACTGTTTTCGGATTTTGATGTGCCTGCGCCATTGAAGAACGTCCTGCATTTTCTTTAATTATGTTTTTTGTAATTTCGGCAAAAGCCTGTGCACTGCTGCTGTTTTCCAGATTTGTTCCGGAAATTATCAGATTGTCATGTTCCAGCTGCAGGTGCTGCAAATTTGTTTTTAAAGTTTTGCCACAAACCTTTTCAACTCTGTCTTTTACGGTAGTGACTTCTTCAAAGCTTTTTGCAAGTACACACAGTGAGTCTTTGACTCTCTGCCCAGTCCGAATATCTATTTCCTGTAATGACTTAAAACCGGACACATTTTCAGTTTCCCTTCCAAGATCAGCCGCGTGAATACTTCCAAGACTAAGCTGTTCTACATGCGAAACAGGATTACCAAGTTGAAACTGAAATCCGTTTTGCGACACAGAAACAGTGCCGGCAATATTGTCAGCAGGCACTTCAGTACCAGTATACCTGACAGTCAGTTTACCTATTCCGTCTGCATCATCAGGTGCACTTAAAAACTGACCATGACCAAAACTTGGGACACTGTTGATAAAACCTTTCACATCCAACGCAGGATTGGCGTAAGTAATCCGATTACTTTCCGGAGAAATAAGGCCCGGTGTGGTACTTGATGCGCCAAAACTGTGTGAGCCTCCATATTGCAGATGTCTAAAATGCAGAAATTGGCTTGAATTTCTGATAATTTCAAGCGGTATTTCTCTTTCAGTAATCCATCTTGAGAGGCGTTTAAATGTGTTTGAAACACTTAAGCCTTTTTGAGTAACGAATCGGTTTCCTATCCCACCTTCTTCAAAGATTAAAGATTCTTCATTATCTATCATTGCTTGAGTTAAGGGGCGTATACCTTGTAGTTCTGATCTGGTAGCCACTTCTGTAACTAATATTTGATAACCGCTTAGCGGTGATGTTTTTGAATCGGCATTCATGCCAACAAATTCCAGAAATTTCCCCGTCGCTACTCCACGTACTCCGTGACTGCCGTCTAATAGTGCATGCCGACCGTAACTTGTTTCATCTGCAACTTTGTTTATTTGATCAATCAACTGTTCAAGCTCTGTCTGGTCAGCTAACCTGACCGCACTATTGAATTCTGTTTCATTGCTAACTAAGACTAGCAATTCATTCATTTGAAGCAAGGAGTTTTCAACATTTGTTAATGCCCTTGCTACAGTTTGTACAATTGACATGTCTTCCTCAACATGAGAAATTTCGCTTTGTAATCCTGCGGACTGCAGCCTGATCTTTTCATTTTTCATGACTTGATCCGGCAAGATATCGTTTATATCTGTCAAGGGCTCAAGAGTTGGTTTTCTTTCTTTCTTCTCCTCACCATGTTGGTACATCGAATTCCTGAATGTCCCCTGTTCGCTGAGCGATCTCATCGTCGCCCCTGTGTTTGTACGAATATTAATAGACATAATACCTCTTTTGTTAAAATATTCTCCGGGAGAGAAACTCAGCATACAAATACACCTCGTTTCTCCTCCCAGGGACAAAAACTATAATTAAATATCATTAATAATGATTCACAAATCTGCCATCCTGATGGCTGTAGTTTTATGAATTATTCTTTATTGTTAAAATAAAAGTCGGCAAGGCTCAAAAATCCGGATAAGGGCTAGGTAACAGGACCTTTAACCTTAAATCTGGAATCTTGAGCCTTAAATTCTTTACTGAGTAGCGCTGCCGATAAGCTCTAGGACTGATTTCGGAATTTGATTGGCCTGTGCAGACATTGCGGTTCCGGAAGCAATCAAAATTTGATTTTTCGTAAAATCACTCATTTCCGCTGCCATATCTGAGTCTCGGATGACTGACTCTGCATTTGTCAAATTTTCGCTTGAGATCCTTAAATTACGTAAGTTAGATTCCAACGAATTTTTCTGGAACGAGCCTAGGTTCCCTCTGAGAACTCCAATTTCCATTATTGCGTCATCAATCAATTTAATCGAATCCTGCGCTCCCGTTTGGTTCGTCAGGTCTATATCCGCCAAGCTTCTAAATTGACTGTTGTTTGTAACTCCCCGTGCCATTTGTCCACTACGCATATCACCAAATGAAAACGCTACTGTTTGCTTGTGATTTGGCCCAACTTGATAAACGACTGAATTTTGTGTGATGTGTACATATCCTTCTACATCTCTTCCAACCAGTTCCTTATTAGTTTGTTGCACGATTTTCTGTCCAATTACATTACCTTGTTTATCCTTTACAGGTACCAGCTGACGTCCAAGCTCCTTATCAAATTGAACGATTATTCCTTCAGTCGGAGTTCCTTTCGATCCATGTAAAAATTGTCCGTCCCCCAGAGCAAACTCACCTCCTATTTTACCCGAAACATCCTGCCCTCCTTCAGAAAGCTTCATATTCCCTGATTCTACACCAAATAGTCCCTTTAAATCAGTAGAGATTCCAAAAGACGGTATGCTGCCATAATGTTTATGTCGAACTGTCAGCATACCAAGCTCATTGATAGTTATTTCGACATCAAGACCATTTTCTTCTGCTTTCATCTGTAATGCATTTGCTACTAAATCCTGCAGCTGTGCTTCTGTCTTTTCTCTGGTGGCAGTCGGAGATTTACGATGGAAATTACTAAGTACCTGTTGGATGTTTTCCTTCAGGTTTTTCTCTTGATTTGTGTCCATTTTCATGACTCTATTATTTTCTTTTAAGACAAATGATACACCGTTTTCTATTTCCTCCAATGACATACCCCTTTCCGCAATTATTTCAGAGCGCATAGCAACTTGTTCAATATCAATAGCATAGCCTAGTTTAGTTGGGGACTGCTGAGTATGTGCTGATGCACCAAAAAATGTTAATCCTTCTCCAATAGCCACTCCGTTGACTTCATTACTGCCGTCAAAAAGAACCCTTGAACCAAATTGAGAGTTCGCAGCAATCCTATCTAACGTTGCAAGAATATTCTCTACTTCCATCTGGTCTGCCTGGATAATTTTCGAATCCGCAGAGCCGTCATTCGCGGCATGTAATGCTAACTGACGCATACTGAGTAACATTGAACTTACCTCACTTAACACACCCTCTGCGGTCTGCACCATCGAAATTGAGGTCTCTGAGTTTTTAACTGCCTGGTTCAAACCAGATATCTGTGTACGCATCTGCTCCGAAATCATTATATCTGCAGGCCCATCAGCGGCTGAGTTAATTCGTAAACCTGAAGACAAACGCTTCAGATTTTTATTCGAGTTATCTATGGTGTTGTTCAAATGCCGCAATGAACTCATTGAGGCTGTATTATGGTTGACGCGCATGGCATCCTCCTTGACTAGAGTGTTAATATTCGGCCAAAATATTCGACCAAAGTTAAAAACAAATAACTGTATTTATAATATATTTAATTTAAATACTATTTTTATTACATAATTCAAAATAACTATATTAATATTTATTTTTAGAAACATCTTCAGTACTACCTGATTTTTACAAGCACATTACAGCCGATAT
>NYXK01000164.1 GCA_002685535.1 Deltaproteobacteria bacterium
GGGACAGGATATTTGTTTATCGGGGGTGAAAATGAAGTTTGAGCATCAAAAAAGCTGGAATTGGCTGAGACACCCTTTTTACTCCGTTTTTACAAAACTGATTGCAGTTATACTGATTTCCGGAAGTTTGCTTGTGTTTGGGATATTCACAATCGGTAGGGAGGGCTTTAAAGAGTTTAGGGGAAATTTTTTCAGCAATAACCTGGCGCAATACGGGATGTATCTTGTACGGGATTTAGAGGAAAATCTCAATCTGGAATATGCACGTGATTTATCAGAGCGCTTGTTTTTGATTATTCGTTTTGAAGGAGGAAACGATACATGGCAAACCTCTTCCGGGATTCCACCTTTGGAAAAAATTCGTTTCAGGAAATGGATTAATAAATCCACGAATAACACTGATTATATTAATAAAATAAACTATGAAACCGTTTCAAATGTAATGGTTGGACGCTATAAGGGGCAGGGTGTAGTGAGAGTGGACACTATGAAGGGACGATTCATCTTCGCTGAGCTTGATGATGAGTGGCGAGAAACTCGCTTCCTTCTTCCTTGGATTATTGCTGTTTTAGGATTGATAGGGCTTATTTTAGCCGGGACCTGGCTGGCATTACGCTGGATCATGAGACCCCTCAACTGGCTTTCTGATGGAGTTTATGCATTGGGCGAAGGCGATTTAGAACATCGTTTACCTGAAAAACGCAGAGACGAACTTGGGAATTTGGCTCGGGCATTCAACCGCATGTCAGAAAGTATCAGGGAAATGTTGACTGCACGGGAACAACTGTTACTTGATGTGAGTCATGAACTGCGTTCACCTTTGACTCGGATGAAAGTAGCGCTTGAGTTCATTCCAGAAAATTCTTCACAAGATAGTCTGCAGAGTGATGTGCAAGAAATGGAGCAGATGGTAACGGAGATTTTGGAAACAGCACGTTTAAAAAGTGAGTATGGCAAACTTGATCGGATGGATACCGATTTAGTAACCTTAATTGAGAAAACATGTTTGATTTTTGAAGGAAAACCGCCAGGAATCAGTTTTGAAAATTCCGTGGAAAAATGTGTTGCTAATGTTGATGTGGAGCAAATTCAAACTGTACTAAAAAATATCTTGGCAAATGCACATAAATATTCTACGCCTGAAAACGAACCGATCAAGGTGTGCTTAAGCAGGGATGACTCCGGAATTCAGCTTGAGATTCAAGATTATGGACAAGGAATTCCGGATGAGGAAATGGATTTGATCTTTGAACCTTTCTATCGGGTTGACAAATCGCGTAATAAAAAAACAGGCGGCTACGGACTTGGTCTTAGTTTGTGTAAAACCATTATCGAAGCACACGGCGGTACAATTTTTGTGAAAAGCAGTATGGGTAAAGGCACTATATTTTCGCTACTTTTGCCCAATACTTCTTCAACAATTTAACTGAATTAATTATGTGGAAAAAAATATTTAATCTAAAATTTTGGCTTCCTATTCTGTTACTCGGCATGGGGGCAGGAATCAGCATGACTCTATTAAAAAGTAAACCCACCGCAAGAAAAAAACCTAACTTCCAAAGAGGAAAGCTAGTAGAGGTTATTGAGGCAGAATTTTCTAATCCGCAAATTGAGGTGCGCTCGAACGGACGGGTGAGGCCGGGGAAAAAAGTTGTTTTGAGTGCACGCATCGGCGGGGAAGTGATTTGGATCAGTGACAAATTGAGCGAAGGCAGTGTTTTCAAAAAAGGCGATCCGCTTTTGAGTATCGGAATCCGGCAATCCCAATCACGCTTAAAAGCACCTTTTGATGGTGTGGTACAAATGAAAAATGTAGATTTAGGGCAATACGTTAATCCTGGGACGCAGTTGGCAACCATATTGGGGAGTGATTTTGCTGAAGTTGTGATCGACTTGCCGATGTCACGTCTAGATTGGCTTCCCAAACAATTCCCGAAAGAGCTTCCGGCTAATTCCACTAAAAAGGTTACTGGACAGTCAACTACTAAAAATCAGTATCAAATACCTGCTTTTATCACTCTGGCAGGAATTAGTTCTGCATCTGCATGGCCTGCAGTGGTCAAACGTCAATTACTTGAACTTACTCCGCGTGGAATGATGGTTCAGTTGATTGCTGAAGTAAGAGATCCTTTTCAACTTAAGATTCCTCTAGGACAAAACGATAAAGAAATTGCAGGAAATGGAGCTATTGAAATAAAAAAGAAGGGAACGTTTAAAGGGGAAATTCGTGAAAAAGCAGAAAATTTTAAAATCCCTCTTTTTATTGGTTCATTTGTGGATGTTAAAATTCCTGGACGACAACTAGCAGACGTAGTACGAATTCCTGCTAAAGCCCTTCGTGATCGTGATACAGTTTGGGTTGTTGTGAATAAAGAATTACAAATACGTAATGTTAAAATCGCCCATATAGATTTAGACAATGTATATCTCTCTGGAGGAGTAAAAATTGGAGAAAAAATTATTATCTCTCCCATAAAAGGTGCTTCTAAAGGGCTTAAAGTCAGGGTTTTTGGTGATAAAAAGATAGACGCTGAAAAAATAACTAAAGGAAGGGGTAAAAAGAAGGATCGGTCAAAAGGTAACTGGAAAAAACATACAAAATAATTATAAAAAACAACTTTTAATATTGAGGGTTTAAAAAATGATTCGTTGGATGGCAGAACATAAAGTAGCAGCAAACTTATTGATGGTTATCATTTTGTTATCTGGATTGATGGGAATTATGAATATTAAGCAAGAAGTATTTCCAGAAATGGAACTGGATTTCATTGTTGTGGCTGTTCCTTATTCTGGAGCAACACCTGAAGAAATTGAAAAGTCTATACTACTTCCTATTGAAGATGCTGTGGGAGGAATTAATGGTATTAAAAAAATCACTGGAAATGCAAAAGAAGGTCTGGGTAGTTTTCGAATTGAAATTCTAAATGGAGCTGACAAAAATGAGGTTTTTGAAGATGTAAAAACAGCTTTAGACGGATTAACATCACTTCCTGAAGACGCTGACGAAGTTCAAGTACAGTTGCCTAGAATTCGTAGAGAGGTATTAAATATAACTATTTATGGTGATGCTCCAGCTAGATCTTTGATTGAGCAGGCTCAAATAGTGAGAACCTCTTTACTCTCTCATCCTGATATAACACAAGTAGATATTGAACAAAGGAGAGGTTTTGAAATGACTGTCCAAATTTCAAAATCAGCCCTACAACAGCATTCATTAACATTAAATCAGGTTTCAAATATAATTAAAAAAGCTAACCTGGATCTGCCTGGAGGAAAGATTAAAACTACTGGAGGAGATATTTTAATACGAACAAAAGAAAAGCGATATACCAAAGGTGAGTATGCAAATATTCCTATTATTCATAGTGAACAAGGTATTTTAAGGCTTGGCGACATTGCCAGTATTAAGGACGGTTTTGAAGAATCAGACATTCAGACAAGTTTTAATGGACTGCCAGCTGAGAGTATTGAGGTATTTAGAGTAGGAGATCAAACTCCAACAGACGTTTCTCAAGCAGTACGCTCTATGCTTGAAGAATTAAGTGCTCAGTTGCCATCTTCTATTAAATTACAAATTGTTAATGATCGCTCCCTTGTTTTACAAGATAGGATAGATCTGTTAATGAAAAATCTTTGGCTTGGACTGCTTTTAGTTTTTATAACACTAGCTATGTTTTTAAGAATTGATTTAGCATTTTGGATAATGATGGGTATACCTATTAGTTTTGCAGGTGGCATGATATTAATGCCAATTTTAGATACAAGTATAAACATGATTTCATTATTCGCTTTTATTTTGGTTCTGGGAATTGTGGTTGATGATGCAATTGTTGTTGGTGAAAATATATTTGCCCATCAGGAAATGGATAAGAGTAATTCAAAAGCTGCTATAGATGGTGCTATTGAGGTAAGTTCACCAGTATTAATAACAATACTTACTACTATAGCGGCTTTCATTCCAATGTACTTTATTCCAGGAACTACAGGGAATATTTTTTCAAATATTCCGAATGTATTAATTGTAGTTTTATTGTTTTCCTTAGCAGAGGTTATGTTTATTTTGCCTGGACATCTTTCGCATCTCAACCGAATAATTAGTTTTTTTCTTGCCCCAATAGGCAAAATTATAGAACATCCTAGACACTTCTTTAGTTCAGGGATGATTTGGTTTTCTCAAAACATTTACCGCAATACACTAAAGCGAATTATTGATTTTAGGTATGCTTTCCTAGCCTTAGGATTAGTGTTTATTATGGTTTGTGCAGGTTTGAGTATAGGTGGGCATATGAGATTCACTTTTTTTCCTACAATCGAACGAGATAGAGTGATTTTGAATGCGAAAATGCCATTTGGGACGCCTGCAACTGTAAGTAGAGAGATCGAAAATAAAATGTTGAGTTCTGCAATGGCTTTGCTCCAAGAATATGAATCAGAATTAGGTAAAACAGTACATGATGGAGTATACAGTAATGTTGGTAGAGGTGGTTCAAACAATGCTTCCGTAAGAGTATATCTAAAACCCTTAAAGGAAAGAGGTTTCCCAGCAAATGAATTTTCACGGAAATGGCGAAAAAAGATGGGAGTAGTCCCTGGGATTGAATCATTAAAGATTAGATCTGGATGGAGAATGGGATCTACATATGATATAGATTTGCAATTAAGCCATCCGGATCCGATTGTGCTCTTTGGAATAGTTGAAGAGTTTAAGGAAAAATTCTCAGAATATCCTGGAGTAAAAAACATTGAAGACAGTACAGAAGATGGGAAAAGAGAAGTTCAGTTAAAACTAACTCCAGAAGGATTAACTTTGGGCTTGGACACCCTAGAATTAACTCAACAAGTGCGTAGTGCTTTTCAAGGAGTTGAAGTTTTAAAATTTCTAAGAAATAGTGATGAATTGAGTTTAAAATTAGTCTTACCTTTAGAAGAACGCAAATATTTGAGGGACTTGGAAGACTTGGTAATTATTGCCCCTAATGGGGTGAACTTACCCCTTGCTCAAGTGGCCGAATTGAAATACGGTCAATCTTTTAGTGCGATACGTCGCATAAATGGTAGGAGAATAGTTAGTGTAAGGGCACTTGTAGATTCTGAAGTTACAAACACTGCTGAAGTAGTTATGTCGCTCAAAAATTCTCTCTTACCGGAAACAATCATGCAGAACCCAGAACTTCAATACTCATTTGAGGGTGCTCGCAGGGCACAAACTAATACCATGGAAGGGGTAAAAAAAGGTGGGGTTGTTGCTTTAGTTTTAATTTTCTGTTTACTTGCTTTGCAATTCAGAAGCTATTTTCAACCTATTATTATCATGGTAGCGATTCCTTTTGGGATGGTAGGAGCAATATTAGGGCACCTACTGCTAGGCTATGATCTTAGCATAATAAGTGTTTTGGGAATTGTTGCTTTGACAGGTATTGTTGTCAATGACTCACTAATTTTAGTTGACTTTATCAATCGTAGCCACGAAAAAGGAGCGACTGTTTTGGAAGCGGTAGTTGAATCAGGTGTTCGGAGATTTAGACCTATATTATTAACAACACTAACTACTTTTTTTGGTTTAATGCCGATGATGTTTGAGACGTCAATACAAGCTCGGTTTCTCATTCCAATGGCTATAAGTCTTGCATTTGGAGTTTTATTTTCAACTTTTATAATACTATACCTGGTTCCAGTTCTTTATACGGTACTTGAAGATTTCAAGGCATTCATTGAGAAAACACAACAAAGAGCAGGAATTAAACGAGGAATAGTTTAAAGTTTTTAAGACAGACATACATTATGCACAAATACTTTTTGGGAATTAATGAGTAATTTTTAAGTCTAAATTTCAGTATATTAATGCCTTTCAAATAATAAATTTTAAAAGTAGACTGAGATCAAAGATGAAAAGCATGTAATTATCTCCAAACTCTTTAAATTAATTAAAGTTTAATATCTTTAATTTCCAATCTCAAATTTCTCTAAGTCACACTATATAACAAGATTATATAATTAGTAAAATTACGACTGATGAATAGATCACTCTGCTATTAAATTAAAGTAATAAATATAGGATTATATCAACTAATTTGACGTGTATATTAACTATTTTTAATGGTAGGCAGTTAGTAAAGCACCAAAATAGCGAGCGTGCTAAATAGTGTTAGTGTATTTGGGAAGGCCCCAATATTCGGGATCAAAGTCTTTTAGAGAAGAAATTATTTGAGAAGCATTTTTGTAGTGACTATGATCCATGTTAGGATCAGGCACTACTACCACTGACATACCAGCAGATAATGCCGCTTCGGTGCCGGAAGGTGCATCCTCAAATACAAGACACTGCGCTGGTTCAACTCCGACACGTTTTGCCGCCAGTAGAAAAATGTCCGGTGCAGGCTTTCCCTCTTTTAATTCAGGATCATCTCCGCGGACAATCTGCTTGAATTGTGAAAACCACTTTTTGTGTTTTTCGTATTTTGCTTCAAACATTGGAGATGACGAACTGGTAGCGAGTGCTTGTGGAATTCCTCTTTGAAAAAAATGTGTGGTCAGAGCTTTTGCTCCAGGCAAAGCCTGCGTATCCTTGAATCGCTCCAGCAAAACGTCTTTTCTTGAATCCAGATAATCCTGCGCTGTAATAGGCAAATCCAGACTTTCAACTATAATCTGTGCTGCCTGAATTGATCTGCGTCCAATAATCTTTTTTTTGATCGACCAGTCAAAAACCTTTCCATATTCTGCAACTATTTCTTGAGTGACTTCAGTGTAAATGCCTTCTGTATCAAGGAGAAGACCGTCCATATCATAGATTATACAGGAAATTCCAGGCGTCATTGTTCAGGCTTAGGTTAGTTTTTCAAGAGGTTCAAAATAATGCTGTTACAGCAAGAAAGCTAAGGAAGTTTTAAAAATACGTGGGTGCGTATTTTCGCAAATCCACGGTTTCTTTTTTGCCGTTACTCAGTTTGTAACTTATAGAGTATTCATTTACCCACTTCAGTTTTAAACGGTAACTAATGTCCTGAACCTGGAGATTCGAGAGACTTTGAATTTTTTCAAAGTTACGGTTGATGAGATGTAGCCTGAAAGTGTATACTTTTTGAGTATATTGCTGTCCGCTTGAATTGGTGCGTGTAATATCTTTTGAATCCGTAATATGATAAAAAATTGCGTGATTCGTGGAAGTCGCTACACCGCCACCGGTACGGAGATGTGCAAGCAGTGGGAACACTTTATTTTGAAATATTCTGAAAACTCTTTGAATCCCAAAATCGCTGTTTGAATACTGGTAGAATTCTGGATCAATCCTCCAAAAACGCGCATCTCCGTCTGCATCATTTTTAACGATGTCCAGCCCCAAGGCTCCATTTTGAGCGCGGAAGAGATAAACATAACTTTTAGTATTTTTTATGCTGGTAATATTAAGAATCATCCGTTTAGGCTGAGAATCTAAAAGCTTCTTGTCGAGGTAAATTCCGTTACCCAACCTATTCTCAGGATAGATCTGGTATGGGGAAAGGTCTACTATTCCCCTGTGTTCGGAATCTCGGGAGAATGTTTCTACTGCGGTAACTCCTTGAGGCAGCAAGAGTAAAAGTAGCCCTGTGAAAACAAAGAACATATTTGCTTTAAGCTGCTGCATGTTCTTTTTTGGCAGTCTCAACTCTTTCTCATCTATGCGGTTAAGTATGCAAGTCAACATTTTTCAAAACATTTTATTGTTGGTGTAAAAAAAATCCNGAATTCGGGTCATTTTAATTGAAACNAACCCGTANTCGAACAGCCTCTGGATCTTCATNATTTCCGGATTGCTNCTTCAACTGCGGANTGGATTTCAGANTTTTTGCTANTCNANCAATTATAGCAAACTATTATACTGAAGTCAGTGAAATAGTGCTTGAGCAACTTGAGTCCTTTGNCGCTTGATACTAGAATAAATGTTTAGANGTTGTCCTGACTGCTCCAAAAGTCGTCTGATTTAAATAAAAATGCTCTTACTNAAGTTTAAAAATGTCTACCAGTAAAACTGTAAAACCAGCTTCCAGGCCATTTGTGATTGGTACAAGCGGACACATTGATCATGGGAAAACAACTTTGGTCAAAGCTCTCACAGGAGTGGACACAGACCGTTGGGCAGAAGAAAAAAAACGCGGGATTACAATTGACCTTGGATTTGCTCATTATGAGGACGAACAGGGGAATCAGCTGGCATTTGTGGATGTACCNGGACACGAAAAGTTTATTCATAATATGCTCGCCGGCGTGGCAGGAATGGANGCGGTANTGCTNGTTGTGGCTGCNGATGAGGGGGTGATGCCTCAAACACGGGAACATCTGAATATCTGTAATCTGCTGAAAATTAAAACCGGACTGGTGGCAATTACACGGATTGATTTGGTNGANGACTCTGATATGGTAGAACTTTGTCAAGAGGAAGTAGCAGAGTTACTGGAAGGNACTTTTCTCGAGGGCAAGCCGGTGNTTCCGGTTTCCGCTACAAGCGGAGAAGGATTAACTGAACTTCGGCAAGCATTATCAAAACTGGGCAAACAAATTCCNGCAGCTGAAATTGAAAAGCCATTCCGTTTGAGTGTTGACCGTTCCTTCACGCTCAAGGGATTTGGCACAGTCGTTACAGGTACAGTGCTCAGTGGATCACTCAGACAAGATGAAGAAGTACAGCAATTTCCTCAACAGCGCAGTGTTCGGATTCGNGGACTGCAGGCTCANAGTCAGACTGTCAGTGAAGTTTTTGNCGGACAGCGGGCTGCTCTTAATTTAGCGGGNATTACCAAAGAAGAAATTCAGCGTGGTGATCAACTGGCAAAGGAGGAGTCATTACTCACCAGTTATATGCTGAATGCCTCTCTGACCCTGCTTGAGGANGTCTCTGCTGCGTTGAAAAACAGAACACGCATCAGACTTCATTTAGGCAGTCAGGAAGTTTTTGGCAGGATTGTTCTGTTAGAGGGTGAAACTTTGTCACCGGGAAAAACAACGCTGGTTCAGTTCCGGCTGGAAAGCCTGGTCTGTGCGAGACACGGTGACCGTTTCATNGTNAGGAGTTATTCACCGATGTTTACTTTAGGTGGAGGAATGGTGATTGATCCTTCTCCCAGCAAATCAAGAAGAGTTCTGCACGAACTTCCGGGACGCCTCCGGCGTCTGCATGANGGTGACGAAAATGTACGTTCTGCGGAAGTGATCTATCTNCAGTCTGTGAAGGGTGTGATTGAAGCAGAATTTTCGGTACGTTCCGGTCTTTCTGCTAAACAATCTGCTAAAGTTCTGCAACTTCTGCAAAGTCAGCAGCAGGTGCTTTGTGTCGATCCTTTTTCGAAACGTTATCTGCATGTTCAACATGTTGAACGTATTGGTGAATTTTTGAGCAAAGTCTTAACTATCCACCACAAAAAATTTGCGGATCGCGAAGGTATGACACGTTCCGAACTTGGGGGGANGCTCTCTTTGATTTTTACAGAAAAAGAGGTTGAAATTCTGTTAAAATACATGATTAAGCTGGGTAAGTTTNTACAAAACGGACAGTACTTCTCTCTTGCAGAACATCAACCGCAAGTTTCTCAAGCACAGGAAGCAGGCTTGGCGCACTGTTTTGAGTTGATAAAGGCAGGCGGATTTCAGCCTCACCGCCGTACACGTTTGTTGGAAGAACTTGAAATGAACGAAAAAGAAGGTCTGGCAATGCTCAAATCAGCGGTGCATTCCAAACGGCTTGTGCGTGTCGCGGATGACCTGTATTATGCTCCGGAACAAACAAAGGAAATTTTAATTAGTCTGAGGAAATATTTGCAGGATAATCAAAGTATTACTGTGATCCAATTCAAAGAATTATTAAACATTTCTCGCAAACATGCTATTGATTTGCTAGAGTATTTTGACAGTCAACACCTCACGATTCGGGAAGATAATCACCGTGTNCCTGGTTCAATTTTAGCTTCCAACGAATAAGAGAAAAATTGGATAAAAAAGTGATTGTACATCGAGTAGCAACTTTCCCGCTTATCTTCTGTATGCTGCTGATTCTCTCGAGTTTACAGACTTTTTCCGGAAATGCGTTTGCCCAAAGTTTGCTGAGTGACCTTGCGTGGTTAGAGCAAAATATTGAGGTTACGGACGAAACAGAAACTGGAACTTCTGTTAAGAGAGAACCGGCCGGACAAAAAACTCCACTGCTGCCTTCAGACTTGTTGTCTGCACCTACAACACNCATTGAAACGGAATCTGCTCAAACTGAAAGTAGTTTCCTAAACGTCTCAACACCTTCTTTAACGCCTCCAATCCCTACTCTTCCTTCGATAAAAGCGGAAGAAGATGACACAATATTTTCCGGNTCATTTTTCAGCAAACTATTTCCTTGGTTTTCCGCAAATGATCAAGAGTCTTCTAATAATTCCGCCAATAACGCTGCTGGGGAAAAGNAAACGTTTGATACACAACCGGAATGGGCGGACACGGAATTTTCTGGAGTTTTTATGCTGGTAGCGGAAATTGAAAGGCTGCTCATTTCAAATCCGGATGCAGCCAGGGAAAGGTATCTGGAAATTGAATACCAGTTGGAAGTTGAGGAACGTACACGCCTCAAAGTTCAATTGCTTTATCAACTGAATGAGTGGTCATCTGCAGAACTACTGGCGGAAGCGTTTTTGAGTGAACGACAGCAAAGTCCGCTTACGCCTATAATTTTTTATTATTTGAACAAGGCTCTCCAGTCTCAAAATAAAGCACTCAGTCAAAATCTGGTTTTGCGGGAACTTACCGCTAAAACTCTGGAACCAAACCTGCGCAGTGATTATTTGCATATGCTCAGTGATGAAGCGCTGCTTCAGGGTGATCTTTTCACCGCAATTCAATATCGACTTGATGAACTGAGTAATGTGGAAACCGCAAAAATGGCTGATCNGGAACAATTGCTCCGGTTACTGAAAGAAGTTCAGTTTGTTGAAGAACTACATAATATATCAATAAATTTTCCAAATTTAACCTGGCTGCAGGAGCAAATACCATCGCTGAAACTTAAACTGCTGGTCAAACAAAAACGTTACCGAGAAGTTCTGGAACTTGTGGATCAGCGACTCGACTTGGCCCGCGTAAGCGCCGACTTGGAGCAGATTGAATTACTTGAGCAAATGCAGAGCAACTTTACCACTGCCCTGAATCTAAATCCCCGACGAATAGGTGTAATTCTGCCTTTGAGCAGTTCCAGTGCAAAAGTAGCAGGANTGGCCCAGGAGACGCTGAACGGTTTGTGGCTGGCTCTGCGTGCCAATGAAAAAACTGCTCTGAACGAAAATATCAGCGATAATACAACTTCNCCAAAAAATGAAATAAGTGGTGATTTACTGTTGACTGATAATGTAATAACTAACCCTCAACTAAAGAAAACGGCAGGCCCGTGGGAACTTGTGGTCCGAGACTCACATTTGAATCCGGCGAAAACAAAAAGCGCCGTCCGTGAACTGGTGGAAAAAGAACGTGTGATTGCCGTCATCGGACCTCTTGCCCGGAAAACTTCGGAAGCGGCAGCGGAAGAAGCTGAGAGGTTGCGTGTACCGTTAATTTCCCTGTCACTCACAGCCGGTATCCCGGAATTGGGAGACTACATTTTTCGTAATAATCAAAGCTGGAAACAGGAGGTTCAGGAATTGCTGGATTATGCTGTGAGTGAACTTCAAGCNTGCCGCTTCCTNATTCTNTACGCAAAAACTAGAGAGGGNCGANNAAAGATGCGCCTTTTTTGGGATGCCNCTGTGCTTAAAGGTTGTGAAGTAGTCGCGGTTGAAGGTTTTAAAAATGAAGGTCAAAAAAGCCTGGTGAATGAGTTTGATACCTTCACNGGTAAAATTCAGCGTATTAGCGCAAAAGAAAACAGTATTTTAAAGGAACTCAAAGAAAAGGANGTTCCAATCCNCAACTTTGACGCAGTGTTCGTTGCCGTAGGTTCCGGTGGGGTTAANAATTTGAGACTCATTTTCCCTTATAGCGCAGTTTACAAAATGGAAAAAGCGGCTTTTCTGGGAGACAGTGGTTGGAATGATGCCGCGCTCCCGTTTGCTCCTGGACTCCGCGNGGTTAAAAAACCGGTTTTTGTGGACAGCTTCTTCCCGCAGGCTAAAACACCGGCCATGCAGCAGTTGCTGAGACTGCACGAAAGAATACTATATAGACATCAAAATTATTTGGGGCCAACCCCTTATACTGCTTATGCTTATGATACCTTGATGATCTTGATGAAGCTGCTTAAAGAAGAAAGAAACCAAAGTCACCGGGAACTGCGGAATGCGCTGGCAAATATGGATGTTTTTCAGGGTGTTACCGGTAATTTACGCTTTGATAAAAAAGGGGAAGTTCAGCGGGAAATGCAGCTTTTGACTCTGCGTAGAGGAAGAATTAAGCTGTTGAATGAATGATGTTTAAAGGCTGAATCTTTGCAAGCTGCAGATTCCACAGTCGGACCGGAGCTTGCTTATTTTACGAAGAGAGACTCCAGATCTTTAAACGGTACCTGTTCAGGCCGTACCTTTTGAAGAGGTTGAGTTACTTCTCCGGAGTTTTTAGCGATGTCTAAGAGTGAAGACTCAGGGTAAGTAGCATTTTGGCTACCCGCAGACATGCTGTCTTCAGTACTGTTCAAGCGTTTATCGGGTCGGATTTCCGCGTGGAAATTACGTTTGGACTGAGCTTTCATCTGGAAATTATGATCCTCAAGAGGCTCCTCAACGAGATCCGCTACTTGACGCAAACGGTAACTGTATTGACGGCTGACTTCAAAAAGCCGGCCACCCGGAATGCACTCAGGACTGTCCTGGAATGAACCAAAATCATCTACAATAACAGCGTGTTTTAGTGCTTCTGGACTTAAGTAAACTAAAACAGGTGATGTTTCAGCTTCTGTTATTTCCTCTTCCTGAGGTTCGAATTTAAACCATTTCATGTCTTCTCCAAAAAGCCTATACATGGAAAGTTTTGTATTTATAGACATATCTCTGCGAAAAATATGCCAACCAGCCTCNTATTTCTAAAACATTATGCGACTTAATTGCGTTAAAATGGACATCAAACTCGACACATGTTTTATACCACAATAAAGTTAATCAAAATAGTTGGATAGCTTAGAAAATCTATGTGCTCTAAAATTACGTGTTTAGCTCCTGATTTAAGTACTTCAAGAGAATATTAGTGACTGTTAGCAAAATAAAACAGTAATCCACTCCTTGGCTAAATCAGCAACCCTGAAATGGAAAATATATGCCGAGNGCTTGTTCAGGCACAGTCGGAATTTTGAGAGTTGGGAGGAAAATAAATGATATTAATTCGGTCGCTTTTGCAAAATAATTTGCNTCATTCAAAATAGCACGGATATACGTTTTTTGCGATGTCAGCAAATTAATTCCCAATCTTGCTGGCTTTCTTTATATTTGTATATTAAAATAAATGTCAATTATAGGAGATAATTATGGAGATTAAGTTAACAAAAACGAGGCGTTAAAATGTGAACTCGTGCTGTTATTTCGTGAACGGCAGAAAATATTAATATATAGGAGATGATTATGGGGAATAAAGTAGGCAAAAACGAAGTATTAAAAGATGAACTTGAACAGTTATTCTGTGATCAAGAAGAAAATTTTGAGATAGCAGCCCAGAGTCTAAAAGTTTTGTCTCATCCTGCCCGTTTACGAATTTTGTGCGCGTTGCGGAGTGGTGAACAAACTGTGCAGAATTTGGAATATTTCACAGGCATCAGGCAAACAACACTTTCTCAACACTTGTCTTTACTGAAAAGCCGTGGAGTGTTGGTCTCACGTCGTGAGGCAACATATTCTTTTTATCGGATTTCCAATAAAAAAATAATCGAATTGTTTGACCTCATAAAATGGGAATGGTTGTTATAAAGAAGAATTACACAATACTGTGATAGCAAAATATATATGAATAATAACGACGAGTCATCATTCGTATTTCGGCAATTGTTTGATAAAGATACAGGAACTTTCACCTACCTGATGTTTGATTCTGACACTTTGGAGGGATTGATCATTGATCCGGTCAAGGAGCAGTTTGACCGAAGTTTGCAGTTCATCGAAGAACTTGGTATTGAGCTCAAGTATGCTATCGACACCCACGTCCACGCGGACCATATAACATCTTCCCGTATGTTGCGTGATGCGACCGGAGCAAAAAGCACTTTTGGAGAAAACTCCTCGGTACAGGGCGCGGATATTCGACTCAACGATGGAGATGAATTGGAATTTGGCCATTTTAAACTCAAGGCAATTTCAACCCCCGGACACACCGATGCCTGCACAAGTTTCTATACAGAAGGTAGGCTATTCACCGGAGATTCTTTGTTGATTCGCGGATGTGGNAGAACNGATTTNCAACANGGTGATCCGGAGNAACTGTTTAATAGTATTACCCAGAANTTATATNCGTATCCAGACAGTACTCTCGTCTATCCNGGACATGATTATCTTGGCCGAACCGCTTCTTGTATCAAAGAAGAAAAATCTTTTAACCCCAGAATCCACAGTGGACAAACGCTGGAAAAATTTGTCCAGATCATGAACAATCTTAATTTACCTAAACCCAAAAGAATTGATGAGGCTATTCCGCTGAATCTAAAATGCGGATTCTCACTAGAACTGGGTCATGTCAACGAAGATAATTTCACTATGCATGATCTGCATCAGTTGTTAGATAAACTTACCCCCACGGAGAGGGTTATTGATGTGAGAAAGCCCAATGAGTACGATCAGGGTCATGTGCCGGGAAGTTTGAATATTCCCATGGGAAATGAGCGGGAATTTATTGACGAAATTCGCGGTTATGACAGAGTTTTTTTACACTGTCATACTGGACGCAGGGCGCAAACAGTATACACTATGCTCAGTATGCAGGGATTAGAAAATCTGGTTTGTATAAACAGTTCAGGTATGGCTGACTGGCATCAGGCTGCTTTTCCGGTGGAACAGTGAAGGTAGTTCAATGAAGCAGAACATATTGTTAAAATTCATTTTATCGTTAACAATCTTTTTGCTGCCGTCAATCCTGTGGGCCGGAACTCAAGCTGAGTTCAGCATGCCATGGTGGGGCTGGCCGACAATCTTGTTTTTCACAACTTTTTTAATCGGCGTTTTTGGTGTAATGGCGGGCATCGGTGGTGGAGTTTTATTCGTGCCCTTAGCCGCCAGTTTTTTTCCGTTTCACATTGATTTTGTCCGTGGTACCGGGCTTTTCATTGCACTCGGAAGTTCTTTAGCGGCAGCCCCTCACCTGCTCGAAAAAAACCTGGCCAGTTTAAAACTCGCCATGCCTTCTGCTTTGGTTGCTTCTATCTTTGCGATTATCGGAGCCTTTCTAGGACTCTGGCTTTCTGCGTTAAATCCGGCTTATATTCAGGGCAGTTTAGGGGTTACGATTATCGGCATCGTCTTTATCATGCTCTTTGCGAAAAACTCGGAAAATCCGTCAGTTACTCACGGTAATTATTTAACACAACTCCTGCAGATAAACGGGATTTATACTGAAGAAACTACCGGGAAAGAAATTCGCTGGACTGTGCACAATACCACAAAGGGTATGTTGGGTTTTGTAATTGTGGGATTGTTGGCCGGCATTTTTGGTTTAGGAGCAGGCTGGGCGAATGTGGTAATTTTAAACCTCGTCATGGGTGCACCAGTGAAGGTCGCAGTCGCAACGAGCAGTTTTGCACTCTCCATTACAGACAGTACCGCAGCCTGGATTTACATGAACAAAGGTGCAGTTTTGCCGATACTTACTGTACCTTCAATGATAGGCATAATGCTGGGTGCAAACATTGGTTCAAAGCTGCTGCCGAAAGTTAAGCCTTCAGTGATACGTAACATGGTAATCGGTGTCCTCTTCTTTGCGGGTGTCCGTTCCTTAATGAAAGCATTTGGAATTTGAACTGAAACTGAGCTCTTTAATGGAAAATACTTCAGCCTTTGAAAACGCGTCCGAACAGCAATTATACGCAAAAATAGTTTACCATATGAACCATCTTGGTTTGTTTGCGCTTGTCGCTGGTTTTGCTTTGTATTTGACGGGAATGCTAACACCTCATGTACCGCTGGAAGATCTCCCTCAATACTGGTCTCTCCCTTTGGAGCAATATTTAGAAAAAACAGGTGCGCTTACTGGATGGCAGTGGATTTCAGAACTGGGCTACGGTGATGTGGCACCACTTTTAGGGGTTGCTGTTTTAGCTTCAATAACACTTGTTTGTTACCTGGTTTTGTTTTTTCAATTCCTGCAGAGAGGCATCAAACCTCTTGTTGTGATCACTGTGATCGAGTTGTTTTTTATGCTGCTCTCCGCCTCAAATCTGATTCAAATTTCCCACTAATTATACTCCTGCCAAAAAAACGATCGGCAAACATTTCAGTATTTTAATTTCCACTCTCATTTAAGCGGTTTTGATAGGCAGCAATCCAGGCATCCCGATATTGAGGCAGCTTCTCAAGACGTTTTTCAAGACTGCTATTTTCTGTTTGGGGGCGCATCGTGAGATGTAAGGTGTAGCGCAGAATGTCCTGCGGCTTTTGAACGCAGTAAAGCAAAAACGGTAGAGCATCTGTGCCTTTTTCCTTATAAACAAGCCAGAGCAGCTTGACGATGTGGAAATGGTTTATTCCACGGGAACATTGCTGGTCAACAAATTCCAAAATTGACTTCAGGTAATTCTCAGTCCTGAAACCTTGTGGGAGAGTTGCTGATGCTGAAGACTGCTGATAATACTGCATAGTCAAAATGGAAGAGATAAAATAGCTCCAGGCTTTGCTAAATTCATCTAGAGGAACCAACTGCCGAGGTGTCTCATTGTCCCTGGTTTTCGGAAGTGATTGCTCACTGAGATCGAGCATCACGCCAAGCGTGCTTTGCAAGCCTTCAAGCGCGGGAGCTCGATATTTCAAAACCGGCAGCAGTTTTTTTAAGCGCTGACCATCCGCACTTTCTTTAAATGAATCAGTCTTTTTTTCTTGAAGAGCAAGTGTCCATTCACTCAAACTGTGAAGCGCGGCATAAAGTTTTGAATAAATCGATTCAGCATAATTTTTTTCCAGTCGTTTTATTTCTTTTGACCACTCTTTAAGTGGAGTACCGGAGGGCAGCATTTTTATCAGGCTCAGCGGAAATCTTTGCCGGATACGCTTCAATTCCGGGTTTTGCGGCATATCCGGCACATAAAACTGAATGACTTTCTTATCCTTGCGAAGTTCCTGCATACAGGTTCTTATTTGAACGCCGACTCCTTCCATATCAGCGGTCTCTGGAGCTTGATTTAAAAGCTCATGCAGTTCCTCAATAAATCCCGAAAGCGCGGATATTTCTTCCAGTTTGTTTTTTACTGAGCGGATGTAATGGGTGAAGTGTTGCTGTTCGAAATTTTCATAAGTCCGCCGTTCATGTGGTAAAATGAAATGCAGTTGTTTATTGAGTTGCTGAATCCGTTCAATCATAGTCTGATTAAAATTTTCCGGATTAGTGCGGAAAGTCTGTTTGAATTCGCTAAAAATGGAATCCAGCGTGTGCTGTTCCTCGGTTGACAGAGACTGAGATTTCCACTTTTCCCGCCACTCCGAAATTAATTGTTTGCGGATTTTTACACCTTCTTTTTTCAGGTCAAGCAGATATGATTTTGCGACACTTTCACAAAAAGCCTGCAAACTTTTTGAGGGGAAGTTAAGCTCTTCAACCATGAACAGTATTTCCGGAACTGCGGCACTGCTTTGTTTTTGCCCGTTTACACTTTGCCGGTAAAATTCGAGCGGCATAATTTGCTCATTGAAGTAAATATTTCCGCATAGCTTTGAAAATATATTGCGTGTAATGTTTACGATTAGCTCCGCGCTGTCAAGTTTCTTAGGCAAAATAAGCGTCACCTCGTAAGAACGTGTAGTGTTGATGAATTTCAGACGTGATGCGGGAAGCGGGACATTTTTCGGTAGTNCTGAACCAATTTCGCTCTCGTATGTTTGCTGATCTAAAAAGCGNAGCAAATGAGCGGCGCGNGGNGGTTGCAGACCAAATTTTTCCGAAAAATCAAGGATGCCCGGCAGTTTTCCGTTCAAAAATTTTTTTGTATTATCAGGAATTGATGTTGAAAATTTTATACGGAAATATTTTGAAGGCGGGAGTTGTTCTTTCTGTTTGTCGTAATTTTGGAGTTGGGATTCTCCTATTGTGCGCAGTTTAGGATCAAAACGTTCCTCGAAAGATTTGTCGATGCTGTCAGTAGATTTCATGAATAATTACCCNTGAAGGGTGTGGTNCACGAACAGTGATCAATGCTTGCGTACAGAAGCTATATCTTCGTTCCATTCTCTGAGTTGATGCGGACCTTCCAGTGAGTTTTTTAGGTTGATCAANTCCAAAAATTTTTTCTCTTCNAAATCNACATTGGGATACCTCCTTCTTAAATANCCCCAGAGGTTTAAATAGTTTTCTTCTATTTGCCAGTCATCACTCTTTGGCGTCTGNTCTGACTTAGAGCTATCAATAAAAGGGTAGAAAACCTTGCTCATGTCTTTTCTCGTAAACTCAGTTTAAAAATTTTCCAAATTCGTGAATCATTTATAAAAAAGTAGTCGAATTTGTAGCTGATGCCGTTGAAATATTTTTTACGGGCTTATACTACATGTAGCAAAATTGTGGCCTGAGAATAGAATCCGTGATGAAAAAATTGTTTGTTTATTATAAAATCTAAGTGAATATACTGTTTATATTGAATTATATATTATTACAGAAAATATTATTTTTTCTAAATTGGGCTAGGAAATATCACCAGTAAAGTAATCTTTCACTCAAAATATTTATTGATTTTATCTGTACNGAACCGCCTGGATCTTGTTTCGAGGTCAGGCCTTTGATTATACNTTTTTCTGTTCCATTGGACATGTGATTAGCAGGATATTTTTTATTTTCAAAAACACCAAAGTTTTTGTTTTTTCGTCATGTGTTATATTCAGGTAGATTTAAGANCATANTTTTCCCACTGTTCGTGGTTGACACCTTTAAANATGAGCCACAAGGGCAATAGTAATTCTCCAAGAAACGTGAATTCACTAANTGTCACATCAAAGTCAGGAAAAATAAAGTATACGAAAGAATCAACCAGATATCCAAAACCNCCAATGATCATTAAGATACCCAGAGCTAATGGGAGGAAGTTCGATTTAAAAATTAAATAGCCCATAGGGAATAACCAAAGCCCCCAAAATATCTGGGCGATAAAAACCCCGTGTTCGTGNAAATTAAGAAAAAGAGGCACCGATGCTNGTACCTGATCCAAACTGAATGTTGTTAAAAAATCAGATCCACTCAATACTAGTAAGACCGCAACGTGGTTAAGCTCATTAAGCATGGCAATTGGGGCAGCGACCAAAACTAATATAACCATAAGTACAGCATTATTTTTGTCAACTGGATTCAGTAATTTATATAAAGCTAGAGCCAGAAAAATATNGACTATCTGGAGAGTTAGAGCGGTTACAATACTGAGGCGATATAACAACTCATTCGCCATAATATTGCTAGCTGTTGTTGCGGCATCTCCCAGAACAATAAGACTGGAGGGNACATATATAATGCCAAAAATACCTAGTGGGAATAGCATAAGATAAAGANATCCTGCAACTCTAGCGGTCTTATTGGGATTAANTNTTTCTTTGGTAGTCATTGTGTTTTTCCTTTTTAATGAATTAAGTAATTCCTNTTAACNGCCTAATTTATTCTTCGTCAGTTTTCATCCTATGCTTTTTATAACCCCAACTCCTCACATCACCGGGAAAATAAAGTTGCAGAGGGAANCGACGCTACTTTATTTTATTTGAGTGTATACGTTTNTTATATTTCATTTTCTACAAAACGAATATCAAGTTCACTTAAAATTTTTCTTGAATTAACTATGCTATATTCTGTCTACACTATCGGATACTTCAATTTTAACTATTGTATATTCTATTTACGCTACGGGATATATAAAATTACGCTACGATAGGACCCAAAGTTCACTATTATAGATTTAATTTACACTATTATAGATTTAATTTACACTATTATAGATTTAATTTACACTATTATAGA
>NYXK01000165.1 GCA_002685535.1 Deltaproteobacteria bacterium
ATGATTGAGGAAATTGTGCGTTCTGAAATTGAGATGTACAACTATCGTTCTTTTGAAGAAATAGACATGCTGGAATTTATGGGCCGCGCCGCGCCGGCATTCGGCATGATTGGTACAGTTGTCGGGCTGATCATGATGCTGGGCAGTGTTGGCGGAGAAGGCGGTGCTGACATAGCGGGCTTGATGGGAGGCATGGCAGTTGCGATGATAACTACACTCTATGGCGTACTGCTTTCACAGTTGATCTTTTTGCCAATCGCTTCTAAACGTTTTCAACTCAAGGAGTCGCAGGTCCTGTTGATGGAGATGATTAGGGAGGGGCTACTCTACCTAAAACGCAGAGAACTTCCTGAAACTGCTGCAAAGGACCTGGTAATATATCTTCCCCCCAAGCTGCGTAAGAAAGTAATGCAGGAGGAGCAGGCTGCAATGAGTCAAGGATTGGGGTTGTAATATGGGCCGCAGTTCCAGTTCAGAGGGCGGATGGATTACAACATTTGCGGATTTAATGACCTTGCTGTTCTGCTTTTTCGTTTTACTGAACGCTCTTTCCACTCAACCTAAAAATTGTAGCGGTCTGGAGCAATTTCTCAGTAGCAATAAAGCCCAGTTCAGTAAATATGAACTGCGCTCAACGAAACTCAGCTGTATCGTTTCTTTACCACAGGACTTCCTCTTTCGTTCCGGAGACGCTGTACTTAAGAAAGGAGCTTATAAAGCCCTCTCCCCACTTTTTTTCCAAATTCTTAAAATACCCGAGCACAAATCCGATTTACTAACAGTAGAAGGCCACACGGACAATGTTCCAATGCGCAGCAAAAAGTTTTCCAGTAACTGGGAACTGAGTTCCGCGCGGGCTACCATGATCGCAGGTATGCTGATTAATCGTATTAAATATCCTGAACAATCAATCTCAATTGTCGGCTACGCGGACACGCGTCCCAAAACTAAATACACTGATTCTATTGGTTCTCCACTCTCAGGCAATGCCCTAAAAAAAGCCCGTAAGATAAACCGGCGCGTCGAAATCGTGCTCACAACTCCACCAAAATCCATCGAACAGGCAACTCTTCTTTTTGGAAAGGAGAATTAAATTTTTTCTCCCCAGCCACGTATTGCAGGCCTACCGCTGAAGATTACTCCGTAGCTCCACGTTACTTCTCAACACTCTTTCATATTCGATCGAGAACAATTTGGGGTTACCGTAAAGGTTTTTTACTTCCGATTTACGATTAGACTCTGCTTGCGGATTTGCTCTTTAAATATTTTTCTGAACGTTCAGAATAATCCTGATTAAAGTAAATTATGCTGAACGTTCAGAATTATTTAGGCAGCTCAGTCCCAATTCAGTGATTTTCCAAAGTTCACCATCTTTACGGATCAGTTTTTGACGGGAGCTCATTTCGTGCAGGAGGCGCTCAGGGGAGATATTGGCAATATTGTTAAGCTTCAAATCGCTGGTCTGTTTTGCTTCATCTTTTAAACAACGTAAAACTGTGTATTCTGCCTGCGCCATTGGGCTCGTTTTGTTTTTAAATGAGGACAGCAAAAATGGATATATTTTTTCGGCGAGGGTTTCGAGGCGTCCGGTAAGATCGGCCCTGCCGCGTAGATAGAGTGCCAGTTTATCTTCGGTTCCGGAATTCCTTACAAACACAGCTGCTACCGGAAGTCCATTTTGTAAAACATTCAGCAGTAGCATTTCAGGCTCCTCCTCACGTTTGACAATCTCAACCTCCATATCCGGCCATTTCAGCTCAGCAAGCAATATTTCTATCAACTTTTCGCGCAACGCTGACCCTTCATCCAGAAATGATTTATCCACATAATAAACCGGAAGACTTTCTTGGAATCCGGTAGGATAAGGATTTCTTAACCAGGCAAAGAATTCGATAGTATTTTTAGGTACTCGCAAAGCCAGAATCGCAGCCAGACTGTTTAAGGCGCATTTGAGGCCATTGCCGATAAACACAGGAGTGACTGCATCCACGGAACTTATTTTAGCTAAAGTAATCACATGTCCGGATTCTTCGCTTCCTATTGCAAAATAATTATTCTGTTGCTGAGATGCGTGCTTGTACGCACTTTTCACCAGCTCATCGCTCATGTTTTTGCGGATCCAGTTTTCCAGAGTTGTGATAATCTGTGTTGCGGATAAAGCGTCAAAGGCTGAATTATTGACCATCTGCCCGAGCTTGGCATTTGCCTGCTCCAGCATAATTATAAATTCTGGAACTGTTATTTTGTCCAGATAAAATTCCTGCCTGGCCTGCCAGCCGTAGAAACAGGCCTGCCACAAAATCCATTTGTCGCCAACCGCGCACTGCATAGTTTCAATTCCGGCCTGTTGAACCGCCCGTCCTACCTCCAGATCACTTTCGACAGTGTTGACAAACAAAGGCGACTGAGACCAATTGTGTTTTTGCTGAAGAAAGCTTGCCTGAAAAAAGGCCAGTACGTCACCGCTCAATACCATAATCCCATCCTGAAAAGGATCATAGCACAATAAAAAACAGCGATCACCGTCACCATCGAAAACAAAACCCAGCACGAGGTCTGAGCTGTTTCGCAGTTTATCCTGATCTTCACGGCCTTTTCTCAACACCTGCCCTAAAGCTTCATAACTATAAAATGTGCCTTTAGTTATCTCTTTCGCTGAAATAAACTCCACTCCTTCAAGATCAGCAACTCCGGAGTGCCGGTTGATACCCTGAGCTGGAACTGAGTTAGTAATGACAAAATCAGCAGCAACGTTTTTCAGTAATTCTGCGATTATTGGAGAAAATGCGCCATTTGCCGCATCCACTATTATCGTAATGCCCACCAAGCTATTATCACTTAACCAATGATTGGTTTGGTCTGCCATAAACTCCAAAAACAACTTTCGCGCTGCCAGAAGCTCATTACGAAGCTCACCAAGCAGAGGCGCACTCCGCAGTTCCTGAAAATCTATGCTGATGCACCTTCGAGTCAGGCGTTTATCATCTTCTGGAAATAATTTCAGATTGGAATGACCCAAAAAGATTTTGATACCATTCTGGCCTTCAGGATTGTGGGATGCGGTTAAGACGAAAGCACATGCGGCTCTAACGTGTAGTTGATAAAGTGAAATCGCCGGAGTCGGTAAAATATCGACAACCACCGCAGTCAGTCCCGCCTTTCTGATGCCGCGCACCGCTGCTTCATTAAAACGACCACTTAAATCCCGTGGGTCCCAGCCGATTACAACGAGGTCGCGTACTGACGCAAAATCGGCTTCGAGCAGTTCCTGACAATAGGCATAAGTATACAACTCAAAAAATTCTTCAGTCATTACACCTTCATTCAGCAGAGCGGCAAGAGGATTTGAGGAGGAGCTATCCTCTAAACGACAGACAGGACCACGTATGCCATCCGTTCCCTGTATTCGTTCAATAGTCATTGATTCGTTGGAAGAAACAGGCTTGGCGGCAGGAAGGTCACTGTTCATATTTTATTCAAAAGAAATACGTGATTGGGGGGAGACTCAGCCGACAGTTACGGATTTTGCCAGGTTCCTGGGTTTATCAATATTACGTCCCAGGTCTAGAGCTGCGTAGTAGGCAAACATCTGCGCCATTATCATTTGCGCCAGTGGAGCACACAGCGCACTCATTTGAGGTAGCTGCACTGCCTGATCACAGGCTGCCAAAGCGCGTTTATCTCCTTGAAACATGATTCCGATCACAGTTCCTCCCCGAGTTTTTACTTGCTCCATCGCAATCAGCGTACGGTCGTGCAGAACCTTTTGTTCCTTCAGTGGCACAAAAAACAGGGAGTGCAGAGCCGGTTCTACCATCGACAGGGTTCCGTGTTTGAGAAATCCGGCCGGCATTCCCTCCGCATGTTGATAAGTAACCTCTTTCATTTTCAGTGCAGACTCCATGGCAACAGGATAATAGACACCGCAGCCAAGAAATAACCAATGTTCCACATGACTGGTAGACCGTGCTATATTGCGAACAAATCCGGATTGTTCGTTGAGAATCAGTTGAACCATTTCAGGAAACGATTCCAAATCCTGCTGATGTTTTTGATAAACATCCTGCGTTAGATAGTNCCTTATCCGACCAAGCTCCAGGGCTACACGAAGCATAATGAATGTTTGCGCGAGGGCCGCTTTAGTAGAAACAACACATATTTCCGGTCCGGAACCCTGCATTATCACTTGATCAACCATCATGCTGATTGCCGATCCCATNACATTTACAACCGCCGCGGTTTGTGCTCCGNATGTCTTTGCATAATCCAGCGAGGTTTTTGTATCATAGGTTTCTCCTGATTGAGAAAGCGCCAGCACCAAATCTCCCGACTCAACTGTAACTACNGAAAATTCGTCTGAACTGAGGNCTGGGTAATAGCGGTCTGCGAGGGTGGAAAAAAAGTATTGACTGATATTCGCCACATAGAAAGTCGTTCCCACTCCCATCAGGTANGCACGAGAAGCTTCACTAAACATCCCGGCCAATTCTGAAATTTGTTCCGTAGGAATTTTCATTGCCTGCCGTACTGTCTGCGGTTCATCAAAAATCTCCTTGAGCATGTAATGAGAATATCCTCCTTTTTTGCTGGTTTCCACATCCCAGTCAATATGTAGAATCGATTTTTCNACAAGTTCGCCGGTTTCCACCTTGCGGATTTGGTAATCATCACGACCTAGGACGACATACTCTCCATCATCCAGCACAATTGCCTGCCTTGTATATTCCAAAAAAGCATTGAGATCTGAACCGACATAATTACAACCCTCTCCAAGTCCCANCAGCAATGGAGATTCTTTTTTAACACAATACAAATGTTCCGGATCATGCGCTGAAAACATGACGATCGAGTATGANCCTTCAATTTGCTGCAGAGAGGCTAAAAAAGCTTTTTCTAAATCGTTACTCTCCGCATATGATTCCTCCAACAAGTTGACGAAAACTTCTGTATCAGTCAATGACTTAAAAACAACATCCCGACTCATCAACTGTTCACGTAATTCCTGGTAGTTTGAAAAAATACCATTGTGTACAATCGCAAATTCCCGCTTGTAAGAAAGATGAGGGTGGGCGTTTTCCTGGGTTACACCTCCGTGAGTTGCCCAGCGCGTATGAGCAATTCCGATACTCCCCTGCATTTTATCCAATTGTTCAAGCGCGTTGACTTCATCTATTCCCCCAATATTTTTTCGTAAGTCAAGCTCGCCCTCGCTCAGCATCGCCATTCCGCAGGAATCATACCCACGATATTCCAAGTTGCGGATTGAGTTAAATAAATTTCTGCCTATATTTTCTGAATGGACAATGCCACTGATACCACACATTATTTTGCTTTGNCGTATTATTAGTTTTGGTTGTTATATTTGATGGAACCGTATGAATTCTCAAACAAGTGTTATTGCTTACGAAGCGAGAAAGCTATTTTGTGTTAAGCACTAATATCATGAAGATTTCTCTCTGCGTTCGAAATGACAAATTATGNGTTTCAGAATTATCACGAGGCNACCTCTTTTAGAGAGTAATACAATCCGCGATGATTTTTCCNGATTCCACAATNCTGCCTGGACCGAGAGTGTGACGGGCTCCNATGGACACACTGTCACCTATGAATNCCCCNAGCTTCGTCAANCCTGTTTCTACCGAGTCTGAGTTGGAACTGCAGGTAATCNGACTATAATCTACTGTATGATTAACTGTCGTAAGTCCTGAACCTGATTTTACATTTTCTCCCAACACACTGTCCCCAACAAATGAAAGGC
This sequence comes from Deltaproteobacteria bacterium, assembly GCA_002685535.1. GTDB lineage: Bacteria > SAR324 > SAR324 > SAR324 > NAC60-12 > Arctic96AD-7. The sequence goes on from NYXK01000165.1 coordinate 5,759, forward strand.
GGCCGACATCGTTGTTTCCAAAGAGTACGCAGTTTTTCAACTCTGATCCGTAACCTACCATCGAATCAGGGCCAATCGCACTAAAATTACGAATGAGTGAATTATTTCCCACGTATGAATTGGAACCTATGTAACAGGGGCCCTTGAGTACAGTTCCNGATTCAATAGTGACATCCGGACCTATACGTACCGCTCCTTCCAGATGCACGTGTCCCAACAGTTTTACCGTAGAATCAATTTCAGCAGTTTGCCAGGAACTCATCAACATCCTGTTTGCATCCAAAATGTGCCATGGATGTATCATATCAATCCATCCTTTTTCCCACAAACATGCCTGAAGTNCACTGCTTGCTATCAATNGCTCATAGCTGCGGGAAATATCATTCTGATTCTCAGCCAATNGTTCAAAAATTTTCGGAAACAAAACAAACATTCCCGCAAAGACATAATTCGCCTGATTTGCCTGNGGTTTTTCAACNAGTCGGCTGATTTTCATTTCATGNTCCAGATAGACATTACCAAATTCTTTTGAAGACTCCGGCAGCGCAATCAAAGCAACCTCCCTGTCAGTTTCAGAGTAAGTCTGCAGTATGGATAAAAATGGGTTGTAGTCGGTCATCACATCACCATAAACCAGCAAAAAAGGCTTCTTCTCTAAAGANGAGCGACAAAGGCTCAGAGCGTGGCCGATGCCCTTTAGTTCATCCTGAACGACATACTCAAGGTTCACACCAAACGTTTGTCCACTGCCNAAATNCTGACGGATCAAGTCCTGCTGATGATTAACGACCAGTACTATATCGTGAATCCCTGCTTCCTTGAGGAAACAAATCGTATTTTCGAGGATGTATTNCCCNGCAATGCGAATCATCGGTTTACAGCGGGTTTCAATAAATGGACTCAATCGGGTACTGCGATTAGCCGCAAGAANAACTGCTTTCATGACGTCACCTTGAAAAATACGTTGAAATGTTTAAAATTCATTGAACTCCGGACTGGTTGACTTCTTTTTCATTTAGCACACAGTCGAGCAAATGCTGCAAAACCTCATCTGCACTAAGCATTCCTGTATCGACAATAATTGCGTCCTCCGCAGGTTTCAGCGGTGCCACCTTTCGGTTTTGATCCTGAAAATCACGTTTTCGAAGAGCAGTTATTATTTCTTCATAATTTGCCTCTTCACCACGTTCCCGCAGTTGCAACAACCTGCGTTTAGCGCGAATCTCCGGAGAAGCATCTACGTAAAATTTAAATTCCGCTGCCGGAAAAACAACTGTGCCAATATCCCTGCCTTCCAAAATCGCCCCCTGATAACTTTCCAACCTGCGGGCTTCTTCAACCAGAGTCCGTTGCTGTTTTTTCATCACTTCCCGGATCAAGGGAAAGCGGCTGATTTTTGAAGCCTGTGCCGAAATCCGTTCTGTGCGGATTTCCTGAGTTACATCTNTATCATCGCAAATNACTTTATCANNTTCAAAAACTATTCGTGTTTGATCACCCAGCTTTTCCAGAGATTCGTCACTTTCCGGACAACCCTGCGAGGCCCAGCCCCAGGCNAGGCAACGAAACATTGCTCCGGTGTCTACATACAAACAATCCAGTGTAGCGGCCAGTTGACGGGCAATTGTACTTTTCCCAACTCCGGTGGGACCGTCAATGGCAATGATTTTAAAACCCATAATATTTATGTTTCACGTGGAACAATTAGCAAATAACTACTTTTTGAAGAAACTCTGAAAAGTTATCTTTACTCGCCTGTTTTGCTTTCCGGAAAAGTTCGTCAGCAAACCGATGTGTTGAGCGGAGTCAAATCCTGAATCAAGTCCAAAAACCCCTGCTACCTCCCCTTCGATTACACTCGGGGCACCGGATCAGGGCACGGTTTTTAGAGCTTCCTAATATTACTGAGTCAAGCTGTTCAGTAGTTTTTCAACTTCCTGTTGACGTTCCGCGTTTTTAAACTTTTTTAACATTTTACGGTAAATCGCCATTGCATCACTGCTGCGTTCAAGCTGATCATAGCTTGAGGCAATTCTCAAATTAAGAGCATAGCTTTTTTGTTCAGACAAACCACGGTCCAGATATAGTACTTTAAGATTTGCTGCGAGCGCCTGTGCGTGTTTCTGCTGCTCAAAAAGTGCCAGACCTTTTTCCCTGAGGATATGCAGCTGCCATTTCTTGCGCCCATCCGGTACTGTTTCCATTGATTTTAGTGCTTGGTTCAGCCAACGTTCAGCCAACTCATATTTAGCCAACTCGTTGTAAAGTTCACCGATCAGCACAATCTGCTCAACTCTTTTTTCCGGCGCAAGCTCCTCTTGACGTACCGATTTTTTATAATTGACAACTAGTTGATTTAAATAAGGTGCCGCCTTTTCTTTTTGCTTCCTCTTCATAAAATAATTTCCGAGCAAATGCAGAATTTTGAAGCTGTAAGTATCAACCTTGCTCTGCTGCAGAAACTTCTCCGCACCTTTCAGCATTTCGGGAATCCGGCCTAGCTCGTACTGAATTTTCAAAATTCTGTAGCGGATAACGCGTTCACTGCCTTGAGGAGGATTTTTTAAGGCTAAATTATAATAAGTGATCGCTTCATCATATTTTTGCGTATCATAAAGAGCATTTGCACGGTGAAAGAAGAGAAATCCGTGATCTTCACTGGTTGAAAGTCCCAGGCCGACTCCCGTCACACTGAGTATTCGCCGGGGATCTTCAATGTACTTCAACACTTCCACCCTCAGCTTAATCAATGAAAAGTCTGAATACTGTTCAATTTTACGCCGAAGCACATCATCTGCCTGCTCATACCTTTTCATCGCAATAAGTATCCGGACTCTTAAGTGAATTTCTCTTACAGGTTTTTTTAGCGGATCGAAAGTGCTGCGCAGTTCATTTAATATTTCTAAAGCAGAATTATATTTTTTTTGTTCGAAGTGTGCCCCGGCTTGTAAATAAAGTCCTTCTTCCAAAAATTCAGACGCAGGATGCAGCTTTTTCAAATTAGTAAAAGCGAAAATCGCAGGGTTCCATTTTTGCNGATCATGATTCACCTTGCCAAGCAGATACCAGCGGTCATCGTCCCGCTCACCCTGTCGATCAACCTGACGCATAGCCATGATTGCATTCATGGGGCTCTTATCTATTTCATACAGCATAACTCCATACCAAAAATAGTAATCCGAAAGACGCGTAGAGGCAGAATAATCTTCGAGCANCTGTTTTAAGNCCTGAAATGCTTTCCTGTGCTCCGCTGCNAGCAGCTGAATCACAGTTCTGAGATAAATACTTTCCTCATGAACAATTAATGACGACTGTTCGTCTGCTGTCTCTAATGAGTGATTAAAGGACCATTGAAGCCACTGATTCGCCTTTTTTCTCTGTCCCAAGCTTAGATAGAGATAGGCATAAATCAATTCCATTTCGCCTTGCCAGGCACGCCATGACTTTGCTACAGACTTCAGTCCTGGCTGTTTCTTGAGCAAAAAATTATACTTCCCACTCTTTGCAGCATGCTGCATTAATTCACGCAGAGATTGTTCACGGAGCAGATCATCATTTATTTCCTGCCATTTTTCCCAAGCCTGCTCGTATTGTCCGGTCGCTAAATGCAGTCTTAACCAGGCCCGCGCGAGCTGATCAGGGTTCCTGACACCAAACTCCTTCAGAGACATCATTGTTTTTTTTGCTTGAGACCATTGTTTCAAACTCATTTCAGCAGCTGCTCCAAGCCACAAGAAATGCTCCATCTGAAGGTCGTTGTAAAACTCCGGCTTAGTAGCTTTATCGGCAACTAAATCTGCTAATTCCTGCCATCGCTTTTCCACAAAATAATGCTCCGCTAGACGTACCATGTGTTCAAAATCATATTCAAATTGCTGAGTCATGCTTTCAAGCACGAAAAATATTTGGTCGCTCTTCTTCAATTTTACATAAGTCAGGTATTTCAAATAAAGAAGTTGGATACGAATTTTCTTAATACTGATTTCCGCTTCATATTTCTTAATGACCGCCAATGCTTCTTTATATTTTTTTTGCTTCAAAGCCAGCCACGCCAAGGTATAACGGCCGAAATTCTGGAAGTCAACATAAAGGGCAGAACTGTTGTTCTGTTCGAGTGAGTCCANAAAAAATGTTAACNTTTTTTCTGCCTGAGCATACTTATTCTGCTTCGCTGTTATTTGTCCCTGCCAAAACCATGACGGCGTAAACCAGGGCGTTTCCGGATAATCATCTGTAACTGTCTGGAATCTCTTAAGCGCCACATTCAGGTCTCCACGAAACAAGTGAACTATGCCTTCTTTGTAAAATTTTCCTGAACGGTCAAGCCAACTGGGGTCATCCGGAATAAAACGAGGGTAATGCCAGTCTGGAAGTTCAGGAAATGCTGTCTCAGAAACAGAGACTAGCGGTAGCTCCGGTAACTCCGGTAAACGAAGAGTTGGAACAGGTAGCTGGAATGTGCCGTAATGTGTCTTTACTTTAAGGGCATTGCTACTACTTTCTGAGAATCCGCTCACTGGATGACAAACTATAATTATAGTCTGTATCAGGAAGATTAATGAAGACTTGTTTCTCATTTTCAGAATTCTGANAATAATAANAATTATTTANATAAATGATAGCCACACATTGCTGACCGACTGTTGACAATGATTCACAATCATTTGATTACGAAAAGTAATCAATTCGCCGGCGGCCTGTTTCAGGTCTTCCGCAGAAAGCTCCAACTCAAAGTCATAACCGCTCATTGCATGCTGGTAACGTGGGTCATAGTAGTCCACTAAAAGCATGTGCACTATGTTTTCAATTTCACCCTGTTTCAGCCACAGACGTAATTGTTCGACTTTAACTTTTCCAAGCGCCACTTTCAGTGACTGCAAAATTGAGTCAATTTGCTGAATACTCTGTTCATCACAAATATTATACTCTTCAACTATACGGCTGATTCTGGTTTCCAGTGACGCTTTTAGCAACACCAGTATTCCGCTCTTCATTGCATTTGCAAAGGACTGCGGAATAAAAACCTGCCCAACTTTTCGGCTTTCACCTTCAACAAAAAGGAAACGATCCTCCGGAAGTTGACTCAATTTTTTAACTAGCAACGCTTCAAAATCTTTCTGAGTCCGGGGAGTTTTGTGAATTGCGCCAAACAGGGAGCTGCGGTGCTGCGCCAGACCTTCCAGATCCAAGTGATCCGGAAGTTTTTGCAGAATCAATGTCTTTCCAACACCAGTCTGTCCATGCAGCACAATGAGTGGCGGCGTTGAATTTTCAAGTTGCTGCAGAACAAATTGCCGATAGTATTTATAACCTCCCTGCATTTGAGAAACGCGGAATCCGTTTTCCTCCAACAGCCTGACCACCGAAGCGGATCTCATCCCGCCACGGGCGCAATATACAACGAGTTGCTGAGGTTTGATCGCGGAAAGTGATAATAAAAACTGCTGAAGCCTCGGTTCAAAAAACTCTAATCCTTTCACAACGGCGGCATCCCGACCAACCTTTTTGTAGATTGTTCCAATTTCCGCGCGTTCCAAATCATCAAAAAGCGGAAAACTCATGGCACCAGGAATACTGCCTTTTGCAAACTCCTCCGCCGTACGCACATCCAGCAAAAGCAAGTCCTCTGCAAGTGCTTCCTCCACTGATAATGCAGGGAGGCCGCCTTTGAGAAAGTCCTCAATTCTTTTGGAAGACGGCTTTGCCTGGGCTGACAAAGAGTCGCTATTAATCATTCCTCTGCAGCAATTTCCTGCGCTTCCTGACTTTGCTCCGCTGGATCAAGATTGTTCAAAGCGCGTACTTTAAGGTTTATGGTATCAGCAATTTCTGAGTTTTCTTCCAAAAATTTGATGGAGTTATCACGACCCTGACCTANCCTCTCTTTTTCGTAAGAGAACCAGGTTCCGCTTTTTTGCACAATTTCCTCATTCACCGCTAAATCAAGCAGAACACCCATTTTAGATATTCCAACCCCATAGATTAAATCAACTTCGGCAATACGAAACGGTGGTGCCAATTTATTTTTGGCAATCTTGATTTTCATTCTGTGACCTTTTACTTCGTCTCCGCTCTTAATCTGACTCGCACGTCGAACATCAAGACGTACACTGGAGTAAAATTTGAGTGCATTACCGCCTGTGGTTGTTTCCGGATTTCCAAAAACCACACCAATTTTTGAACGAAGTTGGTTGATAAAAATGAAAATTGTGTTGGACTTTGAGATCACACCCGACAATTTACGGAGGGCTTGTGACATCAGGCGAGCATGCAGTCCCATGTGTGAGTCGCCCATGTCTCCTTCCAATTCGTTTTTAGGAACAAGCGCTGCTACAGAGTCAATCACAACCATATCCACTTTACCGACNCGGACAAGNTGCTCCGCGATTTCCAAACCCTGTTCACCGTAATCAGGTTGAGCNAGTAAAAGATCTTCAACCTGAACTCCCAGCGTCTTGGCNTTATTTCGNTCAAACGCGTGCTCCGCGTCTATNAATGCGGCAACTCCACCTNCTNTCTGGACTTCCGCAATCGCGCACAAGGCTAAGGTTGTTTTACCTGATGCTTCCGGACCATAAATTTCAACGATCCGTCCTCTTGGCAAACCTCCAATTCCAAGAGCAATGTCCAGTGCTAAATTTCCGGCGCTGACTGCAGGAAACTGTCCCACTGTCGAACCGTCCATTTTCATAATTGAACCTTTACCAAACTGGCGTTCAATTTGTGAAATCGCGGTTTCCAAATCTTTTTGTCTTTCTTCAGTCAACATAATTTCTCCTTAAATATATAAATATAATTTGCCCAGTTTTCNCTGAATTAATGTTTGCTTATTTTGGATCAGCCCTTGAGAAGTACNGGGGTTACAAGTTGAACTTCAAAACGCCTCCGGACACTACTCATGCAAAGTATTTATCCCTGTATATTTAGACAAGTTTAATCTGTAGATAATAATCCGACTGTGCTGAAGTCGCAATGTTATATTCAATTTGGAGCGAAAGTACGNCAATTTTCCGNCAGCCGCCCTTCAGTCCTTGACTGAGCAGGCATGGTGATTTATTGTGATGAAGCTGAAAAACAATTAATTCTCTTAATATTATTAGTATCNTAAATAAATTCTAACAATATTAGTAACTTATGATCATTCGTATTATTCTTGAAGACACTTCGTCAGCTTATCGTGTGACTTTCACTAATATTGTCTTGAGCTGAGAAACTGCGGTCTACCTTGAACCTTGGAAGCTTATCTGGCTATAATGTTATTATTCTATTTCACGATTAACCGAGATTGTTTAAATGAAAAAAGTACTTGTTACAGGAGGTGCAGGTTTTGTTGGATCTTTCCTTTGTGACCGTCTAATTGATGAAGGTCACGAAGTTATTGCAATTGATAATTTTTTTACAGGCAACAAATCGAATTTACGGCAGCTTGAGCACAATCCCAATTTTGAATTGATACGTCATGATATCGTGGAACCTGTTCTCTTGGAAGTGGACTGGATTTTCAATCTGGCCTGCCCGGCTTCTCCTGTTCATTATCAGTACAATCCGGTAAAAACCGCAAAAACAAATGTTATGGGGACTCTTAATATGCTGGGGCTCGCAAAACGTGTTAACGCGCGTATCTTACAGGCTTCCACTTCTGAAGTTTACGGCGATCCGCAAGTACATCCTCAACCGGAAAGTTATTTTGGCAATGTCAATCCTGTTGGTTTGCGAAGTTGTTATGACGAAGGGAAACGTTTGGCAGAAACATTAATGATGGACTATCATCGCCAAAGTCAGGTTGATGTAAAAATTATTCGAATCTTTAACACCTACGGGCCAAGAATGCATCCGGATGACGGCAGGGTTGTCAGCAATTTTATTGTTGCCGCACTTAAGGGTGAACCTATCACAATTCACGGAGACGGACTACAGAGCCGCAGTTTTTGTTACGTNACAGAATTAGTGGACGCAATGTACCGCATGATGCTGACAGAAGATTTGACCGGGCCGGTTAACACAGGAAACCNCGGAGAATTCACCATGATTGAGTTGGCAGAAAAAGTCCTCGAAATGACAAATTCAAGTTCCAAACTGATTAAAACCGCAGCACGTCCTGACGATCCAGGACGCCGCAGACCGGACATCACACTGGCTAAGAAAAGACTCGGCTGGGAACCTAAAATAACACTTGAAGAAGGACTGCGCCCAACTATCAATTATTTTGATGAACTATTGAAAGGCTCCTGAAAAGTANTGCTCACTAAATTTTTTAATGCCTGCTCTTGTGAGCATTTTTTTTAGCTGAAGGTGCTGACAAACTCAAATATCAATCCCCGAAAACCTTCATGCCCCTCCTGCCTGTTCCTCCGGAACTAATTAAAATCGCAAAAGCAGTTGCGAAGTGCAATGGTCGCAGCCTTCTTGTTGGCGGCGCTGTACGGGACCACTTCATGGGTAGAAACATTTCAAAAGACATTGATGTGGAAATTTACGGAATGAGTCCCGAAATTCTTGAATCCGTGCTCAGAAATTTTGGACATCTTCATGCTGTGGGAAAAAGTTTTGGCGTGCTGAAGCTNAAAACTTCANGCGCAGAATATGATTTTAGCCTGCCCAGATCCGAAAGCAAGTCCGGAAAAGGTCACCGNGGTTTTCTGGTAAAAACTGATTCTGCAATGAGCTACCAAAAAGCTGCTTCTCGTCGTGACTTCACTGTCAACAGTATCGGTTATGATTTGTTAACACAGGAAGTACTGGATCCTTATGATGGTTTAGCTGACTTAAAGCGTAAAGTACTGAGGCATATTGGCCCCTCATTTGCCGAAGATCCGTTACGGGTTTTAAGGGCCATGCAGTTCTCCGCACGTCTTGAGTTTGAAATTGCCCCCGAAACCGTAGAACTTTGCGGACAGTTAGACCTTGCTGAATTATCAAGGGAGCGGATTTTCGAAGAGTTCCGGAAGTTGTTTTTAAAAGCAAAACGCCCTTCCATAGGTTTGGAAGCAGCCAAAAAGCTCGGAATCTTAAGGTATTTTCCAGAGCTAAAAGCGCTTATTGGAGTGCCGCAGGATCCGGAATGGCATCCGGAAGGTGATGTCTGGATTCATACTCTGCTTGTTATGGATGAAGCGGCNCAGTTAAGAAAAGGTGATGAAAAACAGGATTTGGAATTAATGTTCAGCGCGCTTTGTCATGATTTTGGTAAACCACTGACTACTGAATTTTTGCGCGGACGCTGGCGCAGTCCTGCTCATGACATCAAAGGTGTTGTACCAACAGAGCAGTTCTTACGCAGAATGACGGATGATCGAATTTTAATTGAAGAAGTAACAACTCTGGTTAAAGAGCACCTCCGTCCGGTACAGCTTTTTAAAGAACGTGATCGAATTAATTCCGGAACAATCCGTAGACTCGCGTTACGTGTCCGCATACCTGAGTTGGTTTTACTGGCCAGGGCAGATTATTTTGGTAGGACACTGTCTGAAAATAAGAGAACACATTTTGAAGCAGGAGACTGGCTTTTGGATGAAGCAGAACGTATGGACGTGCGTAACGAAGCGCCACGTCCGTTGCTTCTGGGAAGACACCTCTTAGCCCTCGGTGTGACNCCCGGCCCTGAAATGGGCCTTATTTTAAAACAGGCATTTGAAAGCCAGCTCAACGGAGATTTTCAAAAAGAAGAAGACGCCATTGACTGGGCAAAGTCATATCTTTCAAATTAGTCCGCTCTTGCTCATTCCTGCCGGAATCGTTATAATCCAAGTAATATACACAGTATTTTTTCCAAACTATATTCACAGACATGTCATCCAAAACTCTCGCCAAAAATCGTAAAGCACGGTTCGAATATGATATACAGAATACTATGGAAGTCGGCATCGTCCTACAGGGTACAGAGGTTAAGAGTGTCCGTGCAGGGCAAATCAATCTCGCAGAAAGTTACTGCAGGGTGGATGATCGTTTACAAGTATATTTATTGAATGCTCATATTTCTCAATACGATTTTGGCAACCGTCATAATCATGATCCACTCCGGCCGAGACGTATGCTGCTTCACCGTTCTGAAATACGCCGCCTGTATGGACAAGTTAAAGAGCAGGGGCTTACACTGATTCCGCTTAAAATTTATTTAAAAGGAGGTATCATTAAAATGGAGTTAGCATTAGGTCGCGGAAAAAAACTGCATGATAAACGTCAAACTATGAAAAAACGGGATGCAGAGCGTGATGTAGAAAGAGCTCTCAGCGAACGNACTTAATCAAGAACAAGATGACAGAAAACGCCCTGCAACCAACTGATTCAGATCCTGCATGGTCGTGGCTCGCGTTGAGTTTAATTTCCGGAATTGGCTACAAAAAGATCCGGCAACTAAGTGAGCATTTAGGCAGTGTGCAGGAACTGTTAAAAACTCCTGCTGAAATCCTTGNCAGCAAGTTCCAACTCTCATCAAANTTAGCGGGACTAGTTGCAAAGGCAACTCAAACACACAGTTTCCTGATAGAAAAAAGAATCATTGGAGAAACTCCGGGAATCCGGCTTTTTTGTCCTGATTCATCCGGATACCCTTTGAGCTTAAAGCAAATATCGACTCCACCAAGTGTTTTGTACTGGCAGGGTGAGTTGGAGAATGCCGAAAGTCGGTGTCTTGCTTTCGTCGGTTCCAGAGGCTGCACAGCTTACGGAAAACAACAGACCCGTCGACTGGTTAAAGAACTTGCACAAGCTGTTCCGGAGATGATAATTGTGAGCGGGCTTGCAAAAGGTATTGACACGGTGGCACATGAAACAGCGTTGGAGTGCGGCTTAAAAACCATTGCTGTACTCGCTGGTGGATTACAGCATATCTATCCTCCGGAAAATAAAAATCTAGCTGCGGAAATTCTAAAAAATGGAGCGCTGGTTTCCGAATTTCCCCTTGGTGTAAAACCTCTTGCACGTAATTTCCCTATCCGGAATCGTGTCATCAGTGGTTTGTCGATGGGAATTGTAGTAACCGAAGCGAGGAAAAAAAGCGGCGCAAAAATCACAGCCGCGTTTGCGCTTGAGCAAAACAGAGAGGTCTTTGCTTTGCCGGGCCGGGTAGATTCATCAACGAGCTCCGGCACTAACAGTTTGATCGCACGTCAGCACGCTAAACTGATTTGCAACGCAAGCGATATTTTAGAAGAATTATCACTTTTTTCTACTTCTGCTTCTCAACTTCCTTTCAATTTCGAAACTACTCAATCAGGATTAAAAAAAATAGATCCGGATGATTTGAATGAAATACAAAAGAAAATTATTTTAGNGTTAAATGACGGAATTGAGGAAATCGACGCAATTCACTCACAAACCGCAATTGAAATGAATATCTTGNTNGCCNCCTTGCTAGAATTAGAATTAGCTGGTANAGTAGAGGGTATCGGCGGACAAATTTACCGTCTTGCGGTCGAACTTGACNTGCCCACAAATTAAAGCTTTTTCNATGAGTNTAAATGGAAACTAATTTTTNCGTTGTTGGAGACAATCGCGGNACAGCGTTTTTTCTGANNAATATCAAATTTTTTGTCTGGTTACTGTTNACCATTATTTTTGNTTTATCNATTGCAANCGCTTATCTATATTNTACACNCNANCTCGATCAGGANCTGTTGGCTGTACGTATCGANCAAGAANAAACACGCNGTGANAATCTTATTNAGAAATTAAAACAAACCGGACAACAGGACTCTGAATGGGAGCAGCAGGTGTTGTCTCAGTCTTCTCAGCAAAAAAAACTGAACGAGCAGCAGGCATCACTACTTGAACGTCAAAGAAATGAAATTAATGAAATTAACTCAATTCTTACACAGCGCGAACAGGTGGTTCGTCAATTTCAACTTGAAAAAACTTCTACTCAGGAACAGATCAACAATCTGCAACTTAAAGTACGTTCCCTCCAGCAGCAACTCTTGAGCGCGCAAGCATCTTTAACTGAATCAATAGCAGAAAATGAAACTGTCCTGGCAAAAATAACTGAACTTGAAGCGGAAAATAATAAACTTAAACTAAAAATAAATAAACGCGTACCAGCTACAACTATTGCTCCGGTTAAAAAACAAAATTCAAAAATAAGCGCAAATTCTGATATCTCTGTAGAAAAATTAAAAATTAACCGGAAAAACAGTACAGTAAGCGTCAGTTACAACCTGACCAATAAATCGAACAGGCTCCAACTGGGACGTACCGGAATGTATCTTTCTTCCAAGAAAAACCTGGAAAAAGATATTCCGTTCCGCCTCGAAAGCTCAATTCCTTATAGAATAAAAAGATATAGAATCATTTCCAGAAAATTCTCCAAAGTAAAGCCAGGAAGTTTTGTACGAATCCTGATTTGGAATAACAAAAAGGAGCTGATAATTGATAATGCTTATTCGATAAAGTAGTAACAAAAACTCCTTTACTTTCCGCCCTTCTTCATGTCTGCTCTCTTAAATCTTGAAAGCGTCGGTAAGCGCTTCGGTTTTCGCAATATCCTCAACAACATTAACTTCTCGCTTGATACAGGTGAGTTCGTGATGCTGATTGGAAATAACGGTGCAGGCAAATCAACGCTGCTCCGTATTATCAGTTCACTGATGAAACCGTCAAACGGGGAAATTATTTTCCGCGGCACAAAGCAAAAAGATAATCTGCTGGAATGGCTGAGGATAATGGGCAGTATCACTCACGAAAACAGGTTATATGCAGACCTGAATTCAAAAGATAATTTACGCTTGCACGGAACTCTTTACGGTGTTGAGCAACTGAATTCAAAAATTGATGATATTTTAGCGAATATCGACCTGTCCCATGTTGCGCAACTGCCGGTTCGTAATTTCAGCAGCGGCATGACAAAACGTTTGATGATTGGACGTTTGATGTTGTGCCAACCTGAAATCCTGATTCTTGATGAACCATACACCGGACTTGATCAAAACTCATTCCGCTGGTTTCAGGAATATCTGCGGGAATTTCACCAGCAGGGAGGCACCGTGCTGATGGTTACCCACCAACTTGAACTTGGACTGGAGCTGGCAACCCGTGTCCTCGTTTTGCACCGCCAAAACATCAAGCATGATATTTCCTCTGCAGGCTTGAGCATTGAACAGTGTAGCGCCCTGCTGGAAGAATAATGCAGTTTAATACTTACCTCGAAAGTCTTTCTGCGTTAGCACAAATCCAACAAACCTCAATCCGCGAAGTGATTTTGGAACACAAATCGCTGAGCAGAATGGGAAAGCAGAACACAAAGTCTCTGATCTCACTCCTGAACGCGGCCCTTTCTTGCGGATTGTCTCCCGTTTTGCAGTGGGACATCCTCAGCACAGAGCACACTTTCCGGCACTGTCTGACACTCCTGAATCGTCTGCCTTTAGCAAAATTTCACGCAATCCGTGTGCAGGATCTTGGAGCCGCGGAGTGGATCCGGCAGGAACATCCGGAACTTCCGCTGCAGTTGATTGTTGAAAGTGGAAACCATAACATCATCGGACTTCAGCGCTGGGCGGAATACTTTGGTCCGCAATTACAACGCCTCGTTCTTTCCACAGAACTTCCTAAATCAGCGCTGATTGAGTATAGTAAAATTTTAACTGTACCTTGTGAAATATTAACTGTTGGTAGAATTTTATTGTTTTATACTCCCCGTAAATTACTTAGTTCGCAGAATATTTCAATAAACTCTCCAGATTTTCTTGAAAAAAAATTAGTCCCCGGAGATCAACCTCAACGACAGTTTCCAACTGTTGAAAATCAACATGGAACTTTCATGTTTCATCAGCGGGATTTGTTTTTGCTGGATTATCTTCCCGAACTGCAGAACACAAGTTTGAGTGTCTTAAGGCTTGATTTACGGCATCTTGATTTATCCGCAAACTGGCTTATTAAAATGACAGAACTACTCGAGTCATTTGATAAAGAAAAATGCACTGCTTTAAAATCAGCCTGGCCCACTAAAATAACACATGGTTTCTTTAGAGCAAACCGAACAGACCTCGCGATCGAGCGGATAAAAAATCCTCACCTGAAGGATCACGGAGAAACTTTGGTGGGATATGTCGTGGAAGCGGTCAAGGATGCGCATCTGATTATTTTGGCACGTAAAACATTCCTTTGTGCTAATACTTTACAGGGGATTACTCCGGAAGGACGAGAGTGTGAAATTGCCACCAAAGACATTCAGACTACTGACGGTCAGCCTGTAACAGAGATTGTTTCCGGAAATCTGTATCAAGTTCCGCACGTAAAATATGTGACCGCACAGACCCTTGTTTACAGCCGTTATGATTGATTGAGGCTTGAATGTTACTCACAAACACGTATGCTTTAAAATCCTTGTCTTTGAAATTTACGGTGCTGCCTGTAAAAATGTTTCAAACCTTTTTCGTTCAATAATCCCTGTTTAATACTGCGCTCAAAGGTCTTCATGCAGGTTTTCAGTTACCAGGATAAAACAACATCTTTTCCAAGTTCCGTTGTTACTATCGGGAATTTCGATGGAATTCACTTAGGCCACCGTGCTTTAATATGTTCCGCGGTACATGAAGCAAAAGCACGCGGATGTGCCAGTGCTTTAGTGACTTTTGATCCGCATCCTCAAGAAATAATTCATTCCCAACAATCAGTTTCGCGAATTTGCACAGCTGTTCATCAACTGCGTTTACTTGAAGAACTCGGTCTCGATGAGCTGCATGTGATACCGTTCACAAAGGAGCTGTCGCAAATGCCTCCGGAAGAATTCGCTCTTCAGTTTTTGATCAAACGTTTTGCATTGGAAAAGCTAGTCATTGGTTACGATTTCCGTTTTGGAAAATACCGTGCAGGAGACTTCATCCTGCTGGAAACTCTCAGCCAAAAATACAACTTTTCACTGGAAGAAGTTGCTCCGGTGCAGGAAAAAGGTCAAACAGTAAGCAGTACCCTGATACGGGAGTTGATACAGGAATATCGTTTTGCGGAAATACCGTCTTATCTTGGTCGTGATTTCAGTATTTACGGAGAGGTAGTTCACGGTGAACATCGTGGACAGAAACTCGGATTTCCTACTGCAAACATCCAGCCGGGAATCACCTTAGCTTTGCCAAACGGCGTCTATGTCAGCAAAATAAAATTGGCAGAAAAAACCCATTTTGGCGTTAGCAATGTTGGTAAACGGCCTACATTCGGTGAAAATGCTGTTACGGTTGAAACTTGGTTTTTTGATTTTGAAGAAGATATTTACGGTAAGGATTTAGAGGTTATTCCGCTTTTTCAGTTGAGGCAGGAAAAGAAATTTTCCGGGATGGAAGAGCTGCAAAATCAAATTAAGAAGGACCTTGAAAGCGCGCGTAATTACCTCTCAGAACATGAGCTGTTGCCTGTAGAATAAAGCTACTTATATTATACATCAAGTATTGTTTCTGGTTACCAATTGTAAACCAAACATTTTCGATTTCATAAGTCGGCATCTTATATTTCAGGCTGACTTTAGATTCAGGAAATAGTTCCAAAACCAACCTATGAACGGACAAGGCCTTTTCACTCATTCATTCCGGCATTTCAGTGAAATAATGTGTTATCTCCATAATACTGATTAAAGTTAATTTTTCATTGTTCAGGTAGATGAACTGAACCCCTCTCCCTGCTTTTTATATTCTTCACGGGGAGGACTAAAAATATCCAACACAGTCGCGCCTATCTCAGCAGTACGAATTCCATGAGAGACGCCACATGGCGTGTACCAGAAATCACCAGCCTTCATTGTCAACTCTTCATCACCTTGGATTCGCACACATTCTCCTTCAAGTAGAACTCCCCACTGTTCCTCTGGATGTCTATGAACCGTACCCGCCGAATTTGGTTCAAGCTTTACTACTGAGAGCATCACATTTTNTCCGCTGAAAATCCTAGTTGTGATGCCTTCAGTCAATATTCGAAATATGCCCTGGCTTTCGTCTCCTATTGAAAAGTTCCACGGTAACTGTTTCCGTTCTTTTGCAGCTGTCATGATAGGTTCACCCCCATTTTTCTATTATTAATATTCTGCTGAAGCCCGAGATAGTTGGCCAGCTTTATTCATTCATATAGTCTCTCTCATGGAGTTACTGTAAATTAGTTTAAACTGCTAACGCAGAGTTCCACGGCGTGCTGGTGGGCAACGACTAAACCAGAATACTTTAAAACTTTCCCGGAATTTTGGATCGTAACGGATACTTCAAAAAACAACCCCCTCGCACANCCGGTGCAACGAATTGTTAGCGGTTAGTTAAGCTGACCTCGGTATTTGGGCAATACCGACATTATTTATTAAAATCATAGGCAACATCATTCCAACTATCGGTCGGGAAAACCCAAAGCAATTTAAGATCGACATCACCGGTATTTCGTACACCGTGAAGGGCATTTTCCGGAATATAAACAGCGTTATTCTGTTCTATCAGACGCGTGTCTTCATTTTTTAAAAGTAACAGCCCTTGTCCCTGTAAAACGAAATAGATTTCTTGTGGTGCATGGCTGTGCAAAGGCAGGTGCTCGCCAACGGGAATGTTCAAACACCCTAAAGATAATGTATGGCTGTCATGCTGGGCTGCATCCACAAGATGGCGCCAGCTTAAATTAGGGTTTGCCCCTTTTTTAACNCGCTCTGCGGAAGAACGCTGCCAGCTTTTATCATTCAAATGTTCTATAAAAATATCTGCCATGCCTGTGTTCCAACCTGTTTCAGAAATAATGTTAAACTCAAATATTCTCCCTTATATGACTCTAAGGCGTTGAGTCGGGTGCAGTACATGAACATTGATTTGATCAACAGTGTACTTTTTGTTATTTTTTGTTATTCAATTTATGAGTATGTAAAACAAACTTTCAATTTATTTCATCATTAATTATTGAAATAATCTCATCAATATCAGCCAAGGGATTTACGGCAACAGATCTCAACCAGGTCTCATCATCAAGCATACAGGTTGAAAACATACCCTCTGGTAAGCGCTTATGTAATTCATCAGTCCTGCATGTTAGTGGTCGAAAGACAGTTACACCTGTTGTCGGCAGTGCCCAAAGAGCTATTCCTTTTTTGTTGCTCAGTTCTTCTGCAAGTTTTGCTGACATCAACATTGTACGGTCGATACGTTCAACAAGCCCGTCTCTGCCCCATGCAATCAAGGTGGCTAATAAAGGTATCGCGGCTGCACCGCGTGAACCCTGAACCCCAATATTAGGAGAAGTTAAATAACCGCCGCCAAAGCTTATTGCCGAGTTAGCTTTTTTTGTCTCACGAAACATGACCAGTGCAGAATCCTTAGGTTGAAAAAACCATTTATGTGCAGAAACCGCGACAGAGTCGGCTTTCTCGATACCTTCCAGCAAATGTGCATGAGAAGGGCTAAGACGCAATGGGCCGGCCCAGGCTGCATCAACATGAGTCCACTTTGCTTTACCTGCCAACTTCAGGGAGTCAATTGATCCTGTTGCAGTTGTTCCGGCAGTTAGAACCAGACAGACATCTGAAATATTTTTGAGTTGTTCAGCATCCATTTGGCCTTTGGAATTGGTTGGTATTTCTTCATATGTTAAACCGAGTATCCGGGCAGCTTTTTTGATACTCAGATGAGAAGCTTTTGAAGCAACCACCCTTTTTATGCCGGCAGCATCTCTCGCCGCCCAAAGAGAAGTCAGATTGGCAAGTGTTGAACCTGAGCACAAATGACCGCCGTTCATTCCAAAGAAAGGCTTTAACCAGTCTATTAACAACTTCTCTGCCTCAATCGCAAATGGAGCCGTAGCAGGGTGAAGTACATTTTGATTTAGGCTGGCATTCCAAAGTGCTGCAACCCAGGTAATCCAGGGTGTAGGAGGATCCATGTGCGCTAATGCATGACTTCGATCTAAACGGGCTGCTCTTCCAAGTACATGAGGTGCGAGAAGGTCCATTGTCTCAAGTTCACCAAGACCTGAATTGGGGCATTTTTTGGGTAATTTGTGAGGTTCAAAAGATACTTGTTGCAGCAATTTTAGCGCATGTTCCAAACCTGCGTTTGCAGAAAAACTTTGATCTTTATTGCTATGCATCCGAAGAATCACTGTCTTGAATTATGCCTAGGCAGGCAGTTAGGTTTGAAATTATTTTTTGAATTTTATTGTGGTTGATAAATACGCTCCCATATACAGGAAACAGCATTCAAAAGAATAATTTTTTAAAAATGAAGAAAAAGTATAGCAGAATAATGACCGTAATAATTACTTTTGTGAGCCTCTTTTTATTATTGACCTGCTGCATGAATTCCAGCACCAGACATTAGTTATATTTAAACAAACTCCACCAATCGCACGATTCAATTATATATTTCAAAACCGTCACGGAATTTTTTGCGTAAACGGCGCCACTTAAAAAACTGCCCCCGGTAATTCAGCAAACACGGATAGTTAGCCATTCAGTCAACATAAATAACTCCTTCACTGACCATCACACTGCCTCCGCCAATATACGTAGAAATGATTTCGCCATCTTTTTTCTGAGTACGTGCGTTCAAACTACTGGGACGTCCCATTTCAAAGCCCTGGGCAATTTTCCATTCAAAATTGCCGGAACTCGCATTGTTGTAATAGGTCAGTAAACCGCCTAACGCACAATTAGCGCTTCCGGTAGCGGGGTCTTCCGGAACTCCATCAAAAGGCGCAAACATGCGTGCCCGTATATCAAACTCATCATTACTTCTGGTGTAGAGGTGAACATAAGGAGGAATGTCTTGACCAATTAGCTGCTTAAATCCTTCCGGATTAACACTAGCCTCCTCCAAGGTTTCCCGATCTTTTAATTCTGCTATCAGAAACGGCAAGCCGACTGAAACAACTTGAGGGGAATGAATATTTAAAATTATTTTTTCAGGAGGCAGTGAAATTGCGGATGCTAATATTTCGGCGGAAATGGTTTTTCCAATCGAAAATTTTTCCGGAGCCTGGAGTTCACACCAGAACGATCCATCATGGAGTCTCTGTAAAGTTATTGGTACTAAGCCCGCTTTTTCTTCAAAGACGAATTCCGTTGTTTCATTAAATTCTTCAATTATACCTGCTGAAGCCAATACGAAGGCAGTTCCAATATTTGGGTGACCTGCAAACGGAACCTCTGTGGCAGGAGTGAAAATCCTAACTTTTTTAGTATTTCCTTTTTCCGGAGGAAAAACGAATGAACTCTCAGAAAAATTGAACTCTCTCGCAATTTGCTGCATTTGCTTCGCTGTGAGACCTTCGGCATCTGGTAATACTGCCAGTGGATTTCCTCCAAATCGGTTAGTAGTGAAAACATCACAAATGTAATATTTGTACCGCACAGTCTAAATTTCTAGAATGTCTAACGTTTAGATATTAGTCTTATTGCCCGTGCCAATGAACTTGCTAGGATTGCAGTTTTGCTTAAAAAAATTTGCAAAGCTCTTTTAAAAATGCCGACTAATCAATTACTTGATATTTAGAGTATTGATTAATATCAAAATGTTTTGAGTTTGGATTACCTTTGCGAACCTCAAAANTACCATTGTTCAAATCCATCACAATAGTCGCCAACGTNCCGGTCTCTCCCATATTATTATCTAAATACGGTACATACTTCGAAAGNATAGGATGCTCTCCTTGAGTGTCAGATAAAATCTTTTTCATAGTAACAATAGATTGCTCATTTTCTCTCAATTGTACAAGAGACCGATTATATCTGTGCAGTGAATTCTCNATGGCATTTTCATCAACAGAAACTCCTTCAATATGGATGAAATGATTTGTATGAACATAAAAATCACTTTCTATATTAAATAGTTTCCATGCTTGCCCACCATACTCAACGTTTATTGAGCTGTCTGAGTTTAGAATGATAAGATTACTGGAAGTACCTTTAGTATAACTTTTTACTGAACTGATTACTTCTGTAAATGTTTGGCATTCTAAAATACAACGCATGATGATATGAACTGGTACTCCTTTTAAATTCCTGTCTAATGTCCTCAAAATGTTCAATGTAATACCAATGCCGTAGTTATTCATTCCAATTTTCCCACAAACACCTGCCTCTGTTAATTGGATAATCTTTAATCCGTTTGGTTTAGTTATTTCGATCACAACTGAGTTATCTTCGAGCTTGCTTGACCAATCCCAGTTTTGAGCTGATATCCCCTTTTTAGGAAAAGCAATGGNGGTACACTCATTGTAATTTGGAGATAACAAAAGCTCTGTCCTTGCATTCATCGCAAATAAATACTCAGGCTTAATTTTCGCTGCACTTGCCATGTGTTCAATTTCTACTAACAAATGAGGGCAAAACTTTGCCAGGAGAGATTTAATATGCAAAACCGCTTTTGAAAGCTGCTGAGGCGAAATTTTTTCTAAAATGTAGGCAATATAAAATTCACTGTTATGATGAATTTCATCCTTCAAAAGTGTACCTGTTTGAAAACCAATATCTTCAGGTGTTCCTTCGACTGAAATTTTACGAAAATTAACAGACATGCTTATTCTTTTTATAAGATTTGCAAAAATAAAAAGGGTAGAAATTAATTTTTTGTAGCTGTTACTAGAAATATGGGATACTTNTTTTCCTCTTTATTAACAGTATGCGCTGTTATAAATTGAATTTCTCTGAATCCATATTTTTCCAGTATGATTTGCAGTTCATTCCTTTTAAAGCCTAAATGAAATACTCCTTCAGTATCTTCTGGATGAAAACTTCCGTCTTCTTTGTCGAGATCAGCTAAGGCAATAAACGCTCCTGGACTTAAATATTCTGAAAATCTTTGAATCAGCTTAGACGTGTCTTTTACATGATGCATAGCCATAGCACTCATAATTAAGTCAAATTTCTCAGCTATGGGTTTATCAATAATATCCTGACAGACTATTTCGACTTTACCCTGTAATTCTGGTTTGGAGACAAGTTTATTTAACATAGCTTCGGATATATCTACAGCTACTATCTTTTTTACCNGTGGTGCGACTTGAGAACTAATCAAACCAGTACCTGCGCCGAAATCCATCACACGCATCTGNTCATGCAAAGAAACTTGTTCTATTATTGAAGATCCAATAGCAGATGAAAGCATCTTTCTCATCTCATTAGCATCCCAATCTTTAGATTTTTCATTGAATAAGTCAGTCATTTATTATCTCCTTAATGCTTGAATTATTATCGAATTTGGATTTAATCCTGTAGTCTAACGCTTTACATCCCTTAAAACACATAAAGTTAAGCCTACCCGGAGCTGCCAAAAATCCCCTGCAAGCGATTGTTATCCAATTTTTGTTTCCAATCATTCATCTTGTCTATCATAACCCCAGCACCTCCACAAACAACAACTAAAATATTCTTTTTATCCATCAGAAATTCAATGGGATTGTACAATGCGCTTAGTGTTGCTCCACAAGCAGGCTCAACCAATAAACGATGATCATTGGAAAATTCCAGACATGCATCTACTGCGTCTATATCAGATACCACATGACTGACTACTTCATGCTTGTAGCACCAATCATATGCTGCTTTGGCGACTTTCTTGGCGCCTAGGGAAGTCGCAACGCTTGTTATATCCTCTATTTCAAGGTGTTGCCCAGCACTCAGCGATGCTGATAAAGAATCAGCACCATCAGTTTCAACAGCAATGACAGGAACANTAGCCATATTATTTCTGCATAGACCTTCAATAATTCCACACATTAAACCGCCACCACCGACTGATAGGACTACAACATCTGGAGAAAGTCCTGACTTTTTCACTTCATCTAAAATAGTAGCATGCCCATTCCATAATAGCGGATCATCAAAAGGGTGAATATGGATGCATTCAGAGTCAGTCAATTTGACGGAGTAATCGTGGGCTTCTTGCCAAGTACCACCNTTAACTATTACTTCTGCGTGCTCCTGTTTTATGGCTTCGATAGACCTTTCCGTTGTTGATTCAGGCACTACAACCGTTACAGGGATGCCAAGTTGTCTTCCGGAGTACGCAACAGCAATACCGGCATTACCTCCTGATGAACTGACAAACTTCTTTGCCCCTTTGCGCAAGTATGTCTGACACGCATTCCCAATCCCTCTCAGTTTAAACGAACCAGAAGGCTGCAATGCTTCAAGTTTCAGCCAGACTTTCCCCTTGACCTTTCTTCCCAGTGGTATCGATTCTATAAGCGGTGTCTCAATGTGAAGTGTATCCATATTTCCTATTCTGAAAAAATTATTATTATTANGCAAACGCCCTGATAAGTTGATAATTACAGTTTTGTTATTAGATATGGTTAACGTAGTGGCTGAGTTTAACAACCAAAAGATATACTCCTAACACTAGCAGTGAGGAAAATAATACTTTTCGGAAGGTTTTTTCAGGCAGTTTATTACGAATTTTCTGTCCTATTACCATCCCCACAATAGCCGGAAATAAACACAAACATGATAGCACTCCATGATTGAAAGACAAAAATCTATTCTGTTGCAATGATAAAGCAAGTGCAAATGTTGATACCGTAAATAACATGCCCATTGCTTGTATCAAGGCATCTCGCTTTAAGTTAATCCCCTGTAGATACATTATNCCTGGAACAACAAAGGANCCCGTCATCCCTGTGAGGATGCCATTTATACANCCTAATAGCCCTCCAACCCAAAATTCATTTCTGGCTTCAACAACAAACCTGAACCCTGACAAGTTCAAAACAGAATAAACAATAAGCACCCCTCCAAGAAGAGAAGAAAGCAAGAATAGGTTGATACGAGTGAGAAATAAAGCTCCTATCCATATTGTGCCAAAAGCAAATAATATAAACGGCCAAATACGAATGAGTGTGCTTTTAAAATTCCCACCAATAACGGCTTGCCAAATATTCGTAATTAGAGAAGGTACTAGCATTATAGACATTGCACTTGGTAAATCAATTGCCACTGTAAGTAATGCTAGACTAATCGTTGGCAAACCAAGACCTAAAACTCCTTTTACTGTCCCTGCGATTGTAAAGACTCCGACAGCAATAACGATAGTGTAATAATCAATCATGTAAATTGTCTATTCTAAGAAGCTTAATGTTGTCAATGTTTAAGTCGCAGTTTTACAGGAGTGTCGTGATTGAAAATCAGTCGAACTAATTTATTTGCCTTTGATTCCACCAAAAGCGGAGAAGCAGGAATTCTTGTGTAAAACATCCACTGACTCAAATCCAGATTCTCTCATTAAATCTAGTTGAAAGGTTACTGAACGCGGAGAGTCCTCCTGGTCAATGTAGTCAAATACTTTCTCCATATAATCATCTCCTCCTTTCGATTTGAGGTAATTACCATAGCGATTCCACATAAGCTTTTGAATACTAACATCCTCGTGGCTTACAAGGTCGGTTACCCAAAAAGATCCGCCCGGCTTTAGTAATCGAAAAATCTTCCTAAATACCTCTTTCCAGTCTTGATATTCTCTGAGATGATGCAGTACTGCGGCAGCAATGATCACATCGTAACTCTCATCAGTAAGGTCTGCAGTCCTAAAGTCTCCATGAAAAGTATTGATCTCTCCATGAGTCTCTTGAGAAACTCTTTCCTTTGCTCTTTCTAGCATAGGCATACTGAGATCGATAAGGTCACAATCAAAACCAGTTCCATATGTTCTGAGGAGTTTTATTGTATTGTTGCCTGCTCCACATCCGATATCCAAAACTTTTAATATGACTGGAGTTGTTGAGATAGCTGCTTCGGTTATCAATTCCATTGAAAGAGATGCATCAATAGTCGTGACTTGGCCTGTGTCAATATTGGAAAACCTTTCAACGTCGTTGTTAAAACGTTTTTCGATATCTGATGTCGTAGATTTTTTATTTAACGGTGTCTTCATTTTTTTTAGCTAACACGCATGGCATCAGCAATCGCTAAGGTGAATCGACTGTATGCATCTTGTGCATATAGTTCTTAGAGTATTCTAATTAAAAAGAAAATGTGTTTTACTTGGCTTTATGCCAGACCTATAATAAAATTATCATATAAATCTGCATTATGTCTAGAAGTTTGTCTGGAACATTTGGGAAAAAAGANTTTTATTTACAATTAAATCAATAATTTATGAACTATATAAATAAGTAAGATTATTGTTTTTTTCGTTTTATAGAAGTACAATTGCGNAGTAATCAAACTCAATCAATATTTTNATAGCCATATAATAAAAAAATNCTGATGTTTCAGTACAGTCCCGATAGAATTATCATTGACAAAGCAGTAGCCGCAGAACCTCTGACTGAGCAAATTTGTGAACGCTTTCCNGATACACCAAGAACTGTTGTGGAAAANTTCGCATGGCATCAGGACGAGTTGGGCACTGACCCACTGCGGAATCCACTAACTCAAGGTAAAAAGACATTACATCTCAAATATTTTAAAGGAACATCAATCAAGNCTTGTCCGGGATTTTCTAATGANCTTGTCTGCTGTAATTATTTTACNCTTGATTTAATAGAAAACTGTCCATTTGAGTGCACATACTGTATTCTACAAGCATTTCTGAACAAACCTGTTATTACGGTTCACGCAAATCTGGAAGAAATTCTAGAACAGGTCAGGCAACGAACAGCGGCTCAGCCTGACACTTTGTTTCGTGTTGGCACAGGTGAGCATTCTGACAGTTTGGCACTCGATCACATTCTGGGCATCAAGGCACATGTAATCCGTTTCTTTGCTAAACTGCCTAATNNTTTGCTCGAGCTTAAAACAAAATCAAAGCATGTAGAGCATCTGCTTGATCTTCCGCATGGCGGAAAAACCGTAATTTCATGGTCGGTAAATCCGGAAGCAATTGTTAANCAGGAAGAACTCAAAACTGCGCGGCTGCATGAACGACTGGAAGCAGCAGGAAGGGCATCCGCGGCAGGATATAAAGTCGCCTTTCATTTTGATCCCATGATCCACTATCCGGANTGGGAAAAAGGTTATCAGGANNTGGTTGATCAAATACTTGACGCTGTTCCTCCGGACAGAATTGCCTGGATCAGTTTGGGGACTTTACGTTACATCTCTTCGCTGAAATCAGTTGTGGACGAGCGATTCCCAAAGAGCCAGGTTTTTTTAGGTGAGTTTGTACCAGGAGAAGATGGGAAAATGCGATATTTAAAAAAAATACGCCAGCGCCTCTTCCGGAATGTTCAACAGAGAATTGAAAAATTGGCACCTCAGATACCAACATATCTTTGTATGGAAAATAGTTCNCTCTGGGAAAAAACAATGCCTTACCNGCCCCAAACTGCTCCGGACGTGGAAGAAAAGCTGGCCNTNAGTNTCCGGGACCGTTTTCCANTGGAGGCCTNATGTCTGCTGAAAAACTGACTGACACNATTGCTTTGTTTCCTCTGCACGGTACAATTTTGTTACCGGGCTCAGTTCTACCATTACATATNTTTGANTCACGCTATCGTCNGATGGTAGAACACGTNATGGAAAATGATGACATGCTGATTGGAATTATCCAACCTGCGGCACAGGATTCTAAAAAATTGTGCAAAATCGGCTGTGCCGGNTCAATTGAGCAGTCACAACAACTGCCTAAAGGAAATTACCTGATTCAACTTCATGGTGAATCACGATTCCAGATTATTGAAGAACTGGAAACAGATACTCCATACAGAATAGCAAAAGTTGCTTATACATCTTTTCCGCATGATATGGAAGATGCAAGCCTCTCTAAAGACGCAGATCTTTTGTATCAAAACTTCANGGAATATTCTGAAAGAAATAAGTTGAAAATTGAGTGGGATAAAATAGAAGATATCCCTGCAAATTACCTTGTCAATCTGCTCAGCATGAACCTTGATTTTACCGGAATAGAGAAACAAACTCTGCTTGAGTCTCCTGATTTGGACACACGATTGGATGACTTGATTTGCCTGATGGAAATGTCAAATCAGCATGAANTCTCAGCCGATTCCTCCCCTAACTTTCTTAATTAAATTAGAAACAAAATGAAAATATTTTTATCCCGTTCTTTTTTATGGATTACTTTTTTACTATTTCTCAAGTCTGTGTTTTTTGCTCCAGCTTTTGCGCAAACTTCCAGCAAAGTTTATCATCCTAACCCTGTTATCGGATTAGTAGACGGTAAGCCAGTGACCTTTGAAGATGTGCGCAATAAAAAAGTGAATGACCTCAGCCANCAACTGTATCAACAATTGAGTATCCAGTTGATCGAATTTGCCGTTGAAAAATTGGCGGCAAAACATCCGGAGATTAAACTGACTACAGAAAAAAAAATAACCCTNAAAGAAATCATTGCTGTTTATGAGCAAAATAACNTGCAGGAACGCGGAACACTTGATCAACTCCGGCCCCAAATANAACAATTTTTGG
This sequence comes from Deltaproteobacteria bacterium, assembly GCA_002685535.1. GTDB lineage: Bacteria > SAR324 > SAR324 > SAR324 > NAC60-12 > Arctic96AD-7. Next base: position 32,067 of record NYXK01000165.1, read on the forward strand.
AACAGCAAGTTCGCAGTCAGCATCTGTTGAGCCAGTACTCATTGGCACTTCAGAAAGGTTGGATCGTTTCNCATTTGGAAGCACCTTCAGATTTTCTTCTTAAGGGAAATATAAAAACTGCATACATGAGAGGCAACAAAAAAGCTTCTGTCATTCTGCTAGAATATTCTGATTATCAGTGTCCATTTTGCGGGAGGGTGCAANGTACATTAGGTAAACTGATCAATGACTATCAGGACCGNGTTGCATTTGGTTACCGACATTTTCCGCTCGCATTTCATAAGGAAGCAGACGAATCTGCTATTGCCGCTGAATGCGCGCGTGAACAANACAAGTTTGAAGAAATACACCAGCTGCTTTACGAAAACCCAAAAGCACAAACTTTGGACGATCTAAAAGAATATGCACGTGAAATTAAAATAAAATCGCCTGCTAAATTTGATCAGTGCCTGGATGGTGAAAGGTATCGTGGATTAATAAATCAGGATATGAAAGATGGCGCAGAGCTGGGTATTACCGGAACTCCCGGGTTTTTTGTAGGCCTCTTCGATTCCAAATCNGGAGAAATCCAAGGTGAAGTACTTTCCGGAGCACAGCCTTACAGCACTTTCAAANAAACCTTAGATAAATANTTAAGTCGCCGTTAAAAATAATGAACGATCCAGATCTCCGCCGGGCACTTGAGAAAATAGTTTCGCCGCGCATCCTTGTCGTAGGTGACCTGATGCTGGACCATTACTCATGGGGTGAAGTGGATCGTATTTCTCCGGAAGCGCCGATTCCGGTAATGCGTGTACTCCGGGAAGATCAACGCCTGGGCGGAGCAGGTAATGTAGTGATGAATCTGTCCACCCTCGGTGCTGAAGTGCTCGTCTGCGGTGTCACTGGAAAGGACGAAACGGGGAATACAATCCGCAAACTGCTCGCGGAAAACGGTGTTGATTATTCCGGAGTGATCGTTGCTGAAAATTATAAAAGCTGCCTCAAACACCGCATGATTGCGGGACAAACCCATTTNCTCCGGATGGATATTGATCCCGATCCGGAAACTCCTTCTCCTCAAAAACAGCTGATTGATTATCTGGAAAAAACAATTCCAAGCTGTGATGCGGTAATTGTTTCAGATTATGGAAAAGGTTTGCTCAGTTCTGCAACTCTGAAAGCAATTGCGGCTTGCGGAAAAAATAACGAAATTCCGGTAATGGGCGACCCTCGAAGTACTACAAATTACAAAATCTATCAGAATTTTACCCTCATAAAACCAAACCGTAAAGAAACTGAAGCGGCTGTTGGTTTTAAACTCAAAGATCAAAAAGATATCCTCAAGGCGGCAGAAATTCTGCAGTCCGAGGTGAAACTTAAATATCTCGTCATCAGTCTTGATCAGGACGGTTTACTGCTTTTTAGTGGTCCGCAGGATTATCATTTTCTGGCTGCGGAAACACAGGAAGTTTTCGATGTTGTAGGTGCGGGAGATGCGGTCAGTAGTTTGTTGACCTTTATGCTTGCCGGAAAAGCTGATNTTGAACAGGCTGCATATTGGGCACAACTCGCAGCAAGTATGGAAATTCAACATGTAGGTGTAGTTTCATTTTCAAAAAATGAACTGCTGCAGCGTTTTGATATTGGAGAAACTTCTGCTAAAATTATGACTCCTGAACAACTCTGTTGCTCACTTCCACAGGAGCAACCTGTGGTCTTCACNAATGGTTTTTTTGACGAAATATCTGCTGGTCACTTGAAGTTTCTNCATCAACTAAAGACACTGAAAGGCTTTAATGTTGTCGCCATCAACAGTGACCAGAGTATCGCCATGCAAAAAGGGCAGCCTCCTTTGCTGAATGAACGTGAAAGAGCCCTGTTGCTTTCTGCTATTGAAGCAGTTGACAGAGTAGTGATTTTTGATGAGCAGGATGCAAGTTCTTTAATCCGNAGTATCCGACCACAGANTGTGGTAAAAGGAGAACATTTCCGGAAAAAGAAACTTCCGGAAAAAGAAGCGATTAAAGAAACAGGTGCTAAGCTGGAGTATTTTCCTGAATATTAAACTGCCTGAAAACAGGCTCAATTCAAAAAGCCGGGTTATAGTTCGTCCGTAACTATTTCCGGTTCAAACAAAAATTATCAATAAGAGAAAACTATGNGCGTANATATATCCGATGTGCTGGAAATTGTCAGTAGCCAGAACCAGTGGCGCGGAAAAGAAGCCATCAACCTGATTGCAAGCGAAAATGTACAGTCCGATGCGGTCAAACAAATCGAGGTCAATGACTTCATGGGGCGTTATGCGGAAGGTCACCCCAACTCCTCACAAGAGGATCACCGCTATTACGAAGGTACACGTTACATTGATCAAATTGAAAGTNTGGCGACCAGGGAAATTATCAAGCTCGCAAAATGCCTTCAGGCAGATGTGCGCCCGATCAGTGGTAATGCCGCGAATACAGCCGTTGCTCTTGCTGTTTTAAGAGGTAATGATACTGTAATCGCAAACTCAATCGAAGTTGGAGGGCANATCAGTCATAGTCCGATCGGNGTTGTTGGACGCAGGATTCAGGTTCGCGGAAAAGCTCTTACTCTCGGACNCGAAAATTCCATTAACATCCACTACTGGCCTACCACTGAGGACGGTTATCATCTCGACGTACCAAAGTGCGTGGATCTGGTAGAACAAAAATCGCCGAACATGGTCATTCTTGGAAAAAGCCTTTTCCTCTTTCCGGAACCCGTGAGTGAAATTGCAGAAGTATGCAGGGCAAAAAACATTCCTCTTCTTTATGACGGCGCACATGTACTCGGTCTAATCTTTGGCGGACAGTTCCAAAATCCTATTGAGGAAGGCGCGCACTTCATCAACGGCAGCACCCACAAAACTTTTCCTGGACCTCAGCGTGGAGTTATTTTAGGCAACATGTCCAGCGAGCAGGAAATAAAATGGTGGAACAGCGTCGACCGTGGCGTAATGCCGGGTTCATCCAGCAGCCACCATTTACACACTCTGCCGGGATTGTTGATTGCAATTCGGGAAATGGCTGAACATGGAAAAAAATATGCCGCGCAAACTATCGCCAATGCTAAAGCTTTTGGACAAGCTCTTACAGACGAAGGAGTCAATGTGGAAGCCCGGGAATTTGGCTTCACAGCAAGTCACCAGTTAGCACTCAACGTTACAAATTTTGGTGTTGCCAAGGATATTGCCCGTTCCCTGGCAAAGAAGAATAACATCGTCACCAATTACAATATGCTTCCGGGTGATAAAGATGCTCGTAATCCTTCCGGCTTACGGATTGGTGTGCAGGAAATGACGCGTTACGGTATGAAAGAAGCTGAAATGGGTGAGCTCGCTTCCTTGATGAAAGCAGGACTTGAAGATAAAACTGTGAAAGATGAAATCACTAAGTTACGCAGCCGTTTTACAGAAGTGCAGTACTGCTGATTTTGTAAGAATCTTTTTTCATCCGACTTAATGCTGGTAAAAAAATGATTTAAATTTTCCAGGATTTTTTACCAGCATTATTACTGCGCGCAGATTTTTTCTTACGCCAGATGAAATTCAGCGGTGTGCCTTCAAAGCCAAAATGATAGCGGAACTGATTGGCAATGTAACGTTCGTAAGCAAAATTTGTTTTTTCCGGATTGTTCGTCATAAAAACAAAAGTCGGCGGCGCTACACTTACCTGGTTTCCATAGTAGACTTTGGTTGGGCGACCAGATTTTGAGGGTGGAGGATGCTGATTGACTATCAGCTGGAGGATGGTGTTTAAATCGGAAGTTTGGATTCTCCGGACATACTGTCCATGAACGCTGAGAATTTTTTCAAATATCTGCGGAACTCTTAGACCAGTTTTAGCACTCACAAAAAGAATTGGTGCAAAGCTGATAAAGCCCAAACGATCGTATACTTCTTCTTCTACCTGTTTCAGGGTTGTACCGTCTTTTTTAACTAAATCCCACTTATTCATCACAATCAGCAGAGATTTCTTACGCTCATTCGCATAACCTGCAATTTTCATTACCTGTTCTGTTATTCCTTCTTCAGCATCAATTATTAAGAGAGTTACATCCGCACGTTCTATGGATTTGAGCGCAGAAACTATGCTAAAGGTTTCTATTTTCTGACTTACTTTACCCCGGCGGCGAATGCCCGCGGTATCAACCAGTAAATATTCTCGACCTTCATAACTACAGTGACTGTCCACAGGATCCCGTGTTGTTCCGGAAACAGAATCCACAATCATCCTCTCTTTGCGGAGCAGTGCGTTGACAATTGATGATTTTCCTGCATTCGGTTTTCCGATCACCGCAACCGCGATTGGCTCTTTAGAACGATCCGCTTCTTCGGTGGAATCTCGCTTTTCCTCCATTTTAAGCGAAACCAGTTGATCTACTTCTTCCAGCAGCCCATCTATTCCACGGTTATGTTCTGCTGAAACCGGATAAATTATTTCTACTCCCAGCTGGTAAAAATCTGTACTTTCCTCTTCCAAACGCGGATTGTCGGCTTTGTTCACTACAACAAACAACCGTGTTTCAGCTTCCACCAAAGTCCGGTATATTTCTCCGTCCGCAGGAGTCCAGCCTTCCTGCGCGTTAACGACAAATAACACACAATCTGCCTCTTCAACTGCAAGACGCGCCTGTTGCACCATTTGCTTTCTGAGTAAACTTTCCGCAACCGGTTCAAATCCGCCTGTATCAATAGCAATAAATTCATAACCATGATATTTGGAAATACCGTAGTTACGATCACGTGTTACACCAGGCTTTTTCTCTACAATGGCTGAACGCCGCCCGACGAGTCGATTGAACAATGTTGACTTACCAACATTAGGACGACCGACTATAGCGACTATGGAATGCGGATTGGACATGTAATATTGGTAGTGATGCTAGACATCAAGATTCTTCACTCGAAGAGCATTCTCTTCAATGAAGTTACGGCGTGGTTCTACCTGGTCACCCATCAAAATGGTGAAAATTCCGTCTGACTCAACTAGGTCTTCAACCTTTACTTTTTTCAAAGTTCTGACGTCTGGATCAAGCGTTGTTTCCCATAACTGTTCCGGGTTCATCTCTCCTAAACCCTTATAACGTTGGATGTACATACCTTTTTTACCAAAACTAATCATAAAATCAAGTACTTCTTTCCACGTTTGAAAAGATTGGCTTTCTCCTTCTTTTTCTTCTGTCAGTACAACATCATTTTCTCCGAGAATTTCTATCAGTTTTAAACGTTCCTGAAACATTTGAGAAAAATCATAGGCACTCATGTTTTCCAGTAAATTCATTGACAACTCAATCTGCAGTTCGTTAACCTCAATCAACACATTGTTTCCCTGTTTTTCAGGATCTACAGTAAGTTTATAATCAGGATAGTTTTCCTTCAATCTGTCTACACATTTGAGGATGTGTTCCGCACCGCCCAAATCTATTTCAATTTCGTGCTTAAGCAGAAGATCGACCAGCAGGGTCAGGTTTGGATTAAAACACAAACGGTCATAGTGGGTATTGTAAAGCCTGATTTTGAGAGCAGCCTGAAAAAGCTCTTCTCCGCTGAGGGTTTTTCCATTATCCGTGCTGAGAACTAATGATTCACTGGAAGCCCTTACCAGACGTTCGGTAAGTTCATTATCATCCCTGACATAAAAACTGGAGCGTCCTTTTTTTGCCCTGTACAAAGGCGGCTGAGCGATATAGAGATAACCGTTTTCAATAATCTCCGGCATTTGTCTGTAGAAAAATGTCAGAATCAAAGTCAAAATATGGCTACCGTCAACATCCGCATCAGTCATGATGATAATTTTGTGGTAACGTATTTTTTCCAGATCAAATTCTTCTATACCAATACCTGTGCCCATCGCGGTAATCATCGTTTTTATTTCTTCATTGCTGAGCATCTTGTCAAAACGTGCCTTTTCCACATTTAATATTTTACCTTTTAGGGGTAAAATCGCCTGATTCTTACGGTCACGTCCCTGCTTTGCTGAACCTCCCGCAGAATCACCCTCCACTAGAAACAACTCACTTAATGCTGGATCTGATTCCTGGCAGTCGGCAAGTTTTCCAGGCAGTGTGCTGAATTCAAGAACATTTTTTCTACGTGTCAGTTCCCTAGCTTTTTTAGCAGCAATCCTGGCCCGCTGAGCGTCTATACCCTTGGAGACAATCTTTTTTGCTACAACAGGATTTTCCTCCAGATAAGCGCCCAAATATTCTGAGACCAGAGTTTCAACTTTTCCCTTAATTTCAACATTAGTCAGTTTAATTTTTTTCTGCGATTCAAACTGTGGATTCATGACACGTGCACTGATAACTGCCGCCATGCCTTCTCGGACATCCTCTCCCGATAAATTTTCCTTAGAATCGTTGACAATTTTATTTGCGCTCATGTAGCTATTCAAGGTGCGCGTAAGCGCGCCTTTAAAACCGGTCAGATGTGTTCCCCCCTCTACTGTATTGATATTATTTACAAAAGAATAAATACGTTCGGTGTAACTGTCATTGTACTGAAAAGCTACTTCAATTTCCACATCATCTGATTTTCCGGAAAAGTAAACCGGAGATTCGTGCAAAACACTTTTATTTTCGTTGATGTGCTTGATAAATGCCGCAATCCCGCCTTCATATTTAAATTCCTGAAAACGTTCCGTCCGGTTGTCTCTGATTGAAATTAGGATTCCCCTGTTCAAAAACGCTAATTCCCTTAGACGGTGGGCTAATATTTCAAAATTAAATTCAACACTATCAAAGATCGTTTCATCCGGCCAAAAAGTTATTTGTGTTCCGTTTTTCTTGCTTTCTTCAACTTGATCGAGAGGGGTAACTGTAATGCCCTGCTGGTATTCCTGCTTCCATAAAAAACCTTCGCGGTGTATTTCTGCAATCATTTTTCCGGAAAGTGCATTTACTACAGATGCACCTACACCATTCAAGCCGCCTGAAACCTTGTAGTTGCTGTTATCAAATTTTCCACCTGCATGAAGCCGTGTCAAAATCAGTTCAACCGCAGGAATACCTTCTTCTTCGTGTATGCCAACAGGAATACCCCTGCCGTTATCTTCAACAGAAAGACTTCCGTCTGAATTGATGATTACGTGAATTTCGGTACAGAACCCAGCTAGTGCTTCATCAACACTGTTATCTACAACCTCAAAAACCAGGTGATGAAGAGCGGCACTGTCGACTCCACCGATATACATTCCAGGGCGCAGGCGAACCGCTTCCAGTCCCTGCAGAACCGTGATATCAGATTCATCGTAATCTGAATTTACTACGCTTTCAATTTCAGGCATTTTGTTCTTTCATGAAACAACTGAAGTTTACTTACTCCAGCTGTGGTGTCAAACCAACTGTCCCTTTTCAATGTGAAAATTCTTTCCGGGCAGGAAACTCGATGGTTCAGAGGTTGAGGTGACAAAAATTTGGTTTTTTAACTTAATAAAATACTGCAAAACTTGCTGAATCACCTCCTCATCCAATTCTGAAAATAGATCGTCAAAAATCAAAACTGGATAAAATTTATATCTCACACATAATAAACGATTTATTGTCATTTTTAAAGACAAATTAGTAATCCTGAACTCTCCCTGCGAAAAAAAATCCTTGTCTTTTTTTTCATCGATAAGTAAATGGTATTCATCCCTGTGTGGACCAAGCACAGCAAAGCCGTATTGCAGGTCTCTTTGCAGGCTTTTTTCGAGTTGGAGGAGGCAGATTTTCTCATCCAGATCATTTGAATTCAGCGAAGGTTTATAAACCAAAGTCAACTTTTCTGAACGACCGGAAAGTTCCATGAAAAGATCGTGCAAATGTGCATTCATCTGTTCCACAAAATTACTGCGCTGCTGCATTATTTTTATTGCGGAACGTACGAGCATTTCATTCCAAAGCGGAATTTGTTCTGTAAGACCCTGTCTCAATAATGAGTTTTTCTGGGCAATAATTTTTGTGTACTCCTGGAGGTTCTTAAAATAGACAGGATCAACGAAGGTCATTATCCTGTTAAAAAATTTTCGGCGTTCCTGTGGTACATTCCGGAATAGATTTACGTCTTCCGGTGTGAAAGCCAGCGCCATAAAGGAGAGAATGTATTCAGAAACACGGTGAGAAGGCGAGCGGTCTAAAACTACCTGTCGACCTTTTTTGCTAACTTTTATGCGTACCTGATGCTGTACGCGCTGACGTTCGAGCTCAGCCTGAANGANTGCTTCTGNTTTGTTTTCCTGNAGCAGTTGAGCTGATTTTTTTGTACGGAATGATTCTAAATTACAGAGATAATGTACTGCCTCAACCAGATTTGTTTTTCCCTGACCATTTGCGCCGTATATCCAATTTAAATCTGCAGAAAAATCGGCGCAACACCTGCTGTAGTTGCGAAATTGAGAGACCTCAAGATTGCGGATGATCATGTCAAATCATGTCCGGTTAACGGTTGATTGTCGGTTATCACTCTCTAAGTTCTCATGAACAATGAAGTGAAAACCGTCAAACTACCACTCAACCCTCAATGGCATAATTACAGATAAAAANGATCCATCAGTAGACGATTTAATGATAGTTGGACTCATAGAGTTTTTACACTCCAGGATAATATCATCACTGTCAATCACNCCTAAAACATCCAAAAGGTATCTGGCATTAAANCCGATTTGAAAAGCNTCNCCTTCATAAGCGGCTTCTATCTCATCAACCACTTCGCCGTAATCCGCTTTTTCACTTTCAAGTCTCAAAACTCCTGCAGAAATAATTAGTTTGACCGGTCTCAGTTTTTCAGAACTGATAGAAGAGACAATCCTCAGCGAATTGATAAAACTTTCGCGGTTTACCATAATTTCCAGATTGTTGTCTTTTGGAATAATAGGATCACAGTTTGGAAATTTACCTTCAATCAGTCTTGTTTTAAAACTTATCTGTCCTCCGGAAAANTGCATNANACGAGAGTCAAANGTTATATTTACTGTTTTACCAAACAAATCCGCGGCCCTTCTTACTTCGGTCAGCGCTTTTCTCGGTATGATAACTTCCTGTTCCGCGTCAATAATTAAATTATCAACGGACTTTATTATTTGCGCTAAACGGTGACCGTCAGTAGACAGCCAGCGGGTTTGCTGATCACTGGTTGAGCGCAGACAAACACCCATCAGGTTTCGACGTGACTCATTCGTAATTGCCGCAAAAAGCGTCATGTCGATACAGCGCTTTAAATCGTCTACAGAGATCGTCACAGACTCCGGAAGTTTTTCCAGCACTGTTTGTGGGTATAATCCNACTTCAACNGAAGGAAGNCGNAATTCTGATGATCCACAGGTGATATAGATCCAGAGTTGTTCTGTCGAACGAATATGAACTTCTTCATCTTTAAGCTCCTTAACTATATCAAAAACTTTTTTTGCGTTAACACAGATACTGCCCGGATCTTTAATTTGCGCAGGCATCAGTTCAACCAGAGATAACTCGTAGTCTGTTGACGAAAATTCAACATTCGAACTGTCGTCTTCCAGTGTCCTTATCACAAAGTTCGACAGGATAGGCTTCGTTGAGCTTTTGTCAACAACAGAATTGATGTTTTGCAGAGTACTACTCAAAGCTTCTCTTTTTAAAGTAATTTCCATATTTATTTTATTAGTAGTAGTAGGATTGTTGACAACTTGTTGATAAGTGCTTAACTTTTTGATTAATTAACATTATTCTCTGTTTTTGTGTGTTTTGATAAGCTGTTAAGAGAATGTTGATAAACAATAATCTAGCAAAAATTTAGAGAAAACCCAATACGAATTGTTGGTTAACAGTTGTTAAAATGTCAGTTGTCAACAACTGCGTTCAACAAGTTGAATTTGTAGCTGAAATAGACTTTGTCNACTTGTTGATAAAAATATGATAAGCGCAATTTATAAGATTAGCTTAGCCTAGAAAATCCGCGATTAGACTTTGAAACTGATTTTAGAGATAAATTGCGGTCAGCAGCATTTTATCAATGATTGAAAATTTTCCGCTGTGCCGGAAACCNGCTTCAGTGACCCCGGAACATTCNCTCGAGAGNGTGAAAGTAAATTCANCACTAGCTTCATCAATCGTGACTGTCGCATCCTTAAAATACAGGTATGTTTTTGAAATCGGGAAGAGGCATTTGAAGATTGACTCTTTGGCCGAAAAAATAATCCTGAGTCCCCGGTTTGCCTGATCCGGTGGCAGGGTATTTAACCACTCCAGTTCTTTCTCGACACAGACATGTCTACTGATATTGAAATCAACTACTCTGTATAAACTTTCTAAATCGATGCCTATTCCGGAAACATCATCAGCCAAACCAACAGCCGCNGCAGCGTATTCTCCGGAATGAGTGATGCTCCCACGTACCCTGTCCGGCCAGCACGGTTCCCTTGTCTCAGCATTTCTCAGAATAGGTTCTGATTCAAGTTTAAATTTTGCAAGAGCCTGATGAGCACAGCATCTTCCATGAGAAAACTCAGTCTGCCTTTTAGAGGAGCTTAATGTTTTCAGAAATTTGTCTTCTTCCGGAAGGAGTGGAAAAACAGGCGGCGTAGATAAATCAGCACAAAAAAAACTGATATATTCAGGAAACGGCGAGGGAAACATTAAAACGCAACTTGAACTCCAATTGTGGTCATTCCACCAGAATATTTCTTTTTATCTACAGTGTAACTCCCTTGAAAATTAACACTTTTTTTACTTGTTATGTCAATATTTGTAAAAGACATGNAGTGGTATCCAAGATGAAACTCAATTGTGTTCCAAAAAGGTAGTCCTATGTGAAAAAATGCTTCTGAAACAGAGGCTTTCAAGTCACTATTGTCTTGATCTAATTTTGTTCCTTGGTAGGTTTCCACAATTGTTGTTTTTGTCTCCANCCCTGTCCCTAGATTATCTGTACCGTAACCAAATCCCACAGAAATTGTAACAACCGGAAATGGAACGTTGTAGAAAAGATTAATNGTTTTGATTGAAGTCGTTGTATCTAGTGAGACAGATGAAGTACTATCAGAGGAGTCAGTTATGGATTCTTTCTCTTTAAAGCTGACAGTTGAATATCCAATATTTGGGAAAAAAGGTGTAGGATGTGAAATCCCAACAGAGTACCCTGAAGCACTTCCGGTAGCNGCAGAATATGCGATGGCAACATCAGTACTGATACCTATGAACTGCGCTCTTGCTGTAGTTCCCAAGCCGCTCAGCCCCAAAAGTAAACAAGCTGAGAATGCCAGCTTTCGNAGNTAATTTAACTTGTTTAACATCTGGAGCAGATATATTTACTAGAAATTGAACCCGAGACCAAGGCCCATTACGCTGCCTCCGAAGTCGTATTCCGTACCCTTATCACTTCCAGAGGTCGATTCTATTTTTGAAGAAATTGATCGATAACTAAGATGTATGTCAAAGAGTGGAAGAATTGGTATGCCAACGTTTGCATAAAACTGGGTAGCAGCGCCATCATCTAGTGCGACACCNCCCNNNAATTGCTTGTGTTTTACCNGCACCTANTCCAAGAGTCAGGTTAACAATTGGAATCGGTAGCTGATAATACAGATTATANATTGAAGTTGATANTTTNNNCTCTTTATCACAACCTGCGCATTTAANCTTAGTTTCATAACTGTCCATTCCTAGTCCTGGTAATAATGGCACACCCACTTGAATGAAATAGCCACTAACACCATCTGATTCTGCAACATTACTATCAGAAAAGCTATGAGACAACGGCACCCCAAAACTAAGGTTGAAAAGTGCAAATGCCTGTGTGCTATATAAAAGCAGACNGGATGCTGCAAACACTGTTAAAATAATTTTTCTCATCTTCACTCCTAATCAGAGGTGATCATTTTAGAAGAGTCAGATTCTTCATTTGGCCTCTTCCAATCTTCAAATTTTCCGAGAGGCCTGGTAAAGGTGAACTGAAAGGGTTCGGCTACCAGGGCATCCCAGGCGTCTCCGGTACTTCCGGAACTCATGGCAAATGGTAAAGCCACGATAAAAAAAGCAGTTCCAACTACCGCAAGCCCTATACCAAGGATGCGAATTGGAACATCAATTACCATAGCAAATGCCCCAGGGCGCTCTACTGGAAGTGCGCCTGAAACATTTCCTGCAGATAATGCAAAAAATAGGCAACCTATCATGAAGATTTTGAGATATTTTGCACGATTCATGTTTTTTATTGTGGAATAAGTTTTTTAAGTCAAAGTTTAAATTCAGCAATGACCGGTGCATGATCTGAGGGCCGATCTTGTTCTCGTGCTTCAATATCGATTATGCATGCTTGGCAGGAGGAAGTCAAAACAGAATTTGCCAGAATATAGTCGATACGCATTCCTTCATCACGTTCAAAACCCCGGGTACGGAAATCCCACCAGGAAAATTGTCCGGATCGCTGGTCAAATTTGCGGAAAAGATCACTCAGGCCGATCTCCATCAGTTCGGCTAAAAGCGCGTGTTCTTTCGGATGAAAGCTGACTTTGCCGCGCATTGATTCAGGATTCGAGAGATCATCCGTATGCGGCGCAATATTAAAATCACCCATGATCGCCAAAGCTTTGTCAGAATTTTTTGCTGCCTGAAACTCCTGAATTAATTCTGCAAAAAAATTCAGTTTATATTTAAATTTGTCTGATTCAGTGGTTTGACCTTGCGGTACGTAAACATTAACCATGCGCATTCCGGAAACAGTTGCAGCAATCAGACGGGCATTTTCTGGATCATAACTGTTACTAAAACCATGCTGTACATCCTGGATGGGATGTTTCGACAAAATGGCAACGCCGTTATAGGATTTCTGTCCGGAAAAAACAGATTCGTATCCGGCTTGTTGAAGATCCCAGACAGGAAACTGCGCGTCTTCAACTTTGGTTTCCTGAAGACAGACTACGTCCGGATTATGCTCTTTGAGCCACTGCAGAAGCAAAGGCAGTCGTGTCCGGATAGAATTAACGTTCCAAGTCGCAAGCTTCCACAACTGCTGTGGATTTGAGCTTTCAAGATAGAGACGGTCATCGGGTAACAGGCAGGCACTGTGGCTGTAAGGAATGTTTTGTGGTTGATCGAGTATACCGTTCCAGTTGCGTTCGATGCGGAGGTCTCCGCTGCGCCATAAACGGTAAATTTGCTCAACCAGTTTTTCAGCAGCAGAGCTTGACTCACGAAGTTCTGTAAAAGCAACTCCTTCCTGCTGAAGTTTTTTATTGAGCGGATCAGGAATCAGGGTTCCAAAACTCTCCTGAGAAGTCATTACTCCTGAGCAAGAGAATGGAGAAGTTCAGCATTCTCCTGAATTAGCTGGCGACGTTTTTTCAGATTTCTTTTGTTGGGACGGCTGTTGGCGTGTCTTTTTGTGGCTGTCTTTTGTTTCGGTGACATTTCTTTTTCCTCTTATCTGAGATTAAATCAACTTGTTCTGCTCGTAACTAAACGGTATGGTTTAAGTATTGAACATTAAAAAATAGCAAAAAATTTGTATACTTGCGAGCTAAAATTGCTTCAAGAGAATCTTCCTTCATACAAAATCAGATGAGCAGCGGAAAACAAAAAATGAAGACAAGCAAAAAAGTGGTTGGACCACAAATCGAGAAATTGCTGGAAATGCCGGTTACAGCCCGCTTGGTATTGGGTGAATGCAGGATGGAAATTGATGAAATATTGAGGCTTGGGCAAGGCTCCATGCTGGTGTTGGAGACGCAGGTGGAGGATAATATGAAGCTCTATATCAATGATGAAGAGATCGCAAAAGCAAAATCTGTGACGATTGGCGATAAACTTGGGGCACAAATAATGGAGATTTCTTCAACAGAAAAACGTCTCAAAGATTTAACCGATCTGGAATAAAGGTGAATCTCCAGTGAAATTTCTTTTGATTCAGTTACGGAGGATTGGTGATGTTTTAATGACGACTCCTTCGATCAGGCTGTTACGCGAATCTTTTCCGGAAGCAGAACTGACTTTTTTGACAGAAGCTCCTGCCGACCAGGTTTTGCGTAATAACCCTTTTCTGGATGAAATTTTACTTTATCGTAAAGCGCAAACAATCAGTGAGTCAATTTCCTTTATCTGCAAACTTCGGGAACGGCAATTCGACTGTGTAATTGATTTTTTTGGAAATCCACGGAGCGCTCTGACGACTCGTTTTTCAGCTGCGCCAATCCGGATTGGTTTTAGTTTTCGTGGAAGAAGCTGGGCCTATACTCATCCTGTCAAAATATCCACGGAGGTGACTTATGCTGCGCAGGATAAAGCTCAGTTGCTGGAAGAACTTGGAATTTACGCTAATGATTTCGGATTGAATTTTTTTGCAGAAGAAGAAGATAAAGAATATGCTGCGCGGCTTTTTGGCCAGCTTGGTATAAAAGACAGCGATTTTGTGGTGACTTTGTCTCCAGTTTCACGCCAGCCTTACAAAGTGTGGCCTGCAGAACGGTTTGCTGTGATTGCTGACTGGTTGGTACAGAAACATCAAGCAAAAATATTATTTCTCTTTGGTCCAGGTGAGGAGCATTTTATTGATGCCGTAAGAGAAGCAATGAAGCAAAAAGCGCTGCCGGACTATGATATTCCATCACTTACTGAAACGCTGGCGATCCTGAATAAAGTGGATTTACATCTTGGTAATGATAATGGCCCAAGACATTTTGCGGTTGCCGGAGGCACTCCGACACTGGCAGTTTTCGGCAGGCCGTGGGCTGTTAACTGGACTCCTCCTGAGGACGCTCAACACTGTACACTTGAATATGATCCGGGATGTAAAAATAAATGTACTTATCCAGAATGTAAGCTGGAGTGTCTCCACGGTGTTACTGTAGAAGCAGTACAAGCTGAATTGGAGACGATGATAAAAACTTACTGCTAAAGGAATTTTAATGGTTTTCATGTTTGAAACAGAGAAGTTGTTGAAACAGCAGCTTCATGAGGTTGAGTTATGGCACGGGTTTTTGCCAGAGGCGGATTTTTCAGCAGCGGAAAATTTCCCCAGGTTGGTTTCAATCCAGCATCAGGTCAATTTTGAATTATGGCATCAGGAAGATCTGGCTCGTGATCCAGATGTTTCGGATTCAAAAATTGCTGAAGTGAAGCGTGCGATTGATGTTTTCAATCAACGGCGAAATGATTTGATCGAACAGCTGGATCAGTTTCTGCTGAATATTATCAACGCGGAAAATGTGAAAAATAATGCTGAAACGGAAATGAACAGTGAAACACCCGGAAGCATGATTGATCGTCTTTCGATAAATGCGCTTAAAATTTATCATATGGACGAAGAAGTTCAACGTGAGGAGGTGACAGCAGAACATCGTAACAAGTGTGCAGCAAAACTTTCCGTTTTACGAGAGCAGCGTCAAGATTTGGAACAATGCCTCACTAAATTGCTTGCTGATTTAAGCAGCGGAGAAAAACGGCTCAAAGTTTATCAGCAAATGAAAATGTATAACGATGAAAATTTAAATCCTGTGCTTTATCGTAAAGCAGAAACCAGGTGAACAGGCACTAACATGGGACCAAAGGGGATTTTTCTTGCTTTCCTGATTGTTTGTGCGATCTATTTATGGAGGAGGCACCGCAAAAAAGCTAAGGGTAAAACGCCAGGTTGGGTTAACTGGGTACTTGGAGGAATTGCAGTATATTATGGAATTTCAATTCTGTTGATGATTTTTAACTCCAGCTGAGGAGTTTCTGTAAGTGATTGCTGATATTGTTGCGGGCGCAATTCAGATCATTTGTGAATCCATCGTATTTTCTGTATGTTCTCAGAAGGTATGACTGTTTAAATGTGGAAATATATGGGACTTGTTTTAATCGGAATGTTATTTTGCTCGATGATTCTTTTAGGATTGTGGGAGAGGCGGAGGTCAAAAAAGCGTTACCTTGAAGCTACACGTAAACTCAAGGAGCTCGACGGAGACTTTCCGACCGAGACGGATGAAAAGTAATTTTTTAAATCAAAATAGCTGTTACATCGCGAGTTGGTTGTTTCGGTCCATTGCCTGCTCTACGAGGATTGCCACGGCTTTTGGTCGAGAGAGGTTCTTGGCAGAGGCATAGCTGTCCAGCTGCTTCAAAACAGACTCCGGAAGTCCCAATAAAATTTTTTTGACAGGCTCGTTATATTCTTTTTTTCTTCCCGCGCCTTCTCTGAAGCCACCTCTTGCCATAATACCTTGTTTAAGTTCTCTTGATAAAAAACAATTCAAGAAATTATCTGTTCTGTCGATGATATTAATACATCTTTCAAGATGTGTGCAAGAGTTCGATAAAATAGTTTTAAAGACTATATTTATCATTGATATTAATCGTTTAAATACGGGAGAAGCAGATGAAATCTACCACAAAAAATCTTTACCCTTTTCGTCAAATAGCCATTCGTACACGCTGTTTGCACCGCTTAACCCCTCAAGAACTCATGGTTCGCAAGGGTTTCTGAGCATTATCAGAAAAACGGGAGGGTAGTCTCTCCCGTTTTTCAATTATCCTCCAAAAACATTCTTAGTTATTTTCCTCCTTTTTTTCCGTTTAGTGGTTTCTGCTGCTAAAATTCTTCAGTTTCAGAGTAGAATCTTTGCGTACTCCGTCAAAATGTGGAATGATAGAATACAGCAACTGTTTATAATCTGAACTTGAGAAAAATTAGTTTAATGTACAAAATCCTTGTTACAGGATCAATTCACCAAATTGGCCTGGAAAAATTGCGTAAAGAAAAAGATATTGAAATCCAATACGCACCTGATCTGCCTCTCACTGAAATTTTCAAGATAATAGCACCTTTCCATTGTATCCTGACGCGTTCGGAAACCCCGATTTCCAAAGAATTAATTGACAAAGCGCCAAAGTTGAAAGTAATTGCACGCGCTGCGGTTGGTATTGGTAATATTGATGTTAAATATGCAACCGAAAAAGGAATTCTGGTTATCAATACACCCGGAAAAAACACAAATTCTGCCGCCGAACTTACGATAGGTTTGCTACTTTCTGCGATGAGAAAAATAATTCCTGCTCACATTCACATGAGTGAACTTAAGTGGGACCGTCATTCTTTCACCGGCACAGAACTGCTCGGAAAAACAATTGGCATAATAGGTCTAGGAAATGTAGGACATCGCGTGGCGCGTTACGCAAAAGCTTTCGATATGGAAGTGCTGGCTTTTGACCCTTATATTGCAGAAGAAGTGTTCGAGCGTCACAATGCCAAAAAATGCAGCTGGAACGAACTTCTTTCTTCTGCGGATGTAATCTCGCTGCATGTACCTAAAACCGAGGAAACAACCGGTATGATCGGTGCAGAGGAATTCAGCAAAATGAAGTCCGGAGTAGTGATTTTGAACTCAGCGCGTGGAGGGGTTATTCAGGAAAAATCACTGCTGAAAGAATTAAATTCCGGCAAGGTTGCTGCAGCCGGAATTGATACATGGGAAGATGAACCGCCGAGCGTTAACCCTTTTCGGGAGCTGCCTCAGGTCGTGATGTCACCGCATGTCGGTGCCTCAACAACAGAGGCTCAAATAAGGATTGCCGAATCGATCGCAAATCAGACACCGCGTGCTTTACGGGGTGAAGTGGTTGAATATCCGGTCAATATGCCGAGCGTACAGGTTTTAGGCAGCGGTCCCGTTTCATCTTATGCTTCGCTTGCGGAAAAACTTGGTGTCTTCACTTCACAATATGTCGAATTTACTCCTACTCATCTGGAAATTAAATATCGTGGAAAACTGGCAAAAGAGGATGCAACTCTACTCAGGCTCTGTTTTTTGAAAGGTTTGCTGCAAAGTCACAAAAATTATGTGAGCTATGTCAATGCAGATCAGCAGGCGGAAAATGTAGGCCTCCATATTGAAGAAAGTGAGGATGCCGGATTTACTGATTACGAGAGTGCGCTCAAATGCACACTTAGCGGAGAAGGCCGGGATTTTTCCATCGGCGGAGTTGTGTTCAGCGGACCACACCCCAGAATCACGTTGATCAATAGTTTTGTCTGTGAATTTGAAGCGGAAGGTACAATTATGGCGACAACCAACAAGGATCGTCCTGGAATGGTTGGTATTTTAGGAGCCTGTTTAGGAGAAAATGGTGTCAATATTGATCAGTTTCAACTGTCAAGAAATACACGCGGCGGTGAGGCAATGTCGTTGATCCGTGTGGATGATGAGTTGCCTGATGCAGTCGTTGAAGAAATCCGCAACAAAGAAGGAATCACTTCCGTAATTAAAATTGTTTTGTAACTGAATCAGTAAAAAATTTTATCAGTCAAGCTGCCCGATGCGGACTTAAATATTTTGAGTTGAAAGAGAAAAATGCGTTATCTCAAACCTTTAATGGATCAAAATTTTCTGGAATACGCTTCCTATGTTATTAAGGATCGCGCGATTCCAGATATTTTAGATGGCCTAAAACCGGTGCAGCGCCGTATTCTGCATACAATGAGGGAGATGGATGATGGAAAATTCAGTAAGGTTGCAAATATTGTAGGTGATACAATGAAGCTCCATCCGCACGGCGATGCCTCCATAGGTTCAGCCTTGATCGTGATGGCCAACAAAGAATATTTTATTGAAAAGCAGGGTAATTTTGGAAATTTACTGACCGGAGATCCTGCCTCTGCACCAAGGTACATAGAAGCCCGCCTTACTTCACTGGCCAAAGAAGCCCTCTTTAATGCTGAACTGACGGAATTTTCCGACAGTTACGACGGTCGAAATAAGGAACCGATTGTACTGCCTGCTAAACTTCCGGTTTCTCTGCTGTTTGGGGCGGAAGGAATTGCGGTGGGAATGTCCACTCGAATACTACCGCATAATTTCAACGAGGTTATCGATGCACAAATTGCTTTTCTGAAAAATATACCATTTAAGCTGTTTCCGGATTTTATGAATGGAGGTTTGCTTGACACAGGTCAGTACGAAGATGGTAACGGTAAGGTGAGGGTGCGTGCCCGTATCGATATTACTGATGAAAAAATCTTGACGGTGAGAGAGTTGCCGTTTGGGGTGACGACGGAATCTTTGATCCAGTCTGTTCAGGATGCAGTCAACAAAGGCAAATTCAAACTGTCGTCAATTGACGACTTTACCGCGGAGAAAGTTGAAATTGAATTGAAAGCGGTCAGAGGCATGGATGCAGAAAAATTGCTGAAATTGCTCTATGCATTCACGCAGTGTGAAGTCTCCATATCTGTTAATATGCTGCTAATTCAAGGGAATCAACCCGTACAACGGACTGTAAGTGAAGTCCTGCAGCAAAACACAATACGCTTAAAAGATATCCTCAGGAGGGAGTTGTTGCTGTCGCTAGAGCAGGCCAGACGCAAGTGGCATATGCGCAGAATGGAAATGTATTTCATCGGCGAAAAAATTTATCAGAAACTGGAAGCTTGTGATTCATACGAAGAAGCGCTTGAAGTAGTGAAAAAAGCTGTACTGCAGATCGAGTCGGTCCTGCCTTTTCCCGTTGAACAGGCTGATATCGAAAAATTGTTGACTCTGCAGATTAAACGTATTTCACGTTATGATCAGCAGGAAAGCCAAAAAGAACTGGATAAACTGAAAGTCACCATCAGTTCACTGAATAAGTCGCTGAAAGATATTACACGTTACACAATTAAGTATCTGGAAAAAATCAAAGAAAAATATGGACTGGATTATCCAAGACGCAGCAAAATAAAGAGCTTTGACGAAATACGCGCTCAGGATGTGGCGGAAAAACAAAAAGTAGGTTGGGATCGTAAAGAAGGTTTTCTCGGTCTGAATGTAAAATCCGGTACTACTTCATTTTATTGCTCTGCCTATGACAAAATGGTTGTTATCCGCAAGGATGGATCATATCAGGTTATTCGTGTTCCCGAAAAACAATTCATCGGAAAAAATGCTATTTGTGTTGAAAAACTGAATTCAGCGACTGTTCATAATGTGGTATACTGGGAAGGTGCAACCAGGGTTTGTTATGCAAAACGTTTCCGCGTTGAAAAGTTCATCATGGACCGTGAATACAATCTCTTTCCTGCGAAAAAAGGTGCAAAAATTTTGCACTTGAGTCAGGGTGAGGGAATTCTGCTGGAAGTATCTTTCGTACCTACTCCCAGAATTCGCAAATCAAACGATATCTATATTTTGGATGATTTGGCCATCAAAGGTATTCAGGCCAGGGGCAACAAAGTTGCCAG
Organism: Deltaproteobacteria bacterium; assembly: GCA_002685535.1. GTDB lineage: Bacteria > SAR324 > SAR324 > SAR324 > NAC60-12 > Arctic96AD-7. The sequence continues at coordinate 52,216 of NYXK01000165.1, forward strand.
CAAGTCAGTGCAGAGCGTCAAAGTCGTCACAAATAGAGCACATGCAGAACAGGAACCGCTCTTACCGGAAGAAAAAGCTCAGCCTGTGCAGGAATCGCTCTTACCTGAAGAACCTGAAAATTAATGAATTGCATTTATTAAAAAAAAGAATTAGAATTACGTGTTAAGTATCAGTTTGAACAAAAAAAAAGAAGAAAATCGTTATGTCTACAAAATGTCAAGTGTGCGGAAAAACTCCCGGAAATGGAAATCGGGTCAGTCACGCCAACAACAAAACAAAACGTCGCTGGATGCCTAATTTACAAACTGTGCGAATCCGTCAAGCAGGTGGAAATCGTAAAAAAACACGTGTTTGTACCCAGTGTATCCGTTCCGGAAAGACAATCGCTACTTAAGCCACAAATTTTACATTCAGCCGGTCTTCATGCAGAATACCGGCAGTTTGCTTGCCTCTTAATCTCGTTGGTTTCATGCTTATAAAGGACTGCTCCCAAATCTACACTTTGGGGCCGCAAGGCACCTTCAGTGATGAAGCCACCCAAAAAGTCCGCAACAGCGGAGCCAGTGTTAGCTACACCAGTACTTTTATTGAAGCACTTTTCAAAGTAACAGAAGATCCGGATTCTATCGCGGTAGTTCCGATTGAAAACTCTGTCGCGGGAACAGTTGCGCAAGTTCAGGATTCACTGGTCAGAAATGACCTCGTGATACTGGGAGAAATAAATTTGCTGGTCGAGTATGCCCTGCTGGCAAATGCTGAGCTGGAGCAGGTTGAGTATTGTTTTGCTCACCCTCAGGCACTTGAACAAAGCAGCGGATTTATCTCCAAAAACATGGCCAGCGCTCAGAGTAAATTAACCAGAAGTAACGTTGATTCCGGTATTCTGTTTCTGGAAGCAGTTGACTCCGGAAACGATCCTGTAGCAGCCATCGTCCCGCTTTCCTTTGCTGAAGATAAACCGCAATGGAGAAAAGCCTCCGGAATCCAGGACTACCGGAATAATACCACACGTTTCCTCGTTGTAAGGTCGCGCCAGGAAAATGAACAGCCGGATTATTCCTGCAAAAAAACCTCACTCTTAGTAGAGTTTCAGGATGACCGCTCCGGGCTGCTGTATCAGCTTCTAAGCGTGTTCAACCTTTTTCAGATCAACCTTTGTCGTCTGGAGTCAAGGCCTGCTAAAGACACTCCATGGGCGTATGTATTTTACGTGGATTTTTACAATTCTACAGATACAAAAGCCTGTCTTGACGTTCTCCGTGTATCAAATTTTTGTTACAAAGTACTTGGAAGTTACGATTTAGTCGGTTGATTGGCATAACAGATGCGTTACCGGATTTGTTTATAATTTCTAATAAATTTAGTACTACTGTCATTATTTGAGTCTACGTTTTATGCTTGGATTAAGAAAATTTTTCCATAAAGTAAGTTTATCAGCAGGAGTTATGACTGCCTGGTTGCTGCTTTGCGGAATCAGCAGGAGTCCCAAAGAAGCAAAATTTGGACTTCAGGATCTGCAGGCGACAAATATGCTGCAGACCATGCCCCCTCTTTCTGAAATTCCTTTAAGTTTTTATCTCTTAGCGGCCGCTTTTGTAGGTTCAATAGCAGGCGGTATATTTCTGGTACGCTATCTCCATAAAAGGAAAATCCGGGAAGATCTTGAGCAAATTGCTGAAGATCAGGCTCAGTTGTCAGTTGATTCTGAATTTGAAGCACGGCAGGTAGATGATGAGGATCGTGACTTTTTAACAGAGTTGTGCGGCACGAGGGATCCTGCGGAACTGCTGCCGGTTATTATGTCTGCGGAAATATTTGAGCAAACAGTAGCGGATTATAAAAATTCCCTAAACTTCTCAAAAGGGGATTTGAACAAAATATTTCTGCTGCGCAAAAGTCTGCAGTTTAGTTTTAAGAACACAGATGCAGGCTTTAGCTGTACACAAATGCTTGAAGCCGGAACTCAACTGGAATTCCAGATTCGGCACAAGCAAAAAAAAATTGTCTTCATGAGTACCATCCTTGATTCTAATGAGACACAGTTGTTGATCAAACCGCCGACAGTAAAACGGCGACCGGCCAATATCAAGCAGTTTAAGGAATTATACTGTCATATCCGTCGCGGAAATGATGCTGATTATGAGTTCAAGTTTAAGATTATAGGACAACTGATAACAGATCTGAACGCTGTTATACTGGGGCACACCAGCAAAATACGCAAATTACAGATCCGAATTTCCGAACGCCTGCCTTTGGACCTGGAAATGGATTTTCAGCTGTTGGGTGCAGTGCAGTTTAAAATGGAGCAGAAGTTTGATCTGGGCCGTCTTCCGCATCATAAACTGTCCGGAATAATAAAGGATATGAGCGCCGGGGGTTTAAAGGTCAGGTTGGATGAATTGCCTCCGCAGGGTATCAACAAAAGTGATGTTTTTCTTTTTCATCTGCCTTACGCCAGTTTACGCGAAAATTTAGCTGCCACTGTGCTTGATGTTATCCCACGCAACGGAGAGATCGATCTCCACTTCGTCTTCCGTGACATTGATATGCTGACTCACATGAAGCTGAATCAGTATCTGCACCGTAAAAAGCTCAGTATGGAAGCTGCCTGAAATCACAATCCCATGCTGAGTATGTTCCGAAAATATATTTTTGGGCTCAGCCTTTTGGCTTTGCTGATTATTGCAGGCGGTTATGGTTTTTTAAGAACAAAATTACCTCAACGTTCCGGAGAAATCGGCCTTCCGGGATTGAAAAGTGAGGTTGATGTTGTCTTTGACGAATGGGCAATTCCTCATATAGAAGCGGAAAACGAACTCGATGCTTATCGCGCTTTGGGTTATCTGCACGCACAGGAGCGTCTTTTTCAACTGGAGTTGATGATACGTGTCGCTCATGGTCGTCTTTCAGAAATGCTAGGAGAGGCAACACTGGACGTTGACCGTTATTTCCGCACACTCGGCATACAGCGTTATGCCAAAAGCTACGTTGAAAAAAATTACCGCAAAAATCCCCCAAAAGTTACAAAAGCGCTCGAAGCATACCTCTCCGGACTAAATGCTTTCGTTGCTGCAGGAACAACTCCGCTTGAATTCACGCTGTTAGGAATTCCAAAACGTGAATACAGGATCGAGGATCTGGTCAGCATTTCTGCATATATGTCCTATACCTTCAGCAATGCGGTTCTGCAGGATCCCCTGATTTCACATATTCAAAAAAACCTGGGCAGCAGTTACCTCAAGGATCTTGCTCTGAACTGGCCCGAAGGTGACACTCAGATCAAAGTCTCAAAACAACATAATGATACAGACCTCGAGTTAGCAACATTTTTTGCTGAAATGGAAAATGTACTTTCGCGGATACCACCTTTTTTCGGCAGCAACTCGTGGGTCATTTCAGGTTCACATAGCAAATCCGGAAAAGTAATTTTAGCAAATGATCCGCACATTGGTTTTGCTGCACCGTCCACCTGGTATGAGGCACACATGAAAACTCCGGATTGGGAACTTTACGGACACCATTTGGCCGGAATTCCATTTGCGATTCTGGGGCATAATCGACGTATGGCATGGGGAGTTACCATGCTGCAGAATGACGATTTGGATTATTTTCGTGAGCGTACAAATCCCGCAAATCCGGATCAGGTATGGTTCCGTGATCATTGGGAAGATCTAAAAATAATAGAAGAAATAATTTCAGTAAAGGGCAGTGAAGACCGGCCTCTACGTGTGCGTATTTCCAGACACGGGCCGATCATCAACGATGTTCTGGAATCTTTTGAAAAAATAGAAAGCCAGCCGGTTGCCTTGGCTTGGGAAATGTTGAGCAATTTTGAAAATTCAACAGAACAGGTTTTTTATGAACTTGGCCACTCAGAGAGCTTGGAGGATTCGAGGGCTGCAGCC
>NYXK01000166.1 GCA_002685535.1 Deltaproteobacteria bacterium
AGGAACCCTCACAGTTGTTCATGATGATGGATCAGAAATCACAGTTTCAGCTGGGGATGCCTATTCTTTTGCTCCAGGGCATGATGCTTGGGTAGTCGGAGATGAAGAGGTGATAGGTTATGAGTTCAACAATGCTGGTAAAGATTACGCAGTCTGGAAGAGCAGCGAATAAACTTCTAAACGTTCACATCATTTGCCCAGCCAACTCGAGGCCTGATATGCTTTTCCTGCTTCTGAAAGTACTGAAAAGCATGTCAGCACCAATTTAACTTTAGTAATTGTAAACTAAGCAGAATTATTCCCAGAGCTCTTAATGTTCAGAATGCCGTCGGTTGCTATCGCCAAGAATATTATAGAACCACCAATGATAGTCGCCAGACCAGGTAATTCTCCTACTCCCATCCAGACCCATAGGGGTGCTAAAATCGGTTCTACCAACGCCAGCAAACCGACTTGTGCTGCGGGTACGTGACGGGAGCCGAGCACTACCAGTGTGAAGCCCATACCAACTTGGAAGACACCCAGATAAAGAGATATAATCAGATCCCGAGATGTCAGTGCGTAATCAGTAACAAAGAAAGCTGATAGGACTAAAGCAACTAGACCAGCAAGACAAAGTGCCACAAGCATATTATCTCGTTTAGATCTCCTTACAGCAATTATCGACGCAGCATAGGCAATTGGAATCCACAAGGCCAGCAATGTGCCGAGATAATGGCTAAGAGCCAGTTCGCTCCCAACCATAACTGCAAGGCCCGCCATTGCAAAACCAATTGCAAACCAAGTCCGAGTAGCAACTCGTTCACCCAAAAGCATCCAACCTAAAAATGCGGCCAGAAAAGGAGCAAAACTAAANATGAATAGCGCATTGGCTACAGTATTATATAGCAACGCAAACACATANGTAACGAATCCGGTCCCGAGGAACACTGCTAGTAAACAATCATTCCAGTCCAATTTTCGGAATTCATCAAAAACCCTTGAGCCTTTTTGAAAAACCAGAATTAGAAGGATCGTGATACTCAAGGCAAGCGATCTGTAAAAAAGAATCTGCCAGCCATCAGCCTGCTCGACTAAACGAAGTGCAATACCAGCCGTGCTCAGAAAAANCCCAGAAGCCACTAGCTGCAATATGCCGCGCCTATAAAGCAAACGATTATTATTCATAGTCTAATCCGGTACAGCCGGCGCTGATAAAGTAGAGTGCGTTGACATGTGNAGCGNACCACACAGGCNTATCTACTAGCGTTTCGTCCTTGTGGTANGTGNGCAGGNNTACGTAGGGNGTTTGACTAAGGNNNGCTAATGTGTCCATANAGATCTTTTTGATTACAGTTTTCGGTTTAATTGCAAAANTTGACTGGGAAAAAGATNTTTTNGTTGGNCGGGGAGTAATNTNAGNGGNGTTTNGGTTTAGCNAAGATTAATTTAGTTNAAGTAGATAAGGTTTTACATTTTAAGGCTTCAAAGGAACAGGAACCATTGTTGCCTGAATGATGGCGATTAACTTCGTTTGCCCATCTTTTAAGGCATTGATCTCCGAAGTAACGACGACAAGCCTTTTCCCGGGTTTCACGACTTTGCCTTCAGCTCGCAGCAATTCACCGTCGGCAGGAGCTAGTAGGTTNATNTTGATTTCGGCTGTCATGACTTCCTGATCCTCCGGCAACAACGTCAAGGCAGAATAGCCTGCGGCACTGTCTCCTATGGAAAAAGTCAGCCCTGCATGTCCANAACCCTGTTGTTGTAGTGTTGAAGGAAGAATAGGTGCTTCGATGATCACCTTACCTTTCTCGATCTTATGAATCCTGGCTCCCAGTGTTTTCATCATGCTCTGGGATTCAAAACTCCTGGTGATGCGATCAACCATTTTGCTCGTCATTGGATTATCCTTCTTAGTGGTTAAAAAGTTGAAACATGAGAGTTCTGGATCATAGCTTGTTATTTGAGGCTCGTCTGAGAAAGCTGCTATCTTACATCAAAAATTGACCTCTAACTGAATTTAAGTAGAATCCTACAATGTAGGATATACTGGTTCAGCCTTATTTCAGATCATGCATAATCGTATTTGCCACCTTTTAGCAGNGCGGCCTGATAGGCAGGCTGTTGATGAATACGCTCAACATAGGATTGAATGTTGGGATAATTCTCATCAGTTAAACCGAGGGAAACAGTTGATTCCAGTGGAAAACTCATTTGGATATCAGCACCGCTTAATTGATCCCCCAAAAACCATTGTTTCCCTTCCAGGCTGGCTTCTATGAAATCCAGCGAACGTTGAATATTTGGATTTACAAATNCTGTCAGAACTTTGTTGGNGATAGTTTTGGTAATCGGCTTTACGAAAAAGGGAACCGGAGCCTTTTTCACTCTATGAAAAATCAACCGNAACAGCAAAGGTGGCATCAAGGAACCTTCGGAAAAATGTAACCAGTATCGGTAGTCCCGTTCTTTCTGACTTCCAGTCTCTGGCGTTATTAAAGAACTGTTCTTGCCATAGGTTTGCATCAGATATTCAATGATGGCACCACTCTCCACAATAAGGAGTTGTTCACCGTTACGGTCATCAGTGATGGCAGGTGATTTACCCAANGGATGAACCTNACGNAGGGATGCTGGACCCTGCAGAGTCTTCGCGTCACGTTCATAATGAATGATCTCNTATTTCAGNTTAAGTTCTTCCAGCATCCAGAGGATNCGCTGNGAACGGGAGTTATTTAAATGATGGACTGTAATCATGTTATTTTTTGAGTTGATTCATNACAACAATTAAAGACAAATGACGTATCTGAGAGTNGATTGAATTGAAAAAAATATTGGAATTCACTTTTTGGCAAATGGATCCTGAATCATTCATCAACGAACTTTTTCGGGGGATTNANTTCTAANNTGAANNNTNTTTTACNAGGTAATTATTAATTTTCATTCATGATAATACGTATAAAGTGTGGCATCCACAACTATTAAAACAATAACAACGATATAAATNTAATATTCGGNCANCNTCANNTTGTNNACNAGTCAGNTACCNCNNCCAAAACCTAACCCCAGCTCTATCNANAAGNTCNCGATTTGAGGCATTTGATCTTGATACAATCGGATTNAGACTTGGGCAATATTCGTCCATATTTTGAGAAATCCCTAAAACTTTCCGAACGCCTGGATCAAAAGTCTGGCACTATGATTGATGGAGAAGAAAACTCTACTGTCTTTCACCTGAAAACTGGCTGAAGATAATTCGCTAGTCATTTTATATGAGCCTTCTGAATTTCATTCGGGAGAGAAAAGCAAAACATACAGTTTCCATCCTCGTAGAACAGAAACCCTCATTTGCATTAGAAGTAGCCAAAGATTTCCTTGACTTGGATCGAAAGGGCAATCAATTTCTCAGGACAGTGCATCCAACATTACCAAGTCTGCTTTGCTATAAATGACATAGGTTAAAGTCTAAGTTTATGTTGACCTCGGAGTTAATAACCCCGTCTTCTATTAAATGTTTTCACTAAAAGAATCGCTGAAGTGANGTAGGAACACAAAACGGGTATCAAGTTTATATATATTTAGTTTTACTAATCATTGAATCAGTAGTAAAATCCGCGAAGTCACAATAACCATTTCATTTGAGAGAGTTCGGTATGATAAGGGATTTTACCCGCCGCAGTCACCATGACATGGGCGGACAAAAGGCAGGCCAAATTAAACAGATCGAGCATGACTATGAACTTTGGGAAAAGCGTGTGGACGCGATGCTGGTTCTATTGACGTCCAAATCTCCCAAACTTATGAGTGTTGATCAACTGCGAAAAGGTATTGAAAGTTTACCACCGGATGCTTACGAAAAGATGACCTACTATGAGCGTTGGATTTTTTCTATCACTCAAGCCCTGCAGTACAACGGTTTATTAACTACTGAAGAACTAAGCCTCAAAATGGAAGAGGTACAGTCGCGCTATGAAACGGAAACGGCATGAAAGCTATCTTCAATCCAGGAGATCCAGTACAGGTAAGGAAAGGATCGCCTCCAGGGCATATACGAACACCTTTTTATATAAGAGGCTGCAGAGGTCGAATAGAACGTATTGCCGGAAAATACCGTAATCCTGAAGAACTTGCCTTTGGTCGATTCGATGCTCCCATAGTTCCACTCTATCGTGTACGCTTCCGGCAACAGGATGTATGGCCGGATTATCTTGGTAATTTAGAGGATACACTGGACGTAGAAATTTTTGAATTCTGGCTAGAACCTTCAAATCTTGACAATATATGAAAAGCCAACATACAAACGAAACAAATTCGCAAAATGCTGTGCCCACCACTTATTATCAATTTATGGAAATTTCCGTCCGTGAATTGCTGATTGAAAAAGGTCTGCTGAGTAAAGATGATATACGGAAAGCAGTTAAGGATATGGATTCCCGAGGTCCGGAACTCGGAGCCCAAGTTGTAGCCCATGCCTGGGCTGATGCTCAGTTCAAGCAGTCGCTTTTAAAGGATGCTCCTTCCGCCGTCAAGAAATTTGGGATTGACATCGGGCCGTTACAGTTAATGGTAGTTGAGAACACTGAAAAAGTTCACAATCTGATCGTATGTACTCTCTGCTCCTGTTATCCGCGTATGCTTCTCGGACTCCCTCCAGACTGGTATAAAAGTAGTGAATATCGATCACGTGCTGTACGTGAACCAAGGTCAGTCTTGCGAGAATTCGGGACAGAGATTCCAGACGAGGTACAAGTCCGGGTACATGACAGCACTGCCGATTTACGCTACCTCGTGCTGCCGCAACGTCCAGCAGGAACAGAACATCTCACAGAACATGAACTTGCAGCACTCGTAAAACGTGATTCGATGGTTGGGGTTACAATAATTCCTGAGTTTTCTTGACTCCCTCTTATTTCAAACAATTCTTAAAACGCCCTCTGAGTCAATATCAGTTTCTTAGCCTTTGGTTTAATATGATTGGCTGTTAGGTACAATGCAGAATGATTTAACTCCGTTTACGCTGCATATCGCGGAAGATTCGGCAAAACAATTNGTGAATAGCTAACATTAGTAAATGAGACTGATCAAATAAGGATTGTAAAATTGATCTAAATCAAAATTTGCTTTATTCAGGAGTTGTTTAAACAGTTAACAAATGGGATTCTGATTTATTCATTTTCCCAAATAGTAATATCTAACAACCAAATAAATTTAGTATGACTAAACAAATTATAGCTATAGGTGGTGGAGGATTTGGACGTAATCCGGGTGAAGGAATCATTGAAAAATACATCNTAAACCAGTCTGTAGAAGAAAACCCCAGTATTTGTTTCATCCCNACGGCTACNGGNGACAATGAAGCTTATAAAGTAAATTTTTACTCTACATTTAGTAAACTAAATTGTTCACCATCTCATTTAGATTTTTTTAAACGTACGCCTAATTTGGAAGAGCTTATTTTTAGTCAAGATATAATATTTGTNGGAGGAGGTAATACGAAGAGTATGCTTGCTGTCTGGAAAGACTGGGGGTTAGTAGAGATCCTAAAAGAAGCCTATGAAGCAGGAACAATTATGTGTGGCGTAAGTGCGGGNGCAATTTGTTGGTTCGAATACGGCATTACGGATTCATGGGAAGATGAATTAAAAATTATTAATTGTCTGGGATTTGTTTCGGGAAGTTGTTGCCCTCATTATGATGAAGAACCTGAAAGGAAACCTNCTTTAAACAAATTGTTAAATGATGGTGCTATAGAAGATTGNTACNCTATTGATGGTGGTTGTGCTTTACACATTAAAGATGGAGTTGACTATAAAGCCATAGTTTTTTCTCAAAACAAGAATGCTTATTTAGTTAATCAACATTGNTGAAGAAATACGAGAGTTTCCTTATTTGAGGGAAGAAATATTTTAGGCAAATAATATGTCCATATCTAATTTCTTAGGGGCAGATTTTGTTCTAATGTTTTTGGGATGGGAAACCCTAATATGTACCACCATACAATAAATGGAAAAATTGCCCATAAGTTTGTTCAAGGAAAGAAACAATAATGAAACACCTACTTATCCCCTCTTTTCGAAACTTCCTCATTCTTCTCCTGAGATTGGACAGATATATTTTCTTAATCAGCAAAATTTAAGAAAAGAAGATATGAATTAATGGGAGGTAACGTCAATTCATCGAATGAATAAAATATTAGTTCTACAAAATCAGACTCTACCAGACTCTACCACCCCCTACGGTGTGCCCCCCTACTATGTTTTTCTGAGACAGAAACAATCCCAGAAATTATTCTATTAGTTGTGTAGCATTTATTGTAACGTATGATGTAAACGGACTTTATTATTTAAGAAATTTGTTATCATAACGTGCCTCCAACCTAAGATCCCGTTACTCATAAAACGGTAACTTTATTTTTAAAATATAAGGACTTAGTACAAAATGAAGATAGTTAGAACGGATATGGAGCTTGAAGTTCCTTTGGTTGATAAAACATTGGTTGAGTGGGGGCATGACTTGGTTCTTCTTCCAGATGGAATAAGTGAAGAGGAACTCTGTAAAGAACTGGAAGATTGTTATCTTTTGCTAATGTGCTACACACCGATTACGGGAAAGGTGATTGACTCTGCACCGATGCTCAAGGGGATAGTAAAGTACGGTGTTGGTATTGATGCAATAGAAATTCCTGCTGCACACAAAAGAGGAATACCTGTTGTTAACATTCCCGAATATGCCGAAGAAACTGTTGCTGAAGGAGCATTTGCATTACTTATTGCATTAGTTAAAAAAATCCCATTACTCCAAACGGCAATGAGAGAAGAAGGATGGGCCTGGCCTACAGCTCAATGGCTTGGTTCTGACATTGCCGGGAAAACATTGGGCATCATCGGATGTGGAAAAATTGGTTCCTCAATGGCCCGGATGGCTGGAGACGGTTTTAGTGCAAATGTAATTGGATATGATCCCTATAAAAGCCAGGAAGAGTTATCTGAAAAAGGGATTACTAAGTATGATGATCTTCATTTACTCTTAAATGAGTCTGATTTTGTTTCGCTACACGTTGCTCTTGACGATAATTCAAAAAACATCATTGGAAAAGATGAGTTTGCAGAAATGAAACCAAGTGCAATCCTTATAAATAGTGCTCGAGGAGCATTAGTTGATGAAATGGCACTGCTTGAAGCACTTGAAACGAAACAGATCGCCGGTGCCGGACTTGATGTCTTCTCTCAGGAACCATTGAATCGAATGGATCACCCTTTGAAAAAACTGTATGAAATGGAAAATGTTCTTCTTTTTCCTCACTTAACCTTTTATACCAACGAAGCGATGGAGCGTCTGGAAAGAGAGACTCTTGAACGGTGTAAAGAGATAATTGATGGAACTGAAGTAACTATCAAATCGAATGACCCGCGACTTCAGATGAAATAAGGTTTATAAAAGTTCCTGTTGACATTAGTTTCTGGAAAAACAATTCATTGAAGTTAGATTGTAAAATCACAGCCTAGTTGAAACACACAATCCCCACGTATGACTCTGGCAGGAATCCTTTTGCACACCACGACACCATCCGCCT
>NYXK01000167.1 GCA_002685535.1 Deltaproteobacteria bacterium
GGCACAAACTGTACTGTTGATGCGGCCTGCGCCAGTTCCTTAAGCGCAATGAAAATGGCGATCAGCGATTTGCTGGAGTATCGTTCAGACATGATGATCACCGGTGGAGTGGATGCTGACAATTCCCCCTTGATGTACATGTGTTTCAGTAAAACACCGGCTTTCACAAAGGGGGATAACCCGCGTCCTTTCGACGAAAATTCCGGCGGAATCATGATTGGTGAAGGCATGGGGATGGTTGTCCTCAAACGTCTGGAAGACGCTGAACGTGACGGTGACAGTATTTATGCGGTTATCAAAGGTATAGGAACTTCAAGTGACGGAAAATTCAAAAGTATTTATGCACCGCGTTCCGGCGGACAAGCCAATGCATTGCGCAAGGCTTATGCCGACGCAGATATTGACCGGTTGAGTATTGGTTTGCTCGAAGCACACGGAACAGGCACCGCCGCTGGAGATGTTGCGGAATTTGATGGTTTAAAAGAAGTTTTTACAGAAGATACTCCGGCAAAATCGGGCTATCCGGATTTTCAGCACATTGCTCTCGGCAGTATAAAATCCCAAATTGGACACACAAAAGCAGCAGCCGGAATTGCAGGTTTGATCAAAACCTCACTCGCACTGCACCACAAGATTCTTCCTCCTACAATCAACATCGAACGTCCGAGTGAAAAACTTGGTATCGAAAAAACTCCTTTTTACCTCAATACAGAAGCGCGTCCATGGATCACTGATGGAGAACAGAGACGTGCCGGTGTGAGCGCTTTTGGATTTGGCGGTACAAATTTTCATTTCGTTTTAGAAGAATTTCAGGCAACTCATTCCGGTGAATTCCGCATGCATAAAACTCCGGCAACAGTTTTTTTGTCAGCAGCTACACCGAAAGAGCTGGACAAAGTCTGCAGCGGACTGCTCGCGGAACTGGAAACAGTAGGTGCCGACGAGCGGCATCGTAAACTACTTGAAAGTTCACGTGAAAATTCGATTCCGAAAAAACACGCGCGTTTGGGATTTGTTACGGATTCGCTGGCAAACACGGTGGAAATACTTGGACAGGCGGTTTCGACCCTGGAAAGTAAAAACGACAAAACGGAATGGAACGTCAAAGGTATCTCCTACCGTCAGCAGGCGCTGGAAAGCAAAGGCAAAGTGGTCGCCCTTTTTTCCGGACAGGGTTCACAATACATGAACATGGGCAAAGAGTTGTTTCTCAACTTTCCTTCCATGACAGGGCCTTATAGCGCACTGGACAAACTTTTTACAGAAAAGTCCACATCTAGTTCAAAGCCTTTATCGGATTTAGTATTTCCAATTGCGGTTTTTAATGATGAAGAGCAAGAAGCTCAGCTGGCCCAACTTCAACGCACTGAAATTGCACAACCCGCAATTGGCGGAATCAGCGCCGGATTATTCCGGATTATGCGTGATGCAGGATTACAAACGGACTTTTCCGCTGGCCACAGTTTTGGCGAATTGACCGCTCTCTGGGCTGCAGGAGTGATTGCGGAAGAGGATTATTACAAGTTGGCCTACGCCAGGGGACAGGCCATGGCCGCTCCGGATGATCCGAATTTTGATGCCGGAAGCATGTTGGCCGTGATGGGGAAAGTGGAAAAACTCGAAGCGGATGTTGCCGAGTTTCCGGACGTTGTGATGGCAAACCTCAATTCAAAAAAACAGGTTGTACTTGCAGGTCCGACCGACGCGATTTTAAAAGCACATGATGCCCTCAAAGAAAAAAAATACACGGTTGTCAAACTTCCTGTGTCTGCGGCGTTTCACACTCCGTTAGTAGGACACGCGCAAAAACCATTTGCAAAAGCAATCCGCGAAGTTAAATTTAACAAACCGCAAATTCCGGTTTATTCAAACGCTACCTCAAAAGCATATCCTGCTGCTGCAAAAACAATTCAAAAACAACTTGAATCACACATCCTCAATTCCGTACGTTTCCGTGAAGAAATTGAAAATATTCACCAGGACGGCGGACGTATCTTTATCGAATTCGGCCCAAAAAATGTCTTAACTAAACTTGTTGATAATATNCTTGCCGATAAAGAATACACCGCGGTAGCNCTTAATGAAAATCCAAAAAAAGACAGTGACCTGCTGCTCAGAGAAGCATTAGTTAAACTCTGTGTGGTTGGTCTGCCTTTACAAAAATTTGACCCCTATGCCATGCCTGCACCTCTGCCGCCGACTAAAAAGTCAGCAATGAGTGTGAGCTTAAACGGTGCAAATTATGTAAGTGATGCAACAAANAATGATTTTGAAAAAGCGTTGAATGACGGATTTCAGGTGAGTAACGGAACACCTTCGGTCTCAGGTCCCGGCTCGATTCCTGCTACCGGAACAACTTTGCCATCGCCTGTTATTTCGGCCGCACCGACCGTTACAAATAGTTTGCAGACAGAAAAACCTGCGCCACAAATTGAAACAGAAACTGATAAACAAAGACCAGCAAATATTTCTACCATGAGCAAGCAACAACCTCCTTCTCAGCAAACTTTCGCACCTACCCAAATGGAAACTTTGGAGCGCAGTTTGTCAGGTTTCTATCAACACCAAAACGAAACCTTACAGGTTCACCGACAATACCTGGATCAGCAGTCTGAATATTCACGTACTGTTTATCAGTTGATGCAGCAGCAAATCGAACTTGCTTCTCAAGGCACACAAATNCCTGCTGAGGTTGACCAGCAGATGCAAATGTTTCACGCGCATCAGGGCGAAACCCTGCGTGTTCACGAACAATATCTGCATCAGCAGTCTGAACAGACACAGTCCGCGTTAAGCATCACCCATCAGCAGTTGGGTAATTCCGGNTCAGCTCCGGNAACTNTTCAAACATCTGCACCAGTCGTACAAATCTCAGCTCCCGTCGCGNCGCCGACCCCTGCAGTTGTAACACCGGTTCCTGCACCAACTCCTGTGCAGACAGTTCAGGTTCCAGTTGTTNNAGCGCCTACTGTTTCAACACCGGATCCTGTAGTTTCGGCTTCGGCTCCTTTAGTGCAGGCTCCTACTGTTTCTCAAGGAACTGCGTCAACANTTTCAGCAGAAANNATTACACAAGTAACTCTGNCGGTTGTCAGTGAAAAAACGGGTTATCCGCAGGAAATGCTTGAACTCAGCATGGACATGGANTCNGATCTCGGTATCGATTCTATTAAACGTGTAGAAATACTGGGTTCGGTTCAGGATCAAATTCCGCAACTGCCGGAAGTACCTGCTGATGAACTTGCGGAAATGCGCACACTTGGTGAAATTGTTGAACACCTGCAGAGCAAATTAGGAACCCCTTCTTCCAGCGCTCCGCAAACAGCGCCAGCGCAAAGTGAAGTTCAGGACACACCTGTTTCAACTTCAGTTTCCGGAAATTCTGCAGCAGACGTAACTTTGGTAATGCTAGCCATTGTCAGTGAAAAAACGGGTTATCCGCAGGAAATGCTTGAACTCAGCATGGACATGGAATCTGATCTCGGTATCGATTCTATTAAACGTGTAGAAATACTGGGTTCGGTTCAGGATCAAATTCCGCAACTGCCGGAAGTTCCAGGTGATGAACTCGCGGAAATGCGCACCCTCGGTCAAATCGTAGAACATTTAAAAAGTAAAATGGGTGATGACGTCAGCACAGTAGAAAGTCCGGTAGCTGAAGTTGTTGCGACACCGAAAAGTTCAGGTACAAATGACGTTGATCCAGCTCCTGTTTTTATGTCAATTATCAGTGAAAAAACAGGTTATCCTTCAGAAATGCTTGAACTCAGCATGGACATGGAAGCAGATCTCGGCATAGATTCGATCAAACGTGTTGAAATAATGTGGGCACTACAGGAACAGTATCAGAATTTACCACAAATTGGCGCTAACGATATTGCGGAACTCCGGACAGTCGGGCAAATAATCGAACATGTAAAAACGATCTTACCTGCTGTTGGTGAAGTTGCCATTCCAGAACTTGATTTGGTAGAAAATTCCGCCTCGACTGCAATTTCTGCCGATTCTTCCGGTAACGGAAACGGCAGCGCGGCTGCCGATCTGGGTTCAGTTCCAGGAGAAATTGCGCCTGCGCTTTTGAGCATCATCGGTGAAAAAACAGGCTATCCCGTAGAAATGCTTGAACTCAGCATGGACATGGAAGCTGATCTTGGTATTGACTCGATTAAACGTGTAGAAATCATGTGGTCCCTTCAGGAACAACTGCCCCACTTACCTCAGGTCAGTGGTAGTGAAATTGGTGAATTACGCACCCTCAAGGAAATTGTCGATCATTTAGGTTCGCTTGCTCCAGCAGAAACCAGCGGTGTTGCTATTATTCCGGCTCCGGTTTCAGATTCTACTGAGCCTGTAAAAAAAAACTCCTGAACTCAAAGCCTGAATTCGAGGTAGCAGTACATCCGGTCACGCTCGGCCTAGCAGAGGCCGTCCCGCTCGCATCTCCGGGATTTCTGTGCAAGGAACTGCCGGAAAATCCACTCTGTCTGCTTACAGATGACGGTTCTGTTCTCGCGCCGGCATTGGCCAAGGCCTTACACGGACAAGGCTGGACTCCCGTTATTTTACGTTACGCCGGCATTTCCGCATTTGAAAACAGCAAACGTAAAACGTTCAGCAAAGAAACAGTCGTCATCGAGTTGACTTCTTCTGCAGAAACTGAATTACAATCCTCACTCAAATCTTTCTCCGAAAAACACGGCAGTTTCGGAGGTTTCATTCACCTTCATCCTGTAGCAAAATCTTCCTCTGAGACAAAGTTGGAAGACGGTGCGAACGCGTTTCTCAAGCAAGCTTTTCTTTCTGCAAAAAACATTTATCCTGCTTTACGCCAATCCGCACAATCCGGAAACAGACGCAGTCTTTTCCTGGCAGTGGCGCGTCTTGATGGAGAACTCGGAATGGGTTCCGGAGCATTCAACGCGCCGAGCAGCGGACTCTCCGGCTTGATTAAAACCGCTGGAGTGGAATGGCCGGATGTCTTTTGCCGTTTCCTGGATTTGCAGCCTGAGTTAAAAGCTGAAACCGCGGCAAACTGTATTTTACAGGAACTCCACGATCCAGATTTGCGAATCAGCGAAGTCGGCTACTCCGCCAGCGGAAAGGCTGGAACAGCCAGGATGACAGTTAAACCAAAAATTGTACGAGATTTAACAACCGCAATAACCGGAAAGTCATTAAGTGAAAAATCTGTTTTTCTGGTAAGCGGCGGTGCGAGAGGTGTGACCGCGGAATGTGTGGTGAAACTTGCAGAAACACAACCCTGTAATTTTATTTTGTTGGGTCGCTCCCCGCTGGAAGATGAGCCGGAATGGGCGAAATCGGTCGGCGAAGATAAGATGAAATTAAAACAGGCCGCAATGCAGGTGCTCGTTGAAAAAGGTGAAAAACCTACTCCTCAAAAAGTAAATCAACTCGTTGGAAAAGTTGAAGCAGGACGTGCCATCAGAAAAAATATGGATCGTATCCAAAACGCGGGAGGACAAGCTGAATACGTCAGCGCTGACGTGACTGACGCAAAAAAAATGAAAGCCGCAATTGCTCCCGCAGTCAAAAAATACGGTGCTGTGACAGGTGTGATTCATGGGGCGGGAGTCCTTGCGGACAAGCTCATTGAGAAAAAAACGGCGGAAGATTATGATGCAGTCTGTTCCACTAAAATAGACGGAATTAACGCACTCTTGAAAAGTGTTGACCCTAATAATTTAACGCATCTGTTGTTGTTTTCATCAGCCGCTGGATTTTACGGAAATGCCGGGCAGTCTGATTACGCCATGGGGAATGAAGCCCTGAACCGCATTGCGCTTTTGTTCAAGCAAAATCATCTTGAATGCCACGTTACTTCATTCAACTGGGGACCGTGGGAAGGCGGAATGGTCAGTCCGGAATTGAAAAAATTGTTTGAGGAACGTAACGTTGAGGTAATTTCAGTTGAAGCCGGAACCCGTGTCTTTGTAGAAGAAGTTACCTCCGCGGGACAAGTGAATCCGCTTGTGCTGATTGGAAATTCAATGGTTGTTCCAAATGAAGCGGATACAGAATTACGCAAGTGGGAAATTACGCGGGAAATTAATTTGCCGGCGAATCCAGTTTTTAAGGATCATGCAATCAGCGATAATCCGGTTTTGCCTGCAGTCCACGCCATGTCCTGGATGGCAGACGCATGTGAACAGGGGCTTCCCGGTTTTAAGCTTGCACGCTGCAGTAATTTTAAGGTGCTCAACGGTGTTATATTTGATAAAAGTATTGCTGAAAAATATACTCTTGATCTGAAGGAAATTGAGCGCGAACATGGAAAATACGCGGAGATTAAGGTTAAGGTTTCAAGTGAATCCGGAGCCGCAAGTTCCGGAAATAATCGCACCCGTTTTCATTACAGCACACAGGTGCGTTTAGAACAACAGCTTCCAAAAGCTCCTCTGCATGACCGTATTGATTTAAGCAACACACACAATTTGCCCGGAGCAGCATTTTATCAGGACGGTACTTTATTTCACGGACCGAAATTTCAAGGCATTGATCAAGTGCTCAATATCAATGAACAGGGTTTAACGCTTGAATGCAGCTTGCCGGAAAATTCTGGTTCGGAAGAAGGTCAGTTTGCTTCACAGGATTTTAATCCTTTTGCGCTGGATCTTGCTTTTCAGGCAATGCTGATTTGGGCCTGGCGTTTTCACCAATCCGGAAGTCTACCATTGAAAACGGAGACGTTTGAGCATTTCCGCAAAGTCCCCTTTGATACACGGTTTTATCTGAGCATGTCCGTTAACAAGAATTCTGCAACCGCTCTCAGCGCAAACCTGTTTCTGCACGATGAGGAGGGTTTGATGTATGCCAGTATGACAGGTGCGGAAGTTACTTTGAGCAAATCTTTAAATGCTTTGTTTGGGAAGAAGTAAAAAGAAGCACTGTGCTTTTAGCCACGGATAAACACGGATAAAATTAAAATTGCTCTGAGTAAAAAGTAAAAGAAGTTTAAGAGTTGGTAGCCCCGAACTCCGTTTCGGGGAATAATCAGGTACGCACCGTGCCTGCACAAAAATGGTATCTCCACTAACAAAATTCGAGATAAAAATATAAATGCAAGCTATTGCCGTTATCGGCCTTTCCTGTCTCTTTCCTGAGGCAAATACACCCGCAGAATATTGGCAAAATTTACTGCAGGAGAAAAATTCATGTACCACTGCGACTGAATTAAATTTGGATACGGAACCGTCCCGTTTTTTCACGGACAAAAAAGGGGTGGCCGACAAATATTACTGCGCTCGCGGTGGTTACATCCGTGATTTTACATTGGATGTGGATGGTTTTCTACTACCACAGGAACGTATCGAAGAACTTGGTGAAACTTTTCAATGGCCCTTGCATGTCGCCCGGGAAGCCTTGCGTGACAGTGGTTATTATGAAAATTCAAAAATCCTGAAAGAATGTGGCGTAGTGCTGGGAAATCTTTCATTTCCGACAAAAGCATCAAATCATTTACTTTTGTCTTTATATCAGCAAGCGCTGGATCCGCTGTTGAAAAAAGCGTTGAACCGTCCGGATTTCAACCTTGAATCATTTGCTCAGCAAAAACAATACTCCCCGGAAAATTCGCGGATTTCCGGACTTCCCGCCTCGATAGTAGCTCAGGCATTAGGTTTGTCTGCTCATAGTTTAGCGCTGGACGCAGCCTGTGCCTCATCTTTGTATGCGGTGGCACTGGCCTGCCATTATTTACAAAGCGGAAAAACAGATTTGATGCTGGCAGGAGCAGTGAGTGCGGCCGATCCGTTTTTTGTAAACATGGGCTTTTCGATTTTTCACGCATATCCGCAGCATCCTGAAACATGCAATCCGCTGGATAATAACTCCGGTGGCTTATTTGCCAGCCAGGGCGCAGGGATGTTTGTGCTCAAACGTCTGGATGATGCAGAACGTGACGGTGACCATATTCACGCGGTAATTTCAGGTATCGGTTTGTCGAATGACGGCAGGGGGCAGTTTGTGCTCAGTCCAAACTCCAAAGGTCAGATGCTGGCCTATGAACGTGCTTATGAATCTTCACGAATTACTTCTGCGGAAATTGACTATATCGAATGCCATGCGACCGGCACACCACTGGGAGACAAGGTCGAGCTGGACTCAATGGAAATGTTTTTTGCCGCACCCGAAACCGCAGATGAAAATAAAACAAAGCCACTGATCGGTTCAGTTAAATCAAATCTGGGACACATGCTGACTGCAGCTGGAATGGGCGGAATGACAAAAGTAATCCTCGCACTGCAAAATGGAATTATCCCCGCAACCGTTGGTGTTGAAGATGTTATGACTTCAAAAAATGACGGTGTGTCGGCAGATCAAATAGTACGTCAGGCTGCAGACTGGCCCAATAAACGTCAACAGCGCAGTGCCGCAGTGAGTGCTTTTGGTTTTGGAGGTACAAATGCTCACATAGTTTTTGAAGCAGCAAACACTGAAAAAATTCTCGGAAAAGCAAAACAGCAAAAAAAAACTGCACACAAAAAACAATCCGCTGCTGCCATAATCGGCATGGAAGCAATTTTCGGCGGATGTAACGGTCTGCATGAATTTTATCAAACGATTTACGACAATAAGCAGCATTTCCGCAAGCTGCCTCCGGAACGCTGGAAAGGTCTGGAACAGCACCCTGAATTGAGTCAAGCACCTGAAGGAGCGTGGCTGGAATCTTTTGAAATGGATTTTCTGCGTTTTAAACTGCAGCCAAATCCAAAAGAACGTCTGATTCCTCAACAGTTGCTGACCCTCAAAGTCACAGACAGGGCACTTAAAAAAACAAATCTGCGTGAAGGACAAAATGTGGCCGTACTGGTCGCCATGGAAACCGAACTTGAAATTCACAGATTCAGGGGACGTGTTAATCTGGCGTCGCAAATTGAAGACAGCCTGGAGAAAACCGGGATTACGCTGAGTGATGAAGAACGCAAACAATTGATTGCCTTGTCCAGAGACAGTCTACTTGAGGAAGTTCCAATCAACCGTTTTACAAGTTTTATTGGTAACATCATGGCGGCCAGGATTTCTTCACTCTGGGATTTTTCCGGACCGGCGATGACAATTTCATCCGAAGAAAATTCGGTTTTCAGAGCACTTGAAATCGCACAGATGTTGCTGGTGCAAAACAACGTTGACGCAGTGGTAATCACCGCTGTGGATCTCGCAGGAAGTCCGGAGCAGGTTTTGCTGAGAAACAGAACATCACCTCTCAATTCCGCAAAAGCTACCCTAAGTTTTGACCGTGAGGTCAATGGTTGGATGATTGGTGAAGGTGCCGGAACAGTAGTTCTCAAAAGCATGGAGAATGCAAAAAAAGACCATGAACAGATTTACGCGGCACTTGACTCGCTAGAATTTGCTAATGGAGTTTCCGCGGAATCTATCGAAGATGCCGGGAAAAAAGCCTTAAAAAACGCAAAGCTGACAGCAGACGAAATCGGCATTTTGGAAGTTTTCGGAAGTGGAAACGAGCACGAAGACAAAGCCGAGATGAGTGGATTAAGCAGCCTATATTCCGGAAAAAACTCAAGCTGTGCAATTGGCGGAATCAAGGCCAATTTGGGACATACATTTGCTGCGTCAGGAATGGCAAGTTTGATCAAAACGGCACTTTGTCTGCACCATCGTTTTATTCCGGGGGTTCCGCAATGGACAGCACCCAAAACAGAATTACTTTCCGGAAATGAATTTTATGTCCCGGTAGAGTCGCGGCCGTGGCTGATCCAACCGGGAGGGTTAAAAAGACATGCAGCAATCAGCGGATTAGGTCAGGACAACGTTTGCTCGCATCTGATACTTTCGGAAGTTCCAGCAGAATTACGTCATAAAGTAGAAGTCGCGGAATCCGGAGATTTGTCTTTGTTTCCGTTGATGGGGCAGGATATGAGCACAGTCCGGAAAACTTTGTCGGATTTAGAAAATGATTTGCAGTCCGGTAAAGAACCGGCGGCATTGGCCTGTAGATATTATGAGGCGTCAAAAAATAATGATACAGAATTTGCCGCTGTGCTAATAGGAGCGACAAGAGATGAAATACTAAAAGAAATTGCAGCAGCAAAATCTGGTATTGAAAATTCTTTTTCCGGCAAAGGTGACTGGTCTTCTCCTAAAGGAAGTTATTTTACCGCATCTCCATTGTCTCGTGAAGGCAAGGTAGCGTTCACTTATCCGGGAGGATTCAGTGCATATGTGGATTGCGGTCGTTCCTTGTTTCAGATGTTTCCGGGTCTGCATGAACTGGATCAAAAGTTTCTCAATGAAACCGGTCCTGCAGACAAGCGGCGCGGAAGCAATTATTTGTGCGAACTGTTGCAGGAACGCCGGCTTTTTCCACGTACGATGGAACGTTTGAGTAATAAGGAACTGGATGCGCTGCAGGAAGATTTTATCCACAGTCCAATCGCCATGTTTGAAAGCGGAGTCAGTTCCGCTGTGCTGAATACACACGTGATGCGCGAAGGTTTTGGGTTGGAACCGCAGATTGCATTTGGTTACAGCATGGGAGAAATATCAATGCTGTACGGACTTGGTGTGTGGGAAAGCATGTCAAATATGAGTGATATTCTGAATACCTCAAAGCTTTTCTCGGAACGCTTGGCTGGGCCGATGAATGCTGTGCGTGAAGCATGGGATTTGGGACCTGATGAATTTAGACAAAAACCACTTTGGGGATGTTATTCTCTCCAGCTTTCTCCTCAAATTGTACAGCAGGAAGTTGAAAACGAAGCACATGTTTATCTGATTTTGATCAATACACCTGAAGAAGTTGTGATTGCAGGCGAACCGTCAGCTTGTCAGCGTGTGATTCAGCAACTGGGACGCCCAGTTCATCCAATTCCGGTCACAGATGTGGTGCACTGTGAGCCGGTCAAAACAGAATATGAAGAAATACGGCGGGTCCACACTGACCGTGTAGTGGAACGACCGGAAATTGATTTCTATTCCGCAATTGATTATGGTGTGACAAAACTCGACAGCAAAACATTGGCACACAATGTTGCTAGCATTTACGGAAAAACCGTGGATTATAGTCGTCTCATCGAAAAAGTTTATGCAGATGAAGCCCGTATTTTTGTGGATTTGGGACCTCGAACAACCTGCTCAAAGTGGATCAGTAAAACTTTGGATAAACGGCCTCACCTTTCGATCAGTGTTAACCGTAAGGGTACTGACAACAGAG
>NYXK01000168.1 GCA_002685535.1 Deltaproteobacteria bacterium
TTTCGTTGTTGATTTTGTTTTAGATAAGTTTTACCTTTTGCCGCAACCACTCCGAAGTCTGGTAACGTTCAGGGTTTAGCTTCCGTAAATTATCAAGTGTTTCTACAACTGAATTCCATCCCCATTGTTCGCCCCATTCCAAAGGACCTACAGGATAATTGACACCTTTACGCATGGCCAGATTCACCCCTGCAGCATCCGCGACTTCTTCCTGCACGAGCAGAGACGCTTCATTGGCCAGCATGGCAACCGTACGTGTCACCACCATACCAGCAATATCTTTGATCACAGAAACCTGTTTTCCCAAAGACTGAAATAAACCGACTGCTTGCAGAAAAACAATTTCCGGGCATTCAAAAGACGGTGCCAACACGATTCTTGGAGTCTGCTCAAAATCCAGACACAAATCCAGTGAAATCACGGTTTGTCCTATTTCAACAGATCGATCAGTCGAGCTTTTCCCGTTTGAAGGAACAATAACACCCCCTTCAGGCAGACGTATATAACCATTTCCGGAAGTATTTTCTGCAGTCACAGAGCTGCCTTCGAGCAATTTTCGCAAAGAATCAGGAAGGTGTTCCGGCCCCTCAATGATGAAGGAATCTGGAGCCGAAGTCTGCAGTGCATTCTGAACAACAGCATTTTCAGCATTCTCTCCATATTCAAAAAATCCTTTACCGGATTTTCGACCTAAGTGCCCAGAATCCACCAACTCTTTTTGCAACTCCGATGGTGCAAAACGCGGATGCCGCTGATAACTTTCCCAGATTTGACACGTCACCGAGTAATTCACGTCCAGGCCAATCAAATCCATGAGTTCAAAGGGGCCCATCCTGAAAAAGCCGCAGTCCCGCATTATTGTATCACAGCCCGCAGCATCTGTTACGCCTTCTTTGAGAACCTCCAGTGCTTCACTGTAAAATGGACGGGCGACACGATTGACAATGAACCCCGGGCTGGAACGAACATTCACAGGACTTTTACCCCATTTTTCTGCCAATGTGAAAACAGTATCTGCAACAGCAGAAGCAGTATCCTTTGAACGTACAATTTCAACCAGTGCCATAATTGGGGCAGGATTAAAAAAATGCATACCGACTAAATGTTGCGGGCGTTTCAAGACGCTACCCATTTTGTTTAAATCAATCGATGAAGTATTTGTCGCTAAAATAACATCATCTGCAAGCAGCAATTCCAACTTGCAAAATACTTCCTGTTTAATAGCAATATCTTCGATTATCGCTTCAATCACAAGTTTGGCCTGATCGAGTTCTCCAAGAGTTTTTCTTGGACTTAAATTTTTCAGAATTTGACCTCTTTTTTCAGCAATGATTTTTCCTTTTTTCACAGAGCGCTCAAGACGTTTTGCTATGTTTTCAAGTGCAGTTTCTAACTGCTGCTGAGAAACGTCGTAAAGCATCACTGGGTGTCCTGCACTTGCTGCAGTTTGCGCAATTCCTTCTCCCATCGTTCCGGCGCCAAGCACAGCAACAGGGTAATTATTTAGTTCTATTTGCATTTGAAAAATTAAAATAATTTGATTAGAATAACGGTTTAAATTTCAATTTGTTAAATATTCAATTACTTTAGCTGATAAGGCAGGTTCATGCAAATTGAAAACAAATAACACTACAAGTATGAGAGTCCTGTAGATGATTTAAAAAATTAAGTTTATACATTTTGACTTGGGGAAGATTCGCATAATAACAGTAAGCAAATATTTTACACCCTGTTCAAAATGAGGCTTTTCATAATTTTCTGGTTTGCTTCAGGCGAGACAGTTAATCATACAATATTTTCGGTTAAATTAAGGTAGACTTTTTTCACTGGAAGTATTTCATAAATTAATCAAAAGGAGTTAAATGAAACCGCAAATTCACAAAATTGTCATCCAGGTTGAAGAAACACATCAGGAAATTGGCCAAACAATTGATCCGCCGGCACGTAAAGTGACTGTCGCAGCGGTTGTTAAAAATCCATATGCGGGTAAATATGTGGAGGATCTTGAACCGCTTTACGATTTAGGTGCAGAAATCGGTGGTTTACTTGCTGAAAAAGGTGTAGCTGCTTTGAATGTAGAGCCTTCCGCAATTGAAAGTTATGGAAAGGGTGCTATAGTTGGATTGGACGGTGAAATCGAACATGCCGCTGCGATTTTACATCCCCGCTTCGGCAAACCGGTTCGTGCCGCAGTTGAAAAAGGTGATGACATAATTCCTTCCACTAAAAAAATGGGAGGCCCCGGATCCGTGCTGGTTATGCCTTTGACAAACAAAGACAGTATTTGGAGTTTCGATCACATGGATGCTACAGAAATAAGCTTCCCCGATGCACCCCGTGAGGATGAAATCGTGGTGGCGGTGGCACTTGCTGACAGCGGGAGACCACTTGCCCGAATAGGTTAGTAACTAATAATAAAGGAGAAACATTATGTTTAAAGCTATGATTTTACTAAAGCGAAAAGAAGAGTATTCACAACGTGAATTCCGAAACTGGTGGCTTGGGGAACATGCCCAACTTGCTATTCAACTGCCTGGGTTAAAAAAATTGTGCTTCAATCCTGCAGAAGACGAAGCTGCTTTGTATGATGGAGTGGCTGAACTCTGGTTTGAAACTGAAAGAGATTTTACCGAAGCTTATCAATCAGAACTGGGTAAAGCCGTTGCTGCTGATTCGTTGGCCCATGTTGGCCGCCGTGACCGTTTGTTTGTCGAGGAAAATGTGCTTTTTAATAAGGATTGAAAAAGCGGGAATTAAATTTCAGTGCTTTTTTTAAAGCAGGTTGTAATTGTTAAAATTAATTACTTAACCCATAACTGAATGAATGGGTTTATGCACATGTATTAGTAGAAACTCAACCCAATAATAGGAGTATTATGAATCACATAAAAACACTCACAGCAGTAAGTGCCTTATTTTTTATTGTAATTCTTGGCAATTCAGCATTTGCTCAATCTGAAGGAATCATCAAGTACCGTAAGAATGTAATGAAATCTACGGGCGGGCACATGGGAGCAATTACAGACATTTTAAAAAACGGATTACCTCTGACTGCACACATTGTTGATCACGCGCGATCGATAAATCAAAACAACAAAATGACTCTCTCAATGTTCCCAAAAGGTTCAGGGCTTGGTGACACGAAAGCAAAACCGGCGATTTGGGAAAACTGGGCCAAATTTGAAAGTGCGGCAAATGCTTCTGTGCGTGAAAGTACCAAACTGGCCAAAGTCGCGGAAAGCGGTGATATGGCCGCATTTGCAAAACAAGTCCGGGNAACCGGCAAAACTTGTAGAAGCTGTCACAAAACTTTCCGTGAAAGAAATTAANCCTTTCCCCCTTTTAAGTGGTTTAGCATTTTGGATTTTNTTTTTGCTATGTAGCCCCCTTGCTGCCTCCGAAAATAATCTTTTTAAGTTGACACCGGACATACCGGCCGGNAAATATCTATTTCAAGCTGCAGGAGGTTGTGGCTGTCATACAGACACAAAAAACAACGGTGTTTTTCTTGCCGGAGGCCGTCCAATTAAAACACCTTTTGGTACCTTTTACGGTACAAACATAACACCTGATCCAGAAACAGGCATCGGAAACTGGAGTGATGATGATTTTATCAGGGCCATGACGCAAGGGCTGAGCCCGGAAGGGGTACACTATTTCCCGGTTTTTCCTTACACTTCTTTCCAGCGGATAAAGCGTAAAGATTTGCTGGACCTCAAAGCCTATCTTTTTTCAATCCCCCCGACTAGGCAAAAAAATATTCCTCACGAACTGATCCTGCCTTTTGGTGAACAATACGCAATGATGTTCTGGAAAAACTTTATCTGGTCTCCTCAGCCTTTCAAATCTAATCCGGATAATACAGAAAGTTGGAATCGAGGAGCATATCTTGCTCAAGCACTGGGGCATTGCGGGGAATGTCACACTCCACGTAATATGTTAGGTGGACTTAAAACTAAAATGTACTTTGCTGGATCAAAAGATGGGCCGGAAGGAGAACTTGCTCCGAATATCACTCCACACAAAAAAACAGGAATCGGAGGATGGAGCAAAGTTGATATCAGTTATTTTTTACAAACTGGAATGAAACCTGACGGCGACAATGCGCAGGGTTTAATGGGAGAAGTTATAGAATTTGGCTACCAGAATTTACAGGAAAAAGATTTGTACGCGCTGGCTGAATATCTGCTCTCATTGGAAGCAATTTCAAATGAGTTAAATACAGATTTATCAAATTAAATTGACTTTCAAATCCCATCACTGAAATAGATAGGCGTTTTTATCTTTTGACTTACTTATCATAGGAATTATTTTGAAAAGCCCAAAAGAACAGTAATTGCGGACACTTTTTAAGATCAATCAGCTGGAAAATATTCTAAAACATCATCAAGAGTTTTTATTTCAAGAACGGGATTTCCCGGTAAACGTTCCGGAGCCTGTCCAAAACGATTGACCCACACGGCCTGAAAGCCAAAAGTAGCAGATCCGGAAACGTCCCACGCATTTGAGGAAAAGAATAATATCTCTTGAGGATCACAACCGAGTTGATCGACAGCCAGTTGATAAACTTGCGGATCCGGCTTGAACATCCTAATTGTTTCAACAGAAAACACTCCATCCAAAAGTTCTTCCAAACTGCTGTTACGTACTCCAGCTTCGAGCATTTCAAACGAACCGTTGGAAAGGATAGCTGTACCCAGCCCATGCTGCCTCAGCTTTCCCAGAGTATCCGGAACTTCAGGATAACATGACAATTGCTGATAAGCATTCATCAGATCCTGACGCAAACTGCCGTCATGTATGCCATGAGACTCAAGAGCATAGTCCAGCGCGTCTTGAGTCACCTGCCCAAAATTAACGTAGCGCTGCATCAAACTCCGTAACCATGTGTACTCCAACTGTTTTGTACGCCACAAAGATGAGACAGCCTGTGCTTTTTCACCTAACCTCTGCTGGTGTCGTGAAGCCGCAGAGTGAACATCAAAGAGGGTGCCGTAGGCGTCAAACACCGCATGTTTAACAGCTTTCAAAGCGAGTGAAGACATGTTTACCTATTAAAGAGAGATAATCAGTAGCAATGAAATAGTATTTTACGGGACATACACGGATGGTGCAAACCTTAATTTAGTGACTCTCTCTGCCTGTCATAGAGCATTAGGCCCCTTTTATAGGGGCCCGGAGACACCGAGCCTTGTGACTGTACCGCCGAAATCCATGCGGAAAGCCATACCGGTACCTCAGAGAAGACAAAAGCTTACCTAACGTTACTCCGCCGGCTTCAAGCTTCTTTGTGCACTGTTTGAATCTCTTGCTGGAGAATATTACCAACTTCACCTAATCCGTTACTGGCGGGATTTGCGGCATGTGGATCGATAAAGTTCATGTCCTCATCGCCCATATCCTGTTTTAGCAATATTTCCTGGCAAGTGTTTTCGATTTTAGTAATTTTACCACCTTGACTAAAAAACCGTTCCATTGCCGACGTTACATCATCATGGCTAACGCAGGATGCCACTATTTTGGTTTTACTTTTCATTTGCATCTCCTATAATTAGTTGGAAAAAAAAGCAAAACACAACGGTCTTACATAGTTTGACGAGACACTAAATAAAATCTTACAGTCTCTACAAAAACGATCTGGCTGACCGAAAACTGACCGCTGCTTTATATGTATATGTGGTAATGCAAGAATCGTAAAAAAATTGTATTTTTTCCTCTGCAGAAATACATGTCCCAACATCCACGGCTTGAAACAGAACGTCTCCTACTGCGTAAACTTGCTTTGAGAGACGCAGACGCGATTTTCTCCTCTTACGCGCAGGATCCGGAAGTTACCCGTTATTTGCCCTGGAAACCTCATTTAAAAAAAACAGAAACCATAGCGTTCATAAAGCGTTTTTTGGCAGATTATCATACAGGATTGTCTCTAAACTGGATCATCGAAAAATCGGAGACTACTGAGCTTACAGGCATGATTGCTCTAAAAATCAACGGTTTAAAACAACGCGGGGATTCGCACTAGCAAAACATTATTGGGGACAGGGTGTGGCGACGGAGGCGGCCAGTGCTGTAATTGACTGGACCCTCCTGCAGCCAGAATATGAACTGATAGAGGCTTTTTGCGACGCGGAAAATTCAGCATCAGCAAGTGTGTTGGAAAAAACGGGTATGAAACGGGAAAGTCTTTTACGGCGCTTCGGAGTACATCCTAATGTCAGCCCAAACCCTCGTGATTGCTGGCGTTTCACTCTCATAAAACATCCAATTACTGAACAAGGAAAGTGAAAGCCGGGAAATATTTTCCTCTTTTAAGCTAATCTCGAAAATATTCATTCCAGCGTTCCGGCGCGTTTTCTCCGAATAAAATCTCGCAGGCATCTTTTATGCCCTGCGATTGCTTGAGGTCTTCGTGTCTTGCAACCAACGCAAGTTTAGATCGACGGCGTAAAAAATCTTCCAGAGTGACTATCATTTCGCGTCTTGCAGCTTGAGTCAATTCACAGCGGATGTAATCTGTTCCTTCAATCAAGGGTTTTGCCATTTCAGGATCTTCACGAATATTTTCCAGAAGGCCGATGGCCTGGGCACCATAGCGTCTCCAAAGACGTGTGGACAAGACCTCTGAAGCTCCGCTGGAGGTCAGTTCGTCGAGACCCATTAAATCCACTTGATTAAGATACTCATTCCTGATGGCTTCAGGTGGCTCTCCGTACCATTTTCTTTTTTCATCCGGAAGATGTATTCCTAATTGTTGGACAGCTTCGCAAATTTCTTCACCAACATTGAGGCAGTCGGTAAGTTTTCCTCCAAAAATACTGATGTGTTTTTTCCCCCGGTCCACATCAACAGCGTGTTTTCGAGACAATTTCATCCATTCTTCATTAGTATTATTCTTTTCACCGGACTTGATCACCAGAGGGCGCACGCCGCAGCGTTCCGAAATAATATCTGTTTCAGATAGAGGTTTGTCCAAATTCAACCGTTTGTTAATATTGTCCAGCACAAACTGTCGATCTTCCTCAGTGACCTCCGTTTCCGGAGAAGATACTCGGGTATCGGTTGTACCGACCATCGTACGGCCTCCCATCGGAATGGCAAAAAATAAACGACCATCATCCGCAAAAAAAGTCAGTACCCTTTCATTATTTGTAATTTGGGGAACGACTAAGTGAATGCCTTTAGAATAAACATGACGGTGTTCTGTAGTCTGATTAGAAACCTGATTTTGTTGATCAACATAAGGCCCGCACGCATTTATTATGACTGAGCTCCGGACTTCAAAAGTTTCGCCATTTTTAGTATTACTAAGTTGAGTCTTCCATTCACCTTGCTCATTCCGGACGCTGCCCAAAGATTCTATGTAATTGACAGCGGTACAGTTATAGCTAATGGCGGAGCGGATAAAATTAAAAACAAAACGTGCGTCATTGTCGTAGAGAAAAGCGTCTGAATATTCAAAGCCTCCGATACTGTGTTCGGTATTGATTACGGATTCGACGTTATTGATTTGCCGCGGTATCAAAAATCGTGGGGGTCGTGTGAAAAAATTGCCTATTGCCCAATAAAGCAAGGCTCCGCAATAAAGCATAAAAGGGGGGAAACGGAAACCTTTTTCCAGATTGGTAAAAAAGCGGATTTCCTTGATAGAAGAAGGATAAGATCGCAGAAGGTGGTTACGCGACATACAAAGTTGACGCACCAGTGGGAACTCATAAGTTTCCATGTATTTGATACCACCCCAAACGAGGTTTGAGGAATTTTGGCTAGTGAAGCCGGCAAAATCTCCTTTGTCCACCAATGCCACTTTAGCACCTCTTGCGGCAAGAGCAGTTGCTGCAACCGCACCATTAATCCCTGCACCGATTATCAATACATCAAAGGTATTACCCGCTAATTTTTTAACATTGTTATCTCTGAGATTCATAAAATACTATAAAATACCTGTTTAATCGAAATGGATTATTTTTTAAAGGAATCAAATCTGAAGCGCCAATTCATCAATAATCAGTGAGGAGATTAACTAATCTAATAATAATCCATCATCAGAGTAAAATGGATATGGACCATCATAATTTCCTACAAAACTTAAATGTATTAGTTTACAATTGCAACCTTTTTTTTGTAAAAATAAATATTTTTTGTTTTTTAAAAACGTATTTATAACTTATTCTGTATTTTCAATAAGTTATTGCTTAATTTAAATAGATTATTTTTATGAAGAAGAAATCAAAGCCCGTGCGGTCACTTCATCAGTAATGAGGGAGTGGATAAATCCGCCTTTTAAAGCAGCTTTTAGAGCTTCAATTTTATCTGGTCCTCCGGCGACGCCAACCACGTGTTTCATTTTGCGTAAGGTTTCCAGACGAATTGAGATCAGTCGGTGGTGATGTTCCATTTCCAACGGTTCACCATCTGCGTTAAAATATTCTCCGTGCATCTCACCCACGGCACCGCGTTTTTTTAACAGATCGAGTTCTTTTTGTGATTTATAACCAAAGCCTTCAAATTCAGTACTGGTCTTCAGAGAGCCAATACCTACCATTGCAATATCCGCAAGTTGAGCCATGTTCATCACATGCTGAACTTCAGGCTCGTTGAGCAACTGGTCCCTGAGTTCAGGTGAACCCACCATCAGGGGTGTTGGTATAACATGGAATGGATAAAGAAATCCGGAAAGAGGAGTGCCGACATTGGCCGGAGTATGCTCGCTGAGATAGTGCATCACACCACCGCAAAGTGTGACAAAGGATGTCCTTTCGGGAATGACTCTTCCCAAATTGCGGGTAATTCCAGAAATGGTCTCTCCCCATCCAAGCGCAATCAAAGATTCCTTTGAAGGCAAATTCATTTCTAAATACTGCGCGCCAGCCATGCTGAGATCATTCTTAAGTTCTTCATCAAAAACCCCAGGCGTCAAAAAGACATCACGCAGACCCCACTTTTCTTTGAGCTGCACTTCCAGAGCCATCAGCTCTTCATCTTCACCACTGACATGAAACGTTACAGTACCATCTTTTCGAGCTTCATTGAGAATATTAATTACACGGGCACGGTTGATACCAAGACGATTAGCAATTTCTCCTTGTGTCATTCCGATCTTGTAATAATACCATGATGCTCTGGCAGCAAATTTCTTTTGGTCCTGCAAGGCT
>NYXK01000169.1 GCA_002685535.1 Deltaproteobacteria bacterium
CGTGAGGTCCCCTAGGGACCTCCTCGAACCTCGTTCGTCTTCTTCAATATACAAGGTGTATTACTAAGCCTGATCCTTTGTCGTGACATCCGGTTCCGAATTATATCTAGATCAGATAATATCTAATTTAGACAAGTATTTAGTACGGATATTTTCCGGTTCAGATAATTATTCAGTTCAGATAATTATTCGATTCAGATAAGTAAGTATCTGCTCTAAGTAGATCAAAATAATAAATCAAAGCGAATAAGATAATCACGAATTCTCATGTCATTAAATAAGCTCTTAGCGGTTTTGAATCTCATGTCGTGTATCTTCTGGTGCAACCTCGCCTGCTCCCAGGTGGCGGATTGCGAAGACAGGGCTGAAGCGATGGTTGAGTGGTTGTGGGTAAGAGCGCTTGGAGCAGGAGTCGAGCTTGCTGTGGACGAAACAGTGGGAGGTTGATTCTCCAAGGGAGAGGCAGCTAGGTACTCATCCACTAGATCGCAGAGACGATCTGCCAGAGGTATTGATGCTTTGTTGAGCATGAGCGCATTGGTAAACTGATGCCACTCCAAGTTTATACCAGTGAAATTATTTAGTTGGTCAACAATTGGCTTCAGAGGTTGGTAGTATCGGCACGATGCAGTGTAGGGCTCTGCGTTTGTGCTAAGAAGATTCGGTGATTGGCAGACTGACTCCTCTGTCCGAAGAAGAGGGGCGAGTAGAGGCTTTAGGTCTTGATGTGAATGTACGAGACGGATCAGATAGCGGAACATTGCTGTTTTGAGGATGGAGTGAGTTGCCTTGCTCGACTGCGTTGCCTTGCCTGGACGAGCTACCTTCCGTTGGTTTGCGGACGAATTGATTGCGCGGACGGGCCTCTGAATTTCTGCGTCGTAGTTTGTGTTATCAAGCTGTCTCACGATTGAGTCCGGGATTGATGAGACATCTTCTGTAACGATGCAGCTATTTTCCTCATACCATTGGATGAGCTTTTGGAGAGTTTCGATCTCATGTCATAAATCTTCTGGTACAACCTCTCTGGCTACCTCTGCAACGTCGTTTCTGGTGTTGCCTGGTTGACACAGTTCTTGTCCAGGATCATGACAAAGGCTTGGACTTGTCTAGTGATGTAAACAGCGACCGGATGCTTGTCGGCACAAAAGCCAACTCTGCCTTCCAGGTTCTCAGCAACGGTACCGTCGAATAGACAGATCTTGTTCTCATGTCCTTGAATTTTTTCAGCCGTAACAATATTGAGTCCGCCTCATTTCTCGGGGAACTGAGCCCTGAATTCGCCGTATACCTTGTACTGCTCGAGGTAGGGAACGATAATGAAGACATCTTATGCAAGATCAATCTCGGGGATAGTAGCCATCGTCGAATCGAGATACTTGAGCATGAGATGAACGTCTTGGGTGTTGACATTCGAAGGACCACGAAGAGCTTTGTAAGAGTACGAACCAGTAGGAGAAATCATGAATGCGAGTGCACGATCATCTGGTCCGGCGCTCATGTGAGAGACTTCTGATGCAGCCATACAATTTGAGTTGAGACTTTGGGACCACTGTTTAATCTTACGTGCGAGCTCAAAGCGAGGATAGCTGAGCTTGGCAGAGTCGTGATAGGTAAGCCGGTTGGCATAGATGACAGTGTTTGCGATATCGAATTGACCTTAGGCCATGCAAATTTGCTCAGTCTGTTCCCAATAGGGATAGCCAATCTCTCGGAGTCTGTGAATCATGGGTATCTTGCCTTGACGTGTGAGATGGTTGCATTTACGGACAGTATTGATCCAACGGGCATTGTCGGACATGATAGTCGGGGGTAATTGAGAGTCATCTCCCGCAAGAATACAGCTACCACGCGACCAAGCAGCAAGGACTTCGAGTTCTGCGCAAGCTGCAGCTTCATTGAAAGAGGTGAGTTCGGCTCGACTACGAAGTATTGAAGTCTCTGTAGAAGCAGCGATGGTTGTTGTGCAGAGAACCATGTCAGCGATATTCATGAGATCGTGAATAACGGACACAACGAGTTGCAGGATATTCTGACAATCTTCATCGTGCGCTCTTCTACCGGTGTCTTCAGAATGGCCGCTGAAGGAGCATACTTCTTGTCCGAACGCATCTCTAGCAAACTCATGTTGTTGCGCTCTCGACTCAAAACTCTCGAGGAGACCAACGACTTTGCAAACAGTGCCTGCTGCGCTGATGGAGAAATCATAATCGACTCGCTGTCTGACGTCATCTTGGTCGACGACCTTCTGCTTGGACTGGATCTGGACTCAAACGAGTAGCTGATTGTCCAAGCGGCGAGACACCTTCCAGGAGTTGATTGTAGAACATGTAGACCGGGCTGAGACTAGTAAGGAGGACAGGTAAATCGGCCTGTTGATGCTCGAAGGAGGCCGACATGGTGATATCATCCAACTGTAAATCCCTTGGAGGAATGCGATATCTGTTCGTGCGATCATAGTGGCTTCGCATCATTGCCACTGGGTGAGCTATCAGAGTACTTCCACATTTCCTCTCCTCAACTCTAGCGTGGCCATGTTCAGGGACTAGCACAGCGTACAAGATAATATTCTCGGTGCTGTGATTCCAATTGCTCACACCGTTCAAGTGCTGGATGACTTCGACACTCATTAAATTTAAGTTCGGACCATATCTTCCGCAGCCCAAAAAGGCATCACCTGAGGAGCAGTGGAGATCGCCTTGGGAATAACTTGTACCTGTCGCATGGAACACTTTCAGGTGGCTGTGGGTCTCATTTCCCACCAATCATAGATTGGCAATGAGACCTTCGTCGCTGCCAGAACAAGGTATTAAACATCATAGCTTGCACCCTTGATATGTTTCTGGTCATAGCTCAGCAACGAATCCCCGCAGTGAAGCAAAGGGAGGAGCTTATAGCTCCATTCGGAGCGGATGGTGATAAGCCGGCGCACCCAAAAGGGCTGGCAGAAGATCTCGAGCATCGCACTGCGTAGGACAATCAAGCTACTCTGTTCTTCTCACCTATTGTATTGTTATATAAGTATCTTCAACATGCAGCGATCTCACATTTTCCTTGGGAATCGCTCACCTTCGCCTGTGCAATTTTTATCTGTTTTGATTCTCAGACAATATCATTCTAGCCATGCAATTCACCAATATTCTTTTTTCCAGTTTGACCTTTATATCTGCCACCGTAGCAATTCCCACACCGGCTGAAGGCCAGTACGCAACTCCTGTCTTGGAGGTAGAGAAGAGAGCTTCTTCTGGATCTTACTCAGTGTCTGGCCTCGGCACGCGAAAGAAGGCTATCACTGCTGCCGGCGGCGATACGTTAGATATGGCTACGGCTATGCTTGAGACCGAGAACATGAAAGCCGATTATGCTTATGGTGACAATAAGAGCCGTAAGTTGCGACCCCTCCCTCCACGCTGAATACATCTGATTAGACTAGAGGACTCAGCCAACTTCGGTATCTTCAAGCAGAACTGGGGAATGCTTAGAGTCTGCTGCAACAAGTTCAAAGGACAGGCTCAAAGTTCTTACAACAACGGAGCCGTTTTGAAGTAAGTCAAATACGCCCACAGATCGAGATGAGGATAGAAATTGATTGTAAACCTTTCTCCTCTTAGCTCCGACTTGAGCGCGGATGTCACATGTCTCCACGACTGCCAACGCTATTACGGAGTTTCTGCCTGGTTTGCTGGTCATAGAAATGGGGCTTCTGGCCTTGAAAATCCAAACACGCAGGATATTAACAGTAAGTTACTACTGCTGCAAGAAACATGTACGGAAATATTAGAGCAATACGCTTATGATTGCCTTCTAGATTACCGC
The DNA here is from genome assembly GCA_002685535.1 of Deltaproteobacteria bacterium. Taxonomy (GTDB): domain Bacteria; phylum SAR324; class SAR324; order SAR324; family NAC60-12; genus Arctic96AD-7. The sequence continues at coordinate 3,817 of NYXK01000169.1, forward strand.
AACGCTGTTTACTGGATTCAAAGCCAGATAGATTCCAAATCTACTTACAAGACAGACGATACCAGATTCTGGGTTGATGTTCCAGCTATATAAGCTACATCTTGGAACCGAGTATGAAAGTCTGGAGAACGATATTGTTCGTCGGACCGTGAAGTCTTTTTGTGAAGGATATCTGCAGGATGATAAATATTTGTCCAAATTTCGACTCAAGTGCTTTTCCATTGAAAATTCCCTCTATTGTAGTTGTGAGGAGGAAGAAAGTTTTGGGGTAACAAACAGTTCCAGCATAAATATCTGCGTTACCTTGGTACTGCCACTTCCAGTTCTGTTCATCTAAAAGTTCTAATGACATCTTCATTCAACGCCCTATCAAAACCCGCTGATCGAAACCACAAGAGCCAGCCTTCATAAGTTATTAAACCGCGCCTTTCGATATTTATTTTCTCCAGGATCCGTTCTTTTACGGCGTGCTACTTGACTGTTGTGCTTTCAAGCATTCCAATGCAATCCCCAAACCCCAGAACGGAGCCTGCCGATCCAGAAGCCGTTCCCAACATGATCACCTCGTCACCATCTTCAATCCAAGTAATCTCCCTACCATCTTCCAGCATGAAGGGCTTCGAACCGGCCATGTTCAACTCATGTAGACAGCCCAAAGTTGAGACCCCGTTTCCTACATATTTTTCAGGTGATGAAATCGTCCCAGTTCCAAGCAGATCTCCTGTTCTCAACCCACACCCTGAGCTTGCGTGATGGCTCAGTATCTGTCCAGGACTCCAGTACAAGTACTTCATATTACTCCTTGCAATTGTCTGTGGTAGATCCCATCCTCTTCTCCTCACTTTGACCTCAACCCCAATACTCCAGGTCTGTTTCTTGCCATCATGCCTGAGATGGCGAGGCCTCCCAGGCATACTCGCCGCAGCCTCAACATCAGCGATTGCTACTTCTGCCTCCTCAAGGGTATCAAGTGTGACAACCCATGGCGAGATGGTAGTGGCGAAGCCCTTCCCGTTAAACGGCCCCAGCGGCCTCATCTCCGCAAATTGAATATCTCTCGCCGACCAATCATTCAGCAACACGAATCCAAATATATATTCTTTTGCTTCGTCTGGGCTCAAGATTCTCTTACCTAAAGGTACAGGTTTACCGACGAAGATTCCAACCTCGAGTTCGTAGTCTACACTCTTGCTGGGACCGAATCCGTACGTGTGGGAAGCGGGGTCAAGGAGCATGCCATGAGGCCGCGTGATGGGCGTACCGGACACCATAAGAGAAGACGATCGCCCGTTATAGCCTGTCGGAAAGGCGTGGAAGTTTGGTGGCGTGGGTACACCAGCTAGCATGGAGCACTAGAATGCACATGTCGGAGAAGATTTATTGGAGACGATGTGCAGACTTACGTTGTCCACATGAGTCCGCGCGCACATAAAGTCGGAGAAGTCCCCGACGTGCATAGGTAAGTGCATTGTACATTTTTTTTGACAATAGAATGCCGCATCATTGAAACGAGGATCTGCGAACAGCGTTGAAGATTTGTCCTGGAGCAGTCGAATGATTTTCGATCGAACCGCGGTGCGAATTGTTGAGGGGATCGACGCGAACACATTCAGAGTGGATTGACTGAAGATGGATGTTCTAGAAAAGGGAACCTCTGCCTGGGTAGCTCGAGTGTAGTTTTCGTCAAGACAATCCGAGAAGAAGCCGTGGCATTCGAGATAGGCAAGATCCAGGATGTAGCTTCCGATTGCAATACCCACCCGTTTTTCTGGCTAGCGGTTCGTTGAACAAGATATACAGAGTTATATGGGTGATAGGGAGGTACTCACGCCCCCAAATGTGCTGAATATGCCAAATGGAACATTTGTGATAGGAAAGGGAGACCCAGTTGGAATTGCGATAGGGAAAGTCACGTGCATATTTGTATTGAAATACTTCTTCGCTGCAGCTGTCGTTTTGGAAATTTTGGCATTGTAGGGGGCGATGTTTAAAGTCAATAAAAGATGCTTAACCTACGTGGGGTCACAGTTGAACTTGCTTCGTAGGGCGTTTCTCGTGAAAAGTTTAAGTCATCCCTCCGAATCATCGGACCGAACCTAACCAGTTGGGCCGAATTGCACGGGATTCGCTATCGTGGCTTCACACCAACCTCTTGGTAACTTCTCATGAAGGTTATGTGGCAAATAGGAACAGAGTCTACGGATCTTAAGATATGCCGTAACAATTACCGAAAGAGACCAAAGTCTCAAGTGAGGGGTCCCAGGCTGGAAATTCTTCGCTCGTTGCTACCATCATGTCATTGTAAATCTCGTCATGTGCTGCCGAGGGGTAGAGGGAGAATAATGGAAACTCGTAATAATCGATGTCGCTCTGCTGTACAATTTTGCCCCCGTTTTTAAAGCTTTTGTGTTCCGCTTTTGCAGGTTGTTACAGTTGGAGTAAAGAGAAGCCACGGAGCAAGATGAGCCTTCCTCAAGACAAAAAGCTGCCCCGCCAAGATCTTGACACAGAATCATATGTAGAAATCTCCCCCTTTGAGACAGGGAGAATGAAGACTGCCTGCGCTACGCTGGTTGAAGCTGCCCAGGGCGTTTCCACGGCAACATCTTGGAGATTCTTCCTCAGACATCCAAAGACAGGCACAAATTTCTGGTTTGATATGGGCATCAGCCACGTGAGAGCTGAAAACTGCTGACTCTATACGAGTGCTGATACTCTACAGGACCTGTCTGTTTATCCTCCATCAGTTCAGAGCTTGCACAAACACTTCAAGCCTAAACCTTCGCAGAGGAGCATCGAGGAAGATACGCGATCCCTCCACATCGACCCCAGATCCATCAAACATATAATCATATCCCACGGTCACTGGGACCACTTACATCCGCTCCCATCATCCTTTTCGAACGCGAACATGATCGTTGGGGCTGGAAGCAGCTCACACTGCTCGCCGGGATTTCCAAGAAGCCCGGACTCAAAATTCGACGGCCACATTTGGGATCCAGAATTGCGGTCATTCCCACTGCTTGAATTGCCGCCTCTTTCATCTCCGTTGTGGAAGTCTTTGTGGCCGTTCTCGCATGCATACGACTTCTTCGCTGATGGGTCGTTTTACTTGATTGACGCGCCGGGCCATATGGTAGGAAACATTGCTGCCTTGGCAAGAGTCAAGACCAAACATGGCACGTGGAAGTGGGTACTTTTGGGTGGTGACTGTGCTCATTGTAATTTGTTTACTTATTGGCCTGGTGCGCCGTTCGGAAAGATGCCGAAGGCTTTGTTTCCTAGTGGCAGCTTACATGAATGTGGAGCGACGGCGAGAGAGACAATTGCGAAAATCGCGGAGTGTAAAAAGAATGAGGGAAGCGATTTGTTTGTTTGGTATGCACATGGGGAGATTTTGGAAGGAGCCTGGGAATTGCGATGATAGGCCGAAGATTTAAGTAAGAACTGTTTGTAACTGAAAAGAATTACACCTTAGAAATAACAGTAAATGATTTGAGCTTGATAGAGATCTACAAAGTGGAATCAATGTCATGTGCACACGTGTAGTACGACGGGTAGCACAGTACTTTGAAAAGGACATCTCAACGACCCGAACTCATTCACTTTTCGCAGGGGACGACTTGACACATGATGAGTAGTTTACATTGAAAGCCTTTGATACAAACACATCCCAACTTGCCGTTCAGCTCTTGACATATGGCATTTCATACATGAAATTTAAAGTCTACCAGTCTAGATTGAACTTCAATTTCCGAGTCCAAGCCTTCCGAATAGCCTTGTTCCATATGAACGAAGGTACTCCACCAACGAACATGACTCCAATAAGAGTTGCTCCGAGTTCGATGTATGCATTTTGAAAGCCTTGAGATGCGATCCAGCGCGGGAAGTTATTACTGTGGCCAGATAAAGATTAGCATTGTGGGAATCTTTTAGGTGAGGACAAGGACTTCTACCTGATGGGAAAGCTCAGCGCATTACGACCACCGCATACAAGTACCAAAGCAGCCCCACTCCAATGAGGAGTAGACTCTCCTATCCAGACCCCGGTGATGGCAGACAGCGCGACAAAGCCACAATAATACATACCAAAACTGAAATGAATTCCGATCCAACCAGAGCCTGGATATTTCTCGGGATTGCCTGCCACAATGCCATAAAGAACTAAGCCGCCAAAAGCAAGAAGCCCAGGTACGATGAAATTAGGTAAGATATGCTCGGGCTCTCTCAGTCCTCCATTTCGTCGGGTCAAGAGACTTGAAATGCGGTCAATAGTGGTTCCTGAGAGCCCAAGTGCGACCAAAGCACCAAGGAACGAGCCAACCTGAACAGTGCCAATAGTGACGGAAGAGAAATTCCAAGGTGAGTGTTCGAGCTGAGATGCATAAGTGATCGATTGTGCAACGAGGCCTGCGAAGAGGAGTGAGTTGAAGATGAGGACCCAAAATACAGATGGGTTTAAGATTGATGCTGCCATCTCAGCATAAGTTACGAAAAATAACCGTACTCCGTTCTGTTGATATTTCAGTGGAGCTAATCGGTTCAAATATGTCATTGGGCGGGGCGGAGTGTTTCCAGAATTGTCTTGCTGGAGGTTCAGGTCTCCTGTGGCGTCTGCTGCGACGACTGAGACATTTCCGTACTGATCTGTGATGACGAATTTGCCATCTATGAGAGCCGAAGGTCGTAGGTAGAGGGTTTCTGGGAGACAAAATATGGCGATAACAAAGGAAAAGGCAGAAAACCCGCACCAAAACCAGTAGTTTGTTCTCCACCTTGATGTTGCGTGCTCAACAGCAAAGGGGACTACGACAAGAAGCGCCGTTGAACCTGCGGCTGTTGAGGCCCAATAGATAGCTGCGGACATGTCAGCTCGCCCTAGGACACTTGAGGATCGACATACACATCCAAAGGCCACGGCGATGTAAGAATGTCATGTCCAGAATCATGATAGGAAGCTAATATGACCATCAAAATAGCTCTCGTAGAACACGAGCCAAGTGGCCTACCAAGCAATCACCAATGCCACAACTTAGGCCCTGGAGACATCTCGCTGCCAGATGACTACCAAAGTCGACCGATCTTGCTGCCCAGGCAATTGAAGCCAACATGAGAGCATTATTGAACAGGAATATAGCTCGACGTCCAAGCATCATCGAGAGGGGCACGAACAGGAAGTTTCCAATGCCCATACATAGTGACGGGTAACTGGCAAGCTGTGAGATGTTGCGAGGATCGAATTTCTGAAAAAAGAAAAAAATTATTAGAGACGCATGAGACGGAATATGAAGTGGAAATGAACTTTGTCCTCACCCCTCGTGTCTCCCGCATATACTCTGGAATGATTTCTGAAAAGAATAGCGGTGTCGATTGCACAACGCCAAAGCCCGCGCTTCCAAACACGCAGAGAGAGATGAGAACCACACCCCTTCTCCAGGTAGACCATGTAAGAGGGTCGCGCGGATCATTAGAAGGGATCGGGATCTTGCGGATCTGTCCATTGCTATGAAAAAGCCTGGTTGTGCCTTCGATCTCCTCAACCTCGCCGGAGAGGGCGAACACAAGCTTCTCGTTCTTGCCCTCGAGCAGGTCATTGTTGCAATTCTCGGCAAACTGAGGGTGGATAACGGCCATGATAGTGATGGAGATGATCTGTTCTGGTAAGGTATATTTGCGCGCGACGAGGTTGATCTAGCAACTCGATGGTAATTGTATTTTCCCTCTTGATATTACAACTTTAAACTAGAAGGATTCTCGACACTCGAATGCGCGACACTGCTAATTATAAGAAGCCATTCTTGTGCTTGTGGGGAACGGCGGATCGGACAAGAGGCCTTCCCCCTGGGGTGCATACCTTTCCCCAGACTTGATTGCGAAGCGAATGTAGAGGCTTGTTAACTGAACTAAACTTAGTCGATCATCCTTGCATTTGATTTATCACAACCTCAACGGTGATGAGTACGAGGGCAGAGTATCCAACCATTTCTTCGCTGGATGCCAATCCCTTTGTCGTCAGTGTTCCCGCCGAAACAGTGGAAGCGCTTTCTGGTGCCGCACTTGATCGGATATCGAAGAAGCACATTGATGTGTTCGGACCGATGCGCATGGCGGGCCCCATCACCGAGAGTATCCTCAATGATTTACAGTTTGAGAATTTTCGATGGCCTATGGTCCAGGGGAATAGAAACTGGCCATACGGAGAAGTGTCAAAAATCTCTGTTCCCACTGAGCTTTTGAGGCGACATTCTCGAGAATGAATCCAAGAGTATTCAGACATGTCCAAGAGTGCTTAGGGGTGTGTAAGAGCAAGTTCGGGCCGATGGACTTGGCTCAATGGGCGTTTGAGAGGGGTGCTCGGACCACTCATCATCCTAGCGATGTATGATCTCAAGACATGCACTTGTTATGAACTTACTTTACTTACAAAAAGTTTTCGGGATTTCCAGAGATGCCACAGTACCTGCACCTGCTCTGTCGCCCCATACTTATGTGAACGTGTCCGTTCGCTTCTCAATGCCAAACCCGACATTTCTGGCTTCTTGTCTTCGGACCGGTGTAAGCAGCGAAAAGACACGCTAGACTTGTGGGGAACAATCAATCCTCAATTCGATTCTTGCCGCAGCGCCAGACCTCGCTCTATCATTGTGACCATCCTTTCTCCACCTTCGCCATGGATGCCGACGAATTTCAATCTTCGACCGATGCTACTATCGTCACAACATCAGTATCAGGTGGAGATGCTGATGGCTCTCTAGTCCATTCATCACACATAAGTGGAGGTGACGACGTCAACCCCACTGCAATTACTAGCCCCCGACCGGCCTGTAGACGCTGTCGCAAGCAAAAGGTACACCGATCGGCCCTTTCGGATCTCATGTTGCAAAGCTCAGACGCTGACTGTAGTACTCTCGAATTACGCAGCTACGTTGTTCACGAGATCTCCCTAGCTGCAAGAGATGCAGAAACATTGCTGCCGTTTGCGAATATCCGCAGCCTCCAGACAGAAAACTGCTGGCATCCAAAAGATTGAGAAATACCAAACCTCGTGCTCGTCCCGAGTTGGAAATCCATGCAAGTAAAGGCCAGGACTGGCACAAGCCTAACGGTGGCGTGGATTCGGGACTCCATCAACCATCACCCTCAGCTGCCACGGGTCGTCGCGAGTCAGATGTAAGCTACGAGCTTGGGAGAGAAATTAGGCCAGGTGATTACCGCGCAACTACACCTGCCATCAATTCTGTACTGAAGAGGACAACACTGCCGTCACCAGAGGTTGCTGTGTTCCTGATAGACGTTTTCTTCTCTCGCTTGTACAATGCAACTTTACTTTTTCATAAAGCAACATTTTTGTCAGAATACCACGCCAACAAAGTCCCGGATTATGTTACGTTGAGCATATTTGCTCTTGCTTCGATGTATGTATCCTAAAAATCGTTGGCCTAGCTGAAACGGGATGCTAAGTCTGATCGATCCCTAGCTTTCTCGGCGCCTCTCCAGACCACGCTCATCGAGGTGACGATGAGGATGGAATTGACCCCGGAATTTCGATGATATCAACCTCGGGACCTTTCAATCAGGGCTTTGAGTGGGCAACTGCTGCAAGCCAACGGGTTTTGCTGCAAGCTGACGTCCCCAGCCTCAGGACCATCCAAGCATGCCAAAATTTGGCTTTATACTGGTTCTCCAGAGGTCAAACGGACCGGACTCACTTGCATGCTCGTCCGTCGTCAACATTCATCATTTCTATTTCATCTTTAGCTAACCCCTTCTAGATACTGCCTACAGGACGGCACGTCTCCTAGGTCTACATATTCCACATGGTCAATCCGGTGTTTCTGAAAGCTCTGGTCTATTGAACGAAATGAAGGCCAGGTGCTTTTGGGCATGTTGGATGACCAGCTGCATCAGCCAGGATAATGCAAACTTCAAGAATACACCATGGCAAGAAGTGATTGGCTTACCCTTGCCCTCTGAAGATAGTACCTTCTCTGCTGGCACGCCGATCTCCACAGAACGCTTCGATGACAACGGTGAAATCGTTTCTTTCCACTCACCGACACCCAAAACACCGTCAACTATGGGTGAACTGGTAAAGCTATTCGACTTATGGTATGTTATAGGTAGAGTCTTGAATTACTTCTTGATCGAGAGATATATGAGGTTGAACCGACTTTGTTCATGTGGTCGCATTTTATCTCAGTAAACCGTGATCAATCATCGACTGACGTCTTGTAGGTGGGAAATTCAGCATTTCGTCAAACACGAGGGATACAACTCGGCAGACCCTTACGGTAGAATCTCAACACTCTTTGAACTCGATCGGCGACTTGAAATAGTCTTTGAAAACTTTCACGCCGACCTCCAATATCATCAAGCGGGATCCTTCGCGTCTTCAAAGGTAGATCCTTATCAACTTTTCTCCATCCACGGTTTGTATCGACTCTGTGCTTGCACTTTACACACATCTATTGTACCACTATTTTCTGAATCACCATCCACGCCTTGGATATCTAAAAAGCTGGTGCGCATGTCAGCTGAAGAGTCGGTGAAGCATGCTTTGCTGCTTCTGGACATGGCATCCTCCTTCTTAGCCATTCGCCCTGACATTTCACGACTTCCCAGTATCAGCGGCTACGCGATGTTCGTTGCTTGTACTGTGCACTTCAAGTCTCTTGTTGCACAGAGCAGGCTCCAAAAGTACGGCACAAATCGGGTCAAAGGTGCGGTATGTGTTCTTGAACAGCTCAAAGCATATTGGGCCACAAACCAAGATCTTGTATGTGACATTCACTTCACGCAATCTTCTGAAATCACTGACCAGGATAACCAGTGGGATACACTGAAGAACCTCTACGCTTCAAAAGGGATCGACATCAATACAATATCGAAGAGCGATAATCGCTTCAATGCAAGCTCCCACGAGCGAGATGCTGACCTGGAGAAGATCGTTTCGCACGAAGGAACTTCTCAAGTGGACCAGAGTGTAGACATATACACGTATATAGCATCACAAGAATCGAAGGTATCTTCACAACGTCGTTCGTCGAATACCAGCTCAACTGTGGGGAGAACGCTGGCGCAGAGCACATTATCACCTCCAAACTCGGGCAAGCCAGGGCCCGTGGCGAAAGTTAGTCCTGTCCAGAAACGAGACAAAGATCCGAAGTTTTGTCAAGCCAGTTCTGACTCTCCGACTTTCAATGTACCATATCAACAGCAGAGTCACGACCCTGGCCGGCGCTTAGAGTCCCAAATCACAGAAGACACTCCCACACACCCTGCTTCAGTTCCAAATAACGTACTAAACTCACGGAGATTCAGTACAAATCCCAGCGACTTTGTGTGGCTGGGGAATGTAGCCGAAGAAGATCGTCAAACACAGGGAAATTCTGCAGATAGAGGCTATGTGCAACCGGAGGCAAGGATGACTGCGGGGCAGAGTATTAATATTCTTGGGGAATTGGAGGGTTATCTTGCCACTAACATGGATATCGACGGAGTTGATTTGTGGTGGGACCGATCTTTCGAAGCGGCGTTTTGGGCAGATTCTCGTCAGGTTAATCCGATGCAGGATCTAGGCACGACATATAATCATCAAAACTGTCATTACAATCAATGAATCTACGACATGTCAACTCAATGCCTTTTCATGAGCTTGATTATAACTCGATCCTATTTTCTGAAGCGGATGACCTCCCAGCTTGTAGAATATTAAGTGTATGAGACCACCGCGTGTGGGGGCGACACATTCGTTCCGTTCAAAATTGTAGTAAAAGACCACTATATAAGGTTCGTTCCCACCGGATACATTCCTGAACCTTGTCAAATATAGGCAGGCCTCACGAAACTAGCTACTTGTGCGAAATGTTCACGCTGGAAAGGGTCATCGTTGTACCGAAAATGGCCATGGATTTTCTACTTGTCATGGATGAGACAATGGAAAGATCAAAGATAAAGAAAGTATGCCGGGACAGGTTGAAAAGTCGACATAAGACTCGTGACAGCTGTTCTGGCTTTGAGGTAGGCTGTGTATGTCAAACATCGAGCCTCGCAAAGGAATTATCTTCATGCAAACGTTCAAAATGTGCAGCAGATGCTGATCGAGTCTCATTTTAGATGCTTCAAAGTCTCGTTCCGAGATGAGTACCGGTCCTTCAAGAACATCGCATTCTTACTCGACAGATAGTAACGTCGGATGACGGTTACTTCCAAGTATTGAGAACGATGCTGAATGGAACGGCCTCTAAGGAACGAGCGGATGCGTGGAGAAAGTGTATCTGGCTCGGGTTGATCGGTCCTCCATACATCTCTGTCTCGTAATTTCGTTACCACCAACTGCGATTGAGTGCTCGTGTCCGAAACCACTGCTTTACCAGTCCAGGAGGTTGATCAAACACCAGCGAGCTCATAGTGTACAGGTCAACTTGTTATCTCAAGTCGTCATCTCGTGTTCTTTTGACTTCCCTACTCTGAACCAAGACTTTCGAAGCCACCTGTACATTCCGGACTTCGTTAACCCTAGTATGAATCCAAACTTGGAATCTAAAATACACTTCTCTGGTACGACGTTTTTGCAGTAGTCCTGAAATTTTCGCTCTTTCTCTCGACCCAAAGCCATTCTCCCATTGACTATGTTCAACACTTCTCTGAAGACGTCTAATCCTGCCTGATCATCCCCTTCTCCTGTTTACTCGTCGCGCTCCAAGTTCTGTCCAAGAATTGTAGGCACTAAACTGTTGTCGTCCGCAGCAGTCGTGAATCTCGGGTAATGGTCTTGTAGGCTGGGAGGGGCATCGATGTTGAATGATGCTGGATCGTACCATGCCGGGTAGGAGGGGAAATAGGTCGCGAATTGTTTGGATTGTATCATTAATCTTTGGGGTTTGTCAGTGAGTGCCTCTTGGAAAGGATCTAAAACATACCTGATGCATGCAATATGTCGCGCCTAACAAGGCTTTGGCCTGTGAATGTACACAGTACACAGTCCTCTTGACGTCATCCCAGATTTTGTTGTTAGTAAAAGGAGTAGGATCGTCTAACTTCGCGATTGTGTTGTGCCTGTACTCAATAGTCTCCGTTCTCAGGGGAAGGCGCTGGCATTCTGCGCAATCCTTCTTCCACACCAGTAGACCCGTGGAACTGGTGATGGCCAATGAGCTGTACCCGGAAATACAATTTGCAAGCCATTCTTGGCGCCCATACTTTCGTCCATAGTCTCTCTTCACGTTGCTCGATATATGTCCGCTCGAGTCCGAGTGTGCTTCTCTAAAATTCGGAGGACAAGACGGGCAGACGGGGTCAATATTACCCTTCGCTTGCCTAGGATAGACTAATTTAGCGCCAACCCGCCCATCACCAACCCCATGGAGTGTCGCACACCACCATCTACGATTCCCCACCGATAAATTCTTCGGGCGAATATACAGAACAGGAAACATGGAACCAGACACTTCACCCCAGTTCCAATCCATTATCGAGCACCCACTCATCCTGCCTCCACCCGTGGCTCGTGATTTGTGGCAATATAACAATGTCAATACGAAGGAGTTCGAGAAAACAGACACCAGACTTCCGATCTCAAAATACGTCAAACGTCGAAAGCCTCTGAGTTCCACCGAACCAGTATTCAATGATTCATGCAGGAGGTAAACCATCAGGTCCTTGCAACTAAGCTCCTCCAAAAGATCCAGAAGATCAGCTTCTCTGCGATTCTCTGGTACTCTCCCACTTGTATCATGACCCACTTCGCTCCTCAGGAGTTCATTGAACTCCTTTTCGAGCGCATAGATGGAGGACGCGGGATGCAAGAGAAGACAGGAGCGCCTGCCAAGGATGCATATTCGTAGCTGTGGAGGGGTCCAGATAATCTCAGCAAGGACTACACAACTCTGGCATCGAAGTTCCTGTTCACCTGCGGGAAGCAGCTTCAACAGCTCTTTGACGGCAGTTGGCCTGCCAAAGGCACGACGCCTAAGGAGAAACACCTGATCTGGCTAGAACAATTCAACTTCACCAGTCTGTCCAAGTCATTCTCCTTGTTGGCCGATGCAGTCGAATTCCAGTACATCTACCACAACTTCCGACAAGTCCGAGATGCCTTGCTTCTCTGGGTTGCGTCAATTTTCTCATTTTGCGCTCAGACTCAGTGGAGGCACCAACAGACCCTTGCACCTCACGAGGAAGAATTCGAAGCAGAAGAACGAGCTATCGATGCCTTTAAAGTCATATCCACTGAAAAAGAAGCAAAGAAGCTTGAATTAAAGGCAGCGAATGAGGACAAGTCCAAGACGGCGTGAAGGCACTACAGTCTGGCTGGCAAAATCGATTCCTGCAGGCTTGGGAAGCACAATTTCCGAATCTTACCTTGCTTCCTTGCCACGTACCCCTACATTTCTTAGGTTTCGGAGATGGTCGACGCCTCAACTCCAACCTCTACCCCGACAACGATGATCTCACTCTCGACACTCCACTGAGGATTCATATCCGCTCACTGATCTCTAAGTACGAACATGGATCAGCTTCTCCAGTCTCACCCCTGCTCACTTGCCACCACTGCGACAGTTCAGATTAAAGCCACGCCGACAAGCCTCGGGGGCCGCTACTCACAAGAAGCGACTATTGTGCTGAAGATCCGTGGTGCGGGAGGAATTCTCTTGGGCCACGCCTGCCACGCCTGGCTCTGGGAAGCCGCAGACCATCGTGCGCTATCCAATTTCTCAGACGGATATTCCACTCGTGCTGGAGAAATTAGAAACCCGTACAACCTTACGCAAGGGACTTCTGGAAGTTCTGGCGGATCAGCTGTCGCGGTGGCTATCAACCAAGCTACGATCGCTCTCGGTAGCGAGACACATGGTTCGCTCGTGCGTCCCGCAAGTCATCTGGGTTTGTATACGATCAAGTCCACACCCGGTGTAATATCACGCCATGGTATTGTTGCAGGAAGTTTCTATCATGATATTCCTGGACCAATGGCAAGGAGCATGGCTGATGTTGCGCTCCTGTTGAATATCATCGCTGGTGCGGATCAGCATGATAATTTGACATGGACGGGACTTGGGAAAATACCATACGAAGGTTATGAAGCTCAGATCGCAGGTCAGTCCGCTTTGAAAGGGATGAAATTGGGTTTACCGTGGAATTCTAACAATATTCCTAGGAGCATTACATAGTAATGCTTTTGCTAATTAGTTGTGGCAGTGGCGGGAAGGTGGTTTTAGTTGTATAAAAATTACATAATAACGTTCTTGCTAATTAGTTGCATTGATAGCAATGTAAGGCGCCGCTTGCTTGTATTTAGTAATAGCATAGGCTGCTGCATCTTATTAAAACTTTTAGCGTATCAAATTGCAGTAGCAATTGTAATTGCATTATTAAAATAATATTTTTAATATTAATTAAAAAAGCAGAAATGAAATTAATTGATTGCCATAGCTAGTATCATATTTATAAGTTATTTGCAAAGTAGTAGTAGCTATTGTTAAGGAATTAAGTAGTTATAATATGACATATTGCAACAAATTAGCATTGTTGCAGGGCAGTGACATAAGCTTACTAAAAATTAACGTCGCATTGCTATAGCACCTACAACTTCAGGAATTATGTTTATAATTGTTAAAATATTGAATTTATAAGTTCTGCTATTGACTAAATATATATTTATAATAATTATTAGTATTCAAATGGAATGCAATTGGCTTTGATATAAGACAACAATTAGCTATAGCGGGGACCTATAGTTTGCTGCAGCGAAAGACTGTAATTAGTTATGGCAAATGACTTACATTTAAGGTGGGAGTAGCATTATGTATAAAAGCAAATAATTATTACTTAGTTTCTCTAGTCCGCATATGTAATTTAAATTATATGCAATTCATAATTGTGGTAGCACGTTTTAATTTATCATAAGAATTAAAAGTAGCAAAAGATTTAATTCCACCTAGGTATGCGATTGGCTGTAGCATTAAGCAAGTATCAAAATAAACAAATATTAATACTTTTTTTATAAAAGTGCAAATCGTTAAAATAAGTAAAAGCTGCCAGCTATTGCAGTGGATTAGAATTAACTATGATAAAAACATAGAATTGATTATGGCAGCAGCTTACAAAGGCATTTAAGCGTCGTGCAAAATACATATCATATTTGATATTTTGGCAATAACTAAAGCCTGAAGTCGTAAGAAAAGTGAACTTCAATTTCATAAAAGACGCCAACATTAATAAATTCTATTATCTACCTTTATTGCTTGCTTGATTTTGATATAAGGTTAAGCCATTCCCACTTCCTTTCTTCCTTTGTCTTTTAACTTCTTTAACACCATTGCCATTTCTTTCAATTACAATTGCCACAATCAATATCTTTAGCTATCATGCATTAATTTCCAAAATCAATTGCCATTTTAGCTTGGGTTAGGGTCCGGGAACGTGTTCGGGAGTCGTCGAGGTTGCGCAGCCGGGGCTAGCCGGGTCGGTCGTTCCTCCCTCTTACCCCGGCCGC
>NYXK01000170.1 GCA_002685535.1 Deltaproteobacteria bacterium
ACAAATCTCGCTCAAGAGTATTCTGACACAGGTTGAAAAATTTCCGGGGCGTCTCAAAATTTCCGAAGTTTCAAGNAAACCGCTTTCCGGNCAAGTCGGTAATATATTGACGTTCTTGANTCCTGTTACCTTGCAAAATGCTTTGCCGGAAAAGAAGAGTCTCAATTTAAACGCGGNTGAATTAAAAGAATATCATCAGNAGCTTAAAGGTTTACTCTCTGAACGCTGGGAAGTGCCGATACATTTGATTGAAAGTCANTTCACTGCCGAGATTCAGTTTGAAATCACAAAAAACGGTCGACTGTTAAGTTGGTCGATGGAAGAATCCGCAAATTCCACACTTAATAAAACTGTGAAAAATCTGTTGAAAAACTTGCAATTTCTCCCATCNTTGCCAGAGTCCTATCCTGAAGATTCATACAAATTCGGTGTCCGGTTCACGCCGGCGAACTTCCAATNATGAGATGTTAGTGAAGNCCAAAAACGGTNATCAANCANTAATATTACGTNTCAAGGCGGGTTTTGTTTTTCTGCTGTTAGGACTAATTATGTCCGTANCCGGAGGTTCCGCACATGCTATTGATTATTTTGAAATCACTAACCCAAAGTTTGTTCCTNTTAAAGTTGGCCTGATTGAAGGAACTGGCACGGAAGCGGCGGCTGTTCAAAAAGTATTTAAAGATAATCTGAGAAAAGTACAATATTTCCAAATAATTAATGGAACAAAGGCAGAGTTTGCNCAATCCGAAGAAGTAGTATTTCGGCTGGAACTGCTTTTAAAAAAGAATCCNGATAAACTGGNATTTACTCTCTGGAGGCAGGGTGAGGAATCGCCAGTAGCTCAAAAGTTACTCCCGTTGGAAGAAGCAGAGAATTTGCGGCAAACAGGACTNTTACTGGCAGATTGGTTTGTGGAAAAAACNCTGAATTTCAAAGGTGTTTCTGGCAGCAAAATTGCTTACACANCGCAAAAAACAAACCAGAGAAAAAACATCATGCTCAGCAGTTATGATGGAACTGTGCAAAAAAGATTTTCATATAATCTTGGTTCCAACAATCTTGCAAGTTGGTCTTTTGATAATAAAAATATTCTNTACACGACTTTTACCCGTTCCAGCGTGCAGTTGACNATTCAGCCGTCGATACGTCTACGTGCAAAAATCCTCGCNTTTCCTTCCGGATTTCAACCTCTTGGTGCAAGCTGGCGTAAGGATGGGAAGTCAATTTTGCTGACACTCATGAAGAAGGGCAACTCCGACATCTTCAGCTATAATTTGGCAGACGCGAAGTTGGAAAAGATTTTTGCCTGGAAAAGTCTGGAAACTTCACCGCAAATGTCTCCAGACGGACAGAAAATAGCGTTTGTTTCCGACAGNGCACGTCCGCGACGCCCGCAAATTTATNTGCATAATATACTTTCTCATAAAACGGAACGTGTGACCTTCAGAGGTAGTTACAACAGTTCTCCAAAATGGTCTCCGGATGGATCGCAACTGGTTTATGAAAGGCAGTTAAAAGGAGTTTTTCAGCTTTTTAAATATACACTGCTCACCCGCCGGCATCTTCAACTCACATTTGGGCGTTATGATTCTGAAAAACCCGATTGGTCTCCGAACGGGAAACAAATTGTTTTCTCTGCGAAAAAGAAAAATGTATCCAAACTTTATTATATTTCTGCTTTTGGAGGNCGCTCCATTCGTGTTACCACAAATGCCAACAATATTGCCGAGACTAATCCGGTCTGGAGTAAATAGTTTNCCGACTCAGTCTTTCNGCAAATCTTAGCCCCGCTTTGAAATAACTTCCTTTTTATGTCAAAATATCTACAAAGATTCAACAAAAGTATTGCAATGCCCCCTTTTATGAAGATGACAGGAACAAAGATCTTTTATCTGGTTTTGACGGTCTTACTTTTTGTTTTTAGTGGCTGTTCCACCTCTACGCCCAAAAAGGCAATTGCGCAAAAAAAATCTGAAGAAATTACCGCTTTACAAAAAACAGTCGTAGAACAGCAGGAATTACTGCAGAATCTGCAGGCATTGACNGCAGATCAAATGCAGCGTNACAGTGAACTCGAACAGGCGATTCCNCCGCGGGATTTGCTGGAATCTCTGCAGAACGGTTTTGTTGAATTACGCAAAAAAACAACTGTGCTGGAAAAACAANTNTCCGAGCTACAGAAAAGTTCTGCAAAATCCGCCAAAAAGGAAACAACTCCAAAAGTTCATGAGACGCCTGAAGTTGAATTTCCCAAAGATCAAAAACTGCTTCTGCAGGGACTTATTTCACTGCAGGCAGGAAATCCGGATCAGGCAGTNGAGCATCTGCAGGAAATATTAATGCAGAAAAAACCAACCCTGCTCAAAGCCGAAATCCTTTTGGCCGTCGCACACAGTTTCTTAGCACAGGGACACGCCAAACAAGCCGCATCTCATTACGGTACGTTTCTTCGTGAATATCCAAAAAGCAGACACATACCTCAAGCACTATATTTTTTAGGCGACGCGATAGGCAAGCTGGGGCAGCAGAAAAAACAAAAAGTGTTGTGGAGGGAATTGATAAAAAAATATCCAAAATCTCCATTTGCAAAACGTGCAAAATAATCCTCATGACTCTCGCACAGACGCAAATTNGNAATNGAATATGAAAAAAAANTCTTTAGGAAAATCCGGAATTNAAGTCAGTTGCATCGGTCTGGGCACAATGACATTTGGAGAACAGAATACTGAAGAGGAAGCATTTGCGCAAATGGATTGCGCACTNGCGGCAGGAGTTACTCTGTTTGACACTGCTGAAATGTATCCGGTACCTCCACAGGAAAAAACTTTCACTAAATCCGAACAAATGATCGGCAAGTGGATGAAACAGCGGAAATGCCGAGAAGGCCTCGTTCTGGCAACAAAAATTGTTGGACCCACTGTGACATCACGTGCCATGGGTGGTTACATTCGGGACGGAAAAAATCATCTCAGCAGTGAAAATATTAACAAAGCTCTTGANGGAAGTTTAAGCCGACTCGGAACAGATACGATTGATCTTTATCAAATTCACTGGCCTGACAGGAATGTNAATATTTTCGGCCAACGGGGATTCACTTCNCCGCAGGATGAAGACCCGGAAAATGCGGAAATTTCGGAAACTCTGGAAACACTGGAAAAACTACGCAAAGCAGGAAAAATTAGGGCTTTTGGAATTTCCAATGAAACCCCGTGGGGTGTCATGTGTTACCTGAGTCTGGCGGAAAATAACGGTTGGGAAAGNGTTGTCAGTATTCAGAATCCTTATAATTTACTTAACCGNAGCTTTGAATCCGGATTGGCGGAAATTACATNTCAGGANTCTGTNGGNNTNNTGGCNTATTCTCCGCTGGCTTTTGGCATGCTGAGCGGAAAATATCTCGACGGACTAAAACCNGCTCGCGCNCGNTTAACTTTGTTTTCCCGTTTTCAACGATACCAGACAAAAAACGCGCTTAAGGCTACTCGTGAGTATGTGCTGCTTGCCCAAGAAAGCGCTTTGGATCCAGCGCAAATGGCCTTAGCTTTCGTTCGGACACGACCGTTCACGGCAAGTGTACTGCTTGGAGCCACCTCAGTCAAACAGTTGGAATCAAATCTGGAGAGCGCGGAGTTGGAACTTTCCGCAGAAGTACTGGATGCAATTGACGAAATTCATAACCGTATTCCCAATCCGTGCCCCTGAAAAATTTTCCGGAACAGGATTAACGCCAACGGTAGCCGAGGAGTATTCGCTGACCTTCTACACGTTGATCCGGAAGATCGTCGAAAATGACTTTTCCACTTTTTTCACTGTACCATGAAAGCGACCAGCCGGATTCACCTTCAAGTCCTAAACCCCATCCGCTTCCGCCGCTCCATTTAATTCCGGAATAAGAACTCAACGATTCAATCCATGTCAGATAATATTGTCCTCCATGTATTCCAATAAATAAAGGCCCCATCCATGCCCGTAATTCTGCGCCAAGGATACCTACCTTGTAATATTCATATTTTGTGTTGTCCGGCAATGCGCCTTTTCCGCTGAATTCTGTGCCGAAAAGTGAGAAAGAAAAAGAATCACCCATAGGGAACTGATAGTCATATTGGACGCCGCCTATTTTGGAAGTCTGATATTCTGTCTCAGTGTCATTATTAACCGCTTTTAGTTGTCCAAAATCCAGAAACAACCCCAATCCATCTCCGGCTCCAGCCTGCAGGACGGATGTCCAAAATGTCAACGCAACCGTCAAAAGGAAGATGAAATTCAATTTCATTAGGATCTCCGTAATAATTGTGATGTTATCCTAAAAATGCTTGATACCGTTCATGTATTTCGCGGCCTCAAGGATTCCGTTTATCGTGAGCGGTTCCATTTTAAAAACCTTTTGAACATAAGGTGCGACCGTGCGGTTCCAGTACTGTTTTGGAGTAGGATTTATCCAGACAACATAGGGGAAATGCTCGTGCAGGGTTTTCAAATTTGTCAGACTTGGCGTGGACGATTCTTCCCGAAATTCAATTGAGCCAAAAGGTGAAAGCAATTCATGCGGCGCCATGTACGCGTCACCAACGATGAAAACGCGGTAGTCCGGACTGTTCTCCATTATTCTCCGGAGAGTTACCGGTTTGCGCCGGGCTTCGTCTTCATAAACCTGATCGTAAACTGCATTGTGAAAATAAAAAGTTTTTAAGTCCTGCGGAAAACGGCGTTTGATTTTTGCAAAAAGTGTTTGAACTTTTTGGGCATGAACCCACATTGAATTTCCACCGTTGTCGAGTAACAGCAAAACCTGTGTACGGTCCTGCTGTTCCCTCAAAAAATGTGGAATTACAATTCCCGCATTGCGTCCGGTTTCCTCTACGGTACGCTTCACATTCAGTTTCCTGTCCGGATGCATATCCTCAATGTTCCTGAGTGCCTGCAGTGCCGCATCCATATTGTTGTCGGTAATCGGTGCATCCAGATCAATCGGATAAAATGAAGGATCACCAAGTACCTTACGCGCCGTTCCCGCATGAGCCGGGCCACCAACCCGGATTCCATTTAGACCTTGTCCGGAATGCCCGTAAGGCGAAAAACCATGACTGCCGATCCAGTGTCCGCCGCCGCTGTGAGCTGTTTTTTGCTGCTCCATCACGCGCTTCATCCGTTCCATCAACTCTTCAAGCGAAATTTTTGAATAATCCACCATCTTGTCACTGGTTTGCGCTGGTCCCGGAGGTGCATTATTGACGCGGTCGCTCAAATCCTGATTGTCCTCATCAAGATGTTTTCGCGCATCCAGTTCCTGTTGAATATTAGCCTGCAAATCCGATTGCAGTGTTTCATTCAAAAATTCGTCTATCAGTTTTTCATAATCAAACTCACCGGCGATTTTTCCGGTTTCCAGTTTTTGACTGAGCCAATGTTCAAATGCGGAAGAGTTGCGGATCGCATCATCAATGCTGTTATAGTTGGTTGAATCGATTCCTAAAAAATGGTCCCAGAACGCAAGTGTATAGGGTGCAATTTCCCGCCGTGATTTACAAATCAAATGCTGTCCAATGTCAAAAAGGGAACCGAGATTGGTGATCAACCCAATTTCCATGGTACGGTACAGTTCCATCAGGACACGTACATCTGTATCAAAACCGTAGTGCCGTAGAGTATGTGGAAAACCTGAAAACATGTTTAGTTAATGTTTGTTGCTCTGTGACTGATTTTGAAAAATTATCTGGAATTCTGAATTTGTAAAATCACAACATAATTACCGTATTTCAGCATAGCTTCCGGAAGTGGAGCAAACTGAATTTCCTCCAAAGACATAATTGCTGTATCATCAAAATCTTGCGATCCGCTGCTTTTAATAACTTTATGATTCACAACTGTACCTGATGGATCTATGCTGACTTCAAGCTGCACAAACATTCCTGTACGGAAAATTTGAAGTGCATAGGTTACATCAATCAGTAATTTGCTGATTTGCCGGTTATATGAATTACGCTCCACAACATAAGGATCCTGAACAGGTGTTTCCTTCACGGGTGCTTCCTTCACAGGTACTTCGGGAGTTTTATCTTCATAAAGCTCAGGGCTCTTTGCTTGTTTCTGATTTTCAGCTTCTTCCGGCAAAGCGATTTCTTCCCTCAGTGGCGCAACTTTTTCGGAGGCAACAGCTTCTTTCCGCGGAGCAATGTCTTCGCCTGCTATTTTGTCAAGCATCCTTTCTACTATAATATCAACCTGCAGCTTCAATTTCTCAAGATTACATTGCTGACAAGTTTGAGTAACTATTTCCTTCGTAACTTCAGGCTGTGACAATGAGCTAAGTTTTAAACTTAGTTGAACCTCAGTTTTGCTTCGGACAAGCTGAAATAAAAAAAGTCCATTTGTATTGAATTGCTGACGTAAATTTTTCACAAAACTTAAAACACTCCTCACACATTTACTGTCAGTGCAGTCTTCAAGATCAATACTGGAAAGTCCCTGTTCCGTAATCAACTCCAATACCATGTGCGAAACAAGATGATAGCTCTTATTCAACTTTTCACGGAAACGGTTAAACAGTATTTGCTGTTCAGCAGCGGACACTTCCCCCACCACGGAGATGGGGCCGACTATCACACGAGTGGATTTCGCGTAACTGCTGTTTGAAAAAAAGAGTGAACTATTTAAGAGACTTAACGTCAGATATAAGTATAATAATTTGTGTTTTCTCATATTACTGCATGCAGAATTGTACATTTAAAGAATCATCTTTATAGTGTTTAACCCATTATAAACTAAAAAACAAAATAATAATGTTGATGTTTAAATAATAGTATTGACAGTATTTGGTAGTAGAGCTAATATAATGAGCTTTGCAGGAGTTGAACGCAAGTTCTTTGAAAAGGGAATCAGAAGAGACAGAAAGCCTGTTCCTATCCATCCAAAGAGGTGGATAGACGTTAATTTTTTTGTATACTCGGTATTTATATTGGGTATAACAAAACCTGGAATTCATTTTTCAGGTTCAGTAAAAGCATAGGATTATAACTTGAGAGTTTGATCCTGGCTCAGGACGAACGCTGGCGGCATGCCTAACACATGCAAGTCGAACGAGA
>NYXK01000171.1 GCA_002685535.1 Deltaproteobacteria bacterium
GCTATCGAATCAAAAAAAGAGCGAGAACAGGAAGTTGAAAAGCAAAAGGCAGAATTGGAACGTTTCAAAACGGAAATGCAGCAAAAGGTCGCTCTGGCAAATGCAGAGAGTGAAGCGGCAAAGGAACAAGCATCCAAGATGAAGGTCTTGGCAGATGCCCAGGCATATGAGATAGAGAAAATTAATAGAGCAATTGGAAACAATCCCAATTATGTTAAATTGCAGGCTTTGGAAGCCCTGAAGGCAATCTCCAAAGACCCTGCCTCAAAAATCTATTTTATGAATGGAGACAGTCCTTCTCCGCTTCCATTAATGAATATTGGTATTAATAAATAATTCCATGCAGACTTGTTGTTGTTTTCCAACAATACTTAAACGGGAGACTTGCCTAAACCGGACCACCAAACCTATTAACTGGAGTATAGAATGAGTGAGTTTACTGGAAGTTGCCACTGTGGTGAAATCAGTTACACGTTTAGTGGTGAACCTTTACGACAGGTCAATTGTCATTGCAAGAACTGCCGAAAGACGTCTGGAGGTCCATATTTGGCAAATATATTTGTCTCTGAGGACAACTTGCTTATCAAGGGATCACCGAAGGTGTATCAGCATTTGGCAGACAGCGGAAACCAAATGACCAAGAAATTCTGTGGAAATTGCGGAGCGCAAATGTTCTCGCTCGGTAGTGGGCGCCCGGGTATAGTGAGTATTCGGGGTGGCACAATTGACAATCTCGAGATAATTCAGCCCACCTTAAATATTTTCGTTTCCAGTAAAATTCCATCAACTCCGCTGGATGAAAGTCTGTCAACGTTTGAGAAAATGCCATCCTAAAAAGTATGGAGGAGCTTGTTGCTACTGCTATCGGCGTATAGATAGCATTTTAGTTGACGGGGAGCTCTTTTGAGTCATAATGTCCGCCACAAGAGGCCGAGGGTGCTAGAGTAGCCGACCGTGGAACCATCTATGTTTCCGGATTCATTCAGTACATAGACGGTGGGGAAGGCGCTGATTCGATAGGAGTTGAGTAGCTCCCGAGTCCCGAGCAGCACGGGCACATCGAGGGCATTGCGCTCCAGAAAGGCTTCAACACTCTGTAACTCCTTGTAAGAAAGTGCAACAGCGAAGATCGATACCGATTTTTCATCCCAGATCCTCCTAACCCAGTTAAGATTGCTGATGCTGAGATCACAGACTTTGCACCACGGTGCAAAAAAGTAGAGCAGCACCCGGCGCCCACGTAAATCTTCCAGCGCAACAGTTGGACCGGAAAGGGCAGGAAGCCGAAAGGATGGTGCAGGAGTTTGTTTAGAAATCAAGTTACGCCCCTGCCAAGCTGTCACTGCCAGAAAAATAGTGAGGATCGCCAGCCCTTTAATTAGCCAACCTTTCCAGTTTCCAAAATACATCGTGCTTCTGTAGCTCCTATTCTAACTTACTTCCTCTAATTATTAAAAGTCAGACACGCTAGGTTTATTCCGGTCATTTCAATTCTGCCAACCTTCGATCTATTGCTTCTTCTATTTGACGGTAAGTCAATTGTTGTAGACACCCTCCATAAGGACAATTTTTCATGCGGCAGCGTTCCGGACTGTCTAATTCTGGTTTAACTACCCATTCCTTTTGTTGGTAAGGCCCCCAGCGCACAGGAGTGTGTGGTGGAAGAGGGCAAAAAAAACCAAGTACAGGCGTATTCTGGGCATCTGCCAGATGAAGGGGACCAGTACTACTGGTGATTAGTAGACGGGCGTTCCGAATNCATTCCATNAGCTGGACAAGACTCAATTTACCAGNAANATTTACAATTTNGTCTCCTGGTATTTTTTCCATAAAATGCTGATTNATNTCTGCTTCCNCGGTTGATCCTGTCAGCAAAACCTGCCANTTATTTTNCCGGAGTAATTTTTCTATCAGGATACGATACTGATCCAGGCTTAGATTCGGTGCAGATTTTCCACTTCCAGCATGGACTATGGCGTAATTAGGACCAACTCCATATTGATTTTGAAGTTTCTTCCAGTTATCAGAAAGTTCATGATCTTCATTAAAATCAAACTTGGGAACAGGTTTAGTGTTTCCTAGCAAATTAGAGAGCAGATTCAGATTGTAATCCGCTTCATGTTTGAGACANTCCTTTCGATGTTCCATTACCCGGTCAGTAAAAAGAAANGAATACCAGCGGAAGCCAGTTCCGATACGTCTTGGNATTCNNGCTCTCCAAAGAGCCCAAAGAAGCGAAACACAAGGAAAAAAAACAACCGTTGAATCAAAACGANATGNACTTAATTCTCTTGAAAGGAGTTCTAAGCCACGCCAGCCCTTATGTTTTCCTTCCTTTTCGTAGGTTAGCACCTGATTTATACCACTAATTCTCTGAACCATGGGCTCAGTGTATGGCTGGCAGAGAAATGCTATGAATGCATCTGGGAACTGTTGACGAAGTGCTATTACCGCAGGAATAGTGAGCANNGTATCTCCTATTCGATCAGTTCTGACCAGCAGGATCCTATGATGTTCTGGACTCAACTTCATATTGCTTTGAAGTATTATATATTCTTTATATTAGTTTCCTGTAAACTTCCAANGTTTCTTGAGCCATTCTCATGGTATTAAAACCNGCAGCATGTCTAGTTCCTTTTACGGCCAACNTTTCCCGATAGTTTTTATCATTCAAGAGCTTACACAAACCGTCTTTAATTTCATCCAAGCTTTCAGGGTTGACATAATGGGCAGCATTACCACCTACCTCAGGCATGGAAGAGATATTTGAAGTAAGTACGGGTGTTCCCAAACGCATTGCTTCAAGAACAGGATAACCGAAGCCCTCAAACATAGAAGGATATGCCATTATAGTTGCAAGTTGGTAAACCCCGACAAGGTCCTCACCATAAACAGGGCCAACCAATTTGATTTTATCCCTGCTGGAAAGTGAATCAATTCCATCAATTATTTCTTTGTAATACCAACCTTTTTGCCCAACGATAAGAAGGTGCACATCGTTATCTATGTGAGAACTCTCCTGGAGTGAATTGAATGCTTGAGCTAATTTAAGAATATTTTTACGAGGCTCAATGTTTCCTACATAAAGGATATAATCCCTTGGAAGTTTAAATTTTATTTTTATTTCATCTAACTTTTGTTGCTGAAGCTTAGAAAATACAGCATCAAAACCAGGATAAATAACACTAATTTTATCCTCTTTGATTCCGAAAAAATTAATGAGATCTGCTTTCGTTGCTTCAGAAATACTAATGATATGATCAGCTAGTTGTGCTGATTTTTTGAAACTTATTCGATAATAATTCCTGTCCCATGCTTTGAAATAATTAGGATAACGTATGAAAATCAAGTCCAGCATTGTTACTACTGAAGGACATTTTAATTTTCCAGGTAGTACATGACTGGGACCGTGAAACAAATCATATTCGTTATTATTGATCAAAGAAGGGAGTTTAGTGAAACGCCAGATAGCATTTCCTACATGGCCGGGGAATAAATAGTCTGCTGTTATCTCAGTTAAATGCGAATGGTATTTTGGTTCGAATTTTACCTTTCCTTTCGGACGGTATAAAAATAATTCAAGATTTTCCTCATCACCAATGCTGTTTAATTGGTCAATGAGACTTCTACTGTAACGACCTATTCCTGAACTGTTCAGGTAATACCTTTTTCCATCAATCGCAACCCGCATTCTTCTAATCACTCATGAAACTGCTTAACAGTTCCCTGTGCTTTTTGACCCAAGAAACAATGTGCTGTATGCCTTGAACCGGAGACGTTTTTGGTTCCCAACCCAATTCCTTTATCACNTTAGTATTNTCACTTACAAACACCTTCTGATCCCCTGGACGCCAGTCTCCAAAAGTATAAGAAATTTCAAGACCCTGATCTTTTAGAATGTCAATGAACTCAAGTAGCGAAAGAGAGAATTTTAAACCCCCNCCTACGTTGTACGCTTTTCCATTTAGGTTATTTCCTTGTTCAATAAATTTTTCATAGAGTTCCACTAGGTCCTGNACATAAAGTACGTCCCTAACTTGTTTTCCNTCACCAAATATTGAAATTTTTCTNCCAAGAACAGTTGCGATAATAAACCATGCTAACCANCCCTGATCTTCTACTCCAAATTGACGTTCACCATATATGCAGGATTGGCGNAAGGATACTGTTTGAAGATTGAAAATGCGTGCATANTCAAGAACATATTGGTCGGCACAACCCTTTGAACANCCATANGGAGAATGGAAGTCCAATGGTTCGGATTCGCTAATTCCCTCCTTTTTATTGATTTCATATCTTTTCGGGGCCTCAATAATTTTTACAGTGTTTAGGAGACCGTAGACTTTGTTGGTTGATGAATAGATAAATCGAGCATTTGGACAATAATTCCTAACAGCTTCAAGGATGTTCAAAGTACCTAAGGCATTAACGTTGAAATCATTAAGTGGATTAATGACTGAGGTTGTGACTGCAACTTGAGCAGCAAGATGTATAATGCCCTTAATTTTTTTTTCCTTTTTGAAGATCTCTTCNACAGCTTTNTTATCTTGAATGTCAGTTTTGTAATGGGTTANTGGNGNCTGTTTCNTCAACCAATTNAAATTATCAAGACTGCCTTTACGAGAAAGATTGTCTATTATGACAACTTCATAACCTTTTTTTGCGAAATAACTGGCTGTATGACACCCTATAAACCCAGCACCTCCTGTGATTATCAACTTTCTAGTCAAAATTTTCTCTTTATAAATATGTTAAAGTTTCTAAGTTTTTCCACGCAAATAGTATGGTAATCACCAATTGTTTTGCGGAACCTTCCGAACTTAGTGTCGTAAGCGTAGTTAATTCGATCTGTATTGTACCTAACTGCCATAAAGAATAACATATTTAAGGCTCATTTACCAATATTACCTCAGAGGACGTTTTGAGCACAATGTGAAAAAAGGGGGGTCACAAAACGGGCATCAAGCTATATATATATCATCCCATCAACCTACATGAGTATAAAATACGTTGTTAACTTAGGATAACAGATACTTATAGTTTTTTTAAGCATTACTGAAAAGTGTTATAATTAAATTAATTTAATCATATCAAAAGGATAGTTTAATATTTAATTTAAAACACCAAAATGATATGTAAAGAAAGTTTATGACAGGTGTTCTTAGTAGCAATTCTTGGTTTGACGTTGACAATGTTTAGCAGGTCTAGTAGCAACAATAGTACAAGCAGTACATAATAAATATATGATATTTGTGTTTTGCAAACCCCTTGACAATGGGGCTTCCTGAGTAAACCATCCATCATAGATGCTTCCTCAGATTGAGTCTGCTGTCAGACACCATCTAAGTAAAATTCCCAATTCTAGCATATACAAACATTTTCACCGAATGTTCATAATTCTTGACATATGACAGACATTAGCCTATTTTAACTAAAGATATAGATTTGGTATGACATTCTCTTGTCCTGGTTCAGGAACTCGTTATTCTCTTATTTGAGTTTCTGATACCAAATAGTGACTAGTTTCTGCCAACGGCTGTAAGTAAAACAATGGGGAATACATGGGAAAGAGTTATTACAAGACGATTAAGGGTGTCCGCTATGACAGAGCACTTTTAGAAGCAGCAGAAGAACGGATTTCCGGTCAGGGACACGGCAGCATTTCCGAGAAGGATGCAGAAGAAATTGTCGAGTTGACCAAGGACGGCGGTCGGATCACGGAAACGGAACTCACAACTCTTCATTATATCAGCAAGAACTACCATTTCACGCCAAAAGCTGCTTCGTGGTTTGCCGCTAAACTTCCTGATATTGAACGGGCAGTGGATCCTGAACAATTCGAACAGGCTAATCATCTGCTCA
>NYXK01000172.1 GCA_002685535.1 Deltaproteobacteria bacterium
ACCGATGGAAATTTCCCTCGATCATATCCAGGAGGAGGCTGCCATCGCTATAGTCCTCATCTTCATCCTCGGATTCGTCGGAGTTGTTCTCTTGGTCGAGGTAGTACTCTGGCGGGTGGGCGTTCTCCTCTCCAGCGAGCCACTCCAGATCTGGCAGGTCTGCCTCGCCATCTCCGTCGACGTCGGTATCAACGCCCGTCGGCTCAGTCTCAACGTCGGTCTCCTCTTGCTCATCCCCTGTGTGAAAGCAGCTCTCGATGTCTGATCCATCGCTGTCGGAGGAGGAAGAGCTTGGTGTTGGTTGTTGGCGACGACACATATCGACTGGATCAACCGAAGGGGACGACGGCGAGGGCGATTAAAAATAAAGAAGCAAGGCAGAAGATGTGAAGGAGGAGCCTGCTGCCCAAGCAATGGCAGCCAGCGGAGGGGGAGGAGAGAGTTAGAGCGAGGGACGGTGATGGTTGAGTTTGAGAGGTTTGGAGGAAAGAAGATGGAGAAGAGAGGGAGGATAAACGAAGACATAGGATGGCCGCCATCTTGAGTCACCCAGGGGATGGTGGGCAGCCATTTCTGCTCCCCTTCTCAGAAAATGTTGGATGAGAGAAGCGGTTCTGAATCCACTCGCTTTTTTTGGTGTTATTGCGCCAGGTCAGCCAGGGCCCCACCGCCATGCCGCCTTGGCCATGAGGTACGCGAGCGCTAGGGCGGCGCGAGATTTTGGCAAGTCGGCTGCGGAAAGCAGCGACCAAAACCCCCGAAAACAGCAGCCAGTTTGCCGTCTGGTCGTTAAATATAGCAAAAACAACAGACGGCATACTTACCGTCGTTTCTTGCGACCCTAGGCCACATGATGGATCCCCAGATCCCCAAATCCCATATCGTAGGAAGATATCCAGGGATCCAAGAATCCAACATCTCGAGGGATCCAAGGGACCCAAGGAGAACGAAGGTTATGTATAAGACTGGCACGTCTGCCATTAGATAGGAGCTTCGTGCACAACTTAGAATAGTATTCTGATTCTTAGTACTGTCTTCCCCGTCTATGTAATACACCTACTTCTCGATTATCAGAGATCAAGAACAGCCTTCTGTATTTACAGCGAGTAAATATCGGACCGTTACATTGAGGTGCGGCCTTTTTGATTTTAAATATACACAGGTTTAAGCATATGCCGCCGAGGCAAGTGTCCGGAGGCGGAGGGGGAGGGGTGTTCTTGGGTTTGGGCGCACACAGATTTAAGCATTTGCCGCCTAAGCATGTGCCCCCGAAGCAAGCATCTGGAGGAGGGGTTGGGGCGTGGCGTTCTAGATTCTGTATCGGCAGATTTAAGCATATGCCGCCTTCCAAACGCCTGGAGGGGGCAAAGGTTGCGGCGCTCTTGATCGTAAGCATATGCCCCCAATGGCGCCCTAGATAAGTAATTGTATGGATCCTTTATGCTCTGAAGAAATCCTTTTAAAGGTTAGTTCTAGGCAAACGCGGATTTAAGGATATGTCCCCGAAACAGGCGCCGGGAGACCTTTGGGGTGCAGCCTATCATGCAGACTCAGTCCAGATATACGCACATCTAAGCATATCCCCTCTTGACAGCGACGCCGACGGACCTTTTCGAGGAAAATTTTCTCGAGTGATCGTGGTCACTGTTGATACATGCGAACCAGCCAGGTTAACCCTAGCGGCTGTGCTCAATAGGCGAGGGTCTACCCGCTCAACTGACCCTCACCACCCATCCGACTTCCATTGGGTGGGAGGACTGAGGCTTCGTCAGATCTGCCCGGAGATGGACTGAAACAGGAAAGTATACATTGAAAGCATCTAAGGAATGTTCCATCGCGCTGGGGAATCTGCCTGCAATTGTTAGAGATACCACCAGCTCAATTCCAAACAAGCATTCTGATGCTGCTTGACGGAGGCCGCCAGAGCCAACAGAACGCCAGTTGGGGTGCTCTGGCGCGGTTTCAGGGTCGATCATACAAGCTCTATTGATCGCCACAGCCACAATATGGAGAAGCAGAGTTTGTTCTTGGCAACTAAGTTCCAGTAGCTTAAAATATTGGCGTCGCGTTGTCGCGGTATAAATGGAAGTGAGCAGAGACCACCATAGCCATTGGCGCTAAAAAGCCGCTACGGGGCCATTAATTGGAGTCTCCGTAGGCATTGGATCCATCCAAGCATTGATGATCTTACCAGTCCAGCAGTTCACACTAGCCCCGCTTGGCGCTCTGGTCCAGTCAGAGATCCTACCACGGTAGTCGCGGTGCTCCTCAGCTTGAAAGGCAGTCTGGAGCTTCTTGACCTCCTCCTGAAACAATAGCGGCAAGGGGTCGTTTCCTTGTTGAGAAACGTCAGCACTTGCTATCAGTGTGAGATCGGCTTCCGTGTTCATTAATAATCTGCTGACTTTGTTGTAGTGCCTTCCAGCCAGATCCCTCGAGTGGCAAAGTGGAGAGAGCTCAGTCCACGTTTGTCTTGCAGACCCATCGTGTCTTTGCTCAGGAAGTCAAGAAGTCTTCCACCCACCCACCATCTCATTTACCACCGAGCGAGGGCCTGCTTTTCAGCAGGACCAGTACCAGAGATACTGGCCCTTCCTCTGCGAAAGAAAGAAGAAGAGCGATAGATTTGATGACCTTGGAATCTTCAGCTTAATCCTTTTCCTCATCTGAAATTGTCAATCGAGCACTCTGCGTAAACGACAGATGGTCATGATGTTGGAGCCCAGATTTGTCCACCTCGCAGTTGATGCTTAAATTCTTCGATGCTCAAGCCTTTGATGCTCAGCCCTTCGAACCGCACGTAGGGCATTCGCCTCCTTTGTTACCGTCACCGTGGCAACTTTCGAAGGAAGATCAAGTAAAGATGAACAAAGAATATACTTCAAGTTCGATAAGTCCAGCAGCCAGTATGTGACCTTGGGGGAATCTTGTTCCTCCGATGCACACGAGAAGATTACTTGATAATAAAAAAGTCCGGTTGGGGAAACGACGGCGGAACCTGTAGATTTCTGCAGCACTTTCCTGTGAGCATGCTTGATTGATAACCAGAAATAATTTCAATAGAATTTAAATTCAGACCACTTCACATCTGCGCAAATGTAGGAAGATTCCATGGGGCCCCCATCCAAGAGTACAGCGTCCCGCCGTCATGTCAAACTACGAACCGACCAATATACCAATTGTATCTTAAACCTGACCTACTTCGAGGCATAAGCTATGATGAGCCCATTTGCTTTTTCGTAGTGGGATCTTCTGTGCCGATCGGGAGGACTGCCGGATGTTGATATGCGTGCAAGTAGGTCGACCAATCCACAGGTGCTGTGATACGACCAGCCGGAAGAAGAGCGTGTTTCATGGCGAGCAAGGCCAAACTAGCTTGGAATTAGCTTCAAATCCGCACTATGACTCTCCAGGAATCGTCCATGCCTACACTAGTTCCGAGCCTCGTGTTCTACAATGTGATCTTCAATTTTGATAGATTGCAAAGATGAAGGGCGCCTGGGCCCAAGCATCCAGTCTCCCATCGCCAACCACTCCGACCAGTGGCTTTCCGCATCCAAAATGTCCTCCTCGGTCGCTTCTCTCAATGGGACCAGATATGGGACCTTCTCCTCGCTGCCCATATCGTAGGCTGATTTCACGATATCCCAAGTCGTACTTTTGGCAGTCAGAAGGTAATTTCGCCTTTCCTGCTTACGTAGATTTGCAACACCACGAGAGTAACAGCTACCAAAGAAGTCCTCGAGAGTTTTGTCAGTGTCATTGCCGGTACAAACAAGGCGACGCATGTAAGGCATCAAAGACACCTTTTGGGAGGTACGTTTTTCTTTTAGCAGCCACCAGAAAGGCACAGTCAGCAAACGGGATTCATGTTTTTCAAATGGTAGTCGGATGTTCATGAGCTCGCAAAGTGACCGAACAGAATTCGAATACTGTCCGTGGTCAACAAAGTACCGCCAGCACTTTTCGTATGCGTCAGGATGCTGGTCAAGATTCAATTGCGAACCGTATGACTGGCCATCGCCGGCGGCTCGTTCGGTTCTGCCGAGGTGATTTGCTCCGTCCGACATGGAGTTATATTTTCTGGAGTAAGGACACAATCCTAGGTGAAATTATCCTGGAAATGATTCTCGACAGATGATGGACATGCCCAAGGCCTACTTATATGCCAGAAATTAACGCCCATAATTATGAGGCTCTTGAACTCACCGTCCAAGCCTCATGGCGAAGCCACTAACGAACACATCTCCGACACTTGGAGTGAGAAACGCAGATAATCATTTTGTTTAGGCGTCGATCTGTGTGTAATATAGAAAACTTCGGGATCGAGGCTCGTCCCTTAGCCTGGCCCAGCCTGTTATTCGATTGCTTGCAGAAGCGCCTCGGGTGCTGGCCAATGTAAATCATGCAAGAAACGACATCCAATAACCAAGGCATCAAATGTCACTCATTAGCCGCACTGAGCAAGAATTTTGTAAGCCCCTTATGAACAGGCAGAAATTGCTCTTGTATCTAATATCGATCCGTCGGTGGCTGAGAGGTGTTGCTGCACCACGACGGAAATCAGACCATTTGAAGAATGCCAAGTGACAAAATGAACATGTTTACTTGAAAACGATCCATTGATACAAAAAGCAATCACACGTGAAAGATTAATGCTCTTTTGCTACGAGTGCATGATTGTCTCTGCAAAGCCCAGCAAGGGGCTTCGAATATACCAACCGCATTTGGTTGTTGTGTTAAGCCAAGACAGCAGACGAGAACAACTTTACTAGCGTCTACCGACAATGCTGTGTCAAATCAGCGCTAAAGTCAAGGTTTCGCGCAATCTTAAAGAGCACTTAGAAAAGGATAATACCAAAGATAAGGCTCACAAAAGATCTAAACCAACTCATCCCCCGACGGGCTACAGCTGAGCCAAGTTGCATCACTAATCAGGTTTCAAGGCATCAAAACCTTGAAAGAACAACAGTTTTCAGGGTGGACACCATGAAAGAATCGTACGAGTATTGAGACCCCGACCCCAACCGGCCCAATCGGGTGCGTTTTCAGTCTCGCCCTAGCAGCCTCTATATCAGAGAAACAGAGTACCTATTCAACGCTGCGAGTAATTGCATGCAATGGGTAAGACTCCGTTAACGTATCAAATAGGTCGATCGTGCTGCGCAAAGAAACAAAAGTGCAGCCTTTCCTGTGGAAGTACATTGACGAAAATCGATGTCAGAATTGATCGCGTTGATCGCACTAGGTGCCGCACCTCTGTCCTTGATGTAAGGAGATTCTCAAGTTTGACACCATGCATACGCCACGGAGGACGATAACTCCATCCTGCTTTGACTTCGTCGCCAGCACGGGACACTTGCAGCGAATCGACAAATCAGAGGTCATTCATCTGCAGCTTGCCAGGCCTCCCTTCCTACAAGTACTTAGCATTTGAAGTAGCTGGTAACTTATGAAGTTATTACTTCGCACGATCGTACGTAAGAGGGTTTCCAGTCGGTCTCGTAAACCCTTGTAAAGCAATGGGGTTGCCAACAATAGTCTGAAAGTCTAGAATCTTCTCCATGAACTTCCCCAATTCTCAGGCAGAGTATTTCGAGTGTTCGAGACTCACTGCAACCTCTCTTTCGTAAACGATATCCACACTTTTCTACAGTACTTCAGGATATACTCGTGTCTCATTCTTGCAACCTAGCTCATAGAGCCTTCTCTTATGGATACACCTAGACAAATGCCCTTCGCCAACTTCCCTGTCCACCCGACCGTCAAATCTCGCGCACACCAGTATACCGTCCCTCTCGATCTCCCTATCGAAGTCCCCGTCGAACCCAATCTCGACTCTTTCCCACTCCATTATGGCGTTCCTCTCGACCTCCCTGTCAATCATCCCCCACTCCAGTATACCGTCCCTCTCGATCTCCCTATCGAAGTCCCCGTCGAATCCAATCTCGACTCTTTCCCACCCCATTATGGCGTTCCTCTCGACCTCCCTATCAACCCTCTCACACTCCAGTAGGCTGTCCCTCTCGTCATTCTTTCACGTCTTCTCATCCGATCCTAGCATGAGAGATAACCGATCTTGAGCATAGGCATTTCGAACAAACACCTATAGAACATCTACATCATTTAAGCGCGGGCTCTTCGTACGATCTAGAACTCGAACATGAGCAGACGCATGAGTCGAATATCGATATGCAGGCAATTTCATGCACCAACATCGCTTCCAAGTCCCGTCTCAGTCTAAGCTGTACGAAACGAAAGCTTCTCCTATATCTTGGTATGCCGGATGATGTGTATCGAGAGATCATGGTCAGTCTACCTTAAAGTATGCAGACATCTAACTAATGTTGTCTCGCTACAGCTTCAATCTGCCGAGACCTGGCATCAGATCCGCCAACAAGAGCACAATATAAAGCCTAATCACAGCGACAACGTGGAAGATTGGAGCAATTTCACTGAGCGAGCAAAAGACCTGGCAATTGCCTTGCTATCAGAAAGCTCTTCCCCCAGGACAAAGCCATTTATGGCGTTAGCTCGACCAGACAGTAGATCCCCGAACTGGATTTGCGAGTGGTTTCTATATCACCATTGTCGCCATCGGCGCTTCAGGAAACGTCCTTTAATGTGATGCTTATCATCGGAATATTGCATTAGATCATGTACTTATTCCATGTAATCAACCACACTTCCATGTTTGCGTCGATGGTGAGATGCTACTTCAGACCTGAAGGTGGGGACTTGAATAGATGATGCCAACATTGAAGCTCATCCGTAACAGTAGGCATAGCGCCAATCCATCCACCACGACTCCATAGACTCAGTAAAGACTCCTTCTTAGCCGCTATTGAAAGCGTATGGCCAGGGACTTCCTTTGGTGCAGAAATGACCCTCGTTTGACCGAATAGCTTCGGATCGAGATTGGTCCCGAACTCGCATACGCCCAGTCAGAGAATCCAAGACTCGAGGGATTCAGGGTACTGGTTACTACCATCCCAGCCAGACAAATGACCACAATGCTCAGCCGACGTCGTCGACAGGAGCAATTCGCACGGTGGCATCCAAGATAGCCCATTACGCACAGCCCAATTCCCGATCCAAGTCGCGAGAGCAGTCTCTCACCGATGGTACTGGTTGAAGTATCCTCGTTCGATGGTGCGAAGTCGCCCGTGGGTGTGGTATCATCCATGATGCTGGCTGGGGCTGGGGCTGTGTCCTCGCGTGTGGAGCCGGCCGCCATTTCATCCATCATAGCTGCATCGACGTCAGTCGCAAGCGATGGTCCGTCCGTGATAATGCGCTCGCTCATGATGATATCTCGAGTCTTAGAAGCCATACCAATGGACGCGGTGGGGAGGCGATGGGTTTCGTCACTAGCAAGCTGGCGATTTCGTGATCTGAGTTGACGAGTGGAACCGGAATTGTAGGCAGGCATGACGAAAAATTGACTGGGCTTGACAGTGGTGATGGTTGTGTTCTTGTTCATGGCCATTACCGGCCAATCTAGAGCAGTACAGGCAGGGGAGCTTGAATTCGGCATAGATCTTCTGGACGTTGGAGATGAAGCCCGACAGGGCACAGCAATTTGGATGTTGGCGGGCTTGGTGACGTTCTTGTTGGTATAGAAACCAATCCACGGCAGCGACGGCCGCCAGGAACGTCTTGTCAACGAATTCGAAGGAAGAAATTGCGTACTTAACGTCCGACACGATAAACTTCTTAATGTACATGTACCTAAGTTCTTTGAATCTGTCTCTATTGGACGGTTATGTTAGTTTACTAATTCAGCCCAGACCCACGCAGATTAGATACTCGATCATGTCATTCGTTGGGTTTACTCTATAAAAACGCCTATTAAATGGAGAAACACATATAAATGCCAGACTGTGCTTATTTACAACGTGTAATTTATATGGACGGAGTATTGTTGTAATGCATAATAGTGGGTCGAGCAATGAAGAGTGATGGTGCTCAGCCGTCTACGGAAGACCACGATGCGTTGGAGAAGGACGGCGCTATGGAAGCGGAGGAGAAAGCACGCTCTGGATCTTCAAACGAGTCGGAAGCCAGTCATACCCAGAGCTTAGCATACGGAGCGTCAGAGGCGGCTGAAGAAGCTCAAAGACCCCAGATCAAGTTTTCGGACCAGGTGAAGCGAAGCGATGTTATGGCAGACGAGCATATACACATGCCAGTTCATAGAAGCACGGAAGAATACATCGCGTTCCATGAACGGCAACTAAATCGAGACGATAGTGCTGTACTTCGCATTCCAGGCCCACGAGACGCCGATGCAGGTGTAGCTCCCCCAGCTGTGGATGAATCCGATCCTGCCGTTCGGACTAATTCCAGGAGGGAGTCGGCATTTTCCCATGCGCCCGATCATGTAGAACGACTAAATGGTGACGATCATATCGATAGTGTTACTCCCAGGCGAAATATCGCTATTGCTGAACCGGCGCGGCCCCCGGCGGTTGAGCATGTTGCTGAGGATGCCACTGCTGTAAAGCACTCCCTAGGCTCACTCAGGTACCGAGCACCCAGATGGCTTGGTGGGAATAAGAAGCCACACGAGGACGAAAATCAACTTCACCCAACTAAGTCACGGCTTGCACGAACACCATGCAAACACGAGTATTGCCGAGATTGTATTCAAGGTCTCTTCCAGGCTTCACTCACAGATGACACGTTATTTCCGCCTCGCTGCTGCAAGCAACCCATCACGTTTGGCGGTGGAGTGCGAATCAGAAGTTTCGAGTCCAAATTGATCGAGTTCGACACTCCGGATCGAACGTACTGTTCTAATCAGCTGTGCTCGGCTTTCATCAGGGTGGAAAACATCTTGGAGGAGAAAGCCACCTGCCCCGAGTGCTCCACCATTACTTGCACAGTCTGCAAGTCCGAATCTCACCTGGAGGACTGCCCCGCAGATGCTGGACTTCAGCAAGTCCTTGCAGCAGCCGAGGAGCATGGATGGCAGCGATGCTTTAATTGTCGGCGAGTCATCGAGCTTGAGGTCGGATGCAATCACATTACGTATGTTCTCTCACTTTATCCATGCAAGTATGTTTACTCA
>NYXK01000173.1 GCA_002685535.1 Deltaproteobacteria bacterium
AAATACGGAAACATGACTCTGGTCAACAGCACCGTCAATTCATACTTTTCCGGACTTGATGCAAAACCTGCCGCAAAGAGGTAAACCAGCTGAGGACTGAAAATAATTCCCAATCCGGTCAGAATGGTAGTTGCCGCCAGGACGAGACC
This sequence comes from Deltaproteobacteria bacterium, assembly GCA_002685535.1. Taxonomy (GTDB): domain Bacteria; phylum SAR324; class SAR324; order SAR324; family NAC60-12; genus Arctic96AD-7. The sequence goes on from NYXK01000173.1 coordinate 150, forward strand.
TAAAGTCTTTGCCGCGAATTTCCTCGCTGCATGCGGATTTTCACGTTCACGGATTTCAGTGTAGAGCGGCAGGAAAGCCAGAGTCATTGAACCCTCGGCAGTCAGGCGTCGCAGAACATTTGGAATGGTGAACGCCTGCACGAAGGCGTCCGTAATCCATCCTGCGCCGAAAACATGCGCAATCACCAAATCACGCACCGCACCTAGAATTCGTGAAAACAGAGTAAATATTGTCACAGTCCACGCATGTTTCAGTATGCGGCGGGACCCCTCATGATTTTTTTTCAAAGGAATGGATGTCAAGTAGTTCAATGTTGAAAGAATTGACAACTGCATTTAGCAAGAGAAAACTTTCAGCCTCGGAAGACTTCGGATCAGCTTCCAAAAATAGCAGACTTTCCAAGTTCTGCTTCAATTTCAAGCAGACGATTATATTTGGCAATACGCTCGCTCCGTGATGCCGAGCCTGTTTTAATTTGACCACCAGCCATTGCGACTGCAAAATCTGCCATGAATGTATCTTCTGTTTCACCGCTACGGTGTGAAATTATGTAGTTCCAGCCGGCTTTCTGGCAAAGCTGAATGGTGGCAACAGTTTCAGATACAGTACCGATTTGATTGAGCTTTATCAGCACTGCGTTTGCCGCGTTTTGGTTTACACCTTTCTTGACAAATTCAGTGTTGGTCACAAATAAATCATCACCGACGATTTGAACTTTAGCTCCAAGTTTTTTAGTAATAGCTGCAAAACCATCCCAATCATGTTCATCCATTGGATCTTCGATTGAAACAATCGGATATTTTTCCACCATATTGTTGTAAAATGCAAGCATTTCCGCGGAGTTTTTTGTGCCCTGGCCGGACTTAAAAAAGTCATAAGTTCCGTTTTTATAGAAAGATGAAGCTGCGGCATCCATGGCCAGCGAGATGTCTTTTCCTGGTTCAAATCCGGCAGTTTTGATTGCCTCAATTATTACTTCGCAGGCTTCTTCATTGCTGCTGAGATTTGGCGCAAAACCACCTTCGTCACCTACACTTGTGGCATAGCCTTTTTTTAGTAAAATCTTTTTCAGCGCATGGAATGTTTCTGCGCCATAACGCAGTGCTTCGCGGAATGTTGGCGCGCCAATCGGCATGACCATGAATTCCTGTAAATCAACACTATTATCAGCATGTTCTCCGCCGTTGATAATGTTCATCATCGGTACCGGCAAACGAAATCCGCCCACTCCACCAAGATACGCATAAAGCGGAAGATTGTGAGAATTAGCCGCAGTTACCGCGACTGCCATTGAAACGCTGAGAATCGCGTTTGCACCCAAATTACTTTTGGTCGCGGTACCGTCCAGTTTGAGCATCATCCTGTCAATTTCCGCCTGCCGATCCGGAGTCATGCCCAACAGTTCCGGAGCAATTTCCATATTTACGTTTTCTACTGCTTTAAGAACACCCTTTCCGGCATAGCGTGTCTTGTCACCGTCCCTGAGTTCAAGAGCTTCATTTTCACCGGTTGATGCTCCAGACGGAACAGACGCTGACCCGGTCACTCCGTTTTCAAGTGTTATTGTGGCGCGGATTGTCGGATTACCACGTGAATCCAAAATCTCCATGGCTTTAATTGAAATTATACGATCTCTCATAAATTTATTTTGGCTGTTGTTAGATAATTTGCAGGTTTAGTAAAAACTCTGATACTCAATTTTTCCATCTAAAATTGTGAGAGACCCCTTTATGATATTAGTGCTTAACATCTGTATTATTTCTCACTGAACTGTAAAGACTAAGTATTAGGAATTATTGCAACTGCATCAGAGATTAATTCGGATTTAGTTTGGAAATCCCAATTGTAATGACAATAATTCTATTATAGATCCAGAACAAAGCCAAGATAACACTCTACATTTTTCCATGATCGGCTAGCTTATCATAAATCATCAAGAGGACTTTCAACACCTTCTCCGCCCTTCTTCAAAACATGAGTATATATCATGCTGGTTTCCAGATCCTATAGAAAAACCAATGCATTAAAAGCCTGATTTTGCGTTGATGCAGAAACGTCTCTTTCCGTAGCAAGATATGTCAGAAATTTTTCGACCTTGTTTTCTGCTTCGACAAATAAAGATTCACGAGCTTGCAGACAATGAAATTTAACAAACTGCTTTATCCAGTCGCTATAAGCGCGTTCTGTATTTACTGAATAATGTTCTCTTTTCATCAAGTCTCTGATTTCAACTAGCAGAGTTTGATTAGCTTGATGTGTTGACATTATTAATTTGGGGTAATAATCTTATATAAAAGTTGATTTTACTTTTAATATTGCGCGATTATCCGGTAATCATCAACTTATCAGGGCAAGTTGCCTGATGATAATAAGTTATGTGGCAGGTACCTATTTAGATTCCGACGATTACAATCCAGCGGAAACCAAACGATCAGCCTATCAATTGTCACTTTCTCCTAAACTTTACTGAGGAAATATTGTATGCGCACACACAAGATTGCAGCCATTCCGGCGGATGGCATTGGACAGGAAGTCATCAGCGCCGGACTCGAAGTCTTATCAGCGCTTGCTGGGTGGGAAGGCAATTTAAACTTCGAAGTCGAGCACTTTGACTGGGGTACCGATCGGTACAAGTCGACCGGAAGGCTGATGCCCGAAGATGGCGCCGAACAGCTCAAGCAATTCGATGCCATCTTCTTCGGTGCCGTTGGGGCTCCCGATGTCCCTGATCACATTACACTATGGGGCTTGAGGCTCGCAATTTGCCAGNCACTCGATCAATACGCCAACGTTCGTCCTGCNCGAATTCTACCCGGCATCACGAGCCCGCTCCGGAACGCAACAGCCGAAAATCTTGACTGGNTTATCGTGCGAGAAAACTCCGAAGGTGAATATGCCGGTAATGGCGGCCGTACTCATTGCGGCCTACCACTCGAAGTAGCCACGGAGACTTCGGTCTTTACTCGCAAGGGTGTGACTCGAGTTATGCGTTTCGCATTCGACCTGGCCCTCTCGCGTTCTCGTAAACATCTTACGGTGGTCACGAAGTCCAATGCACAACGGTATGGTATGGTCCTGTGGGACGAGATCGCAAGCGAGGTCGCCACAGAGTTCCCAGACGTGACCTGGGATAAGATGCTGGTCGATGCCATGACCGTTCGGATGACGCTCGATCCCGGATCACTAGACACGATTGTTGCAACCAACCTTCATGCCGATATTATTTCCGATCTTGCCGCGGCCCTGGCTGGATCCATCGGTATTGCGCCAACCGCGAACCTGAATCCGGAACGTCATTTCCCGTCTATGTTCGAACCCATCCACGGCTCGGCGTTCGATATCACGGGCAAGGGGATTGCAAATCCCATCGGGACTTTCTGGACTGCNTGCATGATGCTGGACCATCTCGGCGAAACAGAAGCATCGTCTTGTCTAATGAGTGCAATCGAGCAAATCACGGCCGACGAACGCTTCCACACTCCGGATCTTGGAGGTCGGGCGCGTACAGATGACGTGACGGTAGCTGTTATCGATGCTATCAGCGTTTCAAGCATTTGACCAGGCTCCTATGTTGAAAAAACCANCGTCACAAAAAGTTCNCCTGCCACANAACAAGCGCATGCAGCCAGACACCGCTATGCGCTTTGCAAGCCACTGATGCGCGACGTTATAAATGGAATCAAATTAAGGAGTTAGNTATATGACAAATGAAAANATTGACTGGAATTCTNAATCTATCGTTAATTTGCGGAATACCTATTNTGCAGCGTCGCAAAGAGCCTTCGTTCCTTATAAAGCGCCTTTGATATTTAAATCAGGTAAAGGACAGTATCTTTGGGATGAAAAAGGAAATAAGTATACTGATTTATTGGGAATGAATGTCTGCATCAGCGTGGGTCATTGTCATTCCAAAGTAAATAAGGCTGTGCAAGAACAGTTAAACCAACTGGTACATTGCACGACGATGTTTTATCACCCCGTCCCCGCACACTATGCTGAGGAATTAACGAAGACAATGCCAGATGGTGAAGATTGGGTTGTTCATTTTACAAATTCAGGCACGGAAGCCATTGATTTGGCTTTGTTAATGGCGCGAGTCTACACCAAAAACAACGACATATTAGCACTACGTAATAGTTATCACGGGGCAAGTTATGGTGCGCAATCTTTGACCGGTGTGGGTAACTTTCGTCATAACACGCCCTTGTTGGGAGGCATTGTACACGTTGCCCAACCCGATGGATACAGAGGTATATTTGGAGATAACATGCCCGCCTACCTTGACGAAATTGATCGAAATATTCACTACGCCACATCAAAACAATTGGCCGGCATGATTGTAGAACCCATTCAAGGTTATGGAGGAATCGTTCCACTATTGCCTGGTTATATAAAGGGTGCATATGAGAGAGTGCATGCGGCAGGAGGAATTTTTATCGTGGACGAAGTTCAATCGGGTTTTTGCCGAACAGGTGATAACTATTGGGGATTTGAATCAGAAGACATTATCCCCGATATTGTAGTTGTTGCGAAAGGAATGGGAAATGGATATCCTTTGGGTGGAGTCATTGCCAAGCGGCAAATAGCGGAAGTACTAAAAGATAAATTTTATTTCAATACTTATGGTGCCAACCCGACTTCTTGTGCTGCCGGTCGAGCCGTATTACAGGTACTTAAAGAAGAAAAGTTACAAGAAAATGCACGGAGAGTGGGAGCGTCACTTAAAAAACGCTTATTGGAACTACAGGGAAAATACCCAATTATAGGCGATGTTAGAGGTAAAGGCTTGATGCTATCGCTAGAGCTTGTTAAAGATCGACAAACTAAAGAACCCGCAGTAGAAGAAGCCGCAAATATTATAGAAATGACACGACACCAAGGCTTGGTTATCAGCAAGTCAGGCGGGTATAAAAACTGCCTTCGTTTAATGCCTCCTCTTTGTCTTTCTATAGAGGATATTGATTATATTATCTCTGCGCTAGACAATTGTTTTTCTTCTAATCAACTAAAGTAAAGCATTGAAATATAACTTTTTGTTTGTTACAAACGTTATATCGCAATAATATTTATAACAAAACCCTCCTGCTGACGCCTCACGCCCCCGCTGAGTTTGGTCGTTATATTTCATGAACCAATAATGGAGAAAAAAGCATAGTGAGAATATTATTCTCAGCACTTTCTATGATGATGGTGATAAGTTGCTTAGTTGCACAAGTTGGAAATGGAGAGCAGTTGAAAGATAAGGAACTAAGTCGTCTACTCAGTAAATATGCGGCTCATGATGAACCCGGAATTCAGTATATAGTGGTAGACAAGAGTTCCACTGTATATAGTCATAGTGTTGGCCTATCAAACGTTGAGAAAGATATTGTACTTGATGCAAGCCAAACAATGGCCGCTTTCTCTATGACCAAGACGCTAACAGCCATTGCAGTATTACAACTAGTTGAACAAAATAAAATCAATCTAGATAATAAAGTAACGGAGTATGTAACACATCCATATGATCCAAACATCACAATCCAGCATTTGCTGAATCATACTTCCGGAATTCCTAACCCAATCCCACTTAAGTGGGTCCATCTAGCACGAGAACATGATGATTTCGACGAACAGTTTGAACTCAATAAAGTCCTGAATGAACATTCTACTTTAGATTTTAAACCAGGTGAAAGATATAAGTATAATAATATTGGGTATTGGTTGCTTGGTAGAGTTATAAAGAGTGTCTCTGGAATAGAGTATTTAGAGTATATGTCTGAACACCTCTTTCAGCCCTTGAATCTCAGCTCTAATGAAATAGGGTTTCAAATTTACGATAAAAATAATCATGCTAAGGGCTATTTAAAGAAATGGTCTTTTATGGGGCTGTTTGGTCGCTTCTTTGTTGACCCAAAAATGTTGAGTGAAAATGAAACAGGTTGGGTGCACATTAAAAATGTATATCTAAATGGACCTTCTTTTGGAGGAGCAATTGGGACTGCTGGTGCATTTTCCAAAATATTACAAGATTTGCTATCTACAGAATCTATGCTCCTAGAGCAAAGAACAAAACAATTACTATATCAGCAGCAAATGTTGAACTCAGGCACAGAAATAGATATGACACTTGGATGGCATATGGCTGAGCTAGATGGCACTAATTACTATTACAAAGAAGGCGGTGGTGCTGGGTTTCATTGTGAAATGCGAATATATCCAAAGAAGGGGTTAGCTTCGGTGATTATGTCCAATAGGACATCATTTAATTCAAGAAAAATTTTAAGTGAACTTGATATTCGTTTTGTAGAAAATGAAATATAACAAACGCATACACTCAAATAAAATAAAGTAGCGTCGCTTCCCTCTGCAACTTAAATCTCCCGGTGATGTGAGGAGTTGGGGTTATAAAA
>NYXK01000174.1 GCA_002685535.1 Deltaproteobacteria bacterium
GGTGAATACGGTTCTCACCGAAATTCGGCACACTCAGCATTTTTGAATGTTCGACAGCATGGAATGCGTCAGCTGGCAGAATTGATTAGTTCAAATACGAACACAAAAGGAATTTCAATTTCGAATACTTTTCAACATACAGTTACTCAAAAAACGAAACCTGAGACACAGCAACCTGTACCACAAACAAAACCTTGCATTTTTGACTATCACGATTTACTGGAACTTGCAGGCGGCAGTATTGCCAATGTTTTTGGTGCCGAATATGCTGAAATTGATTCCTACCGACGCTGTGTGAGATTACCGATGGAACCATATTTACTGGTCAGCCGAGTCACCCAAATTGAAGGTAAACTTGGTGAATTCAAACCTTCAACAATTACCACAGAATATGATATTCCAAACAACGCATGGTACACCACCGATGGTCAAATTCCATGGGCAGTAGCGGTTGAATCCGGACAGTGCGATTTGATGCTGATCAGTTATCTTGGCATTGATTTTCAGTGCAAGGGGGAACAAGTTTACCGTCTGCTTGACTGCACACTGACCTACCTTGATGACATGCCACTTGAAGGGCAGACATTACGTTACGAAATTTCGATAAATTCATTTGCAAAGCACGATCAGAATCTGTTGTTCTTTTTCAATTATGAGTGTTTTGTCGGNAGTAAAATGGTACTGNGAATGGATGGTGGATGCGCGGGATTTTTCTCCGATGAAGATTTAGCACACGGGCGTGGAGTTATTCATACTGCGCAAGAACAGGAATTAAAAAAGAACGCAGAAAAGATATTATTTCCGGCTTTGCTCCATTGTCCTAAAACGTCCTTCACCCGTCAGGAGTTGCTCGAAATTTCCAATGGAAATCCTNCCGGTTGTTTTGGGCCAGAATATAATCAACACGGCAGAAATCCTTCGCTGAAAAACGCACCCGACCAATTTTTGATGTCTGACCGTGTACTCTCCNTAGAGCCGCAGGGGGGTGCCTATGGNCTTGGATATATAGTCGCAGAAAAAGATTTGGCTCCAGATGACTGGTATTTCCCATGTCATTTTAAGGATGATCCGGTAATGGCCGGTTCCCTGATGGCGGAAGGCTGTGTGCAGTTACTACAGTTTTTCCTGCTCCATCTTGGTCTGCAAACTCTGGTAGAGGACGCGACATTTCAGCCGATTCATGATTTGCCGCAAATTGTGCGCTGCAGAGGGCAAGTGATTCCTGGTGACCCGAAAATAACTTATCACGTTGAAGTCAAAGAAATAGGCCTTAAACCTTTTCCATATGCGATTGCAGATATTGACATTTTGGTAGGTGAAAGAATTGTAGTAGATTTCCGCGACTTAGGTGTCCAACTCGCGGAAAAAACCGACAGCACCGGTGGTGCAAGTCCACTGCGTGTGGCAAAAAATCAGCGCACCGCATATTCATCAACTGGTGCTCTTAAAGCGCAAAGTCCGATTCAGGCAGCCGCTGTAAAACGCGAACTGTTTGCAGACGAACAAATGATCTGGGAATTTGCTCTGGGAGACGTGGCGAAATGTTTCGGTTCGGATTTCGATGTTTACAGAAACCGGCCGATGCAACGTAACCCAAATGGGGATTTACAACTAATTTCTCGTGTCTATGATTTTCATGGGAAGCGGATGAAGTTTGAAAAACCAATGACGATTGTGAGCGAGTATGATGTACCTGAAGACGCATGGTTTTTTCTGGAGAATTCTCACCCTGCTCTCATGCCGTATTCCGTGCTAATGGAAATTGCTTTGCAGCCTTGCGGATTTATATCTACTCAGTCCGGAGCGATTCTGACCTATCCGGAAATTGACCTGCATTATCGAAACCTTGATGGCAACGGAACTTTGCTGAGTTGCCCGGACCTGCGTGGAAAAAAGATTGTGAATGAGGTGGAGTTGCTCAGTACAGTTGCGTCCGGAAATACTATCATTCAGAATCACCGTTTTGCTTTGAGTTGTGACGAAGAAAAATTTTATGAGGGTGATACCGTCTTCGGTTATTTCACCCATGATTCTCTCGCTAATCAGNTCGGATTGGACAGCGGTAAAAAAGTTTTGCCGTGGATCAACGAAAATCAAGATGAAAAAACTATTGTACTAGAACTTAATTCTGCAGAGTTCCACCAATTACTGGGTGAAGATCCGGAAAACCCGTATTTTCATTTATGCGCTGGCCAACTCAGTTTTTCCGATGAAATCAGACTTGTTCCTGAAGGAGGGAAATATGGAAAAGGCTATGCCTATGCCAGAAAAGAAGTGAATCCTCAGGATTGGTTTTTCCCNTGTCATTTTCACNAAGATCCTGTAATGCCTGGTTCGCTTGGACTTGAAGCGATCATACAGGCTCTGCAGGCTTTTGCTCTGCAGAAAGGGCTTGGTGCTTCATTTCGGAATCCGCGTTTTACACCGGTGATGACTAAGGTGATGTGGAAATACCGCGGACAGATTGTACCGCAAAATAAGTTCATGCAGTTGGAACTGCACGTTAAAAATATTGAAGAAAAAGATGGACAACTTATTATCAGCGCGGATGCAAATTTGTGGCGTGAAGAATTGAGGATTTATGAAATTTTAGACATTGTGTTAGGAATTTCTGAAGCTTAATATAACAAAATGTTTGAAAGTAAAAAATGAAATTAACAGATGCAATTGCGGAATTGAAAGCAAAAATCGGTAGTGAAACTGAAATTGGACCATGGTTGGAAATGACACAGGAGCGGATCAATGATTTTGCTANGGCTACAGGTGATTTTCAGTGGATTCATCTTGATCAAAAAAGGGCAGAAGCAGAATCACCTTACCGAAAAACCATTGCACATGGATTCCTCACACTTTCGCTGGTTCATTTTCTCGCAGGGATGGTGAATGAAGGCAAACCTCCAATCCCCGATGCCCAGAGGTTGATAAATTATGGTTTGAATAAAGTGCGCTTCCCCTCTCCAGTCTCTCCAGGAGAAAATATCCGTGCCTGTGTTGAAATTATCAGTGTTCAGGAAGTAAAAGGTTCGCTGGAACTGATCAAGAAAATTACTGTTGAAATTGAAAAATCAGAAAAGCCGGCCTGTGTTGCTGAAATCGTAACGAGAGCATATTTCAGTTAAAAAGCAACACCGGTGGTTTTGGCAATAGAATTTTTGGAACCCTATTCTCCCACTTATGCAGAATCCCGTTGCTTTATAATCCGGAGAGAGTCAGCGACTTTTTTAACAGAGGATAGCAAATTCCTCCCTCCCAACATCCCTGATAAGTGATATTAAGGATCCCCTCTTTCTGGTTTTTATTTACAGGAGTAAGTTTAAGAGTGGCTTCTAGCACATCATGGTAAACCTCAATTGCTCCAAAAAAAGGATCGTCCTTTATTTGAGCAGTTGGAAACTGAACATCCTCNATGATTAAATCGTTGCTGCTGAAAGAAATTTTTTCTTTGTACAGATAATAAAATTGTGGAATCTGCCAGCGTATAACTGCTTCTGAAGGGCCAGTAACAATGTGATCCAGTTGAAACGCCTCTCCCGCCGCAAGAGGTTCTGCATCAAAAGATATTTTTTGAGCACTTGCCGTAAATGCGGTAAAACACAGAATTATGAAAATGAGCGCGGAAGAGTTAACTGGCTTTTTTTTATTCATGTAATGAAAGCGATTATTTTTCGTTTTTCCGTTTACTGAGGAACAAACATGTATTCTGTGAAGCAGATTTTCTCCCCGTATTATTCATCGTGCTCAGTCGTGCTGAAAGTGTAGGTAGTGACCAGACCATTTTCATCAAACTGAATCACTAGATCCTTGGCTTTTCTGTCTCCAATAACAGAATAATCGTAATTACCGTATGTCCAGGCGAGTTCACCATCCTGATTACCTGATAGCCACGGTGAGCCAAACAATTTACGGACCTCACTTTTGGTGGTCTGTCCAACCTTTATTGAAGGAACGTTAGACNCCGGGAAGTCTTTTCCCAAAGTGATACAAGCTGAAGCATAAAAGAGCAATCCTATTAATAAGAACAATAATTTGCTTAAGTTNAGCAAATGCATCTTGCGTTTAGAAGACGCTTGACAAAAGCATATACCCATATCACACCTTTTTTGAATTGTGATTACTTCCATGACTTAAACGGGGGTTACTGAATTGTCTGTGCGGACAGATATCCGTCTGCGGAATTCAGGAATGTTGCATAGTGCTCCAGTAACTCCCAGTTATTACCATCCCATAACCTTTCTTCGAGGAGTTCCTCCAATCCGGAAAAATAGCGGATCAACGGTTTAACATTATTTTCTAATTTACCGGTATTATTTGTACTCTCTCCCATTAATCCCAACGCAAATCCAGCGTTTATTTCCATCAGGTATTCATAATCTTTTGTATCGAGCTGCCGATCAATAAAAATCTGCTTTTCCGCGTCATAATACTCTCTGCGTGAAATCCGCAAAATTTTTGAAGCCGCCTGTCGGTATCGTTCAGATGGGTATTTTACGGACGCCTGCTGAAAAAGTTTTGTCAGGAAAGCATAATCCGAAAGACCGCTCATAGCACGCCATTCCTTTTTCGGTATTGAGTAATAGTGGAATAGGCTCTCGTGCTTGAGAATCATGTCTGCTAGAAAATCAAGTGATCTTCGTACTTTATCCTCAAGAGATTTATTTGCTGTATAATCTAGTATCTGTAGTAAATAGTTAACTGTGACTGCTAAATTATCAGTAAATATTTTCTTAATCACCAAAGGCTTTTCAACATGTTCACGTCTATGTTTTTTTAAATAATAGTAGGAAGTGTCTGCCTGTTGAAAACTGAGGAATGAACCAATATCCGCATTATATAAAGTTTTACTTAAATATTCAATGGTTTGATCGGCTGCTTTTTTCAATTTCGNGTTAGGATTCTCCNGATTAACCTTATACAACAGCAAGGCAGTCGCCGCATTCAAATCGGCCATTTTTTCATAATGTGGAATTTGCCAATCACGTGTTTCTGCATAGCGGAAAAAACCACCTTCAATAGGATCATAGATTTTATCAATTGCCTTCTCAAGTGTTCCTGAAATGAAATAAATTGAATCTGACCTTTCTTTGGCTTTTGTGTTTNTTAATAGGTAATTGAAAGTTTCTGGAAGAATGGATTTTTCCTTTTTACCTATTCCATATTCTTTTGGATCAAAACTGTCGAGGACACCTTTTATGAATGTTTCCCGAAAATTATCTATTGTTTTTTTACTAAATTTTATTGGGACATCATATTCAAAGTTCTCTTTTTCTTCTTGATTGAGTATAATCCCTCTTTTTATACTTTGATTAACATCTTGAATTACGTCCAAGAATTGTTCTGCGTAAAGAGTTCCTGAGTATTTAAAATAAAGGGAGGAGTCCGGATTTAAAAAAACAGTGTACGGAACTCCTTGAGCTTTATATTGCTTATAGGCGACTCCGTTAATATCTGCGTCAATGAAAACACTGACAAAATTATCATTAAGGTAAGTATAAACTTCCTCTTCAGTAAGAGTCTCCTCGTTGAATATATGGCACCAATGACACCATTCTGCGGAAAATAACAAGAAAAAAGGTTTTTTCTTGTAAAGGTTGTTTTGGATAACCTTGGGTTCGTATTCCACAAAGTTAACCTTCGATTCTATGTGCTCAAAAGCAAAGGAAGTTGCCGTCAACAAAAAGAATACTATAGGATATGAAAATAACCTTTTGAGTTCAATCATTCTAAATTTAAGGGGACTAAAAGACACTCTTCTTAAAACCAATGGATTGTTAGTCACAATAGTAATTTAAGCTGCTTTAGAAGATGATCAGTTTCTGTATCATGAGGGATTGTCATACGTAATACCCCGTCGCGATCAACTAAAATAATATCAGATGAGTGAGAAATCACGTAACCTAAAGTGGAATCCGGAACAAGTGTTTTTTTGAATTTGACTCCATATTTTTCTGCCACATTCTTAAGGGCAGATATTTCATCTGTAAGTCCTATGATGTTAGGATGAAAATATTTTGTATATCGCTCGAGCAACTCTAGATTATCTCTCTCAGGATCAAGGCTGATGAAAAGTGCCCGTGTCCCCTGCAACTCAGTTGGAGACATCCTCGTGTAGACATTTGCGATAGTTGCTAACGAAATAGGACATACTGTTGGACAGGCTGTGTAACCGAAAAAAATTAACACAACCGAACCTCGGAGATCCTGGAGTGACAAGGGACCTGCAGCCGATTTTAAAGTAAAATCACCACCTGAGAATTCTTTTTTCTGTGGCTCAGAATTGTTGTGGGCTGGAGACTTAGAAACTAACACAGATGTTAAAAATAAAACTGCAAAAAGCAAATAAGACTTTCCAAGTTTAAAAATCAATCTCTTCAAGTACATCATACATGTCATTTTCGATGTTTTTGGCTATAGACATCATTTCTTTAGAATTAAAAAGGCGAGCAAATGAGATAGGGCTTAAAAAAGAAATAAAAATTTGTTTTTTTCCTAGAGGTTGGTAAACAATAAATCTTACCGGCATAAAAACGCCAGCTAGTAAATTTGATGAAATTAACTGACTGCAACTTTCTAGATTNCAAAATTCGACAATTTTGTAATATTTGAATTTAAGNCTACTNGATGATTTTAAAATAGGGCGATCATGAATATTATCTATATTACTAACTCGAGTAATTAGGTAGTTCTTAGCCTTTATCTCCTGAATTAAATAATCAAGAATTTCTTCAAAATCTATCTCTGAAAAAACTTTAGTGACAATGTCTTCAGAAATGTTCATTATTTCATATTCTGATCTTACTCTGATTATAATTTATATTTGCATTGCGTAATCAGATTCCCTCAGGTTTTTTAATTGTTTTTATATAATTTATTAAGTCCCAACGCTNATCTTCTGATAAGATCAAACCCCATGGAGGCATATCTGATTTGCCATTTTCTATTATCCAGAATAANTATCCATCAGCCCCACTATCTGCACCATTCCATGTCCACAACTGTTTTGGCCAAGTTGTAAACCCATTAGCAACTACTCCGTATCCATTACCGTTTAATCCGTGACATTTGGCACAATTTTTTTTGAACATATCTTCGCCACGATTTACTGATGCTTCGAAATCAACCGTAGGATTCTTAACTTCACTAATGCCTACTACGTCTCCCATAACTGACATAGCTTGAATCTCTTCTTCAGATAGTTCGGCATTCGTAATGAGAGGTCCATTGTGAACCTTATAAAAGTGTCCAGCGGGATCTTCAATTTCTCCAATTGCGGTTTCAATCTTATCTTTTGTAATTAGATCTGAATTATATTGAACACGAAGCACTGGCCATCCAGAATCTGTTTTTTTTAAATTTAAATCTATTATTTTTAAATCTAATTTTTTTGGAAGCTCAGACTGTAATGCCTTAATACTCGCTATAGTAATTATCCCCTCGATTTTAAAGTCTTCCTCTAACGTTTCAGCCATGATTGAAGACGAAGATAAAAATACGAAGAAAAAGGAACTCACACATATTTGTGTAATTAATTTCATGTCAAATAGCCTTTATTAGTTAACAAATTGTTTAATAAGAAACTCACCCATTAAATTTTACTTTTTTAGAAGCTTCCCACTTTTTCCCAAAATTATCTATGAAAACAACTTTGATATCTGCTTCTTTAGTTGCCTTTAATTTAAATGTAAATAGTGGATCATCTGAAATGCCTGATGATATCCGCAATCGGCTCACAAGCTCATCACCATAGTAGACCAGCATGTTCCTTATAAATGTTACTGGCTTTACCCTGTTAAACACAGGTTCTGATGCATCATCAGCCATTGCCAATCCCGTGAATGAAGGATGGTTAAACTTAACCTTTACTTTGATTACTTTATCTTTTTTTATCCGCCTAGAAATCCTTATGCGCGGAGGTTTAATTTCTTTGCCCATTTTTTTTATAAATAAGATTTTTTAGATTTAATTTTTTTATTCAAAAGCTAATACTTTAATTCTATTATCTAACGATGAAGTAATATTTGCTTTCCTCTCAATATAGTTAATTAATTCTTCTACAATCTTCTTCCCTGTATCTTTTACATGAGTCGCACCAAACAAAGGATTATTCTGAAATCTTGTGTGNGCAGAGGAAATTTTGTAAACANTATCNTCAGAGAATTCNTNNCCNNCAACANTCATTTTTANNATTCTATTACCTGCTCTTTTCGCCAGATCNCATNTAAGTTTCATNCCGGAAAATCNAATCATATCNCCACCTACCCTGGTATAAGCATCTTTGTTTACAACAGAGCTTAAAATATTTTCAAGGAGATTCTTGAGTTCCTTTCCTCTCATAGAGAAAGTGAACACGTGACCTTGTGTCGGAAGCATATTATATATATCCTCCTTGGTTATATCTCCTGGTAGCAAAGAAGCCCCAAATCTCCAGGCGGGAAAGAAAGCAACATCTGTTTTATGAGTTTCCCTCATAACATCTGTTATCAAGTTCCCTAAAGTACTTTGCCAAAAATCACGTCGATGCAACAAACCTTTAGATTTGCCTATAATTTTAGAAAGTTCCGATTGATGGGGATGGTATGCCTGTTCTATTAATTTAGAAATTTTAGGATCAGCTTTAATCCTTTTCTGCATAACCTTATTTAGGCGGTACTCAAAATCAACAACTTTTTTAGTTTTTATATCCAAGTCCAAACTTACAACATATTTCCCATGAGCACCTCCCTGAAAAACAATTGTATTATTCCATACCACCGGATCCTGTACTTCATCATGGGTATGTCCACTTAGAAGAACATCTATCCCATTAACTCTTTTAGCAAACTTTTGATCTAGCCCGACCCCGCCATGAGATATTAGAATGACCAAGTCTGGATCTTCCTTTTTTCTGATTTCGGATAATAATTCCCTGGCAGCGTCCTCCTTGATCCCAAAATTGTACATCTTAGCAGCACCAGTGATTGCCGACGTGAGCGCTGTCCACGGGTAAGTGTAACCAATAATAGCAATTTTTAATTTCCCAATCTTGCGGATTATATACTGATCCAGAACAGGATCTTCCCAATCTTTATCGGTTAAATTATAAGCAATTACAGGGAAATTTGCCAATTCGATCAGATCAAGGAAATGATCATTTTTGTAAAAGAACTCCCAATTCCCGGGGACCATAGCATCATAGCCAATCGTGTTCATAATCTTTACCATAGAAATCCCTTTATCAAAAAAAGTTATTCCTCCTCCATGCCAGGTATCACCAGCATCAAGTAGCAGATTATTCCCAGGTTTTTCAGCTCTAAGTTTTTTTATCGTGGAGGCTACATATGCCATTCCACCAATTCTGCCTTCTATCTTAGCCTTATTGACATAATCGCCTTCTCGTGAGACTTTACCCCAAGGTTTAATATCATCTAGATACCTATAATACAAAGGTTTGAGATATGAATGTATATCGTTAGTTGTAATTATCCTTATACTTTCAGTATCTGTAGCAAATACATTTTTTTCGTATGTAGAGATATTAAAAAGGAAAACAGATAAAATAAAAGCCCTGAAAAATAGAAATCTTAATTTATTAATGCTGCTAAGCACTTCAACAACCCCCAGCTGCAACACTCACATTTTTACTTGAAGCCCATTTCCCGTGCTTATTACACTCAGATACTACCCAGACAGTACCTTCTCCTCCTGATAATCGAATTTGTGTACTTATATAAGCTTCTCCGTTATGTGGCGTTAAGTAAAATTTGCCCTTTATTACGATTGGATCAGCAAAATTCATAATTTGTATACTTTTAATGTAATGATCTTCATCCATTGGGTGGTCAACGCTGCAGACTATTGATGCTTGACTTCCATCTTCTACAACAGGTGGTAACGAAATTTTAGGCAAATGCATTTTTTCTAGTTCTGTCAAATTTTCTAGATCTTTTGCGGTTTGAAAAACTCCGCCATATGCTTCATTTGAATTAGGAATTATAGAAAAAAGAGGTATTGCGACACCCCCTACCATTGTATAGTTAAGAAATTTTCTTCTTGTAAAATTTTCTATATTTTTCATTCAGTTCTCCTTCTTTTTAACCTGGCTATGCCAACTTTTTAAACTAAATCAGATTCCTTTAGATGATTAGAAAATAACATAGCTCTAAATCTATAAACAAAAAAGGTGGTCGAAAACATTTCTAATAGAATTCGACCACCCTCCAGACTTTTAATTTGATGAAGCAATTTCAATAAAAAGGCTATCTGTATTATTTGTATCCACTTTCATTGAAGTTTTTATTGCACTCGGGCTTGGTACCCAACGGACACCATTATTTTCTATACCCGAGTCAATATCTGTAGTTATTACATCCCATTCTGATGGATTTGCTGAAGATGTATCAACCAGAGTTGCAACTTCTTCCTTTTTTGTTGAAATAATGGCGCGTGTACCTTCTGGATTAAAAGCGACATTATGAGGCCCCAAACCTGTCTCTATATCAGTAATTTTTATATCTTTTTGAGTGTCAATAACAGATACTGTTTCTGAGCTACCGGCTTCATTTGTAAAAAGTCCGTATCTAGGGTTTGCCGGATTTAAATAAAGTCTGTTACCATTTTTACCAGTCTTTATTGTTTTTATCAGTTCAAGGCTAGCCATATCAATTACTCCAACTGAATTGTCTTTTCTCAAACCAGCATAGCACTTTGACCCATCAGGAAGACAAGTGAAATTCCCTCCCCCACCAGGAACTTTTATCGTTTTATGAATTTCATTCGTTGCAGTATCAATTAGTACAACTGCTTTCGAAGCTCCAACAAGGAAATATTTTCCATCTGTTGTCATTCCTCCAGCTCTTCCTCCTTTTATGGGGATAAATTTGATTTCTTTTCTTGCACTAACGTCAACAATAGAAACCCCTTTTGGTTCTGCCTGGCATGTGGTAAAGACCTTTGAATCATCAAATGTGAACATAGCGTCTCTTGCAGCAGGACAACTTAGTTCAACTATATGTGATGGGCGACGGGTGTCAGTTCTGAGAAAAGTGAGATACCCATTCTTTTTATCCAAGATATTGCCTGTAACAGCCAGTGGGGTTTTGTAGGCAAATCCAATATGTAATGGAGCAAGAATTTTTTTCCCACCCATACTTAGTTGAAAAGTATCAACTACCTCATGAGTAGCTAAGTCAATAGTCCACATTACATCTTTCGCATAACGTTGTGAAGACCATGCATATCTTCCTCCTGGGATTACAAATATGTGATGATTCCCAGCAGGTTTAAAAGAAGTCCCTGGGGGATCGCTTAACTTAATTTTTTTGATTGTTTCCCCTTTATTATAGTCAACTACTGATACTGTGGGTTCACCTTGGTTGTTAATAAGGAAATATCCATCCATTCCTTTTACTGCAGAAAAATTTGCCTGCATTGTATTCTGCGGATCCAGCCTAACAAGAGATTGATATTCCTCAGAACTCATGCCTTCTGCTGGAGCTCCTATGCGAGCATGTTGGCCAGCGTCTGCGCCTCCACTAATAATTAACGCAATTACAGCTGATGTTATCAATAGAATTGAACTATTTCTCATAATTTTCTCCATTTTTATTGATTAGTTTAATTACTGAGTATATATTTCAGTAATGGTTCCTATAAAAACTATTATTTCCCTTTCTACCAATCTAAGGTTAATGACTCAAATCTACAAAGTAGATATAAGACAAGTTCGAAGAATTATTTTATAACCGATGATTAAACGATCACTAGCCTCCTAGTTGCCTCGTTCCATGAAACAATAATATACCAAAGGAGCATTAGCAAGCAAACAGAAAATATCCCCATTTTCCATCCTATAAAGTCCGGAATAAAGAGAGCATTTCCTAACTTCGTAGACCATCCACTTACCGTAAGCCATTCCCTGAAATACGAACCAGACAGAGCGAATGCAAGCAAGGCCACCCAGAGTTTAATGTGCCCTTCACCTGCTCGCCACAAAGTGCCAGAAGCACATCCTCCTGTTATTGACATACCAATGCCAAATATAATCCCTCCTACCAGACTTCCAAACCAAAATCCTGCAGATACTTGCGCTTCCCAATCTTTCATATCTGACCATTTAAGTATTGAAAAACCTACTACACTAATTAAAACGGCTAGTGCTACGGCTTTAGAAGCACTCCCATCTCCGGTCATAAAAGGTTCACGGAAAGCTCTTACAAAGCAAAAGCGAGTTCTTTGCATTATAATTCCAAGCGTTAAACCAAAAAAAAGGAAGCCCCCTCTAATAGAGTAATCCATTTGATCATAAAATAAAGCCAATAAAACGCCAACTACCAAAATTGTTAAACCTAGAAAAGGCTGGTTTTTTTTATTTTTTTTAACAGATTCTTTCTTCACTGACTTAGCTACAGGACTCAGGTAAGTTATTTCCCAAACAAGAATCTTTAACCCAATAATGGAACCTATAATGAGGCCTGCCATCATAGCTACCCCTGACATAGACAAGGCACTTACAGAACTAAAAAAACCACCAATATTACAGCCAAAAGATAGTGATGATCCAATACCCATTAGAATCCCTCCAATTACTCCTTTTGACAATTCTCTACCGGGAGCACTTCGGATTTGGAATTGCTTTGCAAGAAGTGCTGAAGCTAAAGCGCCTGCAATTATACCAAAATTTAAAATTGAAGTTGAATAAAGGTGGGGGTTTATAATTGTAATCTCAGTAATTTCAACACTGTTAAAAAACCAGTTGCCCCAGTTCCTAACACCATCTGCAACACTCCATGCTTTTTCGAAAGCAAACATAAAAACATTTATAAAACCAAATAAAAGTCCACCCACCCACATTGGCCATTGCCGATCAAACAACTTCGAATAACCAACAGAAATGACCTCTTTTAAGTTTTCTGGATCTTTTGTAAGTAAAGCTTCTGCCATATCTATTTCTTATTTAATAAAACATTATTACAAGGATTTTTGTGGTAAGTACATTTTATAACTCGCCGTTCTCACTCGGTGAGATTCCTATTTTGTGCACCTCACGTAAAAGTGCCTTTCACCATTTTCTATCACTATTTGAAGCAGTTTGTGTCCGGAAGTCCTGCACCAGGCCTTTATATCAGGCTCTGCTCAGGGGTGAGAACTGCTCATTTGTAAAATGTCTCCGACAGCTAATTTCTTCATGGCCTGCCATGTGCGGATTACTGGCATACCTATGCCGCAGTCCCCAAGCAGGATCTTTACTTTGATTTTCATTGACATCAACAAACTCGGCTTTACCTGATTCTGTTGGAAGGTCTATAAAGTATCTGACTCAAATGTAAAAAAACGAATTATTATTCAACAAATTTAAGCTGATGAATAAAAATGCTTTTTACAAAATAATAACTGTAATCCAAGCAAATGCTCTTAACCTGTTTTCAACATGTTAAATCAAACGTTAACTCAGGTTTATAAAGCTATTCCGTATAATTGGTATATTTAAATAAACTGATATAGTTTTGTACCTCAATTTATAGCAATAACAAAAATCTTTGTCAACCCCCATTTGGGCAGGGGAAAGAACTCTTTTGGGTAGTTTACCCAAAAGCTGTTATTACACTCTGTCCTGCACACAAACTATTAAACAAATAACTGAATATCAGAATCAGCGGCAAACTCCAAAAATGTAGCTGCACCTCCGATTTCAACACCTTCGATGAAATCTTCTTTAGCAAAACCAAAAACATCCATTGTCATTTGACAACCTATCATCCTAACTCCGGATTCTACACAAATTTCGCGTAGTTCCTCAATAGAGGCGACACCCTTGTTTTTGAATGTGTCTTTCATCATCGACGTTGCCATAGTTTCAAATCCGGGAACATTTCCCATCAGTACGTTCGGCATCGGCCACTCAATATTCTGAAAATTTTTGGGTCCAAAAGGCATTTTCATCGGCATCGCGGGATTTGCCTGCGGTGCGACTTTGGCCTGAATTTTCTTTTTTAACAGTGTTAGTCCATAGAAAGTAAAAAATACGGCAACTTCCATTTCCATTGCCACTGCAGTAGAGGCTAAAATAAAGGGCGGATAAGCCCAGTCCAAAGTACCCTGTGACGCAATCAGCGCCATACGTTTTGGTCGTTCTTCACTCATTTTGTATCCTTTATGACAAGATGATTATTGACTTTCATGCATTAGAAATTATTCCTAAAACATGGGAGAAACCGCGTTGATGAGAAATATCCCCTACGCAGCCTTCTTAACGGCAACCGCCACTTTCAGCAGAGCAGTTAAAATTAATAATCCAATCGCCCATATTCCAAGGGTGACTGTTATTTCAATGAAAGTTGGAAAGTATTCTACAACCTCTTCCATTGGTGATGGAACAAAACCTCCAATGATTAATCCAATGCCTTTATCAATCCAGAGAGAGACTACAATCCCGCTGCAGGAGGCAATTAGTAATTTCTGCGAAGGTCTACACTGCTGATACAACATAATCAGCACGGATACGATTCCGACAATCATCGAAAACCACATCCACGGTACCAACTGGTATTTTCCGTCAAGTCCGAAAAACAAATATTGGAGACTGTGTTTGTGTCCCGGAATATTACTGTAAAACGCGGTAAATAATTCTGCGCCTACAAAAAAGAAATTTGCGATAGCGGCATAAGTCGCAATCGTTGCCAGTTTCCGGATCGCTTTGTCTCCTACATCAAAATCTGCGAATTTCCGAAGAATAAATGAGATCAAGATTAGTAAAGACGGTCCAACCGCAAATGCGGAAGCTAGAAACCTCGGAGCCAGCACTGCGGTTAACCAAAGGTGTCTTCCTGGAGTTCCGGCATATAAAAATGCTGTGACTGTGTGAATACTTACTGCCCAGACGATAGAAAGATAGATGATCGGTTTCACCCAGTTTGGAGGCGAAATACCTTTACGTTCTGCTTCTAGAACGGTCCAGCCGCTGACAATGTTAATCAGTAAATAACCGTTCAGCACCTGTACATCCCAAAAAACCATAGAGTTAGGATGAGGGTACAGCAGCACATAAAAGACCCTGTCCGGATGCCCCATGTCTGCAATGATAAACAACAGACAAATAGTCGCTGCAGAAACAGCTAAGAATTCTCCGATGATTACAATTTTTCCGAACTCTTTGTAATCATGAAGATAGTAAGGGAGAACCACCATTACCGCAGAAGCAGCTACTCCAACAAAAAAAGTAAACTGCGCTATGTAGACACCCCAACTAACATCACGGCCCATTCCGGTAACTGTAAGTCCGTAAGTCAGTTGCTGAGAATAGGAATTGATGCCTAATAAAATTAAAGCCAGCAAGATAGCAACCCAGCTCCAATAGACTTTATTCCCTGTTAATGCCTTTTCAATCATCTCTGTCTCAGGTTATGTAGAAAACTGAAGGATTTGTTCCCAATTCTGGTTTCCGTTGTATAGTCGGATTATCTTTCAAAATCTGACGAATTTCGGTTTTCTTATCATATAAATTACCAAAAGTTAAAACTTTTTCTGGACATGCTTCAACACAAGCAGGCTGTTGTCCTCTTGCCAAACGTTCCGAGCAGAAATTACATTTCTCTACAACCCCTTTTTCACGCGTTGGATACTCCTGAGTTATATTTTCAATAGCCGGACGCGGTTCCCTCCAGTTAAAACTCCTTGAGCCGTATGGGCACGCGGCCATACAAAAACGACAACCGATGCAACGGTGAAAATCCATTTCGACAATCCCGTCTTTGCGCTTGAACGTCGCACCGGTTGGACAGACCATCACGCATGGAGGATCAGCACAATGGTTGCACAAAGTTAGAAACGGTTTTTCCCTGGTTTCTGCTGAGACAAACTGCTGGCTCTTGCTCGGGAAAACTTTTGCGTAATCACTTTTCCAGATCCATTTAATTTCGTCTTTAGGGTTATCAAATTCAGGAACGTTATGGGTAACGTGACAGACGTCTATGCATTTCACGCAACCGTCCACACATTTCCTCATGTCAATAACCATCCCCCAGCGGATGCTCTTTTCAACAGCAGGTTTTTCGGTTGACGCAGTAGCAAAGACAGTTGAATATTTACTGATAAATCCGGAAACAACTCCGGCCCCAGCAATCACCCCCGCGGATTTTTTGAGGAATTTACGTCGATTTTCAATCACTGTTTACCCCCTGTAATTGTTGGTTGCTTTCAGCAGATTGTTGATTTCTCGCCAGTAAATTATTCAGCAGATTTTGTTTACTGATTTCTCCGCTTTCAATTCCGGATAATTCTGTATGCCCTCCACTTTTCGGAATTACGTGACACTCCCAGCAATAGGGCTTTACGCTGGCATAAGAGTGACATTCTTCACAAAATTTTTCCTTACTCACATGACAGCCGAGACAGGTTTTTGTCAGACTTTTTTCAACCTTGCTTCCGTCCGGCATGATGTGAAAACGCTCACCATCTCTTACCACAGAGTCACGCCATGTATTAAGCAGTTTCATGTGATTCTTCCGCATGTAATCCACTGGCGCAACACATTGTTTTCCTTTGGTCTGCATCGCAATTTGCGGAAAGTCTTCTGCTTCAGTGCTTTGCCAGAAAGGATATGACGCTGCCAGCAAAAAAACCGCAAGCCCGGCAAATATGAGAACTTTTTCATTCATCTTCCTCCCTCACGGGCCGTTCAGGCTCAAAATCCACCATTTCGTCCTCTCTCAAGTCTTCGGTACGTTCATCCTCGCCTTCCATCACGAGAGCATTCCCGACTAATTCATGAAGCCCATATACAGAAACGCCGGGATTCCAGTAATTCATTAAAGGCGGTAGACTCGCACGGTCAATAGCACAGATCGCGACGAGGGCATTCACATCATATTTATCTTTCACATGCTTGACCGCACTTGCGCGGGGAAATCCACCACGCATACGGATATCCATGTATTCATCAGTATTAAGTCCACTTCCGGAACCGCAGCAAAAAGTTTCTTCCCTAATCGTATGCTCCGGCATTTCATTGAAACTGTTGCAAACATTTCTTAAAACATAACGCGGTTCTTCGAGCATCCCCATTCCGCGGGCGATATTGCAGGAATCGTGGAATGTTGTTTTTAAGTGATCGTTGCGCCGCGGATCAAGTTTGAGTTTGTCCTGATTAATCAAGTCTGCGGTAAACTCTGCAATGTGAACCATTTTGGTTGAGGTGGCATTACGGAATTTTGTACCGGTAATCGGCGACACCGGTTCTTCCAGGAATTCTGCGGGACCGTTCATGGTATCCATGTACTGGTGAACAACACGCCACATGTGACCGCATTCTCCACCCAAAATCCATTTCACTCCTAAACGCTCTGCTTCGTGAAACATTTTCGCGTTGATTTTTTTCATCGACAGATTTGAGGTGAACAAGCCGAAATTTCCGCCTTCCGAAGCATAAGTACTGAGTGTGTAATCCAAACCGATGTGCTCAAACAACATCATATAACCCATCATCGTATAAATTCCGGGATCCCCGAAAACGTCTCCGGAAGGTGTGATGAAGAGAATTTCCGCGCCCTTACGGTTAAAGGTTGGGTTGACAGTAACTCCGGTTTGATCCTCAATATCTTCTGCCAAAGATTCAACCACACTTTTAAAGGTGTGTGGTTCTATGCCTAAATGGTTGCCCGTACGGTTACAGTTTGATGCCGGTTCTGAGATCCAGTTTATATTGGCTCCTGCCAGATTGAGCAGTTCGCGTCCCATCAAAGTGACTTCCGCGGTATCAATCCCGAAAGGACAAAAGACTGAGCAGCGGCGGCACTCGGTGCACTGATGAAAATACATGAACCATTCTTTGAGTACTTCTTCTGAAAGTGGTCTTGCTCCTACCAGTCCTTTTAAAAGTTTTCCGGACCAGGTAAATTCGTGCCGATAGACTGAGCGCATCAATTCTGCTCTGACCACAGGCATATTTTTTGGGTCTCCACTGCCCAAAAAGAAATGACATTTGTCTGAACAAGCACCGCACCTGACACAAATATCCATGAACAGTTTGAAGGAACGGAATTTGTCTAAACGTTCCTTCATGCCGTCTTTGACGGTTTTTAGCCAACCCTCTTCCAGTTGCCAGTCTTCATCCTCCGGACTCCATTTTCTCGGATTATTGAACCCAAGATCTTCAATCACATTCGGCTTGGCGGCATGACACCAGTTTCCGTCACGGAATTCAACCGGAATATCCATCCATTCTTTACCCGGGCTGTCGCCTTTTAAAAGGCTCGGCTCCTGCTCATATTCCAACTGGAGTTCAGCCAATTTAGGAGGGTTTGTTGACATCTTTATTCCTTTTCTTCCGGTAGTGGAACTTCAGTCGGTAAATCTGCTTTGACCATCTTTTCACGGAATTCGTCTTCATATTCCGCATATGTGCGAAAATTCACTTTAGGATTCCAGGGATTGATGTGACGTTTTTCACGGCTGTTATTGGCTAAATTACGGGTAGGGCTGAGAAAAATCCCGCCCATGTGCATCAGTTTACTGAATGGGAAATAACTCGCCAGCACGCAGACGAGGAATAGATGCACATAAAACATGCCGCCTATTTCTCCTGGTGCATCAAACTGAAAACTGACTAGTCCCTGCACTAAAATCTTGATTTCCACGACATCCACCTTGTCCAGATAACGCATACTGATTCCACTCAGCGCGATTGCTAAAATCAGCAACAGCGGGAAATAATCGGTAGAAAGTGAAATGATCCTCATCTGCGCGCTGGCTAATCTGCGTATTACCAAAAAGGTAACCG
>NYXK01000175.1 GCA_002685535.1 Deltaproteobacteria bacterium
GATGATGGAAAATTTTATCTGCAACCGCATATAAGACTTCATTTCCATTCACTTGATTAACTACTCCCCGCAGAATATTACTCTTTCCAATGAATTTTGTAGCAAATAACGTGGAAGGACGTTCATAAAGTTCTTGTGGAGATCCTACCTGAACAACTCGACCATGGTTCATAATTACCACACGATCAGACATTGAAAGCGCCTCCTCCTGATCGTGGGTTACATAAACAAATGTTTTACCAACTTTTCGGTGCAGATGTTTCAACTGAGTCTGGACATTGGAGCGCAGATTCTTATCGAGAGCACCCAGAGGTTCGTCAAGCAAAAGCACAAGCGGATCAAAAATCAAAGCCCTAGCCAAAGCAACACGTTGCTGCTGGCCACCGGAAAGATGGCGAGGTAAGCGATCACCAAAAGTTTCAAGTTGAACGAGTTCTAACATTTCGTCTACCCGCTTGACTATTTCATCACGGGTTCTCTTACGTACTTCTAGAGGATAGGCGATATTTTGACTAACCGTCATGTGAGGGAATAACGCATATCCCTGAAAAACCATTCCAAAATTGCGTTTTTCTGGCCTTAGTGACATGATTGACGAACCATTGAAGTGAATATCTCCTTTTGTTGCTTCCAAAAATCCAGCTATTATCATGAGCAAAGTGGTTTTACCTGAACCAGATGGACCCAAGATGGTCAGAAATTCTCCTCGCCTAACGTGGAGGTTCACATCCTCAACTGCAATGAACTCACCGAAATTCTTGCTCAACCGCTCAAGCCTTAGTCCATTATCGTCTGTGGTTTCGATTGCAGATGTATTGTTCATATCAATCAAGTTATTGGTGATCAATCATCAGAATAACTCAGGTATTCCGTAACCCTAGTTTTTTCCTAGCCTCAGTTGGAGTAACTGCTCTCGCCCCCATGCGATCGATAATTCCAATTATTTTCTCCACAAGCTGCGCATTAGTTGCATGGACACCTCGCTCAAGATAGATGTTGTCCTCAAGACCGACACGGACATTTCCGCCCATGGCGACTGTTGCAGCTGCGATTGGCATCTGCATGCGTGAAATTCCGAATCCTCCCCAAACCGCATCACCAGGAAGATCATCCTTCATAACCTTCAGCGTGTCCACGCTATGATCTGCGCCCCAAGGAATTCCGAGACAAATTTGAAACATTGGCGGTTCGTCGATCAGACCTTCTAGAATCATTTGCTTGGCAAAACGTAGATGCCCGAGTTCAAAAACTTCCAGTTCAGGTTTGACACCCCACTCTTTTGTCAGTTCTGCCATCTTTCTGAGGTACGGTGGCGTAGCAATGTAAATATCATTGCCATTACCAAAATTCAAAGTGCCACAATCGAGTGTGCATATTTCCGGAAGCAATTCCTTCACATGGGCAAGACGCTCAAGCGGCCCTATCATATCTGTTCCCGGACCAGGCATCGAAGGATTTTCATCGCTCGGAGTCCAATCTCCTCCCATTCCAGAAGTTAAATTGATTACGACATCAGTATCACTTGAGCGGATACGGTCTACCACTTCCTTAAACAATTCCGGATCGCGTGATCCTTTTCCGGTTTCCGGATCTCGAACATGAATGTGCGCGATTGACGCCCCAGCTTTTGCTGCTTCAATGGCCGCATTCGCTACTTCTTCGGGGGTTACAGGAATAAATGGGCTCTTGCCGACTGTGTCACCTGCNCCTGTGACTGCACANGAAACGATTACTTCATAATTCATAATTCAACCTCTTAATNATAAGTTTTTNATAANANATTTTNTTNACTCANCAGCATCTAGTTCNGCAAACACTTTTTGGGCGATACGGAAGCACTCCACTCCGGTGGGCATTCCACAGTATACTGATATTTGAAGTAAAATAGCCTTTAGTTCTTCACGTGTTATACCATTCTTGATAGCACCACGGAAGTGTATTTCCCACTCAACCATGCGGTTGAGTGCTGCAATCATACCAAGGTTGAGTAAGCTTCGCTGGCGTCTGTCTAATGTTTCGTTCCCCCAACAAGAACCCCAGCAGAACTCTGTGAGTTGCTCCTGAAATTCACGGTTAAAGTCGTCGGCCTTCGCCAGTGCTTTATCCACATATTCAGCGCCGAGTACAGATTTTCGTGCGGCAAGTCCACGTTCAAAACGTTCTTTATCCATTTTTATTTCTTGGTTTGAGTTTGTGAATTTATTACTTAGATGATTTGTTAGCGCTTCCTTTTGAGGAAACATTCAGCAGTATGTTTAAACAAAAAGCCTTGATTCCGTCTCTAATAGCCTTAATATCCTGATCTTCGTCAAACATAAATTTGTANGCAGAAAGTTAGNAAAGNATAGACAATNTCTAAAATTTAAAACAATATTGCTTGTTTATAGTTTCAGGCAGGAGGGAAGAAAGTCAACAAAATTTTATCTTCAACATTCTTACAAAAGCAAAAGGAAGGTATTTTTTCAGATGAACAATTGCTTAGCTTTGATTTACGGCCCATTTCCCATTGCCGGAAACATCAAGTAACCGATGCAGATCACTTTCTCGAAAGGAAGCTTCTTCCGGAAGATTCAGGATACGCTCTACCCAAATCTCCGCATCCATAACACCTCCGTAGCGAAAAAGCATTGCAGCTTTTTCACGCATTTCCACTGTAGAAAGAGGGGCGNCTGGGTCACCTTTGGCGTGTTCCCGGCGAATGCNTAGTTCTTTTCCGTTAGTTAATTTTACTTTGACTTGTGCACCCCAGGCTTCAGGATAAGCACTTTCAATCTCTTCATTAAGTTTCAGCATGATCTTTGACGACATTGCTGAAGTTCTTTCGCATTTTTCCGAATCAAAAGAATCGAAACCAACTTTTCCGTCAAGTAAGGCGATAGACACACAATGCTGCAGGGAAAACTTCGCATCATAAAGGGATTCCGGTGCTGGTTGGTCGCAGACATCGAGGGCAGCCTGAGTTACTCCAAGTTCAACGGATTCCGGAACTTCGCCTTTTAGCTNATTTGAAATTTCAAGTGCTGCGTCAATTGCTGGATGGGTGTGGCGGCAACAGGGCCAAGGTTTAATTGAGGTATGATGCAGTTGCCACTTGCCTTCCGGATTACTCAGCAAGGCCTCCGGATTNGCGTCGGGACAACAGGCCGCGTAAAAACCGCGTTTACCTTCCAGAATAGTTGGTGATCCGCTTAAACCGTAACGGGCCAAATCGGCAGCGATCACACCGGATTGCCCTGCACGGCCTGCATGAAGGTGTTTACTCATAGTTCCGCTTTCTACAAATTCCCAGAGTCCTGAAGACTGAGTACCGGCATTTCCGAGAGCATCACGGAGTTGGGACTTACTTAGCCCAAGTATTGTTCCAGCGGCGTAAGCTGCTCCGAAAGTACCACAGGTCGCAGTATTGTGCCATATTTTATAATGTGCCGGGCCTACTGAATTACCAATCCTTGTACATGCTTCAAATCCTTTAAGCACCGCTTCAAGCAATTCTCTGCCACTAAGCCCTTCGCGAAGGGCAAGTGAAAGTACAGTTGGAATGACCACGCATCCAGGATGGACCACAGACTGACGGTGTAGGTCGTCTACTTCCAGAATATGCATCAAGGCGCCCAGCCAGAGTACAGTTCGTGATGTGTTTGGCGGTTCATCCAAAAACCAGCGATTGAGAATCCTTCCAGGATCGGAATTTCGCCCCGCAGCAATATTTGCCATCGCATCNAGCACGAACCANGAAGCTGCANTAATGTCCTCATNCTCAATNCTTNTACTTTCAATCAGTTCAATTAATTGTTCCGTTAAAGTCATACTTTTTTCTTGTTAAATCTTAAAGAATTTTGCNTAAAATNCCATCAACTGCTTTGAGATTTTTTTCCGCTTCTAGTACGTTTATTTTGCGTTTTGCCATAACGATTGCAGTTTTAACATTATTCCCGGTTTCCTTAAGCAGTTTCACTGCCGTTTCCTGCGATACCTCTCCTAGTTCAGCAACTATTACCTCAGCCCGTCGGACTAACTTTATATTGCTGACCTGCAAGTCCACCATGTGATTTTTATAGACCCTACCTAATTTTACCATCACCGCAGTGCTGAGCATGTTAAGTATCATTTTCTGAGCGGTTCCCGCCTTAAGTCTTGTGGAACCGTACAGTATTTCCGGACCAACCGGAACGCAAATAGCCACATCAACGTTTTTCAGTAAAGCTGAATTCATTTCACATGCTAAACCAATTCTGGCAGAGCACTGTTGATTTGCATATTCCATGGCAGCTAAAACAAATGGAGTTCTTCCACTGGCAGATAAGCCCAGAACAACATCCTTTCTATTTACACCTGTGTTTTTCATCACTGATTCACCGGCGATAGAATCATCTTCAGCGCCTTCAATTTCATCTGTCAGTGCTGAAACACCGCCAGCAATGAGACCCTGAATCAATTCCGGAGAAACTCCAAAAGTAGGTGGACATTCTGAAGCATCCATCACACCCAATCGCCCGCTTGTACCCGCTCCAACATATATAAGCCTCCCACCTTGAAATAAGCGATCCGCAATCAAATTCACAGCATCAGCGATTTCAGGAAGTGCTAGCTTTACAGTTTCCGCGACATTCTTATCTTCAGAATTCATTGCCTGCACAATTTCGAGTGCAGACATTTTGTGTAAATTATGGGATTGACTAAGCACTTTGTTTCCCTTCAATATTTCACGATTTTAGCTGAATATCTTTTGAGATATTAGCCATTAACGCGGCTCCCTCAACAGGAGAGAATTTAGGGGCAGGCACTTTTTTGAGACCGATTTTCTGCATCAGCAAACGACGCAAAAGGGTATCGGAACTAAGCAAACCTCCTGCAAACATCACTGGTGGATTGGNNAAATCCAAGCGTTTAACTACGCTCAAATACNGTTGGTACAAATGCTCAGCTCCGTCTTCTACAATTCGATNTGCCTCTAGATCACCTGCTGCNGCACAAGCTAGCACAAGAGGAGCCATTTGTGAGATTTCCCGATTGTTTCTATCAGGATTATANATCCAGNTAATCAACTCTTCCGGGGCAGAAATTTTTAAATGTGTGAAAGTCTGCTGATAAAGACTGGTCTCCTCCATGCAGCCATCAGCCACTCGAGTAGCCGACTTCAACATCTCCAAGCCAAGCCAATAACCACTTCCGCCATCNCCCAGCAAATAACCCCAACCTCCAGAATGAGCNGACTCTCCNGAAGCATTGATGCCACAGGCAGCACTTCCTGTTCCGGAAAGCACTAATACACCGTATCGTTCTCCATGTGCTCCAATCAACGCAATTTCATAATCCGGTGCCACTGTTATCTGCGCGTGTGGTAAAGACTGATTTAAAATAGCACTGAGCCAGTCAGGATTTTGCGCTGCTCCTGCCATTCCTGCACCCACGAAATGCACAGTTGAGGGAGCNATTCCTGCCTCGTCAATGGTTTTTTGCAGTGTAGATTTCAGCAGCTCTTCTGCTTGTGCAAATCCAAGGACGCTGGGATTGGCTGTTTCGGAAAGTTCCAGGAGATAGATACATTTCAGGCTTTCGCCGTAAATCCCAATCCGCAATGTTGAACCGCCGCCGTCAATTCCCAGGCTAAACATTTTATACCCTCAAACTGAAAATTGCTGTAAAGCTCCAACAGTATTTTGAATGTCTTGCATACGTGTNGATCCAGCTTCGCGTTCAATGGCCAAAGCNCCCTGATAACCAATNCGGCTTAAGGACCTCAAAAATTCATTGTTGTCAAAATCACCTTCGCCCCAAGGAACTTCCCTTCCCCATTTTCCAGCAACCGGGCTACGCAGCGCGTCTTTGATATGTACGTGTTTAACCCATGGCGCCAGCGTTTCCAAAGCCTGAACCGGGTCGCCTTTTCCGTACAAAATCATGTTGGCCGGATCGAAATTAACGCCTAAGGCCGGATGATATAGTTCTGTTAAAAAATCNCGTAACGTCTCTGCATTTTCCTGTCCGGTTTCCATCAGAATCATCACATTTTTCTCTCCCGCCGCGTCGGCCAAAAACTTGACTCGTTCTCTCAGTTTTGGTTTTGTGTTGTCGATAAAACCAAAATGAAATGTTAAATATTTAAGTTTTATAGAAGCAGTTAACTCAATGGCCCGCAGTATTTTTTGTTTGTTTCTGTCCCAATCCTGATCTGGAACTATTCCTCCTGTCTGTCTGATGCTATCAAGAGTCGAGTAATCCTCCTGNGCAAAACCGATCATTGTCGCTGTCGGTTGCCATTGTTGTTCTTCAATAGCATCCAGATAGTCTCTATTATCTGAATCCAAATCCGGATCGAGGGAAAGGTGAAGATGCGTCATTCCGGTCAAGTCCAACAATTTAGCTAATAAGGAAACATCATTTTTAAGTGACCAACCGCAAATTCCAATTGGCCATTNTTGGCAAGNGATCATAAATAAATCCGGCAATTAAGAAATTGAAGTTTTTTCCAGAGTGCGGATAGANTCCTTTTCCGCTTCAATGATTTTAACTGAATCAGCTGATTGTTCCGGCGTAATCACTGATGGCACTTTTTTCCCGGAAATGTTTTCAATAAAATGTNTAATTTCAAAAGAATAACCATCACCTTCGGGTATGTCAGGTTTGATCATTTCCCCGTCTTTGGGATAAATCCGGAAAGTTGGTTCTTGTGCGGAGCTATAAATCAAAGTAGCTTCTTCAAGCATTATTTTGAAATTCATCTCAAACCCAAAACNAGGAGCCATGATCCAGCCGCCTTCGGCAGTAATGACGCTTTCATTATCATACAAATATTGTGTGACACAGTGATCATAATCCTGACTCGGACCGATTACACCTTGACTGAAAACTGCTTTGGGCATGCCAAAAACGTATTGCACATAATCAGTATCATGAATATGCAAATCNAGCATCGCTCCACCACTGCGTTTTCCATCCAGNAAGCAATTATCCCAACTCCATGTGGGAGTAAGACTCAACCGCTGAAAAGTAGCAGCCATAACTTTTCCATATTTTTGTGAGTCAATAATTTCTTTAGCTTCAACATATTCCGGCCAGAAGCGGATACAATGTCCGACTTGCAGTGTTTTCCCACTTTGCTGTGCTGCTTCTGACATCCGCNGACAATCAACTGAATTCAGGGACATCGGCTTTTCACAAAACACATGCAGTCCTGCTTCGAGTGCCTCAATACTTTGCGAACTATGCATGAAAGTAGGTGATGCAATGGAAACCGCGTCCAGTTGTTCCTCTGACAGCATCTGAGACAAATCTGAATAAAGAGAAATATTGCTCAAATCCAAATCTTCTTCCGCACCCGAAATATTTCCTGCAACTCCGGAAGTGTCTTGCAGCTGATTCGCATCNGCGTCACAAATCGCTTTTATTTCAATGTTCTCAAGGGATTTAAAGCAACGAAAGTGCATTTTNCCCATAAAGCCCAAACCGACTATTCCTATTTTTAACATTCTATTAAACTATATGAAAGTGAATGTTTATTTATTTAAAAATTTGTTTCATAGCNGCCGCGGTTTTTTCTGGACGACCAGGAACATATGGAA
Source organism: Deltaproteobacteria bacterium (assembly GCA_002685535.1). Lineage (GTDB taxonomy): Bacteria > SAR324 > SAR324 > SAR324 > NAC60-12 > Arctic96AD-7. The sequence continues at coordinate 7,563 of NYXK01000175.1, forward strand.
TCATTTCAGCTGTCACATAACCATCGTAATTTATTTCGGCCAAGGCTCTTTTGATTGCAGGAAAATCTACATCTCCCTCCAGCAAATCCACAAATCCGTCCGCTGTTCCAACAGTGAGTTTAAAATCCTTGATATGTANCCTTTTTATCCGTGAAGAAAGAATACGGATCCATTGATCAGGATAACCTGTTAGCAGGACATTGCCGACGTCAAAATACGCGCCGACACTTCNGGATTTAAACTTGTCGATAAAATCACGCATTTCCAACGGGCTCAGTAAAAACTTGTTCCAGACATTTTCTACCGCAATCGAAACACCCAGTTTTTCTGCAGTGGGTAGTAGTTTTGAAATTGCCTCGGTGGCTCGNTCATAACACACATCATAGGGAACAACTTCCGCTTCCGGCAAAAAGAATACATCCACTGCACCTGGAACAAACAAATAGGCGTCCGTTCCCANCCACTGAGTAATCTGCAATGCTTTTTGTGTNAAATCCAGGATCGTTTCGCGAACCTTTACNTCACTCGATGTTGGTGAACTGNCCCAGCTTTCTCCACTTGCGACTCCGGAAATTTCCAATCCNNTCTTTTTCGCCATTGTACAGATAGTTTCACA
>NYXK01000176.1 GCA_002685535.1 Deltaproteobacteria bacterium
GCGCAGGAAGTGAGGGCAAGGCTCACACTTATAATTAATAAAACGAAAAGAATTTTTTTCATTTTTTGCTCCATTAGCATTGATAAATACAAAGTTTGTGAAGACAGATTCTCTTTGCCTGCACTTACTAAAAAGACTTTCAACTGAAAAAGGTGCAACAATCTCTCATCTGAGAGAATTATGCAGTCCTATGTAGAAAAGGTTTTATAAACGACAACCTTATATCATCATTCTGTCTCTGTCAAGGAAAAAATTGTACAGTGGATGCACATTTTAGGCGGATTCTTCGTTTAGATTCACTTTTCTGGGTTATTAATAATTCATTTTTTTGATCAACGCAAATGATGGCAGAAGCATCTTTTTAAATGCAGCTTTACGAGAAGTATTCGTCTTCCAGCAAAGATAGTAAAGATGATAATATTGAGTAGGTTTTGATCTATGTTTCTGACAAACAAATGATGGTATAAATGCTTGCATTGTTGACAAATTTCCGGANCAGGGCAAGTTTTAAATATTTTGACTTAATTAGCAAAATAAGTGAAAATCAAGGATGTATTTTTTATACTCTATTTATTTGATCCTGCTTCTTTGTTAATAAGTTCTGCACATTTCATTNACCAAAATGAGTAATACTCCGGCCAAAGTTATCAACCTTGCGGATAGGCGGGCAAAGAAGGAGGATGAAGCCCGTAATGCTCCAATCAACGGTTGGATCACCTGGCTTTATTGTCCAAAATGCAAGTCACTGGAATATTCCGAATTAGAAATGCCGAATGGAAGAGTCCANAAAAAATGNGGATCTTTGGTAGAAGAAGAGGAAGTACAGATAGATGTTCGGGCGGAATATACAATTTCCCTGCGTAACTCGAAGCGTCTGGACGGGCTTTTTAAGGAAACAAAAATTCCCGCATTTCTCAAGCCTCTGGCAAAAAAAGGTATCGGTATGCTGGAAAATTTACAAGCGGCAGAAGTGGAATACCGTAAGCGTCTGGAAAATATTGTTAACGGACCTGTATATCCTTATCCCGACGACTGGGATGAAAAGTCACTTGATATGGAACTTAAAACACTTGATCCACTCGGTTTGATCCTCACAGAAGCACGCCAACCCAATCTTCACTTTCCTGAAGTAGACTCCTGACAGCTCATGCAAATCCCTGTTGCCCTGGAACGACTGGTTTACGAATTCTCTCGTTTTCCCGGAGTTGGACGCAAAACCGCACAGCGTCTCGCCTTTAGCATTCTCCACTATTCCCAGCAAGAAACGCAAAACTTGGCAGATGCTCTCACAGAGGTTAAAGCGCAAATCCGCTACTGTTCAGTCTGTTCCGGATTTACTGACATTGACCCCTGCTCGATTTGCAGTCACGCTGGACGTGACCATGAGCTGGTTTGTGTGGTGGAACAGCCAAATAATATTTTTCCTATTGAAAAAAGNGGGGTTTTCAAAGGCGTTTATCACGTTTTAATGGGTGCAATTTCTCCACTGGACGGTATTGGGCCGGAACAATTGAATATTAATAACTTAAGAAAAAGGGTGGAAGAAAGTGCAATAAAGGAATTGATAATTGCGACAAACCCAACTGTCAAAGGTGAAGCGACCGCCCTCTTTTTACAGCAGGAATTTTCCGGGAAAATTTCAACAATCACACGTCTGGCCTGCGGAATTCCGGCNGGAGGCGACCTAGAATATGTAGACGATGTTACGTTGATGGAAGCATTTTCCGGACGACANNAATTATACAACTGATTATTATGCTAGAAGATCTTAAAGAACGAGGNTTTTTCCAACAAAGCACACATCCGGAAGAGTTGGCAAAACGACTCAAGGAGGACAGAATTTGCTGCTATGTCGGATTCGATCCAACCGCAGATTCGCTGCACGTNGGACATCTTATTCCGTTGATGGGGCTGGCACACATGCAGCGCGGAGGTCACCAAATTATCGCCTTAATGGGGGGCGGAACGGCCATGATCGGCGATCCCAGCGGAAAAACCGAAATGCGCAAAATGTTGACTGAAGAGCAACTGCAGGCGAACATTGAAGGCATGCTTCCGCAAATGGAACGTTTCCTGGATTTTAGTGGAGACGCNATTCTCGTAAATAATTCGGAGTGGCTACGGGATTTAAATTATATTGATTTTCTGCGTGACATCGGACGTCATTTTTCGGTCAACCGGATGCTCTCTTTTGAAACTTATAAAATTCGACTTGAGACAGGTTTAAGTTTTCTGGAATTTAATTATCAGCTTTTACAGGCGTTTGATTTTCTTGAACTGAATCGACGTTATNACTGCACACTGCAGATGGGCGGTGACGATCAGTGGGCAAATATTATTTCCGGCACAGATTTGATTCGACGCGTGGAGCGCAAAGACGCTTTNGGCTGGACCTATCCCCTGCTGACAACAGCATCNGGAAAAAAGATGGGGAAAACTGAAAAAGGGGCGCTCTGGCTTGATCCGAAACGTACTTCCGCCTATGAGTACTATCAGTATTGGGTCAACACAGAGGATACAGATGTGGAAAAATTCCTGGCCTTATTTACTTTTCTGCCCATGGATGAAGTCTGGCAACTGGGACAGCTTCAGGGTGCAGATATACGTGAAGCAAAACAACGGCTGGCTTTTGAAACAACTGCTCTCATACACGGTAAGGAACCCGCGCTCCAAGCTCAAGAGGCGGCGCAGTCTCTCTTTTCCGCTGATGGGAAAAGTGACAAATCTAATGTCCCCAGTACAATAATCGCAGCAAACGATTTTTCCGCAGGGCTCGATATATTCGAAATTTTTCTGCAGACAGGACTTTGCAAGTCTAAAGGAGAAGCACGGCGTTTACAAGCCCAGGGCGGTGTTTATGTAAATGACGAACGGATTGACATTCCGGATTATAACCTTGGAGAAGCGGATCTGCAGGATGGTGAAATCCTGCTGAGAGCAGGTAAAAAGCGTTATCATCGTTTGATATTAGAAAATTAGGAAAAGTTGTGGTTAAACATATTGTAATGTTCAAACTCAAGGAAAAGAGTCCGGAAAACCTGGATCTTGCTCTTTCAACTTTGAGGGGATTGGAAGGAAGAATAGAGACCTTACGGATGATCGAGGTTGGGCTGGATTTCAACAAATCAGAGCGTGCCTATGACATTGTACTGACCACTCATTTTGACGATGAAGCAGGATTGGCTGCATACGTGTCACATCCGAATCATTTACCGGTGATTGACNTGATGCGCGCTTTGTGTTCAAGTTCAATCGTAGTTGATTATCTTAGTGAGTAGTCCGCGCCAGTGCCGAATTCAAATCCGCGATTATCGGCTCAATTTCGTTTTCAGAACCTGAGGCTATACGAATCAGATGGCGTGGAAGTTCAATCTCCAGCAGATCTTCGTCNCTGTCGTGATAGTGCGTCAGCAGTGAGTATGGGCAGACAAGAGTCTCGTTGGAACCTAAAGTCGGCGCTTTAAGGATGGAAGTAAATTCGCCGTCATAAAATCTCCGTAAATTTTCTTCAGTATCATCCTTCAGAACAAAACTAACCACACCACCGTTTCCGGAAAGCAGCTTTGATGCAGCTGAACTGGAAACGTCACTCGGCGAACAGGCATAATAAACACGGTTGACCGCTGAGTGAGCTTCCAGAAAATGAGCAACTGCAAGACTGTTTTCGTTGAAACGCTGCATACGTTCTTCAAAATTCAACATTCTTTTCTGCAAAACTTCTGTTTCCAGAGGNGAGATTNCCAGCCCCCAATTTTGTTGAAATTTCTTTAAGCTTTTCTCGTTTTCCGGACATTTAACCAGTACTGCTCCACCCGCATGATCATTGGTACCACTCAGATATTTGGTTGTGCTGTGAATTACATAATCAACGCCCCAATCGACAGGTTGGCAATTGGCAGGTGAAGCGAGGGTATTGTCCACCACAAACGGGACTCCCTGCGCGTTTGCCAATTTACCGATGCGCTCCAGATCCGGAACTCCGCAGAGGGGGTTCGTAACCGTTTCTGTGATCACCATCGCCGTGTCCTTCGTCAAAACTTCCGCTAAACGATCCAACTCATGCAGACCTAAAAATACTGCGTCGCACGTGGNGAATCGTCTGGAATCCATCAATAANGAATAGGTTTCACTGTANAGTAAACCAATCACGATTAAGCGCGGTTTCTCCTTTTTCTGCAAAAGAGTCAGCACCGCCATTATTGCCGCCATTCCTGAAGGAAAGAGCAATCCGGAAGCAGCATGTTCCCACTCACAAAGTTGTTTCGTCACCGCTTCTTCATGAACGCAGCCAGCNTCAGTTTCGTCTNCTGCGGAATTTCCGNAGGTNCTTTTGGTNCCTTNTGTATTTTCAGAAAATTGNTCACAAAACAGCGCTGCATTACGCGCNGAAAGTACTGCNCCGCGTCGTTTACGCAGTNCAGATAATTCTGCAATTTGCCGATCGTTGTTACTGAGGATTACACCGCCGGCTATTCCGGAAGGAAGATCCCGGCTTTTCGGAAGGCTGAAACCGCTGATCCAGTATGTCAGCCCATGTGGCCATTCATCTAGAATATCCGCCGGCCAAAATCCGGAAACAGCTTCTTCAAAAATAATAACCGGAACCCGCAGTTTTTTGAATTTTCCAAGCCACCCCGCGTTTTCACGTACAAAATTTTGCGGATCTTCCGGAGCAATCAGGATTAGATCACCCTCTTTTCCGGAAAAATTTTCTGCTGCCGGAAGCTGGTTTAAATTAAAATACCGCGGGGGAATTTCCAGGGAGGGCAGGGCATCCGCAATGAAAGTTTCAGTAGAGGCAAGATGCAGATTAGTAAGCGGACGCGAGTCCTGCAAATAGCTCAGTAATTCCAGCAACGCGGCTCTTCCAGAACTATAAGCAAGTGCATGCCGAGCTTGCTGCCGGGCAGCTAATTGCTGTTGAAGATTTTTAACTTGTTTAGGTGGAACAAAACGAAAATATCCGTATTCTAGTTCACGCTTGCCGTTTTTCCATTCGTGAATAAAATCCAGCGTCGGTAAAATTCCGCTGACTCCGAAAGTCCCTCCCAGCAATCCGGAAGATGTGTCGGAAGATGCGGCAGTAGTTTTTGCCGGAATTTCGGTGATGTCGAAATCGTTTTCAGTAGCATTGAAATCTGCCAGAATCGCATCCCCGGCTTCCCCCTGATTCGTCGCGCAGACCAAAAAAGTAATTCCGGGATAACGCGCATTTCCGTTCCACAGAGCATCCTCTTTGTCTTTTTCCGAAAAATAAGCTCCCACATCCGGATGACTGTGGTAGATGACTTTGATCTGCTTTCCCGCTTTTTTCAGGGAGCGTTCCAATTTCATATGTTCACGGGGATCGATCATGTAACCGTCGCGTCCCGTACGCGGAAACTGCTCCGGATCTTCCTTGTGCAGTTCGTTCATGATATTACGCATTGGGTAGACGGTTTCCAGTGATTCCGTATCATCGAGATTGCCCACGATAAAACCGCAGGTTTCTTCCGGATACGCCTCCACACCATACGCATGACATTGTGCTAAAATTTGTGCTGGAATCTGCATTAAGTTGAATAAATTTCCATGATTTAATTAGGAGGTAGGGCGGACAGGTCTGCCCTCCTTCCACTCAGTACTGAGGCATATCTGAATCGACTTCTTCTGCCCAGAGATCTATACCGCCGCTCAGGTTTTTAAGCTTTTTGAAACCTGCCTTTTTGAGTTCTTTGAGTGCCAGCATGGAGCGCTTCCCTTTGTAGCAATAAAGATAAATCGAATCCTCTGGATCCAATCCGCTGGAAGCAGGTTCAAAACTGCTAAGTGGAAGTAGCTGGGCACCGTCTATTTTGCAAATATCCCACTCAAAACTTTCACGTACATCAACCAAAACCGCGGATGGATCCTGATCCATGGCGTCTTTAAATTCCTGCGGAGAAAGCTCATAAGCCGCTTCATCAATTTCTTCCGGAACTTCTGCTCCCGGAAGTGGAACATCACAAAAAGCTTTGTAATCAATCAACTCTGTAACGCTGGGATTATCTCCGCAGAGGACACATTCCGGATCCTTGCGGACACGCACCTCCTTGAAATTCATTTTCATTGCGTCATAGAGCAATAAGCGCCCAATCAAAGGAGCGCCTCCATCCAGAATCAGCTTAATCACTTCTGTGGCCTGAATTAAACCAACTACGCCCGGGAGCACGCCCAGGACACCTGCAACCGCTCAATTAGGAACGAGGGCGGCAGGAGGAGGTTCTGAATAAAGACAGCGGTAACACGGACCTCCGGTCTCCGGAGAAAAGATAGTTATCTGTCCCTGAAAGCGGAAAATAGAAGCGGAAACCAGCGGTTTTTTTGAAAAGTAAGCTGCGTCATTAATCAGGTAACGTGTCTCAAAATTGTCAGAACCATCCGCGATGATGTCATATTGTTTGAACAGTTCAAGCACATTGTCACGTTCCAAACGGATGTTGTGAATTTCAACTTCAATGTTTGGATTTCCCCCCAAAATAGTATCACGCAGGGATTCGACTTTTGGACGGCCTTCGTCTGAAGTAGTATGTGCGATTTGACGGTGCAAATTGGTGTGATCCACAACATCGAAATCCACCAGTCCAATTTTTCCTACACCGACCGCACCCAGATACATTCCAAGCGGAGAGCCGAGTCCGCCGGCTCCGATCATCAGCACACTTGATTCTTTCAACTCCAACTGACCGGCCATTCCAACTTCAGGTAAAGTCAGGTGTCGGCTGTAACGATTGATTTCCTCATTGTTTAATTTCATTTTTCCCCATTTAACTATATTTTACAGTTGAGCAACCGCCTGCAACTGAAGGTACGATCTGGATGGAGTCTCCGTCCTGAACTTCACTTTTTAAACCGTCTGCATAGCGGATGTCATCGTCGTTCAGATAAACATTGATAAAACTGCGGATTTTACCGTTTTCATCAAACAGGTTATCTTTCAGTTCAGTATACTCCGAGACTAAGGCTCCAAAAGCCTCCTCAACTGAATTTCCGGATACTTCAACTTCATCCTGATCATTTACGTACTGTTTCAGTGCTGAAGGGATTTCAATGACTACTCCCATAACTCTCCTTTTTTTGTCTGGCTAATGGCTTAATAAATCGTTTATACTGGAATAATGGACAAGTTTATTATATTAAATAATAATCCAATATAATGAATATATCATTTCAGGCTAATCATGCAAGCAAAAAAACATGATTACACTTCCGCTTTAAATCTTATCTTATTAGAAAATTCATGCAAGCAAACAATACAACCTCGGAATCACCTCCAAAAGTCGGTCAGGAAATTCAACGTTTAAGACTCCAGCACAGTCTTACACTGGACCAACTAGCCAGCAAGTCCGGTGTTTCAAAATCAATCCTTTCCCAAATTGAACGTGACCGCAGCAACCCGACTTTGGCTACAATTTGGCGTATTACCAAAGCTCTTGAAAGCCCTTTGGAGGATGTACTTGCAGCGAAGGAGGGGACAAAGTGTTTTGAAAAATTAAGCCAGAACGCAACTCCGGAAGTGATCAGCGAAGACAGTCATTTCCGCTTGAGAATCCTCGGCACACTTAACTCAGTTTCAACAGTACAGTGGTATGAGTTTACCGCTGAATCTGGTGCGGAACTGGTTTCAGAAGCGCATGGTACCGGAAGTCTGGAAAGTATAACGCTCTGCACTGGGCATTTAAGTGTAATTGTCGGTGAAGAAACACAGGACGTTTGTACCGGCGAAACTCTGCGTTTCAGGACTGATGTTCCGCACCGGCTGAAAAATGAAGGTGAGGAAGTTGCACATGGATTTATGGTTAATTTGCTTTAAGTCAAACTTTTCTCACCGAAATTAATGCTGGTTCTTTCGTTATAAAATTGTCATTTCTAACATAGGGAAAAATCTTAATGTTATTATAGTGTTCGCCTGATCAAGATTTCTCGCTGCACTCGAAATGACAAGGTTTTAGTACTATTGTAGAAGGCATCTATAATTGACGAACCTGTAATACTAAACATCCCCTTTTGGATTTCCGAAACCCGAATGAAGGAATTTGTTCAATCTCTGCGTCACCCCGCTCCGCCACCCGGATGGTTGCGCTGGACACGTCAATTACTTCCACCACTCTGCTGGAAATGTGGCATAGTGCTGGGCGGAAAAACTTATCTCGATCCCGCTTCACCGTTTCTCTGTTCAAATTGTCTCCTTGAACTTCCCTGGACAGATCCTGCTTTTCACTGCCGGCAATGCGGAAACCACACTGCCGAACCGGAACGAGTAGCTTGTCAGGAATGTATGGAGAATGAATGGGATTTAGCAGAGTCCAGAAGTGGATTTGCTTACAATGAGATAATTCGGCATTGGATTTTACAATTTAAATTTTTTGGACAGGAACATTTATCTCCGCTCTTAGGACGGCTTTTGGCACTCAGTTTTCAAAACAGCAATTGGCTGGAGAAATACGATACTATTGTTCCAATCCCTCTTCATCCATCTCGATTACGTAAACGTGGTTTCAATCAGTCTCTGCTGCTGGCGCATCACTTGCGGAAAAATCTCGGGAAAATATCTCCGAATCTTCATCCGCATTGGTTAAGACGAATACGAGCTACACGCCCTCAAACAGAACTTCCGCTGGCCGAGAGAAAAACAAATCTTGAGGATGCATTTTCTGCTTTAGCGGATGTACAGGATAAAAAAATATTGTTGCTGGATGACGTGATGACAACCGGTTCTACACTGAATGCAGCGGCGCGATGCCTTAAAGAAGCTGGGGCAGCTAAAGTCGGTGCATTGGTTTTGTGCAGAAAAATGTGGGATTCTTCGAATTAACTGCAGGAGAGAAAAAACTTTGGCAAGAACAAGCTAAGACAAATCTTTCATCAGCAATGGAACGCATAGTTCTGCTGCTCCAGCTTGAGCTTCAACAAATGCCTTTGACTTCTTCCCTAAGTCAAAACAATATGCCTGATCTGCTAATAAATCAAAAAGGAGTTTCCGGAATTCCGCAGAGTTTTTCACCGTGTTGACCAATTTTTGTTCAAGCATCTGCAGAGCTTCGATAGAATTATCGTGTTTTGGACCAAAGGCAACGATGGCTCCCATTGCTGCCGGTTCGAGAATATTATGCACACCAGTAGTAAATGCTCCTCCAACATAAGCTATCTTTGCTGAGTGATAAAGTCCTGCGAGGATTCCCACAGAATCTATCAGCAGTATGCGAACACCCTCTGGAGCGGATGAAATGTCTGACCAGCGTAGGAGCGGAATTCCGGCAAAATGCGTCTCCGCCTTTTTCAAATATTCTTCGGCAGGTTCATGCGGTGCCAGAATCAGAAACAATTCCGGAAANTCAATCAGAGCATCTTTCAGTGCTGGAAAAATACACGCTTCATCCGGAGGCCATGTACTGCCTGCAACAAACACAAACCCGTCCTTGGCCGCTTGAGGCAGTTCCGGAATTTTTAAACGATCCCTGCGTTCCAGCACACTGTCACAACGTGTATCCCCCATTACCTCAACTTTTGGATGCTCCGGAATTGCCGAAAGAATCCTTTGGCGGTCTCCTTCAGAGACTGTTAATATATGCTCAAGGCATTCGTAAATTGAGTGGTAAAATGAACGTCCCGCAATGTTAGCAGTTCTTGGAGAATCAGCATGCACGATTGCTGAAATTAAAGATTGAGGAATTTTTTGTTGATGTGCCTCCCAGACTAAATTCGGCCACAAATCGTAACTTACCCAAACCAGACGTGACGGCTGCAGCAAACCAAGTAAACGCCGTGCGTTCCAGAGAGTATCGGGGGGTAAAAATTCGCTTATGAGCAAACCAGAAATTTTTGCGTGCTGCGGACGTTCAAGCCAACGGTAGGCATTGATTGAACTGTAGGTCAGTACACACTCAGCACCTTCCGCTACACAGCGTTCAATAACCGGTTGCGCCTGTAAATACTCCCCTGCGCTGGCTACATGGAGCCAGACTAAGGGCTTTTGCCAGTCACGTTTTGAAACACCATCAGCCAGNCGTTCCCACTGCCCTTCCCGTTTTTCGAGACTCTCGCGGATATTTGTTTTGCTAAATGCTAATAATTTTACAATTCCTAAAAACAGCGGTAGGAATAAAAGATTGTAAGCAGCAAACCAAAAACGGCTAGTCATTNTGCTAATTATTGAGAGGAAACGGGTTCATCCTGAAATGAACTCGGCAGAATGTTAAAAGGCAGAACTTTGATCAGCACAGGCAAAAGTATGCCGCCTCCGGGCAGAGCAAAAATAGCGAGTGCCGGAATTGAGCGGGCAATGTCCATTAACTGTTCCTGTACTTTTTGTTTTTCATGACTGCTCAAAGGTTGTGTGGTAGCTTTAAGCAGCAANTCGGATAGTTCTTTGGTTTCCTTGACTTCAGTCATAATATTAGCCACATTTTTTTTAACCAACTTCAAAACCTTATCGTTCATATAATCTTGAAACTGTGTGAATGCGGCATTATTTTTCAAGAATTCAAGTCGNACATTGTGAACGGAAAAAAATTCCNCGACCGAGCAATATAACTGTTCCAGTTTTTCAGCAGGTAATCCGAGGTGCAGGGAAATTTTTTCAATCAGTTCCCGTTCCTGCCATGCCTCCTGATTATCGATTAATGAAAGCAAAATCAGCTGTTCTACCAAATAACTGCTGATAATTACAGCAGTGAANGAGCAATGCAGATCTGATATTTTTACAGGTTCACGGATCATTCTAGTGAGATCGTCCTGCTTTGCTTCTTCTAGTCCGGTTTGTTCGATGTATTTTTCAATTACCTGTTGTTCTGTAGTTGCCACAAAGTCATCCGCCCAAATCAGCGCAGCAAAGATGTAGATCATTTCCTCACGGAGTTGCCGGTCCAGCTCAAGATACTTTTCCGGAGCAGAAACATCACCTTCCGCATTTTCACGAGCCCAGAGCAGGAAAAAATAAAGCTTTGCAAAAGCAAAATTATTTTGTCGGTTGCCCAGTGATGAATAGCCCTGCAGGGTTACTGTATCAAGCAGCACAAGCTCCAACTTTTGCAACGCACCGTTCAATGTTTCGTTCCCTTCCAATAAATCCNGCAGCGGAATATTCTGCGGTATACGATAATAACTGTCGGGCAAATGATATTGTAAAACGAGCAAAATTATTTTCAGCAGTTGCGTTTGATACAGATCAGAATCCTCCTCATCTCCATTCTTTGAGGTCAAACATTGATTTTCGATGAATGCAACCGAGAACAAAGTTTCCAGGAAAAGCAAAATAGTTCCACCCTGTTGTCTGGGAAAATACAGTTTCTTTGCCAGGTCCTGTAAAACTGGAGAAATAACGGGGCAGCCGAAGAGGATGCCGTTTTCTTTGACCTCGGAGTAGAGACAATCATCAAATTTTTCTACTCCTGATGAACCCTCTGCGAACTCAAGATAAGGCTGTGTCAACGTAAACGGCGTTACCGCTCGATAATGCAAATAACGATTCAGCCAACTGGATTTGCGAAAATTTAACGAAAACATAAACTTAAGTTGTTTGAAAAATAATTCCTAAAATTAAACACAATTCGGTTTCCTGTCAGAGATGGAATATCGATTGCTTTTCTCTTAAATCAGCTTAAGCAGCTTGGACAGCTANGAATCTATTTTACTTTGTTTCCTGTGAGCTACCAGTTTTTTCTAAGCGCTGAAACGGATGCTCGGAAGTCAAGAGGTTTAGTGTGACATTCTGAACCTGTGTGTGGTGTTTTTAAGATGCCGTACTTTGACATAACTTTAACTTTGCTCTAGCTGAAAAACCACGGATCAGAATATTAGCTTCATCCGAAATTTACTGACACACGCTGATCTAAATAAGAAGGACTAATGAGAAAATTACCCCTAAAACGGCGTTATTACAGAAATATTTTTTTGCTGTCTGGATTTTTATTCAGCGTGCATTTTGTNTGGGCANCAGCGCTTGATTTTCAAAAATTGGCNCTTGATTTTCAGCAATCCGCCATTTCAGATTTCGTTGGTTTCACCACAAAAGGTGAGCGTTATCCGCTTATTCACACAATCTCTGAATTACGTTTTCGTGTTTTCTCGGAAAAACTAGGGNTCAACCGCAAGGNTGAAACGAAGGNTTGTTCACTGCACAGGACCTATGGTGTCGCTGTACCAAACGCGCAAAAAAAGTTTTGTGAAGACTATGANACATTGGTGGAACTCGCCAAAACGAGCATTGCGCAAACTTCTTTCTTTGAAAAAATATATTTAGCNGCAGAACCGGCATTGTTAAATGAAATAGAAAGGCAAAGGGCACGGGATGCGGTACGTGTCTGGATAAGACAAAAATTGAATTGTCTGAATGAAGAATACAGATGCGGGCGTGATGAAAGAAAAATGATTAAACGGGTAACAAATTTTGAAACTAAAATCTTAAAAACTTATCTACGCATCCTGACAAATCTGGACAAGAAATTGTTTCCGGAAGAACAAACTGCGACATTTATCCAAACTAAGGATTTGGAAACACTTTGCGGATTTGTTGACAGCGTTACTCAGAACACACCAAAGCCAGGGATGCTGCTGATTGATCCCGGAAAATTCAAAATGGGAAGTTTAAAGGGACTGCCGGCTGAGCATCCTGTGCGTGAAGTTCAGCTGGATGAGTTCTGGATAGACAAATGTGAAGTTACCAATTATCAATATTTACGTGTTGCGGCTCAACATCCTTTTTTACGTAAAAGTACTTTCCCGCGCAAATTTCATGATGGAAATTATCTGAGAAACTGGTCGGATGATCTTGTGCCGGAAATCGGCAGTGAGTTAAAACCGGTAGTTCAAGTCTCATGGTATGCGGCTCGGCATTACTGCAACTATGTTGGCAAACGTTTAGCCTCAGAAGCAGAGTGGGAAATGGCTGCACGCGCGGGAATTGAAAGTGAATATTCGGTAGAAGGCGGGGTAGAATTTTTGCGGGATTATGGCTGGTACCGTGAAAACTCCGGCGGCATAATTCACGCAACCGGACAAAAAATAAGTAATCCGAATGGGCTTTTTGACATTCACGGAAATGTCTGGGAGTGGGTCTATGACTGGTTTGGAATCTATCCNAACCCCAACAGCACAAATCCGCAGGGTCCGGAAATCGGCAAGTATCGTATCCTTCGCGGTGGATCATGGAGCGATCCNGCGGAATATTTACGCTCGGCCATGCGGCGTGATGCTCTACCGACAAGCACCTACAATAACGTTGGTTTCAGGTGTGCCGCCAAAAAATGAGCAGATTATTTAGNTTCCATTTTTTTTGATCTCACGCAAAATTTTTATTTGCTGATGCAGTTTAAATTTTTCAATAAAACCTATTTCCTGATATTCAGGTTTTTCTAGATGATAGCCAAAAAGCCCATTNCCGATCCAAATTTTCACTCCACTTTTGTGCAGAGCATGAAAACCGTCAAGCCTCCAGTCATCCGGATTACGAGCCATGTTGTGTAAAATAACATTTAGATTGTCTGCTTTCATGTCTGTTTCGGTTTTAAAAAAGAGTATTCCGGCAATTTTATTCCAGCGTTATTGTAAGGTAAACAATATATTCAGGAGTTACAACAATTTTGCAAAATTTGCGTTATTGGGTTTGCTCGGACTTACTGGATGCAGCGGACAGGAAGTTTATGTTTATGAAAAACTTCCGGAAGTCAGCGAGTGCCGCCGTTACAAAGATTACTGGACTGTCAGTGCCTGTAACCGCAAACACCAGATAATTTTGAGTAAAAAACTAAACGATGCGTTCCAGAACACCAAGTATCGTCTCAATCGAAAATTTCATCAAGGAAAGAGAAGATGTAAAGAGACGGCTTATCGAATTGCGCCGGCCGGATGTTACATCAACCATCTGCCTATNCGNGGAAATCTGCCCACCATTGGTAAAACAAAAGATTGAAAATTTGAACAGACTCCGCTCAGGGAACGGTTTTTAGAGTTGCAGTTGTGCTTTGAGTAAGGAAGGATTCACACTTTTCAGGCAGTTTGACTGTACTTTGCCTGAGGTACTGAAAGATCAACTCACGCAGATGAAGAGCTTCCTTTTTCAATAATTGTGAAGGATGCAGCAAAGCCTTGGCNGCTAAACCACCACCGCCGTTCCAGTGAAAGTTAGTCAGCCAGACTCGATACTTTCTTTCCGGCCGCAAAGCTTGTCCCTGAGGATTTTTCAAATAAAGCCGATTGTCTTTGCTCGAATTATCCAGTTCCGCGACAAAACCACCCGGCGCTAGAATTGTACTGCTGCGTGCGTACCAGCCCAGCTTTTTCCTGCGATATGATTCGAGCATTATTTNGATTTGCCTACCATACATCAGCACCAGCACCGGTCGGTTNTCATAAGGNAGCCANCGGAAAAAATGTTCCCTGCGCAGTGCTTGTCCCAAATCAGAGAAGGGCAGCTTGTCCCGGAACCACCACCACGGTAAAAGTGAAAGGGTTNCCGCTTCCATGCTTTCTACAGCAGAAAATGACAAAGCNATTCCNCAATCCTGAAATTCNGTTTTTTNCGGAAAACGTTTCAAAATTACTGTGGTCGGATCTGCCAAATATTTTTCTACTTTAAGCAGGCGCGCATCNAGTTTCCGCAGCAGTTGAGCTTCCGGAGCTTTTTCTGCTTTGATAAAATCATAAACCGTTTTCGTAATTTCCCAGTTTCCGGACTTTTCTTCAAAATTCACGAGGATTGTAGTCAGTCCTTCCGCTGCGGTTCCGGGGGAAACCAGCGGAGTCTGGTGTCCTTTGAGTTTTTCNGTACGACGTTTAGGGCTGATCCTGTGAGCGTGTCCGGAAATAATCAGGTCGAATTCCGGAAAGAAATCGGCTATCATTCCGGCGGCATTTGGATGAGGTAATTCCCTGGTTGAGGCAACATCACGATCATACNGCGTATTGTCTCCACTATGAAACAAGCCGATCAAATAATCTACTTTCTCCTGCTCACGTAAAACTCTAACCCATTTTTTTGCTGTTCCGAGCATTTCTTTAAAGTTAAGTCCTTTCCTCTGTTCCGGATCTATCCAGAGCGGAACACCGGGCGTGATCAGTCCGAGGATTCCGACACGCACTCCATGACGTTCAATTATTTTGTAAGGCGGGAAAAGCGGCTGTTTTACGTTACGAAAGCTGACATTCGCGGCCAGCCAGCTGAATTGCGCTTGTGCGATGTTCTGTTTTAANATATTCGTCGGCGGTTCAAAATCGTGGTTTCCTAAAGCAAGAGCGTCATATTTCAACCAGTTCATCATTTCAATCACAGGCAGAGGTCTCGTCGTTTCAGGTGCAACGTGGCTGAAATAAAAACTGGAGGGATCACCCTGAATTGTATCTCCTGCATCCAGCAAAATAAGTTCCGGATATTTTTCACGTAATTTTTTCAGCGGCATTACCAAATGGAGTAAACCTCTTGAACGTTTGCGTAGCAGCAAACGTGTCGAAGTCAGCGAACCGTGTAGATCAGAAGTCGCAGCAATCAGCAGGGATGTTTTTGTACCGCTGAGGATTTTTGTTTTTGGACGTTNTCGGATTTTGAAATTTGCGGATTTTCCGGANGGACGCCATTTTTCCCAGCCGGATTCCTCCTCTGCTTCAGAATTAGGGGCAAGCATCAATAACGCAGGCAGGATCAGCATTAAAAGCAAGTACGGTTGGAATTGCCTTNGCTTTGACATATTTTCCTTAATCGCCTATTTTATAATTTTGGTTTTGCGGNAGTCAAAAGAAGAGCTTNTCTTAACTGNAAAAATCATTGCACTCTGTGTCNCTTGATTAGTCAAGCTGAGGATGTTTTAGGAACACATGTCTACCCTGAATTTACTTAGAGAATNTTAATAGACACTTTGGATTTCAAGCAAATGAAATAATACATGGATTATGCTACAGAAGCGGCAGAGGTAGTGACAGAGGTCATGCCCTGGGATTTGGATGAAAACTCAGTGAAGGTGCGGCGCCGCTTGTGCTGGATATTCGGGAGCCTTATGAGTTCGACTGCATGCACATTGACGGTTCACACAATGTACCGTGCTCAGGGCACCAGGAGAGGGCACGGTTTTTAGAGTTTGCCTTAATTCTAAGTTTTTTGTTTAATTCTGCGATTGTACAACTGAGTTGCCACAATGCCAATTATGTGCAGTTTATAGAATTGTTAAATGAGGAAGCAAAATGCAGGTGGAATGTCTCCTAACGGCAGAGCTAATATACATTACGAGCTAAAAAATATCGTTGGAGGATGCCGGTCAAAGCACAAGCTACATTTGATATATGTGGGAGGCGGTATATCAGTAACCCTTTGCCAATGCTGGCTCCCCAAGCCGGACTCGAACCAGCGACCCATTGATTAACAGTCAATTGCTCTACCAACTGAGCTATTGGGGAACTAATCAGCAAAGATTAATGTCTTAAAATTAAACGAATTCGTAAAGAATTTCAAGATATTTTTTATTTTTTGCAATATTTGTCAGCTTGGAATACGGAAGAACTTGCAACATGGGTCATATAACGATAATATTATAGGCTGGCGTAATTTATAAGTCTTTTTTCGGCATGAAGCTTGAACGTGTAATATAATTTTGCGTCAAATCTCCCTACTATATATCACATCCTGGGGCAAAATAATCTCTGCTGCCGCTAAATCCGCAAATTACTAAAAAGATGACAGCTCTGAATAAAGCATGACTACAAAACCCACCCGACATACTGAATCAG
>NYXK01000177.1 GCA_002685535.1 Deltaproteobacteria bacterium
TCAATTTACAGTTGGCAGAAAAATTCGGTTCCAGAAAGCGCGGCATGTTTATGCGGAAATCTGTTTCAGGGAATTTGGCTGGCACTGGGTAGGAATTAGTTAACATTCCCCTTGCCAAAGGAGAGAAAGGTACGAAAGTCACGCCGAGTTCCCGGCAAGTTTGCAGCATTCCCAGTTCAGGATAACGTGTCCAGAGCGAATATTCATTTTGTACCGCCGTTACCGGATGCACCGCGTGCGCTCGGCGCAGCGAGGTTGGGGCTATTTCTGAAAAGCCAAAACCACCAATTTTACCTTCCCTTTTGAATTTGGCCAGAGTCACCGCAACGTCTTCAATTTCTATTGAAAAGTCTCTGCGGTGAATGTAGTAAAGCTCTACATGCTCTAACCGTAGACGTTTTAGAGATCCTTCAAGTGCTTTACGCAATGCTTTTTCCGAATTGTCAGTCTCGCCCCGCTTCCCTCCAATGATTATTCCACCCTTGGTCGCAATCTTAAAATTATGACCACGGACTTGCTGGTATTCCCCAATCAATTCTTCGGATAAACCTTTGCCATACATTTCAGCTGTATCAAGAAAAGTTATACCATGATCCCTTGCGGCGTCGAGGCATTCGAAGCTTTCTGCTTTATTGGTAGGGCCGAAAAATCCTGCAAAGCTCATTCCGCCCAGGCCTATCGCTGAGACCTCAGGACCGCCGAGGCCGAGTTTTCGTGTTTTCATATATTTGTCCTTATAAATAGGCAGATTGAAGCAGATGATTATTATTTCTGATAATTTTCTTTCCACTCTCCGTATGTCATGCCATAGACAATTTCTTTCGCGGAATCAACATTGACCTCCTCTCCGCGTTCCACCGCCTCAGCAGAATACCATTTTGCCAGACAATTGCGGCAAAAACCTGAAAGGTTCATCAGGTCAATGTTCTGCACATCCTTGCGTGAATCAAGATGACCGATCAGCCTGCGAAAAACGGCGGCTTCGATTTCGGTACGTGTCTCTGTTTTCATTTATTCCCTTTTCTTTTTGTTGTGAGTTTTTATTTAATAATTATTTAAGTACTCAGCTCAGTCCTGTGACAACGAGTCATTTCTTCTGGCGGAGTATCGGGGGATAGCAGTAAAATGTCAAGTGGATGTGTAAGACGCTCAAATCATTTTGAGTGTAGACTGCAATTAGATAGCAGCTTATCGCTCAGGTTGTTAAATGTTTTTAAGTATCGCCGGCGGATTCCCGCTTTCACGGGAATGACAATGAATGAGAATACAAAAGATTTATCAAGAGTAATGAATCATCAAATGTTAAAGTCCTAGCGAGTAAGGCGCTTTTCAGCTTTTTCTTGACTGACATCGCAGGCTTCACGGATAGTATCCAACTGGCTGTCATATTCAACAAGACAGAAAAGAAAATCCTTGCCTTTCCGTAGACGATATTTGACAACCTGAATTTCCCGTTTGAGGTTCTGATATGGTTTCAGTCCTGGGCGTGATTCGACTTCGCTCTGCTTTTCAAGAACTTCCCAGCCTTGCCGTTTCAGCTCTAAAACACTCCCGATTTCTGCGGGCTCGCTTGCAAAATTTAGATTCAATCCCCAACAGTTAAAATTCAACAAAAAGAAGATTGCGCCTACAGAAAGCTTTTTCATATTTAGTCGGCAGGGCGGGTTCATTGTAAATAAAAAGAGATGATTATTTCCCTATGCTAATTATTAACTGCGTGTCTATCATATCCAGTTTGCAGTTCGGTACGAAGAAATTCACCGTAAATAATAGAATCAAACTGCTTTGGTCGGCGATGAGTTACACAACTAGGCAATGGCGATACTTTTACGTTAACATTTGGTTCGAAGAAAAAAGGACAAGAAAAACGCTCTTGACCAGTACTGTTTATCACGCGATGAGGCGTAGAAATTAATAATCCGTTGCTCCAGCGATGCAGCATGTCGCCGATATTCATTACAAACGAATCCTTGATAAATGGAGCATCGATCCATTGACCATCAGTATTTTTTACCTGCAAGCCTCCTGTTTCATCTTGAGCTAGAATCGTAATACAACCGAAGTCTGTGTGCGGAGCAGAACCGTAAAGATTACTCGATTCATTTTGGAGTATTGGCGGATATTTTATTAAGCGCAGAAATGTTGTAGGTGGATTGAATTCTGCGGCAAAAGTTTTTAAGTCGGCTCCTAGAGCTAAAGCAATTGCACGGCATATTTTGTGACAAAGATGAGTGAGTACATCGAAGTAGTTGGTCAATGTTTCCTGAAAACCGGGCAATTCTTCCGGCCACTGGTTAGGGCCGGCTAGATAGTCTCCNGATTTTACTGCGGGATCGTCGCTGTCAGCNTCTCTCATCATAATGAATGACTCACTCTGGTTTGGTTTAGTTACTACTGCCAGTTTGGAATTCTTGTCAGTTGAAGTGTTGATAGGAATAAATCCTCTATGCAGNTCATTCAGTTCAATCTTAATTTTTTCCTCGTAAGACAGTGAGTGAAATTCANTAGATTTTTGAAAAAGTTGTTTGATCAGGAATGGATCCACACCNTGATTTACAATATAAGCGAATCCGGCCGTTCCGTATGCTTTTTGTATCTGCCGAACTATAGATTCGATTCCAGGTCCATCAATTTGGTTTATTTCTCCTATATCGATTATCGGTATTCGGTCAAATGATCCCATATTATTTAATGCAATAGTAAAAATTCAGGTACGGGAGCTGAAAAATGTTTTCATTTCTACCATTTTTCAATTGAGGTACGTAGGTCAAGTTCAAACGTCCATGACTGTGGCGACTGATTATAGAGGTATGAGTAGCTGTCAACAATACCTTCGATATTTATCATTCCTTCTTCTCCCAGTTTTTCTGCAAGTTCAGGAAGATGACGTTTAATCTTGTCACCGGCTATGGCACCGTCAACTATAACATGCCCCACATGAATTCCCCTTGGACCATATTCCTTGGCCATCGCCTGAGCAAGAGTACGCAATCCTGCCTTTGCAGAATTGAAGGCGCCGAAATTGGCACGTCCCCGTAGTGAAGCGCTTGCACCGGTGAATAGCAGAGTCCCTTTACCGGACGGGACCATGCGACNGACAGCCTCTCGGCCAAATAGAAAACCTCCAAAGCAGCATGATTGCCAGCTTTTTCTGAAATATTCTGCATCCATATCAATGATTTGACCTGGATAATTGTTGCCGGTATTATAGATTGCCAGGCTNAGACCGTTGCCTGTTTTTTCAAAAAGCTTTATCACCTGCTCCTCGTTGGTTGCGTCAGCGCAGACTGCAGTGGCTTTTCCTCCTGCTTGTTCAATTTCAACTGTCAAAGCGTCAAGTCTGGACTGAGATCGACTGGCGACAAAAACATGCAGACCTTCTGAGGCAAAACGTTTAGCCAGTTGAGCTCCTAATCCCTGCTCTGCTCCGACACCCATGATGACTGCCTTTTTCAAATGACCTCCTTTGATTTCTCGGATTCTGCTGCGAAATTTTTTAAATAATTTATTGATTATTTTCAAGTGATCTTAGTCTAAAGATTCTTCCACTGTCAGTTGAAAAATAAAGCCATCCTTGAGGACTTTCTANCAGGGCGCGGATGCGTTCTCCAAGTCCTTCCAGAAGTCTTTCTTCTGCAACAGCCCTGCCTGATGAATCAATTTCTACACGATTCAGGTGAGTCAACTTTAAGGCACCCGCAAACAAATTTCCTTTCCAGGCAGGAAAGGCTTTTCCGGAATAGACAATCAAACTCCCGGGTGCAATTGAGGGGACATAGAACTTGACCGGCTGTTCCATACCTTCTTTTTCCGTACCTTCTCCAACTTGAACTGGACCCCAGTATTCCTTACCGTATGAAATAACGGGCCAGCCGTAGTTGCGTCCTGGCAGNATGAGATTGATTTCATCACCTCCGCGTGGACCATGCTCGATTGACCAGAGACGCCGCTGTTTTCTGTCATAGAAAATTCCCTGCGGATTGCGGTGTCCGTAACTCCAGATTTCCGGCAGGGCGNTTCTCTGCTGCACAAAAGGATTATTTTCAGGCACACTACCGTCTAAAGTTAAACGCAGAATCGAGCCAGCGTGTGTGGATAAATCCTGACCATTGGGACGTACTCCGCGATCACCAACAGAGAAAAAAAGATGTCCTGTCCCATCAAAGGTAATGCGACTTCCGAAATGTCTGCCGGTAGTGCTGGCGGAACGTGTAATCAGCATATCTTGAAATGCAACAAGACGCTTACCGTTCAGTCTGGCACGAGCCAATGTGGTAACGCCCTTTCCCTGCAGTTCCTTGCTGTAGGTAAAATAAATCCAGCCCCCCTGAGAATAACCCGGAGGAACCGCAACATCCAGTAGACCGCCCTGTCCGGAATGCATAACTTTCGGTCCGCCTGTGATTCTGGTAATTACACCGCTTACTGTATCCAGAANTCCAATCTTCCCGTTTCGTCCAGTGAACAAAATTTGTTCCGGACCGATAAATACCATACCCCACGGAACTCCGAGTCCATCCGCAACTTTATTTAACTGGAAAGNCACGCCCTTGCTGCTTTTCAGCANAAGTGTTTCAGCCATTGCCAACTGACTCAGCCAGCAAAACGCTAAGAGCAGTCCCAGAATTTTTGCCAGTTGCCTGACAAAATAATTTTGTTTCACAGTGATTGTTCCCCAGGGCGACTGAAGCCTATTTTCTTGGAATACGACCCAGCAGGTAAAACTCATCATTTGGCCTCATACTTGTTAAATTTGCCATACGATTGGATAACGCAAAGAAAGCGGAAATTGCCCCCGTGTCCCAGATTTCATCATCTGAAAATCCGTGCTTTCGCATNTTTTCAAAATCAGCATCATTGATTTCAGCAGAACTCAGAGTGACTTTGATGGCGAAATCAAGCATTGCTTTCTGTTTTGGAGTGATATCTGCCTTGCGGTAATTTGTGGCAAGTTGATCTGCGAGATTCGGANTTTTTTCACGAATACGCACGATCGCACCGTGGGCTACAACACAGTAGGTACATTGATTTAGGCCTGAAGTGGCTACCACAATCATTTCGCGTTCACCCTTTGTAAGACCGCCTTCTTTTTCCATTAAGGCATCATGATAGGCGAAAAACGCTCTGAATTCATCCGGACGTTGAGCCAGCACGACGAAGACGTTTGGCACAAATCCGGATTTTTCCTGAACGGCGATGATTCTTTCATGTATGTCCTGGGGTAAATCTTTGAGTTCAGGAACTGGAAAACGGCTGATAGGTTTTGTTGACATCAGTTTTGCTTTCTTCAGGGGGTTAGTAGAAAAATGATTGCTGATCTTCGGGAACAAGTGATCTGCTCCGGAAAATCACTTTGCCTCCTCAGCTTAACCGTAATTAATTCTGCATGAAAGCTAAAAACAGCTTGTCCAATTTATGCTTTGTTACGGTTGCGTAACGCGGTCTGAATTGAAAGATAACCGGTGAGGATACCGTCTTCGTAGTTGAAAAGGGAGTCGGTGGAGAGTTGCGGAAAATCCTGGGGGTTACGGATGTCTTCCGGAGTTGCGTCTGGTATAATATCGCGGGCAACTTTGAGAACTTTGGTCTGCTGCAGTTCGACCATTTCCTCAAGCAGTTTAGTTATTGCAGAATTCGGCATTTCGCTTTTAGCAGACAGCTAATCCTCCATACCGTCTCTGGTCATCAAACGCAGCTTGGCGCGCAGCTTGAGGATTGTTTTTGTTCTTATTTGCGAAACCCGTGATTCAATAACTCCGAGGATTTCGCCGATTTCCTTCAGGTTCATTTCTTCCTGATAATACAATGAAAGTACCAACTGTTCGCGCTCCTCAAGTTCAGCAACCGCATCCGCGAGTTTGCTCTTCATCTGTTGCATCGAAAGCAGAACAAAAGGATCCTTCTCTCCGGGCTTAGCGAGAATTTCCAGCAAACTTACACTGTCTTCCTGGTTGGAATGTACATTAAATTCTTCTATGGAAATTAAAGGTGTCGGGCTCGCTTTGAGGATAAATTCGTGATACTCCTCCAGATTCATTTCCAGATGATCCGCCATTTCCTGGTCACTCGGCTCACGTCCATATTCAAAGGTCTGGCTGCGCCACGCTTTGCCCCACTCATTGGTGGCGGCACGCACAGACCGGGGTACCCAGTCCATGGATCGCAATTCATCAAGGATAGCACCCTTGATGCGAAATTCAGCGTATGTTTTAAATTTAACATCCCGGGTTGGATCAAACTTGTCAACTGCGTCCAGGAGTCCGATCATGCCGACTTGATACAGCTCTTCATGGTCCACTCCCGGAGGAAAGCGGGCGGCCATTCTGGTTACCACACGTTTAACCAGAGGGGCATGTTTAATGAGTAGATCTTCTCTACTCTGCTGAGTTTTTTCGTTGTATGGGTTTTTCGTGGTGGGCATGGTTTCTACTCATTTCTCATGTTCCGGAAATGTTCAGCAGTAAATCAACTAAACGCTCCCTTGAGGCAACCTCAAGATCTTCAGGAACTTTCTGTCCTAACGTCAAAAAGGAGAGCGGTTTTTTGAAACGAATAGCATGGTTGAAGAGGGAGCCGTAAGTGGCACTTTCGTCGAGTTTTGTGAAAATAATACTATCTATCGGCATACAGCCGAATTTCCTCGTGACTTCGTTCATGTCAACGTCTTTGCTTGTCGCGCTCAGTACGAGTGAGTTATGGATACGTCCGCGTTCGTCAAAAATTTCACGCATTTCGTACAATTGCGCGTCATTACGCTGAGAACAACCGTCGGTGTCAATGATGATTGAATCATAATCTTCATAACTGTTGATAAGACGGTTCATCTCTGCTTTATCTTTAACAACACTAAACGGGACTTTGATTAGTTTGGCGAAAGCCCGAAGTTGTTCCGCGGATGAACGGTGGTTCGTATCAACAGAAATCAGCGCTACTTTTCGTTTGTATTTCCGCATTTGCTCAGCGGCGATTTTGGCGACAGTGGTTGTTTTACCGACTCCGGTTGGTCCCAGCAATGCTACTATTCTTTGTGAAGGTTTAAGCCCCTCAAGACCTCTGGTGATTTTAATTATTTTCATCAACATACGGGCCAGGAAAATTTTCACGTAAGCGAAATTTTCCAAATCCTCTTCAGTCATATTACGCTGTGCTTCCATAACCAGCCGCCGGGCGAACTTTTCTTCTAAACCACTGAATTTCATCTGCTGATATAACAGCAGCAGATTTTCCGGAAGATCCGGATCACTGAGGCTACCCGTCCGTGAAGCTAAAACATGCAGCATGTGCCGCATCTCTCCAAGCTCGTGTTTCAGCTCACCGGCCAGATGATCGTCAAAAGCATTTGACTGCGAACTCAAATCTCCTAAAGTCATTCGAATTCCCTGCAGCTCTTTTTGTATCGGCAGCATCATGTTCCGTGTTTGATCTGTAACCGAAAGCGCGGAATTTTTCTGTGGTCTCATGAATGTATCAGCCAGTGCGTTTTCAGCACCGCCGCCGCTGTATGCTTCAATTGCTGTTGTAGCCGGTACTTTTGGAGCAGAGCTGTTTTTTTTCTTTTCACCTGGTGCAGCAGTTACCTCCAACATTGTTTTACCGAACATTCCAAAAGCCCCTTTGCCTTCTTTTACCTGACGGGTAGAAACGATCAGAGCGTCTGGTCCCAGATCACGCTTGATGAATTTCAAAGCTTCTTTGATATTATTGACGCGGTAGCGCTTGAGATTCATAGGATTGCTTTTTAACAGATTTTAATTTTGAGTTTTGAGTTGATTTAACTACAAAGCAGAAACTCAATATATATTCGCTTAACTGCTTAATTCAACTACGCCGAGTGCTTCAATACGGACATCCTGTGCTACCTCATTATGTGAAAGTACCACAAGATTAGGAATAAAACGCTCCACCAGCTTTTTAACATGCGGGCGAATCAACGGTGAACAAAGCAAAAGCGGCTGATAATTGTTGATCGTAAATTGCTCCATCATTCCGTCGATCCCATTTATGATCGCCTGTGCCATGTTAGGATTCAAGCCAAGATATGCACCTTGACCAGAATCCTGGATTGCAGAGGCAATTTGATTCTCCAAATCCTGGTTCATTGTAATCAGGGGCAGCATCCCGTCCGGTGTTTGATATTGTCTGGTTATCTGCCTTGAAAGACTCTGACGTACGTGTTCCGTGAGTAAATCAGGATCTTTGGTGATTGGAGAAACATCCGCCAGTGTCTCAAGAATCGTATGCATGTCACGGATAGATACGAGTTCTTTAAGTAAATTCTGCAGAACTTTTTGCACAACACCTAATGATACCAGTGATGGGATCAATTCTTCAACAACTTTTGGTTCGGACTTGGCGTGAGAGTCAATAAGTTTCTGGGTTTCTTGTCGTCCGATAAATTCAAATGCATGATTTTTCAGGACTTCTGTCAAGTGTGTGGCCAAAACAGTGGGTAGGTCAACAACTGTGTATCCGGCAAATTGAGCGCGTTCCTCATCTTCCTCCGCAATCCAGATTGCTGGTAGTCCAAATGCAGGTTCAACTGTGTCAACGCCCGGAATCTCTTCATCAACATCTCCGGTCTTCATGGCAAGGTGGTGTCCCATCATCAATTCATTACGGGCAATCTCAATACCTTTGATGGTAATTGAATATTCACCTGGAGAAAGTTCAAGATTGTCTTTGATATGCAGCGGAGGCACGATGTATCCGTAATCAATGGCAATTTGCCGCCGGATTGCCTTGATCCGTTTCAGCAGCTCACCATCCTGTTCTTCATCCACAAGCGGTATCATTCCGTAACCCAGTTCCAGACCAAGGATGTCAATTGTGAGCAGCGATTCAATATCTTCCGGTTCTTCACTCAATTCTTTCTGTAGACGTGCCTGTTCTTCCTGATGTTCTTCCGTGGCAATATGCACATTGGAACGTTTACTCATTTGTGCCAGCGTGAAAGTGACTACTGCTAGCAGTAAAAAAGGAACCACCGGCAGGCCCGGGATTAATGAAAAAGTAATAAGAACCGCGGAGACTACATACAATGCCTGAACATTACTGAAAATTTGTTTTTGTAAATCAACAGAAATTTTATTTTCACCGGAAGCTTTGGTGACGGCAATACCTGCGGCGATTGAAATTATCAGCGCGGGAATTTGCGAAACGAGTCCATCACCAATCGTTAAAGTCGCGTAAGCGTCAAAAGCATCTCCGGTAGACATGTCAAACTGAGTGATTCCTACCAGCAGTCCGCCCAAGATATTAATTGAGGTGATGATCAAACCCGCAATTGTGTCACCGCGGACAAATTTGCTGGCACCGTCAAGTGCTCCAAAATAATCTGATTCTCGCTGAATGGTTGAACGCCGCAGACGGGCTTCATCTTCATCAATCAGACCCGCGTTTAAATCAGCGTCAATTGCCATCTGTTTTCCAGGCATTGCATCCAAAGTAAAACGTGCGGCAACCTCCGCGATTCGTCCTGTACCTTTGGTGATGACAACAAAATTGATGATAACCAGAATCAGGAAGATGATGATACCAACAATCTGATTTCCGCCGACTACAAACTCTCCAAAAGAATTAATAATCGATCCCGCAGCACCAGGCCCCTGATGACCTTCCAGTAAAATAAGCCTCGTGGAGGCAACATTAAGAGAAAGCCTGAAAATCGTCGCAATTAGCAGTACAGAAGGGAAGGAGGAAAACTCGAGTGAACTTTCCGTAAATAAAGCTACAAAGAGAATCAGTACTCCTACTGTGATGCTTAAAGCAAGGAGTAGATCGAGAACTAAAAGTGGAAGGGGTACCACCATTATCAGGAGCATTGACATCACGCCTGCGGCGAGAACGATGTCAGCCTTACTGATTATATTATTTAAAGGTATGCTTGTTGCGGCCACTGGTCATCCATTACCAAAAGGTCGTTCAAAATATCCGCGTTTCAAAAACGAAACGCACGGGTCAGCCTGTTGCAAATAATGCTCCAAAAACAAAATTTGGAAAATATTCCGGCTATCCTCTGAGGATTAGTTTTGAAAGGGGCAGGACTGCAAAAAATTTATCTTTTCCGGAGCCTGTAAACAAAGGCCAGTATTTCCGCAATTGCTTTGTAAAAACGTTCCGGAATGTCTTCACCGATTTCTACGTTTGCATATAAATCACGGGCCAATTCTGGACGTTCGAGGATGGGCACATTATTTTCCCTGGCAACTGTACGCATCCGCAGGGCCATGTGATCCGCACCTTTTGCGGTAACTTCAGGAGCTACCATTACATCACGGTCATAAAGCACAGCAACTGAGAAGTGAGTCGGATTGACGATCAGCGCGTCTGCTTTCGGCACTTCCTGCATCATCCGCGCATTTGACATTTCGCGTTGAATCTGGCGGATTCTGGCTTTTAACTGCGGGTCACCTTCTGTTTGTTTTGTCTCTTCTTTGACTTCCTGTTTGGTCATCATCATTTGTTGTTCGTGATGCCAGCGTTGATAAAAATAATCAAAAATTGCAATTGCCACCAGCGCGAGCACGATCTTTCCCGCAACTTCCGCGACCACGGTAAAATTGTATTTGAGAATTGCCTCCGGAGTTGAAACCGAAAGTCCGTTCAATTCTGTAATTTTATCCATGTATGTTAAATAACCGACAAATCCGACAATAATCAGTTTTGCCATACTCTTGAGAAAATCAGCCAGAGACTGTGATGAAAAAAGACGTTTGATTCCGGTTAAGGGACTTAATTTGTTGAATTTAGGAGCAATGGCTTTGAAAGTGATCTGTGCGCCAACCTGGATAACAGAAGCAAAAATAGCCACAAAAACAATAGCTGCAATGAATGGTGTGAATGCTGGGAGCATGGTGCTGAGAATTTCTTCGGACAAAGTATAAACACTGTTGATGGACAATTCATCAGCAGATGCAATCTGTCGGAAAATTCTTGTCATGAGCTCCCGAAATGAATCGAGGATAAAAGGGCTCGTGGCCACCAGCGTGAGCACAATTCCTGCCAGCAAAGCTGCGGAAGAGAGCTCCTTACTGAAGGCGACTTGCCCTTCTTCACGCGATTCTCTGCGTTTTTTCTCCGTTGGAGCCTCAGTTTTTTCCTGACCTTGTTGTTCTGCCATTGATTTTCAAGAAAAAGTGCTTTAAGTATTGAAATTAGTACGCAATTCAGACGCGTGTTTATTATCTACCTGTGCTTCAATGTAAGTTGTCATTTTTTAATTTTTTGGCTTATCCACCTAATAGTTTAAGCACACTAAATAATTGTGTGTCAAACATCTCAAACATCTTGTGTACCGCTTGTCCATAAAAGGGCATACCGAAAAGCAGAAACAAAAATCCGAGTAATAAGGTCAGAGGAAAACCAACCACAAAAACCTGAATTTGTGGAACCGAGCGTGCTAGTAGGCCGACAATAGCGTTTGCGAGAAAAAGAGCTACAATCAGCGGTGCGCCGATTTGTAAGCCAATGACAAAAACACTTGCGGAAAGCTCCGTCAATTTATCAACCAAAGGCTGGTTGATTCTCGCGCCGCCTGGAGGCAGAATGGAGTAGCTTCTGACAAGTGCCTGAATGACAATCAGGTGTCCGTCCATGGCTAAAAAAATGAGTGTCGCGACCGTGCTTTCGAATTTTCCCACCAGGGAGACCTGCTCCTGAGATTGTGGATCAAAGACGTTGGCCATACCGAGTCCCATTTGAAAGCCGATAACTGTGCCGGCGAATTCGACTGCAGCAAATAAAAAACGGCCGATCA
>NYXK01000178.1 GCA_002685535.1 Deltaproteobacteria bacterium
GTGAGGACTATTTGCGGGAGATCGCCCCGAGCATGATCTCCCTTCGATTTCAGTGGTCCAGCGGGAGTCCTTTTGCCTCTCAAGGGGTATATTCAGTCGGAGCAAAAGAACCTGACTATGTAGCTTCCGTCGAACCTCAATTTGTTTTGGATGCGAAGGTAAAGACTCATTTCATGTCTGCTGCCTTTATTGGAAACGTACTTTGTTTCTCAGCGGGTAATGCCTGCGTCATGGATAGAAGAAGTCTGTATACTAACTATTTTTCCAAGCTCAGTTCAGATAGTAATGAAATTTATCCATTATTTAATTATCTGGCTTTAACAGGTATCGACTACAAAGAGTACTCCATCGCCGGAGGTTTTTATTATCCCGTATTCGGAATTATCGGGGATCATCGATTTAGGGAAATTACTTCAAGTCAGGCTTCCCCTATACTTAAGGTCCAAAGAACAACTCCCGAATCGATGATTCGATTAACCTATTCTCAGACGACTCGAAAGTCAACCTCACCCAAAGACGATCAGGAAATTCAGTTAATATACAGTCGGGAGCTTTCGGAGGCCGCACAAATAACTTCCGACTCCGCTGCATTGATCGATAATATGTTGAATTACTTTTTGACGACTCAACATTACCGGATGAAGCTTAATTTCAAAATCTTAGATGGAATCGATTTTGGTATAAATGAAATTCTGTTCCATGGGAAATATGCCGAAACTCAGGGAGAAGAGCGCTATCTGATGGAGTTCAGGCATGTGATTTCTTCGATGGTGGTGAAAAAACAATTCAGCGACTACATAGCATTAACAGGACAATTCAATCATTTTTTACGAACCCATGACTCTGAAGTCATCAATTCCAACGAAACATCGAACAACCAGGACAAAGAAAACAATGTATCCTTTGCGATCACTGTTGAATTTTTATTGTAGAAAGGCTGTTTTATATCTTGCTCTAGCAAGTTTGGTGCTGTTGCTCTTTTCGTCCAGATTGTTAGCGATTCAATATTCTGCAGTCTATACCTCGGCTTGCGAGCGGGAAATTGGAATAATTCTGAAGGTAGATGATTCCAAGATTTTTCTGCTCGATCTTAACGGCGAAATTAAGCAGATGCGTCGTTTCGATATTATTTATATGGCGTATTACCCCGTAGGGCAATTGAATATCCCAAAAATAGAAGTTTCGGAACATATCAATACAACGGTGATCAAGACGCTCTATAAAAATCGAGTAACCTTTTTGTTGGAAGGCTGGATGATCAATTTTTCAGACAATAAAATGTCTTTTTTGACGACTGAAGGAACGGAAACTGTGATCGACAAAAACGTGATATGGGATATTAGTTTTAAAAAATATGATCGGAATATTCCCTTTAAGAACAAAGACGGCGAAATACCGATCCACTTTGTTCATCCCTATCCTTTTGCAGGATGCGAAAATGAAGAGAAAGAGGACTTGCGCCAGATTTTTCCACAGCATTTGCTGGAAGACCCCTTGTTGATCAAGGCGGAACTAGACCGCCTGCATCAGGGCTATGAGGCTTTGGAGGTTAATGTTCGGGAAAAAGTATTTTATCCGGAGCCTCAGGTTTTTACGAATATTTCCACCCTAAGTATCTGGGGAAGTTTAAACCTCAGGTACGGGAGATCAACGACAAGAAACAGTAGCTTCGTACCTGCGATTCGGTCAGAGTTATCGGAAGGATTGTATAAATATCAGCGTGTAGTTGTAACCGGAACAGCCCCGATGCCGTACAGTGTGCACGAAGAACCACAAACTCAATTTTATTATGCCATGAAATCGGGCTACTTTCATTTTTCTTTAATGTACGATTTAAGCCGCCTTCTGGTTGGAGACAGCCGCTATAAATGGCAAGCCAACGATATCCTAGAGGCGGACAATAGGCAGAACGAAATTTCACACCTCGGAGCGGGTTTCGATTATGGAAACTTTGCCATCGATTATACAAGTGCGTCAATCAACTATGGTGTCAGACACGATGAAGATCATTTTCATTCCGATAGCATGAATTTAAACCGTGGTTCGATTTATTATCGTCATCGACTGTTGGATGTTGAACTTTATTTCGGAACCGATGGAAAAAAGGATGAAAAAGAGGAAAAGGAGATTGTAACACCCGACGACGCTTCTCCTGAAGAGGAAGCCTATTTCGATTATTTACGACAGCAGCAGGCACTCGAACCGGAAGTTAAAAAGGGCTATCTCTTTTATCGTTTCAATCTAAATCTAAAGAATTTCGAAACGATTCACCCCAAATATTCCCTTATTTTTCACCGCTTCAATTTCAAAATTGGAGAGAACAGTTCAGGAGCAGGCGCATTTAAATATACGGGTAAATCGCTGACCAATGCTCTCTACCTGAGTTCGGAATTCGAAGAGTATGATTTGCTCATTACCGGATTTCTATCTCTAGAAATGACTGAAAATGAGAGTGGAATCACCGAATATACGGAACAACGCAAAGCCAATATTGCTAAGGCCGGAATTAGCTTTGGATTGGTATTTTGAATTTTTTTACTGAAATATTCACCAAATAGTTGAAACCCTATTAGACCTGAATGTTTCCTTTTGAGTAAGGGTGCTATAAGTCGGCAGCCCTTAAGTAAGTTATTCACAGGTGAATGTAGTTCATTCCTATTCCAAACAATGTGAGGTTCTTATAGGTAAAGGCTTTAAGTCAGCTTTTAAATATAGTGGATGTGCAGGCTCACCTGACTTATTCATTTTTATACATGTAAATTTAATAGTTTACCCAATATTTCTGAAGAACGGTTTAAATAGCTTCCATCATTACCCCATGCAGCAACCACAATAGCGGCTTCATTTGCAAGTTTATAAAGCCACTCATCATTCTCTTTACCTATTGGATCATTGGATGCCTTCATATCGCTTGGCACTGTTGCACAATAAGCAAATAGATTGGTCACGCAAACACCACCATAGCCCCATGATTTCGCAAATTTAATACAACGAACGATTGTAGGGTCATTTTCTTTTTCATCCGCAGTTGATGGATTCAGACCAATAATCATTACGTATGGCTTTAAATCCTCCCAATTTCGCCAGAGTGCATACCTGTAATTCCTACACGTTGAAAATATTGCCCCCGTTTTCAAATCAAACTCCATACATGATTTTGTATATCTTCTGGAAGGATTACCTTGTTGAGGAAAGCTAAAGGGTTTTATTTAAGTATTGAAAAAACTGATAATATCCTGTACCGTACAATGTTTGAATAAACTGACATTTGTAACTTTAAACACCACTTGTAATATAATCAATACAGAAGATATTTTTATGAAAATTAAATTTTTACTAAGCTTATGTTTATTTAGTTTTTTCATCACTAATGCAGTGAATGCTTTTGAAATTGAACGTAGGAGAGAACAATTTAACAAACAATATGGACAACTATTTGTACCATTACCTTATTCTCTTCCGGGATTAGGCACAGGGTTATTATTTATCGGAAATTTTGGAAATATTGCAGATACAACTACAGATTTTGCTGCCATTGGCGGCATTGGAGATGCTGAATTTATATTTACATTTCTTGATGAATTATTTTTAGCTCCAGATCTTCTTTATCTTCAGTATTTAAGAGCCCATGGTTTCAAGTTCGCTCTTCAGCAGTACAGTTCCAGAGGAATGAATACATCAAAAAATGATTTCAAGTATGGTATCGGAAATTCATGGGACTTAAATGCGCCAACACTTAAATTGACATTTATGGATAGAATGCTGGAAATAGGATTAGGTATTAACAAGCAAAGTGGGACATTTCAGAAATTTGTTACTCCCGATGAAAATGACCCTACAAAACAGGGGGAAACAGTAGCTACATTTGATCCAGGATTGGAAATAAACATTGCTAATAAAATAGAATTTAGCACACGAATAGATTTCACAGATGATTACAAAGATCCTAGAAAAGGAATTCGGAATAGTCTGTTTATTGACAGACAAACTGCTACGACAAGTTCTGAACCTTCTTTTGATGTAGTTACCAATGACCTGCAAATTTATATCCCGATTCTTGAAAAAAGCACAATTGTGTTAGACCTCCAAATATCAGATGCATATGTTACACAAAAAGGAGAAACTAACATAGAGGATTTAAAAATTAAAAATGGATATAATCTGTGCGTGTATGCACCAGATCCTCCTGCATGTGAGGCAAATGCGGAAAACCTTGCTAATACTGAATTAGCTATTAATTCAAACGGTACCTCTCTCACACTTGGTGGAGGAGACAGGTTGAGGTCATTCCCTGAGGGTAGATTTCAAGGAGCCCATACAATTTATTATGCAGCTGAATTCCGATGGAATTATTCTTCATCAGGAGGTGAAATGCTGGACTTATTTTTCATTCAGGATTTGGTAGAAGAACTTCAGGTAGCCTTCTTTTTTGAACAAGGATCAGTCAGTGAAATTAAATCTGAACTTGGTAAAACGGTTAAGACCTCATTTGGTTCCGGGTTTCGATTCTTAAGTGGATCTGGCAATTTGTATCGAGCGGATTTCGCAACAGGGAATGAAGGACCAAATTTTTCAGTTATAATTCAATATCCATGGACATATAGACTTTAAAAGATTTTCAACAATTTGCTCTTTACCACTAAATAACAATCATTTATTTTAATTTTTGTGTTGAGGTAGTATATGAAAAAGATTTTATACATAATTTTCATATCCCTTTTTATTCACAGGGAATAATGGGGTGGGTTTCTATGGAGTTATTGTTTTATCCATCTCCCTTCCACATACTTTCCAATAATGTTACCTTTTTTGTCGTATTCTGTTCCGTTCCATCTTTTATTATCCTTGTATTCCCCCACATACTTACTTCCATTAGAGAAAGTGAATGTACCTTGACCATTATATTTCCCATCCTTCCATTCCCCGATATACTTTCCTCCATCAGATAAGGTGTATGTACCTTGACCATTCTTTTCTCCGTCCTTGAATTCCCCTACATACTTATCTCCGTTAGGGAAAATGTAGGTTCCATGACCATTTCTTTTCCCTTCCTTGAAATCCCCTACATACTTTTTCCCATCAGGTGAAGTGTTTGTTCCTAGGCCAGTCCTTTTATCATCCTTCCATTCCCCGACATACTTGTTCCCATTGGTCCATGTGAATGTGCCTTGACCATGTTTTTTCCCATCCACCCAACTCCCTTCATACTTGTTCCCATTGGACCAAGAAAATGTGCCTTGACCATGTCTTTCCTGATCTTTCCATTTTCCAACATACTTGTTCCCATTGGTCCATGTGAATGTGCCTTGACCATGTCTTTCCTGATCTTTCCATTTTCCAACATACTTGTTCCCATTTGAATAAGTGTATGTACCTTGGCCATGTCTTTCTCCTTCCTTCCATTCCCCGACATACTTGTTCCCATCAGGAAAAGTCAATATTCCTCCTTCACTTGGTAATCCATTTTTATTAAGAATTCCGACATATTTCCCATCATTTCTCTCATTACCATTCTCAGACCATAACCATCCCTCATTATCTTTACGAAGATACAAAACCTTATCCTTTTTCTTATCAACAACCTTTACTCCATTCACCCACTTTCTAAGGATGTTTCCTTTTTTACCGTATTCCGCGATGTTCCAAAGTTTGCCTTTTCTGAACTCACCAACCCTTTTTATCCCGTTATACCAAGTAAAGATTCCTTGACCATCCATTTTCCCGTCCTTGAATTCCCCTTCATATTTAGATCCACTAGAATAAGTGTATGTNCCTTGACCAGATTTTTTCCCAACCTTCCATTCNCCTTCATATTTGTTACCATTTGAATAANTGTATGTGCCTTGACCAGATTTTTTCCCAACCTTCCATTCTCCT
Source organism: Deltaproteobacteria bacterium (assembly GCA_002685535.1). Classification (GTDB taxonomy): domain Bacteria; phylum SAR324; class SAR324; order SAR324; family NAC60-12; genus Arctic96AD-7. The sequence goes on from NYXK01000178.1 coordinate 5,878, forward strand.
TCATATTTGTTACCATTTGAAAAAGTGTATACCCCTTGTCCATGTATTTTCCCAATCTTCCATTCTCCTTCATATTTGTTACCATTAGGTGAAGTGTATATCCCATGACCATTTGGTTTGCCATTTTCAATTTCCCCTACATATTTCCCATCTTTATCTTCATCACCTTCCTCATTCCATCCTTTTTTTCCATTTACTTCACGATGAAAAAATTCACCCGTTTCTCCTGTTTGAGCAAACTTGGGGAATGTAAGGACATAGAGGGAAACGATGATGATTAGTATATATTTCATTTTGTACACTTTTTGTAGGTTTAGTAATGATTAAAATATATCATCAATCGGTTTGTTTTACAAGAATGTGGGAGGTCTGTGGTGGTGTGTCTTACTGTGATGAATTAGTGAGGGTCAGTCACAGGAGACGATGGCGTTGGGCAAAAATAGTGCTTCCTGCACCGATTAAAGCAATTTTTGGAATCAAAACTTTATTTTAGTAAATTAATATAAAGTAGTTTCCAAATGTTTAAATAGTTAATAATTTGACCCTAAGTTATATTCTTTTTAAATACTTTCTTTAAGCAGTTAATGATTCACACTTTTCGATTTTTATAATTAGAGATTAAATATGTTCACTATCACGCTATTCATTTTCGCTGATTTAGCGTAGCGTCTTTTGAAAATTAACTAAATTGAATTTTTCATTGATTGGGCTTATTCTCAAGATACTATCTATTTTGAAATTGAAAATAATAGGCAAACAATTTTTTTGAAAACTGCACTTTTAATTTGTTCAATATTGTTATTTCTCTTATCTTTATAACAATTTAGTTTTTCATCTCTTGTTCCAGTACAACTTTCATTTCGTTTAATTTCCGAGAAGAAGAGTAGACATCTAAATCAAGGAATACATGTATCTTTGAAGCTGAACCATCGAACATAATCAAATCATCTAAATCCAAGGAGCTATCTGGTTCAATATCACCTCCACCAAGGAAACTCCCGTAAATAGGATTTTGGTGTTATAAATAGTTTTTTCGATTTGGCAAAATAGTAAACTATTATGAAAAAAATTAACACTCCAATAGCAATAAAAGTAAAAGATAATAAAGTGTATTTTTGGTGTTCTTGTGGAAAAAGTGCCCAACAACCATTTTGTGATGGTTCTCACAAAAATACTAAGTTTAGTCCGGTAAAGTTAGAATCCTTGAAAAATGAAGAACTTCATTTTTGTGGGTGCAAAGAAACAAATAACCCACCATTTTGTGATGGTTCTCATCTTAAATTTACTGAAGGTATAAAATTCAAGATGTATAAAAATTTACCCTTCAAAAAGTCAGTAAAAAATGGACAAACATACTTTTGGTGTTCTTGTGGAAAAAGTGCCCAACAACCATTTTGTGATGGTTCTCACAATAAAACAAAAAAGACACCCTATAAATTTGATTGTCAAAATTCCGAAGAAGTATATTTTTGCGGATGTAAGAAAAGTAAAAACCCACCATTTTGTGATAGTTCTCATAAATCATTAAAATACACAATTGAAATTCAACCTGACAACAGAAAGATTGAAATCGCACAGAACGAAACTATTCTAACAGCATCATTAAGAAAAGAAATTCCACATTTGAGTGCATGTGGAGGTATTGGCAAATGTTCTACTTGTAGGATTGATATAATTTCAGGAATTGAAAATTGCTCTGTGAGGACTGCAGATGAGATTAAAATTGCTGAACGTCTTAATTTGCCTGAAACAGTCAGACTTGCTTGTCAAACAAAAGTCTGTGGTAAGGTAAAATACAAGAGACTGCTACTTGATAAACGTGATATTACTCTAAATAATCAACTATCATCTACAAAATCAGGTTCAGTTGGTACGGTAAGAAATCTTACAATCATGTTTTGCGATATAAAAGGATTTACACCATTTTCAGAATCTTTATCTGCATATGATGTGATTTTTATTCTAAATCGTTATTTTTCAATAATGAGAGAAATAATAATTAAGAACGGTGGTGAGGTAAATAATTATATTGGTGATGCAGTAATGGCAATTTTTGGTTTAAAAGAATCTCGACAACAAATTCTAAGATCTATAAATACTGGAATTCAAATGTTGGAAGCAATGGATGAATTTAAAATATACTTGAAGGCAGCATATGATAGAATATTTGATATTAGGATTGGAATACACAATGGTGAAGTTATTGTAGGATCTATTGGATCTGGGGATGACAAAAAACTTACTGTTATTGGTGATGTAGTTAATATTGCTAGTAGAATCGAATCTACAAACAAAGATGCTGGTACTCGTTTATTAATTTCTGAAAATGCTTATAATCAAGTAAAAGATTCTTTAGAGATAGACAATCATTTACGNCTTAAACTGCGTGGTACGAGTAATTTAATTACTCTTTATGAAGTAATCAATTTAAAAAAGAATGTTTTAAAAGAATTTCGTGATGTTAACCATAAAATTATTAAAGGTAAGAAATGGACAAGAACCTTACCAATTGGNGAATTGAAAGAAGGCGAAAAGAAAAAATTTANATCAAATGATGTAGAGATATTTTTGATCAGAAAAGATAATATTTATGCATTCAATAATATTTGCCCACATATGCATCTTCCACTGGACCTGGGACAATTAACTGAAAAAGAGACTATATTATGCCCATTCCANAATAGTGAATTTTCTTATAAAACTGGTGATGTAAAACTGTGGGTAGGTTCAAAACCAGATGATATCCAAGAAAAGTGTGAACCTTTAGAAATTATTCCTGCAATTGAAATTGAAAGTTACATATGGGTACAGAAAGACTTATAACTTATAAAATCACATATTTTCACTAGTGTCCGGTTAATAGTCGAATAAATTCAGCAAATTGATTGATATTTATTTGATTTCGTGAAATAAAAGTAGAGCGAAAAAAATTCTACACTTAACATNAGGCAACAAATACATGAAGGTTTCCAAATACCTTTTGCTCAAACTGGCTCTCCTTTTTTTTCTTTTTCCGACCTTTTTAGCAGCTCAAGAAGAACAGTCCAAACTCAATGGTCCAGTTGTCAAGGGGATCGTGGAGCAGTTTGTCTCCATGCATTATTCTCAAAAACCACTGGACGATGAGATGTCCTTAAAGATTTTCAAACTTTACCTGAACCGTCTAGATCCGGCCCACTATTATTTCCTGCAAGATGATGTAGCTGAATTCCGTAAATACGAATCGCGTGTTGACGATATGTTACGGCGCGGAAACGCGAATTTGGCTTTAGATATTTTTGAACGCTTCAAGACCCGTTTGTCTGAACGACTGGCGATGATGGAAGAATTTGTGGGTGAGGATTTTGATTTCAGTGTTGACGCAAGCTGGGCACTGGAACGCGCAGATCAGCCTTATCCAAAAACATCAGAGGAAGCCCGCAAAATATGGCGCACCAAAATTAAATTTGATTTATTGACCCTCAAACTTGGTGACACCAGTCTCAAAGAAGGCAAAGAGCGTTTGATGAAACGTGTGCGTGGATTATGGAAAGATTTTTCACAATACGAAAATGATGATGTTGTTTCGATGTTTCTCAATTCGATGGCGGCGGCTTACGATCCTCACTCTTCATATCTGGCAGCACAGGATTTAAAGAATTTTGATATTTCTATCAAACTTTCTCTTGAAGGCATAGGCGCNGTTTTGCGTTGGGATGACGGATACACAGTTGTAAATTCAATCGTTCCGGGAGGTGCGGCGGCACGGCAGGGAAAACTCAAAACAGATGATCGAATAATNGCCGTGGCTCAAGGCGAAAAAGCTTTTGAAAGCGTGATCGATATGCGTCTCAATAATGTGGTGCAGTTGATTCGCGGAAAACGCGGTACCAAAGTCGGACTTCAAATACTACGCAAAACGAAGAAAGGTTTTGACACGCTGAAAATCGTTATTGTGCGTGACAAAATAGTACTAAAAGACGGAGAAGCGCAGTCCAGCATTTTTGAACAGCCGCCTGCCGGTGATAATGGCAACAAACAGGAACCGCTCAAAATCGGCGTTATCAAACTGCCGTCTTTTTATGTGGATTTCAATGATCGACGTAAAAATCCAAAAAATTACAAAAGCTCCTCCAGGGACGTAAAAACTCTTCTGAAAAAGTTTGTGAAAGAAAATGTTGATGGTGTGATCCTGGACTTACGCAACAACGGCGGTGGAGGACTCGACGAGGCGATCAACATGGCGGGGCTCTTCATCGGACTCAATCCGGTAGTGNTTGTCCGGCAGTCTGGAGGGCGGAGGGTTACGGTTCACCGCAGCCGTGAGCGTGCGGTTTATACCGGNCCACTGGTGATTATGCTTAACCGCTACAGCGCTTCTGCTTCCGAAATTCTTGCGGGCGCCATGCATGATTTTCAGCGAGCTTTNCTGGTCGGTGATACCACGACTTTTGGTAAAGGAACGGTGCANAATATCTTTCAACTTCCGGAAGGATATGGTGCGTTAAAAGTTACAATCGCGCAGTTTTACCGAGTTTCCGGATGGTCCACCCAAAACCGCGGTGTTGAAACCAGTATCGTTTTACCCTCGCTCAATAATGCCCGTGAAATTGGTGAATCGACGCTGGACAATGCTCTGCCGTGGCGCTCGATTGATCAAGTTTCTTACCGTCCGAAAGGAAATTTTAAAAAAGTACTGCCGGCACTGAAAAGACTCTCTGCAAAAAGAATGAAGGATTCTGAATATTTCCAGAATGTTGATAAAGACGTGCAGGAATTCCTAACAAGCATAAAACCGCTGAAATATACCTCAATTCTTAAAATGCAGGAAGATGATTCGCGGCGTAAAGCACAGCGAGACCTCGAACTTTCAACTGCGAGTAANAAAGAAAACGCGGAAGATACAACCGAAGANGTTGAAAACGCGGAAGATAAAAAAGAAATTAAAGCAGATGATAACATCAATGAAAGTATGGCAATTATAGCAGACTACATTAACCTCCAGCAAAAGACCGAATAAGTATGTGCAGCGCTTCTTCCAGTGAGGAAAAAATAAATATTAATTCAAAAGAGGTGTTGATTTCTAAAGCGGAGATTAATCAACGCGTTGAAGAATTGGGCCGGAAAATCTCAGCCGATTATCATGGACGCGAACTGCATCTTGTGGGTGTACTCAATGGAGCGTTTATTTTTTTGGCAGACCTTGTGCGGCGACTCAATATTCCCTGCCAAATCTGTTTTTTGCAGGCTTCGAGTTACAAAGACCAAAAGGTGAGTTCCGGAGAAGTAACACTGATGCACAATCTGGATTTAAGCGGAAAAAATGTGATGGTGGTTGAAGATATCGTTGATACAGGTTTAACGCTGAAACATATTCTCGAAGATCTGCAACAGCAGAAACCGGCTTCAATCGAAATATGTGCCTTATTAAGCAAAAACATTCCGGACAAGATTCCGGTAGAGGTCAAGTATATAGGCTTTGAAATTGAGGATCGTTTTGTGGTAGGTTACGGACTTGATTTTGCGGAAAAATACCGTGAAGTTCCGCATATCGCCTGTCTGGACTAAGTTGAATTTTACGCAGCGGATTTGTTTGTAAAAAATGCTTATCAGCTGTCGGGTCGGTAAATTCGTTACGGCTGTCGATTATGCTTTCTGAAATTCAGTTCCTGCCGTAATCATCTTCCATGCGCTCAATGTCATCTTCGCCAAAATATTCTCCGGTTTGTACCTCAATGAAGCTCAAATCGGCTGTGCCCTGATTTTCAATACGGTGTACTGAACCGCGTGGAATTTCTACCGATTCTCCACTTTTTTTGTTGAGTCGTTCTCCGTCAAGTGTTACGATTCCTTCTCCGGACAGGACAAACCAGTGTTCCGCCCTTTGCTGATGTTTTTGCAGACTGAGACGCTGACCGGGGTAAACCACAATTCGCTTGACCTTGTGGTCCTCTTCATCAGCAAGTACCGTGTAATAACCCCAGGGACGATGATCTGTTTCGGCTTTATTTATCATGCAGTTTTTACTCAGGTTAGTGTTTATTTCGGAAGCATTCATTCTAGTAAACTGGCAAAAATACACAAGACCGGACAGTCCTCCTGAAAAATTCAGGTTTAACTCAAAAAAAATTTTATGAACACGAAACTCAAAAAATGCCTGCTCACGATTGGGCTGCTCTGTTTTGCAACTCAAGTCTGGGCAGTCAAAGCTAAAATCCGCTTTCTCTTTCCTGTCATTTCCGAAAGTGTGACTGATGGTTTTGAAGATTCAACCATCAAGACATCTGAATTTGTGCTGGCTTTTTTGATGCCACTTTCGCAACACACTCAACTGGATCTGGGTTATTCATATTTCAACGCACGTATCGAAGATTCGTCAACTTCTTCAGAAGACTATTCTGGTGTCTTCCGTGCGCACTTGCTGGAGCTTGGCGCAGGTTATTCAGGATTTGAGCTGACAAGAACCATCTCCCTCGTTTTTGAGTCCGCGGTCCGGATTCCTGTCAGTGGAGAAGGCGAAGTACAGGGAAATCAGACAACCCAGGAAGCCATCGGCATAAGCGGTATGGGGTACTATTTTAGCTCCGGTGTAGAGTACGGTAAACTTGAAATTTCATTATTTTATCAGCGCCGGGATTTGAGTTTTGACGGTCTGACAGTTACGCGCAGTGGACAAAGTACAGATGTCGCCCTGCATTCTACCGAGTACGGTCTCGCCTTCGGTTATACTTTTTAACGATTGCTTATGTTCAAAGTTCTTGTAAATAGCGAATACGAAATATTATTCAATAACCTGAAAGCAGAGGCGCCGGATTCTTTTGAGTTGACGCTGGTCGATTTTTCAGCTCCGGATGAAAAACTTAATTCCCTGCTCTTCACAACAGACGCGATTATTGGGCAGGTGGATCTCAGTGATGCTCAATACGAATCCGCAAAAAGGCTTAGGATAATACAAACCTTGAGCGCCGGTTTTGACCGAATTGAGCTGGCAAAAGCCATGCGTTACAATGTGATGATTGCCACCAACAATGGTGCAAACGCGATTTCTGTAGCAGAACATGTCTTGATGCTGATTTTCGCACTTTACCGACAACTGCTGTTTCATCATCAATCCGTAACTCGCGGACCCTGGAAAAATTTAAAACACACAAACAGAGAGCTTTCCGGAAAAACCCTCGGCATATACGGACTTGGTNGTATCGGCAAAGAACTGGCTAAACGCGCTTCAGCTTTGGGCGTTAAAGTCCAGTATTTTGACATTCTGCGCCAGTTTGAAACAGAAAAAGAATTGGGTCTGAAATATGTCTTTCCGGAAGAGTTGCTGAAAAATTCCGATATCATCAGCTACCACGTTCCCAAAACTACGTTTACCCGCCAAATTATTAACAAAACTTCTCTCAAAATGATGCGTCCGGATGCCCTGCTGATCAATGCCTCCCGCGGTGATGTTCAGGACGAAAGCGCGATTTATGAAGCTTTGAGTTCCGGACAAATTTCCGCTGCAGGACTTGATGTTTTTGAGGTTGAACCTCTACCAGAAAACTCACCGCTCCGTAAATTAAAAAACGTTGTGTTGACTCCTCACAGTGCTCCCGACAGCGAATGTTACGTACGTTCCGTCAGTCACGCGCTGGAAAATCTGCTCAAAGTTTCAAAAGGTGAAACCCCGCAATCCCTCGCGGTTGACCATGAAAAAGAAACCCGTAAGTTTCTGGAACGCTTTCCGGATGTAGAATTCTCTCCCTCCTGACTTTTCCGAAAAATGCTGAAATAAAATGGACTCTGTTTTGCAATATTAAACAGTAAATTTGAATTAGTAAATTAACAAATCCGGAAATGAAGGAGCGGTTGTAATGAATCCGTATTTTGAACTAGGTGTAGAGCCTGGCGTATCCCCTCAAAGACTGAAACAGGCTTATCGCCAGTCTGTTATGCGTTATCATCCGGATACGGGTGAAGGGGACGGCAACGCGGATAAATTTCGACAAGTTACTGAAGCCTATCAACTGCTGCAGAAAATGAATGCTTACGAAATTTCCAATTCCAGTAAAACTACGGCGAGTAGAACCACACATCTAAGACAGAAATTTTCTTCAGTTTTTCACAAAAAGAAACCCCTGGAAACACAAACGACTAAAGCATGGTGGGAAAAAATAGAGGTGCCTCAACCGGCTAACGACAAAATTAAAGTTAACCGCCAGGCTACTCATCTTTCACTTGCGGAATTGATTAACTGCGTTGAGCTATCCGAAAATCAGTATGTGCGTCAGGTGGCACTGGAAGCAATTGCCGCAAAAAGAGATGAAGGCGGAGTTAATTATTTACTGCATCTGCTGCTAAATTCTGTTCCTTCAGGCCGTTCACAAATAATTCAGGCGCTGGGACAAAGCGGATTTCAACGCGTAAATGAGTATTTGTTCCCGTTTGTGATGGATTCCTCTATCGAAGTTTCCGCCTCCGCTATCAAGGCTCTGGAACGCATAAACGCCGATAACCGTTCCCGTGTGATTGAACTTCTCCGTAAAAATACCTCCAACTGGCAAAATTCATTTTTCCATCCTCTGACAAAATTGAAAAAACGCTTGTTCTCTTCTTCATCTTCGAAACGCCTACTGGGCAGCCTGTTATTACGTACCAGCAAACTCACTGAAGAACAATTGGAAATGGCTTTGCTCATGCAAAAAAGATTTCCGCTCCTGCTAGGACAAGTTTTACGCTACCTCGAATACGTTTCCATTCCGGAAATCCAAAAATCAATTGCTTGCCAGAAGAATTTCAGTTAGTATAATACGCTATCGTAACTGTTATAAATGTTGAATATTGACCTGATGTCATTGCAGTTAAGCTCGCAAATAGTCTGAACTACACTCCGTAATTTGGAATGCAGGGTGAAACATTAATCAACTTAATGTTTCACTTATCAAGATTTCCCGCTTCGCTCGGAATGACACTGTCTTAGGATTTTTTGCGATTTTTTCTTATCTTCGAATTAGTCAAATATTGATTTCCAAAATTAAAATATGCCAAAAACAGAATCCAATACCGCTGCTGAAAAGGAGCAACCTCAAGCTCTACAAACTATAACGTATGTTCCGCAATACGCTCAGTCTTTCGAGGATGACACCATTGACTTGTATGAACTGTGGATTACTTTGTGGAGCAAAAAGTGGCTCGTGATTGGCGTGACAGTAGTGGCCGCATTAGGATCTGTGGTTTATGCTCTTCTTGCTCCACAAATTTACAAGGCTGAAGCATTGCTCCTTCCGCCAAAAGCAAAAGATGTCAAATCATTCAACGTGCAGTTAGAGAATGGATTAGTGACGGAGGGAGAACAGACAATGCAAT
>NYXK01000179.1 GCA_002685535.1 Deltaproteobacteria bacterium
ATAGGAAGTGTTGAGATTAAGCGAGGTGGCCGGAATGGGGGGGTGGCCGGAATGGTGGGGTGGGACGTTATACCGAGAATAGGCTTTGGTGTCGTATAGTATTTCTCTTGTACAGTATCACTGGGATAATGCTAACAATCATGTTCAGAAGCACAGAATCATTACTCCCGTGGCTTACAATGCCCGCTATCGTCAAGGTTCTCGTAGCTCTCTTGAGGGTTGCATGATGCTGCCATGGTGTGTGGTAGCCGACAACGACATATTTGCGACCAGTGTTTCGCACTTAGATTCAGATCCCGTGGCGTGGAATGAACCAAGACGCAACATTTATCTTATCACAGCCACTACAAACCAATTAGACCCCTGTTGTGGTACTGTTCATTGTCATCACATAATTGCCAATTGCCACATCTTGGAGGCTCCAAAGCCAAGTTCGCACGCTTACTTCCAATATTAAGTGTTAGTAGAACATTGTAGCGACACATGCCTTCCCACTACCACGATAACATACGCACTACGTGTAACTTGTGTTATGAGTAATTTCCACCTGAATTGCCCGGAGGGCACGAAATGTCGATGAAGAATATCTTGGTTCTCGTCTAGAACCGCGAGACGCTAGACCGCCATCAACCAAACCCCCATTTTATGAAACAAACAAACAAACAAACAAACGAAGCTTACAAAGACTTTATTATTTGAGCTCAGAAAAAGGATCGTTTAAGTCGCTATTATTATAGTACAGGTCACCGAATAAGGAACTAACATGGAAGCTGTTGACGCTACCTCTTAGACTTGCTGACAATGGCCAGCTTCATCTTTCGTTGAAACTTGGACCCGAGTCATTCCAACCATTATAGCTTTCCACAGCTTCAACAACATGAGTCAGAGGTAATTTGCATTTCTAGAAGATACAATGGCTATTCCAGCTCAGAAAATTCGCACTACGACGTATTGAAATGTTCACGGGTCTCATCTTTCAAATTGTTCTCCAGCTTCTTCGAACATTTTCTTCACAACACAAACTAATCTATTACTTGTCAATCTATAATTTTCATATCAATCCTTCACTATAAACGACTAGTGATCCTCGGTAGATTCCCGAAAATCCATCAGGTAGATAAAAATTCCTGACCTAAGGAATCTACTGAGAGAAAGAGAGAAGACAAGCAGACAGAAGAAGAAACTATTCCGACGGCTTCGCTCCTACAAGAAAGCGGTGTCATCGAATTCGAAGAGAATTCAGCTCCCAGGAATCCACCTCGACACTCGAAGGGTCAGCAACTCGCGAAATTCGACAGAACGATCACACCGTCGGTATCGACAACTCCATTTCGAGGTCCCGCGTACGTCAACAACAAAAAGCCATGGCGCCATCAACCACTGCCAGACGCCAAGCTCGCACAACTCTACATACTCGAATCACACCAAGATTCGACAGTACCGAGCCCACCACCCGTCACTTCTTCTAGCCATCAACGCAAACATTGGCAAACCCTGATACCATGATGGCCAACAGTAACACCGAAGCGCTGGGACAACCTATAGAAAATTTTGTCATTCGAAGCCATGGTAATGAGATCACTACATCGAATGAGACTATTTGCAAGTTCGGCAACTTCGCAAGTCAACGTCGACTCCAATCCCAGGTCGCTAGACAGAATGGGCGAAGCGACAACGCTTCTGAGGAGCTAGTACACCTAGAGCCCCATTGAAGTGGTAACATGATTCTTCCAGTAGAATCAAGTTCTGAATTCGAAGATTTTATCAGTCAACGCCGACAACAGTTGCGGGACTCTAGACGAATGGAGATCCTGTCTGACCTTTCGATTGACTTGGATCATCTAGAGTCACTAACAACGGAAGATCTCGACAACATGATCAACGAAGCCAACAAGGACAAGTTGACCAATTTCGATCTTCTGTCACCATCAATAATACCTATTCGCGAGCTGTCGCCGGATTCCGAAGCGAGCTCGACACAGCAAGAATCGGCAACAGTTTCTCCATCGATCTCACAGCACACGCAACACGAGGATAACCTCTCTGATGTTGACGCTGATCTCGATGATCTCGTCTCCTTAGATGACGATGATGACCGAGAGCAAGTATTCAATATGGTCGACGAAGCTCAACGTATGGCAGAGAATCCGAGCTCCGTCCCACTCGGCATGACCCTAGAGCCTGAACACGTAGACCATTCCAGACCAGCACTGGCACAAATCAGTCACCACAGCAGCCGTCTCCAAGAAGACAGCGATCGACCTCGACCTGCATTTCCGAACTACCTTATGGACGAATACCTCGAAGATGCATCCAATTTCGGTCGAGATACCAATCGACAAACGTTTACAGAGCGCCACCGTGAGAATATTTGGACAAGAACGGAGCCCGATACCACTACGACGATGACACCTGCGGCAAATAATAACGATGTCGATGGCACCGACTCTTGGATCGAACTCGAGCCTTTGAGCGACTCACTTCCGCTGGCGCCACGAGTTACACCACTTCGACCAACAACTCGTCTACGCACGGAGTTCGACAAGCAACCCACCATCTTCTCCCAATTCAAGGGGCCGTGATTTTAAGGTCATTTAGATGAAAGTTTGATAGGGGAGGATTTGAATTTTGCCTCGATACATGCATTATATCTCTACTCATGTAAACTTGTTTTGTGCGTGCGCGCTAAATTGTTATACCAAGATTGGCAATCTAGGATAGGCGCGGGTCACTTTGTTTTGTTTTTCTATCTATCATGTATTGTATTTGGCTGAATGTCTCGCTAGGACAGGTGGAAGTAACCTTTTCCCACGGTTTTTGCAGGTGCTTCAAGTTTTGGTAAATGAAAATGACTTTATACACACTGCCGTACTCAATCCAAAAGCGAAATGTTTGTGACTCGAGAATGTGCTATAGCAAGATCTGATGTTTTGTCTTGTATTGAATTGTAATATGCTTTCCCCTGAACTATTTGCAACATCGCTCAGTCGCCCTCGCTGTGGTTCCGTGGAAAGCTCCAGGCATGGCCGCATTCGGACGAATTCGAAAAGTCCTTCTCTACCGTCGATCAAAAGCTGGAAGAATTCTTGTGACATGTCAAAGTCGAGTTGATGTTGTGTTTGTTGAATGCGATGGCAAATGGCAAGCAAGGTCCTAGGGAGAAAGGATTCTGGTCCTCGTCAAATTGCAAGTTCAAATCAGATAAGATTCCCGAGTTGTTCAAGAATCGCGCAGCAGGTATATGTCCTTCTCGATCGCCCGGCAAGTAAGGGAGGTGAGGGCAGAAGTTTGTTATGTGGCTTGTTGTGTTGTAAATATTTTTACGATCGCAGACCGCCATTGATGTGCCAGCGGTCCAAGTGGTTGTGGGAAGTCCACTGCAGGCAGATTTCTCACCGAGAAGCGCGACTTCGACATTGTCAAAGGTGAGCAAGTAAGTGACCTGTTCTCGAACTTTCCTCTGTCTCATGCGAGAGAACAAGTACTTAAACATCATCACTTCTATTATCAACCCGGAGATGTCGTGGAGAAGTTGAAGTCCGGATCTGCTCTGAATGGTCTAGATAATGCTATGTGGCTCCGTGACCTCTCGCAAGCAGCTATCAACGCCACCTCCAAGCACGAATTCGTCGTCGTTTCCTATCTAGCTCTGAAACGCACTCATCGAAACTTCTTCCGCTCCGCCGTCATTGACCACGACAAAGCAAATGAGAAGTCCGGTCCGAAGTGTAAGATCAAGCTCCATTTCCTCTTCCTGCAGATAAGCGAAGAGAAATTGCAGATATTGCTCGAGCAGAGACAGCTTAGATCAATTGATTATCTAACGATAGATCTGCTCCGAAACCAGTACTAGACTTTGGAAATTTCACGAAGTGGAGACAAAGGCGAACTTAGTATCGACTGTACAATCATCAATGCCGGAAAGGAGGTTGAGTGGTTGTTGAAGAGCCTGGAGGATATTCTAGAGGTTTTCGTTAGCTAAGGGTAACCTTTCCTATATTTAAGTGGGCTCTCGAAGCACTGGGATTTGGGAGAGGAATAAGCTCAGCGTTAATACCTAATAACTTCGTCTTCCCTTTCAATCGTGGAAGTGAGTGCTCGAAAATCAAGGAAGACGATCACGTGCAGAATTTCCAACCAAAACTCGTACATCTCTTTGTTGGAGACCCCTCCCTCCCCATCCTTCCACTCTTCATGGGTTTTGCCTTATCTTCTTATGTCCACTCTTGCAAGATATGTTTATGTCTCAATGAGGAGCATCCCACCTTTCAAAGTCTTGGTATGACAAGGACTAGTCTTGGCTCAAGATAGATTAGCCTACTGCAAGATAAGAGGCTATGTGCGCTCGTACAACAATTGTCAGCAACACAGATATGACGATCTTATAAGTACAGGTCAGGTTTCCATGTTATTATTCTTTCATTCAGCCCAAATGTATTTCCTTTAATCCCTCTCAAGTGGACAGCACGTGATTGTTTACCCCGGATTCTCCACGACGCCAAATTTTCAACGCTAACAGACGCGAACATGGTCGGCATCTATGACTCAACGGCAGTCAATGCCGTGGACGACAAAGCAGATATCTTGAAGACGGGCTCAGCTAACATGTCTGATACCGAGCCGAAAGATGTCGGAGACGAAAATCAACAAACGCTGCTCGGTGGCGAAGCCGAGCGAAAGTTGGTCCGGAAATTGGATATCCACATCATCCCTGTGGTGATGGCTTTGTATCTATTGAGTTTCTTGGACCGGTACATATTCTGGCATCTTTTAAAGTTGAGACAGGTACTAAACGGAGTAACAGTGTCAACATCGGTAATGCGAGATTGTACCATCTGGAGCGAGATCTTGGCATGCACGGAAATATGTATCAGACCGCGATCTCACTTCTCTTTGTGACATATATAATCTGCGAGGTTCCCTCCAATCTGTGAGTCGCTTTCAGGACTTCTGCCAAGGCCAGGTCAACTCATGATTTTATAGCGTCCTGAAGAAGTTTACCCCGTCACGCTGGATTGCATTTATCGCCACATCCTGGGGCATTATTGCAACGCTCGGCGGAGTTGTCCAATCATATGCCGGCCTGCTGGTAGTGAGACTGTTCCTTGGGGCTGTCGAAGCTGGCTTGTTCCCTGGCTTAGCTGTGTACCTGACATTTTTCTACACCAAAAAAGAGTTGGCAGTCCGGATCGGTTACTTGTTCGTCTCGGCCGCTCTTGCCGGAGGATTCGGTGGACTGCTTGCCTATGGTATTGGGCACATGGATGGTGTCGCTGGTCAAAGTGGATGGAGATGGTTTGCAGCATTAACGCCACCCGGAACGCAAGTGCTGACAAATGTAGGATCTTCATTATCGAAGGCATTCCGACCGTGTTTATGGGAATCGCAACACTCTGGCTCCTGCCCAACAACCCCGAAACGGTAAACCAGTTTATCCATATCCAACTAGCGAGGCTAACTCAAGCAGGCTTACTTCCTTACCGATGAGGATAAGAAGCTGGTCAAGGTTCGGAAAGCATGCGAGTATGGACAGACAGCTGCAGCCCAGGAGTTCTCGAAGAAAGATGTCATGAAAGCCTTCAAAGATTGGAAATGTTGGGCTTTTTATTTCGCTCAATTTGGTGTTGACACTATGCTTTACGGGTTTGCTCATCCACGTCTTCAGTCCTGAGCCTGTCTGATTGACGATTTGTAGCTTCTCGACATTTCTGCCGACTATCATATCCCAGCTCGGAAGTAAGTTCCATCCGCACATGATCTTGCCGATCGATGCTGACTAGTGCCAGAATGGACGACTGCCGAGACTCAGCTTCTGACAGTTCCATGCTACGCCACAGGCGCAATCATATACATGATCGCTGCGCAGCTCTCAGACCGTACCTCTAAACGCGCCCTCTTCACTCTCATCGGTGGCGTTTCCAGTATCATTGGATATGGGATCCTTCTTTCCAAAGCCCCATCTGGCGTACATTATTTTGGCTGCTTCATGGTTGCTGGTGGCCTGTATGTAGTCGTTGGACTGCCGCTCGCTTGGCTGCCGAATAATTCGCCCAGGTATGGAAAGAGGACAGCTGCTACGGGCATGCAGCTCACGATCGGAAACTGTGCTGGCATATTGAGCAGCTTTATCTATCCAGCTGCTGATAAGCCAAGATACGTGATGGGACATGCCGTGACGCTGTCGATGGTCGGCTTTGCTTGCACAGTGTATGCCATTGTGGTATGTGGATTGGCATTCCAAGGTTGATCTGTAATGCTGACTGATGTTACAGTGGTTTATCTACGCACGAGCGAATAAGAGAAGGGATGCTGGACTGGAGGATTACAAAGTTGAGGGGATGACTGAAGATGAGATTGCAGAATTGGGCGATGAAAGTCCAAGATATCGTTACACCGTCTAACCTGCTGGAATTATTTCCGATCTTCACCACATGAGCAGTAAAGCTGACCCGTTCTCTCATGATATGGAGATTCCATTCTACCAGCGGTTTGACAGACCGAACTTCATCATTTCCATCACGACTGGGCTTCTAGACTCAAGAGAGTATGATAATTGAAACGTTCAGATGCTCGCTTTGAGGTTGGGTTTGCTTCCCTCTGCTTCTCATATTCCTGTCAGTTCGATAAATCTTTGTGTTCCTTTGACGATGTGAAACATCATAGAGGTTATTCACCAGTATATCCTCATCCTTTCTTGTCTGCATCGTGTTTAATGTGTTGGAGTCGAGTCGATTCTTAACGTCATGCTGTTCACGGATAAAGCTCACCTCTCTGCTATCATATATCTCGAGTAGCTCGGTCGATCCTCTGCGTCTATTTACAGCCGGATTCATTAACTCGATATCAGATTTTCAGCGAGAATCATTGCTATCTCGGCAGATGTAATGTCAAGAGAAGCAGTATTCACAGATAATATCTAGCATGTTTTACTGCACGGATACCATACTACAGGCCAATTTAGTAATTGTGTCGTGTCTGTCCTTGTTCAACTTTGTCTAAAAATCACGTATGAAGCGCATCTCAATGGATTGCTGCACTGCAATGTAACACCCCCATTGACAGCTACCGAATCTGAGGACTTTTCAAGAAATTGTTTCTCTTGACTCAAATTGGCAATATTGCAGCTGAAACATGTCAGACCTCAGTGCATGCCCACCTCTAATGTAAGCCATTCAATCTGTCTGAATTCATCTGATTATTTTGATCTCAAGTAAAACAGTTGACCATTTTGTTGTGATTCACCTCGAATATTCCTCCTCCTATCTACCAGCTAAATCCCAATCAGCCGAATAATGACCTGGCTTCAGCCTCTTGTTCCTGGCTTTCGACTACACATAACATCTCCAATTCTCCTCAACTTCTACTCTCTTCTTTCAACTCAACTGAACAACTTCTTCCATTCTCGACTCTGGTCCGTCCCTCAAGGCAATTATCCAATACCACTCCTTTGAGCTGTGCTCAGCCAAAATATCAGTCACTCCCTGATACGTCAACATTCCTTCTGAGTTCTTCATGCCTCCACGTTCCTTCAGTTGCCAAACTCAACGCACATCTGATCACTACGAACAATACCTTATCATTCAACAAGATGCAGTCCTTCATCATCTATGTCTTCGGTCTTCTGTCTTTTTTCAGCTCAGGCCTGGGTAACAAGGTCTTCTTCATCAACAAGACTCCACATGATCGGTAAGCGTTTTTGCAACCCCTCGACCTCCTCTGAAGTATAGCTCAATAACCTCTCAAAGTGCGGTCTGCTGGTATCACGGTGCAATCGAGGGTTCAGATCCTAAGAATCCAGTATACTACCCACCAATCCCTGGCACCTTCGTCAAGGCACATGGTCGTGGCGCTACTCCTGGTATCGTTCATGGTGGCCAATATATGTTCAGAGTCATATATATCACAACAGGTCCGAAGGGAGACTGCAACAATTACCAGAACGTTGAGGGCGAAGTCAAGTTCAACGGCAAAGATAATCGTGCTGTGAGTTTTGCATTCTCATCCTACTGTCAAAGCCTTTGGCAACTTTCATATTCAAGAGTCCCCATTCCTTAGGCAAGAAGGGTGATAACCTGCGTATATGGCCATAGAATTTAATTGTTTTAAACCTTGCTAACATTACCGAACCGAAGTGGTTCGACCTCTCTGTCGTCAAGATGTATGAGAAGGGCCTGGGGTTCAAAACGAGCAGCTCCACTGGCTCCGACCCGCAGGTGGAAACACCCTCCAGTCTGGTTGCTCAATGTTCCCTTACAACAATGTCTACAAGTTTCACAATGACGACCTCAACACTCTCTCTACCAATCAGCCAGAGCTGACAGCCACTCTTCATAAGCTTTCAGGTAACTTGACGCTTCCTCAGTGTATATTTCTCGCGACTGCGCGTTCCATTCCAACATGGTGCTGACAGCAACAAGGGAGCTTTGAACTCATGATCTGGCTTGGACCTATTCTCCCATCCATACATATTCGTCAGTCAATTTGTCCCCTAGCTTGTTGCGCATCACTGACTTTCCCATGAGACATCAGCCCTATCATATTCTGCTGGCGGATATCTCAGCGAGATCCCAGGGTAAAGACACCCTTGACTTTTTCCTATACTGTAGTCTGTGACTTCAGTTCTTGAGGCTAAGTTTGGACTTGCTGGGGGAGCTTTGTCGCTCGCTGGAGTCAGGGGTCGTTGCGTACAGGTTGATGCGCGGGTTACTTCATGGGTCTACGTTGCTTTTCATGATTGCTGGGTGATCTTTGAGCGGATCTGCTGGTCTGTCCCTCTCCATAGCTACTGATAGCTATCAAATACTTTGCGTTAAACGTTCTGCGGCCAATGATACAGACGAGTCTCACATAATAATGACATCATATCCTTGATGTGTGAAGTCTGCTGTGTGATATCTACATCTCGAAAAAAGTGAAGACTAGAAATTCACAATCTGTACACCCCTCGAAATGCTTGAAAGTGGGCGGCAGTGGAATTGACTGAGCGCGAGCGGTAAAGATCCTGTAAAGTTTAAATTGTCTTGTGACTCGAGCATGATCTCCTTGTGATTTTCTTTTTGGGGGGGGGGATGATACTTTGGACGATACTCAAGAATCTCTTTTTCGGACATGCTGAATGTACCCATTTTGAAGAGGCAAAAAAGTACGTCCATCAACTTATAAACACGCAAAAATCTTCGCTTCGCTAAAATTCAACGCCAAAACCAATTACGCCTGATCGCTGTGTACAACTTTGTTGAACCCGAGAAACTTCGACTCAATGCTCGCACACTTCCAGCCACTCCACACAATATATGCCCCTCGACCAGTCGACACCCGGTTGTGCAGACAGAACTACTCAAAAGCCTTTCCGCTTACTGCTACTCTCATAAGCAATGGTAGCGCCTACATTATCGATAGCCAGGCGTATGTTGTTCCAGGATTCTTTGCGGCTCCATTGCCTTTCGATCTCCTCTTCATTCCGCAAGAAGATCTTCTTTGGCACAAACTTGCCCCACGAATGATCAAAGCTGTATTTTGGAGCCATCCACCGAGTCAAGAGGTGCCCAAGACACTTCCCGCTCGTTCGCATGTGTAAATTCACTTGATATGGATGGATGTGCTCGGTCATGTTGAACAGCGTTCTGCACGTTAGTCCCAGGCATACGTTGGAACAGACGTCCAGATACACTCTACAGAACATTTCGATAAGCTCGACTGGGAGATCGAGGAGATGTATCCTGGAAAACCAGGCCGTTGACTCGTCGGGGAGAACGATTGGAGTAGTTTCTTCCACGTGACTTGGGTCCGCCGGCTCTTCGATGGCTCTTTCCGTTACTACAGGAATTTCTTTGAGCTTAGATGACGATGCTGTAGTTTCATCTTCTTCTATCTGGTGTAAGCTACTGACTCTTAACTTCAATGTTTGACAAACTTACCATCTTTGAGAGACATATGTCGAATAGCCGTTGCCAACGTTGCGGGGTCCTGCTTCAGGGTGCCACCCATTGAAGGAACGGCCTTCCTTGCGCCTGTTGAAGCGACCATCTCAAATGGAAATAGCTGTATGAATCAAAACCCTTCGTTGTGCTTGGCTCTTCCTAGATCGGCTTGGAGTAGCTGGGAAGGATAGTCGACGAGGCTAGCAGCCTGATTCTGAAACCTTCTGAGAGATGACAAGAATCTCGACGGCGTGACTAATGATACTTTGAGATAGAAATGTAGTCCCTTATCATGGAAATTATGATCGATATCGAGAGCAAGTATATTTCCTCGGGTTCCGTTGATGCGCTGCACTTAATCGTCCATCGAAGGTGGTTCCTCATGATGGGAGGTACACAAAGCGAAGGACTGAGAATGCCGCCTTGTTAGCGTGCGGCCGCCTGCCCGCCAACGCGCTCTCGCTAAACGCCTGTATTTCTCTGGCGCCAGCCGAAGATGTAAACAAGGACGGGAAAATTGGCGATTGTGCATATAAACGCAATTTTCT
This sequence comes from Deltaproteobacteria bacterium, assembly GCA_002685535.1. Classification (GTDB taxonomy): domain Bacteria; phylum SAR324; class SAR324; order SAR324; family NAC60-12; genus Arctic96AD-7. Next base: position 10,469 of record NYXK01000179.1, read on the forward strand.
TACATAATCATCCTATCCCAGGGAGTTTACCATTATGCATTCGCTTCGCACACCAACGACTATAATGGATTAGGCGTTGTGAGGTAAGGCCCATTTATTTGGAAGCACTCAACCTGACTACTGTAGCTCTGGACAGAAGCTTAGATGCACCAAGACTTGCAAGATGTAGACGATCCGTTGGAGATTCGAAAGGAATCTCGCCTTGTCGGTGAATATGCCAAGTCAGCGGCGGAGTCAAACTGATTAGGGTGCGAGCATCTCTCTCAGCTGCCATAGCTGCCCGGAAGCGAGGGCGTCAAGACTACTCTGTGAAAAAAAATTCAAGTCGCAGATCAATGTTCCAATATAGTGATCATTCAGAAAATTATGAGGTGAGTCATATATGTTACTTAACAGTCTGTCCCTACTTTCACCACCTTTGCGAAGTTACTTATCGGCTACCTAGGTGAAGTTCACAAAGCTTAGACTACTGCAAAATCAAGTGGACTTCTGCAGCGCTGTGGACATGAGTCTGATCATAGTTCTCGACTTATAGCTTGACTGGCTACAAAACGAGCTGCCGTTGAAGTCTATCGATGCTCCGGATCACCGGGTGTCTTATGTTACACAAACGTGACTTCGTTTCGCTGACCTCGTGTGAGATCCGTGCCACAGAGTCATTCAACACGAGCAAGGCTGACATGTCTCACGAAACTCTTTGGGGAAGATGACAAAATACTACCACGTGTTTCCGAATGCTTTTCCAGATACACCACTGATCTCAGTTCCGCAGGTCTGATCCAAGATTTTCAATAAAACAAGTTTCTCAAAGACCAGTCAGTTCCTTCACAGATGGTCACGTGAAGCAGAACACACCCAAAGAGTTGAGCTCTCACATGTTGAACACAACGAAAGAGATATATGAATCACGAGCTGATTGGAAGTATATGTGATATACTATATCTTACTTCGGTGGAATATTATTACACGTTTTCAGAGCATGAGAATTTAAGAATTTACTCACGCCTATCAAAGCTTACATGTCATGATGGCTATAAAGACCACCTGTCTGGCGCTTGAGCTGTCTTTCAACCCTGAAGTATAGTAAGCTTACTAGCTTCTCCGGCCAGAACTTTGAAGCTAGAGTCCGGTGATGCGGTCACAAGTGAGTGGACAATGGCCCGAACAGAAGGTTCGTATATAGCCGCAGTCGTACCAGAAGATCATCCTGAGCAAGACAGACGAGATTTTTCAGAGCCTTGTCTCGTGAGCACTTGCGTATAGTCTAACTCTCACGGGATGGCCAACAGCATGGCAGACTTTCACAAAGTCTCTCTGGTCTCTCGGGAGACTGATCTGGGTCATACGATGCTTCAATGATTTGAGAAAACCTTCGAGAACACAGAATTAGTATATAAGTCAGGCTCCAGGTCGTGATTAATGAATAGTTTCTCATCCCAACTGATACTGCAGAACAACATTTACATACCAATCATTATCTTCAAACCAGCCAAACATAACCAAAATGGTCGCCATCCGCCGTCTTGGCCATGCTCATCACCAGCATCAATGCCGCTCCTTCCATCCTCGTGGCCCGCGCCGACGAACGCCTCGCTATCACTCTTTACAAGGAAGGTGGCTCTCAAAAATGCTTCAACCCCATCACGGATCATCCTGAATTCCCAGCCGGTGTGTTCCGCCCGGGAAAAGGAGATGTCAACGAGAAGTGCTATAGCAACGTTTCTTTCAATAGCTTTGCTATCAATATCCACAGCTCAAGAGGGCAATCCTGCTCTTGCCGCCATGTTGACCCCGTAGCCTGGTGACTCTGGTCTGAATCCAAAGGTGCACGAAAACTGTAACATTTCTTGAAGAACAGTAATGAAAGAAAATTTTTAGAAGAGAAAAGGATTATTGAGAGCTTCAAGTTCTATTGACTGAGAAGTGAAATGAAATGAAGTGGGAGAAAACAGCTGTCAATAGAATGGACTGCTTGCGATGATCATGACGTCACAGCATGACGGCGTGACGATACTAACCAATCAACACCAAAAAGGAAAACTCTCTCGATCATTGCCAACTTGTAAAGTTCATTCATCAGTAATAATCAAACCGAGAATCAGCAACTGCACAATGTCATCCTCAACGCAATCCGCCATAATCTGGCCATCCGCCTTCCTCCCCGGCACAACCGACAACTTCGTTTCCAACGAAGTAATCGCCCCCTCCCTCACCCCCACCCAAATCTGGTCCCTCCTATCCGACATCTCAAAATGGAATTCCTACTACAACAACGTCTCATCCCTTTCTCCCCCCTCATCAGGACCGCACCTCAAAAAAGGCGACACTTTTAAATTCTCCACATTCGGCTTCCCCGTCTTGACATGCACTGTTGAGGAGAGCGTTTTCCCAGAAGGTGGAAAAGCAGGCCGGATCGCCTGGAGTGCGAAATTAGAGAATGGGGAGGAGAGTGTTAGTGTGTATCATGCGTGGCTTGTTGAGGATTTGGAGGGTGGGAGGGTAAGGATTCTGACGCAGGAGAGTCAGAGTGGGAAGCCGGCGAAGGAATTGGCGGGTGTGAAGCCGAATAAGATGTTGCTGGGACATCAGGACTGGTGTGAGGGGCTGGTGAGGGCTGCGAGGGGGGAGGAGTTGGGAGTGGGGGAGAAGACGAATTTGAAGGCTGCGGAGTTGGGGAGTTATGGGGAGGATTTGTGAAACCGATATGAGCTCAAGAGGCTCTCTTCGGAAAAAGTTGAGGCTCAGCAACCAAAACAAAGCTCACTAAACAGTACAAGATATAAAGATCAGAAATGAAGCTTAAATCCTAAGATTGACCAAGAGGAGATTTGAAGTGATGTACATGCATTTACATCGAGCGTATCAACGGTCGATATCATCGGTCGATAATAGAATGCTATATCCTCAGCTATCTCCGGACATCATAATGCAGTGGATCTAGATTCTGCTTTTATTAACATGCTATCTGACTTTCCAGGAAGGCTCTGACCACTTCAAATGGCCCAACACAAAAGTAAAAGGGAAACAAAATCAAATAATCAGATCTAAACATCGCAAGACATTCCAATGAAAGTGAAGAGGCGTCGGAAGTGAACATAGTTTAAAGCAGAAATCACTTATTCAACAAATCTTTACTAATCTCCTACAGGCTTACTATATACTTGCTTGCCTCACATTTAGGTATTCTAGAATTATTGACTTCGTCTCTATTGATTCATCAATTATTCCTTGGAATTGACTCGTCTCAAATTTTGTCATGCATATGAGTACTAAGATACTCTAAATATGAGGCCTTTCATTGCTTGTTCATGTTACGTGTAATTAAGAATATGAATATGCTCAAGACTCGAAGCGTTTTTGATTATCCTTGCTCGAGAGAAGCTTGTGCTCTTAATGTTCCATATGCTAGCCACCCTTTACGACTTGCGGTGATCATTGGTAAAAAGTAGATCTTTTAGAAATAATGGAAAATCATTGCCTTTAATTAAAAGGTCATGGACTATATTTTCCCATTAACGATTGACCAACGCCAAAAAATTTCTATGTGTGCACTGTTAACATAAACTGCCCGGAAATAGTTGGGCTATCCCCTCCCGACGTCCTGGGGTCAAGACATTGGTTTGAGTCACCAGCTACGCGGAGGAGAGTAATCTCGTTGGCGAGAGACGCAATACTGTCCTCAGCTTCCCATTTTGACACACTTAAAGTGCAAATTCTGCAGCTATCCTTGGAGACGCATTGGACCCCAGAAAACTCAACAGTCCCGCTGTTGAGCGAAATAGCTCCGGGCTCATTATCCATTTGGCCGAAATCTCGATCGGCACAGATTGTAACTTGTGCTGCTCCTGTAAAGTCTTTGATGTCGTCGAATATCTCATGTATTGGTGTGAAGTAGGTGATGATATTGCCATCTTCGTCGCCATCTTCATCGCCAGCTTCATTGCTGTACGCGATCTTGAAGTCACGCCCCCACAATTGACCAATTACATTGTCGGTGCTAGCTTCAAGGATCCATGCACCGGAATCACCGGAAGCGCCAATTCCGCTGCGGACCCATGTCTGTTCGGGCGTTGAATGAGATCTTACAACAGACCATTCATCGGATTCTCGATACTCGCCGTCGTCGTCTGAAAGAAACAGGCGAGTCATATCTCCATTGACGATGCCGTCTTGACAACCAGTCGTTCGACCAACAGAGAATACGGCAGCGCCCGGCACAACTGGTGAAGCATCGCGACACCAGTGTTTCTCGCATGGCGTAACATTCGAACCTATTCTGGCACTATCTATCTTACAAACAGCCCAGTCCATCTCGAAATTCGATATACCGTCGCGCGAAAGGCGATTGCGGAAGCCCGATGATATGACAAGAGTCCCGAACGAGAAAGCGTCTAGAGATTTTCTGATTCTTTCGAACAAAGCTTTGACACAGGCAAGATGAAAGCATTCCTCCGTTGACTTGACGTGATCCCAAATCTCCGCAAACTCCTTCACCTCTTGAAGTGAAGGTTGAGTAATGACGGTCCCTGCTTGATATACTGATCCAGTGTTTTCATCAGTGAATAAGTGGTGTACAGTTAGTATATGGGGCACGTTATCGATGTAAATATAACCTCCTAGTGTAGCTGTATCTTTGACACTTCCGTCGATACCAATAGAGACGCCCATGGGTGGTTTGGGAGAAAAAGCTGTATTCTGTGCAGTGCAAGGCATAACGTCCAGATCCGATCTTGTTGCAGTTCTCCTCACCTTCCCAATGGTAAAGAGTATGGGAGGTGATTCTAGAGGATGAAGGACATCATAAATGGCTTGCCTGATTGCTCCTCTTTGTTCTTCCGAACGTAAAGTGCTGGTTTGAATGCGGACTATGGGAGACGAATCATCCTGACTTCTTCCCCTCCGCAACAATGTGATGGATACACTCGAATCGCCTTCATTGCAAAGGAGGCCTTTCAGTGTCGGCAACGCGTGTTTATGCCAGAGAGAGATCAACTGAACATCCTTTTGCGCGTCAATGGGGAAAATTCGTTTGGTGCTTCCCACTTCCGGACCAGGTATTGCAGGCGCATGGAGTCCGACTGACTCAGGATGATCAATCTTCTCATTCGTTGTGGTTGTCTCGGACGTACTTGGCGCACCTCTCAGGGAGCCACGTGGGCCAGAAACAGCTTGCCTAATACCTTCGAATATGCCCGCAGTATATTTTAGTGCCTGTCCTGATCTAGATGATTCAGTTGAAGGGGCAGTTCCTGGTGCATCCATAGATACACCATCCCTCGGAATGCCTGTCCCAGCAGAAATTAGAATGCTCTTCACTCTGTTCAGACGACCAAGTTTGTCAACGAGGAAAACTTCAGCATTAACAAACCGAATTTTCGCTGACACAAGCTTGATTTCGTCTTCAACCACTGTGAGAGTGGATTGAGTGCCATTCTGGGTATAGATAGCTGAATCCACCATCCATCGTCGCTTCTCGTCAGTTTCGAGTGAAAGCGCGTACTCCAAAATCTCATCCAGACCTCGAACAGCGATATTATGAATGAGACTATTGCCCTCGGGATCGAGAGTATGTAGTATTTCAAGACTTTCCGGACAGGTTTTAGGGACCAGCTTGCGGAACAGTGCTGCAGTCTGACTAGGTGTTTCAGGAGTGAAGTCGGTATTACACCGTGCCTGCGTCACAAGCAGATGTACAGGTGTCCACCCAGACTCATCCGGTGCGTTGCGATCGCGACCGTGGGCAATTGCACACTCGATCTGCTCAAGATAAGAATACCAGTGAGCAGTCGACTCCTTGCAAATTGGGCATTGAAATATCAAGCCAAATATCAGGGTTCCATGTGCTCCTCGAGCGATATCATGGAATCCGTAGGTCTGAGCGCAGATAGACTGATCGCCAACATCAGATAGGAAATTTTTTGCTTCTGCGATCCCGGCCTGAATTTTTAGAAAGTCCGTGATTGATTGTGATTTGGCTTTCAAAGACGCTTCATGCATCAACTCGAAGACACTTTTGCCGGTAGTGTCAAACGAGCAAAGTAAAGGAACAGGAGACGAAAAAGCGTTGAGAAGCTGCCGATAAATCGGCCGCTCGAACGGTTGTTGTAGAAGTGTATGAAGTGGCGTACGGCAGTAAATATCGTGTTGAGAAAGAAGTTTACCCGCCGGATCATGTCTTCTCTCATACCACTCTAAGAGGCTTATTAAATGATCTCCCAGATCCTGTGAGTTGAGTACGTGAAGAGGGTTCTGGCCAAAGAAATTTTGGCAAGTATCTGTGCTGTCGAAAACTTGGATGAGGTGGTTTATTCCTACCCCGGCTATCATCAAATAATGGAATGAGTTGCCAGCGTAATCAACCCTGTCGATACCATGCAATTTCCAATTGGCAGCCGAGAAATCATCACAGCTCATCGAGCGAGCGTGGACCATCAAGGCGTGCCATCGAGTGAAGCCGCACACAGAACATCTGGTGGCAGAGTCCTGCCACCACCTGAGATTGCTATGATCTGTTCCACATGGAATAACACGTAGAGTAGCATTCCACAAACCCAGGGTCGCATCATGCTCCGGATGCTTTAGCAGACGGGGTTGAGGTTGTGGCTGTCCATCTTTTATTAATGGTAGTCTAGCATCGCTGAAAGACGAAGAGGAACTTGCGACGGAAAACCTGGGGTTCGAAAACGTGTCATCGAATCGCGTGTACGCCGAACTACCACTGGAGCTGTAAGTATCCATTGTTGCAACCGAGGCTCGGTTCCCGATTGTAGGCTTGTTAGATTGACTTTGTCGTGGATGAATGACCATGGTTGATCCAATGGCCTCAGAGCTTAGCCCTGATTCACTTGCTCGATGAGGCCGCAGGGCGGGAGCTTTGGAGAGAGATTCTGCTAGTACATCTGGGTCAATCAAATCTGTCACTGAGGCGTACAGTTCGACAACGATTTTCTCTCGCTCATCATGAGAGGTCGGAAATAGCCAACTGCGAAATCGATTGTTGTAGGTTTTGTAGCTGTCGGGCTGTTAATCGCAATAAATGTAGTAACAAATCGCTCAGCTTACGACCAGTCCATCTTGCCCCGCATTGTTGTCGCGATATCTGGAAAGCTCTCCAAACTCATGTACAACCGTATCAGCTCCGGCTGATATTCTATAGCCCAATATTTGTATGTTCTGATACCATCGGGATCAAGGATGTTCTGAATCCTGCGACATTGTTCATCTGTGAGAGACATACACTCCGCCCGCGTGGGTAGAGAGGGCGTTCGTGAGTTCATGGTGGGTACAATAGTAGAAAGCTAGTGTCCTAGGGCAATCTAAGTGAACTTCGCTTCCGTATGTAGAGTTTTGAATGGGGTACGCCAAAGGCAGTGGGCCGATTTAAAGAGGGATTCCGTAGTTTATCATACAAGTAGTGGAGGACTATCCGAGGTAATACTATTTTCTAGATCTTTGCGAACTCTCACCGTGATGAGTCGGCTCGCTGAAATGTAATTCGGTAAATGGCGGTGGGCCAGCCTTATCAGATTGGAAGTTGGTTGGAGCCTTGTGCAAACCAAATTCTGATGCAATAGATGAGTGACGAGAAATTCAAGAATGATAAGTGACGGCGAAACGAACCGTCTGAAAACAACCCATCAGAATGCAGGAAGGTACTTAGAAAAGGAGAGAGAGTTTTGGGAGGTCTGGGAAAGGGGGCAAAGAATAAGTTGATCACAGGCGGGAAACAGGTTCAAGTGCTAGACTGCATTCATGTTAGCGGTTCCGGGCCGATGCACTCGCTCGCTACGTCCTCCAGTCTCCTGCGTTCAGCAGACACTCACCGAGCCATTCGTGAAGCAGCCTTAACGCGAGAAGGGAATGGACGGCTTGACCAGGGGAGCCAGAGGGCTGAAGGAATCAAGGTACCGGTGCGCGTTGGTGTTCACTTGGAAGCCATCTCTGATATGAGCAGACATTTCTTTAGAGTCAAGTCTACTCAAAGCAGCCATATTCAAGATTCGTCACTACAACCCGATTTTGGTCTGAGGGTTGGATATAAGCTTGCGCACCTGCCTTGATATCATAGACACTCCGCATCAGTCGCTCATACAGGACCATGAAATGCAAGTCTTCTTTTACAGCGAATGGCTTGTCTAACACGGTTTATTCGTCGCGAGATCTATTAAATGGGAAGTTAATTGGTTCAGACCATACAACTGTGCCCTACAGATTTCAGCCTGCTCCATCAGCCACTTCTTTGACGAACTGGAGACACGCATCAGTGTGCCATCCTGTGCATCATTCGCTGGATTACACCCACATGGTCCACACCCCCAACGTGAAGACTGTTTGATATCAAGCTTATATTTTCCTATAATTAATTTCATTTCGCATAATTTTATCCACTTTCGCATAATTTATCCACTCCATTATGACAATTAGAGCCTATGTCAGAGCCTTATGAGCAAGGACCCAGTGTTGCAGCCGCTGTGTCGAAGAAGTCGTCACAGGATTCGCTGATGCCCCACTCTATAAGCGAAGCCAACTACTAGGTATTTGCGCTCATAAACATATGAATGTCGATGTCGAGACCAGCCGCATAGCGAGCGAAATGCATCGAAACTCCATACAGCAGCTACTAAGCAAAATACAGCATTTCTTTACACACAGACATCGTTGTATGAAGCTGACAATGCTAGGTCTGACCACTTCCTTGTCAGCGAGCTATATAATACTCTTTGCTGTCTCGCTCACTTGCTTCACCCAGCCCCGACTCCACTCCCAAAGAAACAATCGATCTTCCTCCTCCGATCCCAAACTATCGCACCCCTCGTTCCTCCACGCTCATCTCCATGTGCACCCTCATCAGTATCCTCATCCTCATCACCCCCTTCTTCTCCATTCCCACCTTCCCCATCACCTCCACTGTCACTGCCTCCATCCTTCAACCTGATCCACACAACCCGATGTAACGGAATGAATTCCTCATCCGTACTCTCACTCTTCCACCTCCCCAACTCCATCTCCTTAACACCCACAAAACGATCCTCATATCCAATCAAGTAATTCCCTATCTCAAGATCCGGATCCCATTTTATGCGAGCGATGATCTCGTGGGCTGGGCGGAGCGGCGTGGTCTTCTGTTTTAGGTGCCTGCTTGATTTGCTGTTGGACGAGCTTTGCGTGTTTGAGAATGCTGGTCCTGGCGATGCGATAGTAGAGGCTCTCTCTTGAATGGAGGGTTCATGCTGCTCGGGGACGGGACATGGTCGTCTCTTCATGCCCCACTCTCTTCGATCTATTTCCAGCCCCATTCCTACAATTTCTTTCCTTCTCACGACATCAACTACAACCCAGACATTTTTGCTTGCTTCCACGAACTCCCTCGCTTCCAGGATTCCCCTTTCGAACTCCCTGACTGCTGTCATCAATTTACCTTCCATGAGTCGTTTACCTTCTTTTAACATGCCTTCTCGTGCAGAAACACCAAGGAGGTAATATCCCTTAAACTGGCCTCCTTCTTCTGCATCATCTCCCTCCTTCTCCTTCACAATTTCCTTCCCCTTCCCTTCCCATTTCCCATCCCCATCAACTCTCTCATCGCCGTCCTCAGCGACACCAGGAACATACAGCCTCGCAGGCCAAACCCTCCCCTTCACCCCCGGGATACGCCCCAAACTCACCAAAAGCCTAGGAAATCTACTTTCCAGCGCGCCTAACATCTCCCTAACTTTCCACTTACTTATACCACTATCATCTCGTCCACTCTCGTCCCCGACACCCCAGACATCGATCCCGACCCGAACGAACGCACCACTCTCCTGTAAGAAATCCTGCAGGTTTTCAGCAGGAGAGCGTAGACACCAGTCCCAGTCACCGCGAGCGAGATGTTCAGCTGCAAGCTTGAATTCAGAGGAAAGAGTATGAGCGGAGAGCCTGGTGCATGATGAAGCAACGTTAGGTCGTGCAGTCGGTGTATGAATTGCCGGTATGAAAATCGCATCGCGTGCTGATCTCAAGGGGATTTTATTTTCTGGTCCGAGAAGCGGGTCTGTCACTGCGTCTGAACTCCAGTTGAACGACGCGTAGTATGTGAAGAATGTGCGGACGATATTCGCTGCTGAGATTGGAATGGGGTCGCTTTCGGAATTGGATTTTTTGGTTGAGAGTTGGATGAGTTTTACGACTCTGTTGAGCAGGAGTTGGAGGTGGATTCCGCCGAGGTAGCCGAATTTTGCGGAATAGAGACCGCGGGATTTGAGGTAGAGAGAGAGGTAGCGGTGGGAGAGGCGGTAGGATGGGAGGTTGGGGATGGTGTTGAGGAGGTAGGCGGAGTCGCGGTAGGTGTTGAGGGGTCTGATGGAGGAGGGTGAGAGGGTTGAGATTAGAGCTTTGTTGAAGACTAGGTCTTGGAGGTTGGGCGACGGGATGGTGTTGTGGTATCTTGAGGTTCAGTCAGCTTGGATTATGAAGAATATAGAGGAGACACAGGATGGGATATAGAAAGGGAGGGAGACTAAGTGGAACGTACGCTCGAACTAACTCTTCCGCCTGACAATACTGCAAATCGAACTTGATGCCCAATACATTTACCTCCACAATCGAAACCAAAGAGTTGACAAAATGCACTCCCTTGAAACTCTCCTCATTACCACTGTCCAAATTCCTCAACTCCCTCCCTGCAAACTCAAAGAACTTCGCAGGACTGACACAGCCAATAGCAAGAACATCGACATCCGAGTCGACGAAGTAAGTATCCATGAGATAACTTCCCAGAGGCGCCAGGAAGAGATTCTCAAGTCCTGCGCCACGAGAAAGTGTTGACTGCAGAAGTTCGATCGCCATCTCGCGCTGAGCGATGTCGGTTGCTGTTGGTAGGTACGGTTCGAGGAGGCCGCTGAAATCAGTGCCATCTTCAACAAACGTAATCCCACTCCCAACACTCCCAGAATCATTTCTCAGAGTCATCCTTGAAATCGCACCAGGAGACGAACCGGACCCGGCAACAGACAGCAAAGCACGAACACCATAATGATCACTCCCAACCCTCCCCTCCTCATCCGCAAAGCCGAAAATCTCAAATTCATCCCTTTCTCCTCTAGCTGAGATACCTCCGCCCTTGAGATACAACACACGATCATACCTTTGCGGACTCCTATCAATCGGCGGATCCAGCTGTGCGGCAATAGGGTTCGTAATTCGATCAAAAGTCGCGCCTTGTTCGCCGGCGAAGATCTCGTTGCTGTCGTGGCCTAACATGGCACTTCCATTTGCATCTTCGCCATCGAGCATCGGCCCGTCTTCGTGATTACCTTCCATAGAGCCCCTTTCAANATTCAAGTCTGAGACAAGGAAAGCATCTTNCCAGACATTCAGATCAATCACGGTCTTGACCTCCATTGCAGTCTCCTTCGTGATAAGAGCCCCTGAAAGAGCCTTCTGAATCGTCCGGTTCGAAGTCGTGAGGTTAAAATCTCCTGCGATGATGATCTCTCTTTCTCGATCTTTGCCCCTGGCGATGAGGAACTTGCTGAGCGTGTTGATCTGACTTTTCTTCGCTTGGACGGCTTTATCCGTAAGTCCGCTCGTTAGATGCACATTTGCAACTAATACATTCTTCTCCTCTAAGTCACCTAGGGAGAACTCAACAACTAAAGCTGATTTGTGTCGTGCTTCGAACTGCACAACTGTCGACGTGAAAGGTTGAGAAGCGAGGGTAACGAGATTCCTAGCGCTGGGTAGAAGAGAGGAGGGGGCGTGTGTGGCGTATGGGTATGTTTGCTGGATGTATGGAGAACCAAGGATGAGTGGGAGAGACTCATCGCTGATTTCTTGAAGGCAGAGGATTTGGAGGGAGGATTGGGGAGGTGGTGGTGGTGAGGAAAGCGAGGTGATGATGAGAGGGAGGCGGGTGGTGAAAGGAGAGGCGGTGGGTTCGGCCATGATGTTGTAGGTTGATATTGAGATCGTGTTTGGGATTGCTTGGATCTGGTGTCCTCCTTTAGACCAGCGAGACCATGCCCCATTGTTCTCGTTGCTGTTGTCGTTGAAAGCAAAACAAGGCGTCGAATTCGCATCCTGGCTCGTCCCATCTTTCAATTCATCTCCTTCAACGCCATACATCCCCTCTGCATCTCCAAACCGCAATTCCTCACAAACAGTCATCCTCCCATCCACCTCCCTCCTCAAAACCACCAATCCTCTCGCCTCCCATTCCAAACCAACCAGCTTACTAACCTGCTCCTCCAACCTGTCAACCTCCCTCCCACTCCCCATCAAAGAAGCCTGCCCAACCCCCAAATGCGGCCTCCAAACCCCCTCCCTCGTCCCCTCCCCCTCCCTCAACCCAAACACCCCCTCCACCACCCCCCTCAGTTCCTTCAACTTCCCCTCACACTCCCCACCTTCCGCCGGTCTCAAGAAAACCGTAGCGTTCTTCCTATGTTTGAAAACACCTACATCATCAAGAACGACTCTGAGAGTGTGGTAAGAGAGGGATGAGAGGGCGGATTGCAGCAGGGGAATTGCTTGGGGGAGGTGCTGGAGGGGGAGGAAGGGGTAGAGGATGTTGATGTGTGGAGGCCAGGTCTGGGATGTGCGGTCGTGGAGGGTGCGGAGGGTGTTGACCTCGCTTGAGATTTGTTGGGGGAGGAGGAGAGCGAGTGCTGTTGTTGTGGATGTGAGGGCGAACTTTTGGGGTGCGGAGTATGATGCCATGATATGATCTCTTTCGTCTTGCGATACTAAAGGACTCGATATGGGTTGGTTTCTGTTGAAAACTCAATGACCTTAGAGGCCAGAGTGTTGATTGTCCGTGAAATGAGTGATTCGGCGATACAATGATGATGATGCTGATGCAGTGCTAGATAAACAAAAGAGATCCCTAACAGTATATTGCTGTGGAAAGCGTTGAAAAATAAACGATTGATTCTTTTCTTTCATGTCAATCAGGCTTCCTCCGAAAGAGGGGGAGTCTTCACACTTATTCCATAAGCTTGTGTAACATGTGGAGGCTCGACCCTGACACGAGGCGGAGTATGCATGCATGCAGTCAGTCAGTCATGAATGTGGGGATGAGGCTGAGCCGAATCGTCTCATGCGACCTCGCTTCTCAAAAATGAGTCGTGACCGGATGAGTCAGTGAGCCAGTCATTTGAAGGCACATCTTCGGACGAAAGCTGAAATGCAGAGAGAAGCAATCAGTGTGTGGAAAAAGATGTTGAATGTGATCCAGAACGAAGGCACTTGAAGAATGTGATATTTCTGCCACTTGGGGGATTCATGAGAAGGTTCTTCGCAGTTGACTGAGCGCTTGGAAGTATGGTTGATCGAAAACGACCGATTCTATTACTTGGTCGAATTATCTATATACAACGCAGACAATGAGGACCACAAGACAAGACATACACATGACACATTTTCCAAGGCCGCAGTGTCGTGATATAAAGTGTCTTCTTGTTCTTTCGCGATGTGATGAGGCTAACTATGAGATCGAGGAACGCATCCAAGAAAAACGCCTCAGAGAGCAGTGATCCTCATTCGTACCACCTCTCTTTTCCTTCATCCCATCGTCCCCGAAGCAATGCTCCATCCATCGCTAGCCAATACCGAAATCGAAGGATATCAAGTCGCGACCGCCAACCTATTTGCGAGGAATATCAATGGCAAGCAAGCACACAAAAGAACGCCAAAGACAATGCCCCAGCCCATATATCCTCCATTCAGAATTGAAAGGCGCATGAACTAAACTCCGAGAACGCCTCTACGCCACTGCCGCCCGGCGTCTTTTCCGGCCTCAGTAGTGAGACATAACACATGCAGTACTTGTACAGAGAATCGTAGGTAGTAAGAGATGTTTGATGCGAGGTAATTCATGCGGTAACGGCAACAGCTGTGGAGCGCTCGAGACCAGCGTAGGGCGCTGATTCCTCTTCTGCAATTTCTCCACCAGCTTCTCGTTCAGCCCAGTCTCCCCATAGACCTCTCTTTCCTCGTACACGGATGGGACCTCCCAAAAGGGCTTCTTGCTGCTCGACCTTTACTGCGTCCTTTGTAGCAAGAACAAGCACCTCGAAGAACATCTTGGTGGCGTCTGCTCGGGTGGTGGTTGCTTCTGGTAGGAGATCTTGGAAGAGAACACTGGCCTTCTTCCGCTTGTCTGGGCTGTTGGCAGCTTCGGGGCCGAATCTGTCGCGGAGAAGATGTACTGCATGCTTGGTACCAAGTGATACTGGTCCACTATCCGCAGGGTGTACAAGTGGTGCGGTAGTCTCGTCGAAGTTGGCGCCAGGCGATAGACCGGCAGTTGGATCATGCTCATCATCTTGGGGCATCATGAAGCCATCATCCGCGGGCATCTCAATCACTGTGCCGTCTGCAGCGAGTATCGTGTTTTCCTTTTCCAGGCCTGCACTTCCAAGTCCAGCAGCAAGATCATCCTCCTCTCCCAGGTCAAGACGTGGCGATTTCTGGGGACCTTGATCATCACCACTTTCCATATCGGCGATACCACTGTCGCGCTTGCGCTTCAGCTCACCATTTCTGCGTACTGCAGCTAAGGACAACATTCCACGGAGCTCTGGTGCCCATCCTGCAGACCGGCCCTCGCCCATAATGTTGGAGACGAAGCCACCGTTCTTTTGCATTTCAATTAGAGCAAGGAGTTCTGGATCACGGGGGAGAAATGATTGAGGTCGGAGAATCTTGTCGTGTTGCTCTTGCTGTTCCTTAATCTGGTGATTTGGGATCATGGTCTCGTCATCAGGGCGAAGAACCTTTTGCTTTCTGGCACGCTGGGCGGGGTTGAGGATTAGAGTCGACTCATCAGGTTCATCCTCTGGTTGAAAGAGCGCCGAGGTCGCATTTGCTTGATGCTCTGCCTCAACTTCGGCTGCCAAGGCTTCGTCGATATCCGAGAGGGGTGACTCTGAAATTCGTGCAGGTCGAATAAGTGGTGCAGCACCAAGGGTTCTATCTGGGCCATCTCCCATGTTCATCATAACATCTCCATCATCATCGGCCATTCTGACAGTATCATCCATTCCAAAATCGCCACCTCCGAAATCCAAGTTAAGGGACGTATCACGTTCTCCAGCATCGAAATTATCCTTTGCCGGTACCTGGATATCCAGTTCGCTCAACAAGTCATCCTCAGGGGCGCGGGCAGCTGGAGCATCTCGTCCGACTTCGATGCTTCGATCAACTGCCTTTGGGGTGAAGTCATCAAGGTCCAATCCAAAATCCAATCCTAGATCCAAATCATCCATAGGCTCCAAAGCGAGGTCTTCATCGTTCTGGTTCTCGATGCTATTTTGCAAAAATTGACTGCCGGTGTAGTCCTCCTGAAGGTTAATATCCCTGCTACCTGCTCTTCGCTTCCGTAAATGTGAATCGTCGTCCAGTTGAGAGAAAAGGAACGACGCGTCTGGCATAGGAGGCATCTCGAGGTTGTCTCCTTCAGTAAGTACATCTGGAAGCATGAGCGCGTCCCGAGAAGGCATGTGGATGCCGGTGGGCATATCATTGTTTCCCGAGAGACGGAAAGCCTATAGAGCGAGTATCAGTAGTATTCCTATAGAATTTGTGCTGGTGACATACCATTTTGATCTTCATAAGCGCTTCATTGCAGTCGTCGAGTAAATAACGCGCTTTCCGACTATAAATTCTGACGACACCAAGGAGGAGCTGGCCACTGAGACGTAGTGCCATTGGTGCTTGATTGGGCGTGACGATAGCTTCAACACTGTCCTTCACGCTTGCTTGTAGAATATGGTTTTTGGAGAGCTTGCGCTCCAGGTTGGCCGAGAGCCATACTCGAGCCAGGGGGCCTGTCTTCGACAGGAGAGTTTCGGAATAAAACATGTTGGTATTATCCAAGTCTAGGTGATTGTAGAGGTATTTGCGCCTACGGCGATGTCCTTAATTGTCGTGGGACAATCAGGATGGTTGGGTGGTGGGCAAAGTCAGGCGCGTTTGTTGTGTTGTTGTGATGACGGCGCGTCGAGGAATTAGAGCTCGGTCGCAAGTCGTATAGGGAGCGCGTCAAGCTGTTGTATTCGAGTTCGTTGACGAGGCGCAAGATGTAATTAGCAATGCGACGATGAGCAAAGGGTGCGCGGATCTTGGAGGGGAAGATTGTTGTTGTTGTGCGACGAAGACGAAATACTCGGTGGTGGGGAGGGGGAGGGAAGAAGCTGGGTGCTGGGCTGGCTGTATGAATTCAAGATGGCTGGGCCAGACATGCGCTAAAGCATGATTGACGTTGGTGCCTGGATTCGAAAGCGTGGAAAGCCTGAGGCAACTGGTGGATGTCAAGGTCACGTGCATTTTCTCTTATCTACCCGCTCGAGGACCCTCACAAACAAAGAATGGGACAGGATCATGTTCAAGTTGCAGCATAATCTTTTACAGAAGTGAATATTGCTAAACTAGTTTATTAATCTCTATGGTATGGTAGTCCTATGTATATTATATACAGAGCCGCCCTACTCTTTGCTGCTTCCTATCATCTCCAATGCCCCAGCCAGGTCCACCCTGCCCTGCCCTTTACGGAGGTAGACTGGTTCTGTCGCGGCCTGCAGGGGTTCGGGCTCAATTCTGTGGTTCAACGCCAAAAAGTACAGCCCAGCTCAACTGGTCGACTGATTCGTTGATCCCTGAAACGGTAAAAGTCCACGCCGCCTCACGACACGTTGTGACTTTGCGAAGCTGTGCATTGTAACATCTCTACCAAAATTCCCAAGACTTTTCTATACATTTGTTCTGGATATTGTCATGTTTGCGAAACCCCACGAATAAACGACGGACGAACCATTGTGACGGAAGAGGCGCATTGGATCCAGTTCGTCCAACCATATCACTTAAGACCAGCACCATCGGCCCCATCAGCTCCAGCAACATATCTTCGTTTCGTATGCCTCAGCGGTAGAATCAGTGTTAACGACAGCATCACTTGCTGCTCGTTCTAATAGAGCCCAGTACGCAGGATCAAGGTCATGGGGTGGCCGCGCATCTCGCGGTCGGCGAGTCCAGGAGGGAGCTTATTACCTCTGTCAAACCTACCGACCATCGAAGCTTCGAGTTCAGAGCCCCCGTCAAGGCCGCGTTCAGAGAGGAGGTCGAGATCAAGGTCGCGGAGCCATGTCCGCTCCTCTTCCTCAATTGCAAAGGTCCGTGGAGTTGCGCCCCCTATTCTGAGGGCAATAAGCTAATACCTACGCAGTCAGTAGCAGATGAGTACTCCAGCCTCACGCCGAACGAAACAGCTGCACGACTGCAAACCTCCCTCACAAAAGGCCTCTCGCCTGCCGAAGCTCTGTCTCGATTACATGACCAAGGTCCCAATGAACTTCCCCATGAAGCCCCCGAACCGCTATGGCTGCGTTTTCTGAAGCAATTCAAAGAACCCCTGATTCTCCTTCTTTTGTGCTCGGCAGGGGCTTCTGTGGTGGTTGGAAACAAAGATGATGCTATAAGTATCACGGTGGCTGTAACAATTGTGGTGTTGGTGGGATTCATACAGGAGTACAGGTCAGAGAAGTCGATTGAAGCATTGAGCCATTTGGTACCAAATCACGCCCATCTAATACGCGGAGAACCTCCAAGGATAGCCAATCCTCGGACACCGACATGGCAACCAGGTGTAGCAGATGCGCCAGAGGAGGAGAGGTTGATGGACTCGACTTCAGTAGCAGACGCCGAAGCAAATGTGGAGGCAATTTCTAGCAAAGTCATGGCCGCACAACTGGTTCCGGGGGATTTAGTTTTGTTCACGACCGGTGACAGGATTCCGGCCGATATTCGAGTCACAAAAGCGTCGGATTTGACGATTGACGAGTCGAATTTGACTGGAGAGAATGAGCCTGTGCGGATCACTGCGGAAGCCAGACAACCATTTGCGTACATCAGGTCGAAGTCGAATAATTTAGAACCACCAGGATCTCCAGCATATGCCTCTGCTGGTAGCGGAACAGTCGGAGCGGATACACAGCTAAATAGTACAACAAACATTGCTTTCATGGGAACACTGGTCAGGTCTGGCCATGGGCAAGGAATTGTCTATGCTACAGGTGGAAATACACATTTCGGCACAATAGCCGCAAGTGTGAGCGAGACTGAGAGCCCAAGAACACCTCTGCAACTCTCCATGGATTCCCTTGGATCACAACTCAGTCAGGCATCGTTTGCGATCATTGCTGTCATATCGTTCGTTGGCTGGCTGCAGGGAAAAGGATTGCTGGAGATTTTCACAATTTCCATCTCATTGGCTGTTGCGGCAATTCCGGAGGGGCTTCCAATTATTGTCACGGTGACCTTGGCCCTTGGAGTGCATCGTATGGCAAAACACCATGCGATTGTCCGAAAAATGCCAAGTGTGGAAACTCTTGGGTCGGTCAATGTTGTGTGCAGTGACAAAACAGGTAATTGAATTTTGAGCGTTTTGCGCGCTTTTCGCTAACATGTTCAGGGACTTTGACGATGAACCATATGACAACCACGAAGATGTGGTTCTTTGGCGGTGACGGCCCCATGGAGGTTGACTCAGATGATGAAGCGACGGAGTCTAAGCCTGACCCTGTTACTCTAAGGATTCTCCGTATTGGAAATGTTGCGAACAATGCGCGCTTGAACCGACTTCACGATGAGAATCCGCAATCTGCTTCTTCAATAGCTATTCTGTCATCTACCGAGAATTCAGAGGGTCACATGCTTAGAAGTCGGTGGGTAGGGCAACCAACAGATGTGGCTATGCTTGATCTTCTGGATCGTTTCAAGGAGCACGATGTTCGAGAAGGATTCGGACCTCGCCTAGGAGAAACCCCTTTCAGCTCGGAGCGTAAATGGATGGGTGTGACTGTTGGCGATCCAACCCCAGATGGCATGTCGATTGCTAGAGAAGTCGCCTATATCAAAGGAGCTGTCGATCGTGTCTTGAGTAGATGCGACACATATTTGACGAAGGATGGTCGTGAGGTGGTGTTGGATGCTATGCGGCGACAAGAAGCTTTGGACGCAGCCGAGAAGCTAGCCGTCGAGGGTCTTCGAGTACTTGGTTTTGCTAGCGGTCCAGTCGGAAAGCACGCCAAATCGATACACTCCCTTAGCCGAAGCAGCACACCAACAACAAAGCAAGCTGAGCCACATGTGTCACATAGTGAGGATGTGTACAAGGGATTGGTATTTGCCGGATTGGTAGGAATGAGCGACCCTCCCCGACCAGGAGTCCAGAAATCGATCAGACGCCTCATGAGAGGAGGCGTCAAAGTCATCATGATTACTGGGGATGCGGAAACAACAGCTTTGGCAATTGGCAAGAAGCTAGGTATGACTATTGCTGCTCCGCGGGAGCATACTGCAAGCTCGATTGCCGTGAAACCTGTATTGAGCGGAGCCGAGATTGACGAAATGTCGGACGAAGAGCTTGAAGGTGCGATTGCGAATACATCCATATTTGCTAGAACAAGCCCAGATCACAAGATGAAAATCATCCGAGCATTACAATCCCGAGGCGATATCGTGGCCATGACTGGAGATGGTGTGAACGATGCACCAGCACTGAAGAAAGCCGATATTGGAATATCAATGGGTCGTCAAGGTACAGACGTGGCAAAAGAAGCCGCAGATATGATATTGACGGACGACGATTTCTCGACAATTCTCAAAGCTATCGAGGAAGGCAAAGGCATCTTCAACAACATCCAGAACTTCCTTACTTTCCAACTGAGTACTAGCGCTGCTGCACTCAGTCTGGTCTTCTTCTGCACGTGTTTGGGATTCAAAAATCCTTTGAACGCGATGCAGATTCTGTGGATCAGTGAGCCTTCCTTGTATCCTTGAACTTCTTCGGAGAGAGAATACTAACGAACATTCAACAGACATCATCATGGACGGTCCACCCGCGCAATCCCTTGGTGTCGAGCCCGTCGACCCCGACGTAATGACCCGCCCTCCACGCAAACGCAACGCCCCCGTCCTAACCTGGCCCCTCATCACCCGCGTGCTGACATCCGCCTCCATCATCATGCTTGGCACCATGGCCGTGTACACGCACGAGATGCTCACCGACGGCGAAGTCACCAAGCGTGACACCACCATGACCTTCNCCTGCTTCGTGCTCTTCGACATGTTCAACGCTCTCAACTGCCGCTCAGAATCCAAATCCGTACTCCGCGGCGAGGTCGGCCTCTTCAGCAACACTCTCTTCAATTGGGCTGTGAGTTTGAGTCTGGGAGGCCAGATCTTGGTTATCTATTTCCCGTGGTTGCAGGAGGTGTTTCAGACGGAGGCGTTGGGCTTTTTTGATCTAGTGGCCCTGGTCATGCTCACTAGTAGCGTGTTTTGGGTCGATGAGGCGAGGAAGTATTGGAAGTCGAGGGGGAGGAGGAGGTTAGGGACTGGATATAGCCAGGTTGTGTAGCTTAGTACCGCGATGCATCGGATGTGTAATTATCAGGAACTCTCTTTTTGGCTTTCCTTCCCCTTATTCTCTGATTTTTTCTTCTTGGGATACTGTAGAAAAGCTGAAAGAAAGGCATAGGACAGGCAGGCGGGCGGGCATTCATAAAATCGGTTGGGACAGTCTTGGGTGGGCTCGCATATTGGGGCCGAATGTAGAGCCAAGCAGATTAAGAGACAGAGTCGAGAAAGAAGGCAGACAGGCCATTGTATTAACAATTAAACGGAATGGGCGCATAGTACCCGGCGACTCTAAAGACGCGTTTCTTACGGAGGACTTGTACTGTTTGGCAAGCTCGTACCATTGCCACTCATTCAGTTCCGCCAAGTGGCACCCAGTATTGCTTAATCACAATCCAAGTAAAATCACTCCTTGCTCTTAAGTCTCCATTCTAGTTAATACTGAAGTACCTAATGTCTGCGAGCATCGGCCAATTATGTAGATGTGAGCCTTCGAATGGTTGAGTCGTCTGGCGGAGGCGAGATGATTATCTTCATTCCCATGCATGATTGTCCTTATCTGCTATCTCAGGGGGCTGGTCTCGGGAGTGGTACCACTAGGCGAACACAAACAGGACAGGATCCTTTCCCTCCGCCAATGATCACTGAATCGTCCTTCTAATTCATCCTACTTGCCTTGATCAAATGGTTCCAGACCACAGATATTCCACCATCTCATCCCATTCAAAGTGGCCATTCTTGATCAGACCTCACAGTCACCCTTCAATGCGCTGCCGACGACGCCATGAAGCGACCGAAGATAAAACTTCCAACCCAAATACCAGCCAACACCGACATGAAATACCCAACATTCATCGTCATAACCGCAATCATACTATCAAACGTCAGTCAGCACATACTCCTAAACTTAATGGAAACAACAACAAAAAGCACCATTCAGTAAATACTCACAGCAAATACGCCACCCCACCAAGTAAACAATCCATACTCGCAATCCACGCCGCCTCACTCGCCCTCCACGGCCTGATATTCGCCTTATTACCCATCCCATAACAAGTCTCATCCTTGCCCTGCCCTCTGGCGCTCCTCACCACCTGGAACAGATTGACACGCACGGCTAACAGACCGCGGAATATCGCGCTCATGAAAATGAGGAAGATGCAGGTACCCGCGTATTGGCCGGTTGAAGCTGGCATCCAGGACATGGAGTAGAGGGGTGTGGAGGCGGAGGTGAAGAATGTCATGGCCATGGAGGACATGCCCATCATATCGGATGAAGTGGTCATGTCCATTGAGGAGGAAGCGGAGGTGGCCATTGACATGGCGGTTGAAGTGGCTGTTGCCATGCTCATTGACATTGACATGTCCATTTTGGGCGATCAACAAGAAATTTTGACGTTCAGGCTGATGATCAGAATGCGTATATTGAGATTCTACAGTCGAATAATCTCGAGTGTTGATATTGACTTGCAGGTTTCGTTCTGGTGGTACGGTTCAACTCGTCAATTTGGGAATTTTGGAAGTGGCTAAATTAACAAATAAATGGACAAAGCACGGAAGGTCGGAGGAGCACCTTTTCAACCTCAAAGAAATATTAACAATCCTCCTCCCCATCTACCTAGGTACCTAGTAAAGCAAGCATGTCAAATAGCTGACACCCATCAGACACGCAATTCGTAGCGCAAGCCTTCCACTCTCGACGTTTCCTCCCGCACGCTAAAGCAGTAAACTTGCTCAAAGCTGCTCAGCTCAATGATCGACATCCACATCCCCACAAACAGTCCGGGAATAGCTAGACGATTTCGGTAATCAGCGCATTCTCACTCGTTTTTCTGACCTGCCCAGGTGCTCTGACTGAGTCTAATGTGAAAGAAGTAAAGTATGACCGGCGGGTGGCGCGCATAAGCTTCTCTAAGCTTCTTAGCGCCTGAGGTGTGCTTGCTTGTTTGAGGAGCTTTTGATCTCTGTCGGAGATATTGGTTGGGTGATATTGATACTATTGGCGGGGATGTTGGGATTTATGGGTTGGGATATGGGTGGAGAGAGCCTCGGAGGACCCTGCGAGTTATCATTCTGGGAGGGTACGTACTTCCTCCGGGCGGGCGAGACCACTGTTAAAACCTAGAATGCCGCATTGCCAGTCCAGCCCGCGACAAATAACTCACTCACTGCTGCTCACTAGAGAGAGTTGGAATTATTGAAGGGTGTAGTGATAGTTGACGTCCTCGCTACGCCGTGTCCAGCCTTCCTCTTCTTCGTGGGGAGACAAGTTTCTACATCATCGCAAATCCGGCCGAACGTCTTGCTTGACTTTCGAACCGCTGAGTCCATGCTTCGTTTGATCTTGCAGTGCACGATTGCAAACAAATTGACAATCATCTTGATCGTTCACAACAGCCAATTCTGGCATACTGGGTCTTCAACAGTACATCATGGATATGAACCCAGCGTGGCTCACTTACCCGCTAGCATTGACGGGAAGTCGTGCCTTTGAATGCGGTGATTTCACAGAAGAAGAATGCAGTTTCTACATGCAACGATGGCATTTCTGGTTCGTTCAGCCTATCTATGATCTTTCGGTTCATGAACTTACCATATCTCTAGGTATATCGCAGATCTGGTGTTTGCGTTGCCAACAGTGGCGTTCTTCATATGTAGTATTGGCATCTTCATCATCAGCTACTTCTTCTCCTCGCTCTTCCTTGATCGCA
Source organism: Deltaproteobacteria bacterium (assembly GCA_002685535.1). Lineage (GTDB taxonomy): Bacteria > SAR324 > SAR324 > SAR324 > NAC60-12 > Arctic96AD-7. The sequence continues at coordinate 33,577 of NYXK01000179.1, forward strand.
CCAAGCGTCGAGGACCGCGAGTATGGCAGAAGCTCATTGCGGGTACCCGATACCTTTCGTATCGTGGATTTCATGTCAAGTCGATGAAATGGAATTCTGCTCCTGTTGGAGTTCTTATGTTGGGTGCTGTTGGGGCGATCTACTTCTTCTGTAAGTGCTGCAATAGTATGCGCATTCGAGACTGTTCTTTGGCTGATATGACGTCTCAGGCATGGATTTGGTTCCAAGTCCTTACTACTGGTCGGATGAAATGTTTGGTGGCTCTCCGCCATTAGCGACTCGCTCTGGATGGCTCGCATTGGGCTGTATGCCATTTTTGTTGTAAGTTTAGGCTTCAAATCGATGTTCTTCTGGTTGCTAACACGAAACAGTGCCACCGCAACCAAGACGAACTGGATCACTCTCCTTACTGGAGTCTCGCACGAGAGACTTCAAGTGTTCCATCGATGGATTGCATACGCTTTCTTCATTTTGGCACTGCTACACACCTTCCCCTTCATCGTATACCACATTCATTGGCATGACATGCAGACGCATTTCTCCGAGAGCTTGTTGTTCTACTGGACAGGTATTGTCGCTATCATTGCCCAGGCGTGGTTGACTTTCATGTCCCATGCGACAATCAGGTAAGTCAGGATATACCTTACAGCTCAGTGGACTGGCTAATTCAGGTATTAGGAGTCTCGGTTACGAGTTCTTCAAGATCGCTCACTTCGCGTGCGTCATCGTCTTCATGATTACCTTCTTCTGGCACTGCGACTACACGCTCACCAGTTGGCACTACTTTGTCGCCACTGCCGCTATCTACGTCCCCTGCTTCGTATTTCCCTGGCTTCGCACAATCTTCGAATACGGTTTTACGCAACAAGCCCGCGTCTCCGTCGAAGAGAATGGCTTCACTCGCGTCGCCATTCCCGCCAAGTTTAACTGGACGCCAGGTCAACACTGCTTCTTGCGATTCACAGGCTTTGGAATCATGCAATCTATTTCTTCGCATCCATTCACCATCTGCTCAATGCCATCAAGCAACGAACATGAACCTTCCGAACTAGTCTTCTACATCCGCCACCAACGCGGCTTCACAGCTAAACTCCACCAATACGCACTCAACAACGCCAACGCCTCCACACCAGTGCAAATCGACGGCCCGTACGGCGGAATCAGCCTCCCCAAACTCCGAAATTCAGAACGTCTCCTCGTCATTGCAGGCGGCTCAGGAGCAGGGTGGTGCCTGCCATTCATCGAGTCTTTCTTCCGCATCTCAAGACCTTCTATGGTAGCCAACGACGAAGAGCACGGCCACATCCACCGCACTTCAGACTTAGATGAGAAAACCGACGCCATCACAGACGCCAAAGCCTCATCTCTGAACTCATCCCATAAACACAGCTCAATTGCCGGATCCCTCCGCATCGTCCTCGCGACAAGAGATACAGACAGCAGACTCTGGTTCGAGCGTTCCGTCGCCTCGCTATTCACACGTCTCTCCATCCCATCCGCTCTCTCCTCCCTCGCTCAAATCCAAGTCTTCGTCACTGGCGAAGCGGCGAAGAGACTCAGCATGTCGGGAAAACCCATCGAAAACACAAATCGACCGGGATCAAGCACTTCAGACGACAATATCTCCCCTTCGCTCTCAAATTCACACTCACATCCTTTACCGGCTGATGCAGACGAGTTCGTAGGAAGGCCGGGACTAGTGGAGATTATCCGAGAGGAAGCAGGAAAAGCTGCGGAAGCGGGACAGGAGTTAAGTGTGTATGTTTGTGGGCCGGGGACGATGCAGAATGATGTGCGGAATGCGGTTGCGGAGAGGAATTTGGGGATTTTGAGGGGTGGGGTGGGAAGTGGGAGGGGGGTGTACTTGTATTCGGAGCATTTTAGCTGGGCTTAGAATGCTAATGATGTAATGGTCTGACCATACAAGAATCAATTAATTATCACGAAAGTCGAGTTCTCATGGAAAGTGAAACCGCGCAACACGTACTCGCTTGTAATGCTCAGCATGTGACCACCTCAGCCACACAGTTGCGGACCTCGTGACATCGTTTCAGCTCAAGCCAAGCCTTTGTCCTCATTCTGATCTTGCCTCCGTCCTAACCACGGCGCAAAGAGGTTCTGCCACTTTTGCATCACGTATTAGTCTTCACAGCCGAAACTAGAGAGGGGATACAAAACTGATTGATGCTGAAATGGCGTCTTCCAATGGTTAGCCGTCCCACTTAGCTTTCAGCTTATAAATAACATCTGATCTAGAAACCGCAATGAGCATTAGACCCTTCAAGGTCCCCGTTCAGCCAGGCACAGGTGCCTCAAAGACAGGAAGGCCAGGTAGAAAAGCGGAGAGATCGCAGAGACCATCCAGAGATGATCGAATGCTATGGGGAGCTGGTACCCTCATCAGGAAGATCTACGTCGAGGCTACTGAGGCCCAAGAAAATGTTCCCAAGGCAGTTACGATCCAGAACTACGAATCGCTGGCTTCGTACAGCTGGAAGGATACTGAACATCCAACGATATACGTCCCAGGTAGTTCTCTTCCAGCAGGAGTACAAATAGTTGGCGTTAACAAAACGCCAGGTACCCCTCCAAAATTCACACCGCCCCTCCTACCTATCCAGCTTCAAAGAGACAGTCTTACGCACTCGAAGCCTCGGTCTCCGGCCGCAGCTGTTGATCCACTATTTGAGGCCCTCCTCCACCAACACCCTGATTTCAACATGTCATCCATCCAAGTGGTAAGCGATCGCAATAGTCTTCGCAATTTGCTATCGTTCGCTTCAAAGGGTCCTGGCAAGTGGCGGATCGATGTTGATATGATAGACAACACGATGTTCATCAACCAATGGGAGGAGTTCCGGCTCTCGATGATTATCGGACATCAAGATTCCGGCTTCGGCCACGCTTTTGAAGGCTGCATCACCACTAGAGAGTCAGGAATGGACGCAATACACCATGAAAGAATTGTCAGATATGAGCTCGGAGGCTTGGAGTGTCTGGTTAGGTTTGAAGCCGATGCGTACTTGTGTGCGGATGGGGATGGGGATGGGGATGGGGAT
>NYXK01000180.1 GCA_002685535.1 Deltaproteobacteria bacterium
CCTCCGTAGTATTTGCAATCGTCAGATATCATGAGCATAACCTCCCATTCGAAGACATTGCTGTTCACTAATCCGCAGGAGATTCCTGGGAGATCCTTCGCCGTTTGCATCTCCTTCAGCTGACGCCTAAGCAGGCCAGCAGCACCGGACTGAGCCATATCCACGACTCCTTATCTGTTTTGCGCGGGCGTCTGCTCAGTACCAGAGGGGAGAACTGTTTCGTGGTAAGGGGCGAGGGACAGAGTCGGTTCTCGAGGATGGTTGGAGTGGACCACAAGGTATTCTAGCTTCGCTTTTCACAAGTGGAGACTGGAGAGTTGATGCATGCGGATTGCTTCACTAATTTAGGTATGAATGGATCTCGCGGTTGACAGTGTTCGCGGTTGACAGTGTTCGTTTTCACGGAGGTGACTTGTGAGGTAACCGTGAAGTGAGGCAATCAGGAGGCAATATTGTCGACTTCAGTGAAGCCTGCGAGGTGTTAAAAGCTGCGAGAACTCGGAGTGCAATGAGGACTCAACTATAGATGCGTTGTGCTGTGGGAAGGCGAGTGTTGGAGATGGAGACTAAGTTGGCGGGGTTGATTCCGCCATCGGCGAGGTTCTCCCGATGACACAACATATCCTCAAATAACTTCCATCAACAGCTTCATTATTTCCTATGTCGATATCGCGGCCGCCGAATGATTTCACGAGGAGTTATGAAGCTGCTCTCAAGATCTAGGGAAAGTTCACACTTCGTTGATGCGACACCACGACACGAAATATCAATCCTGGTAGCCAATCATCTTGCGTCATTACTTTCCCCGATTTTACCTAACCTGATTAAAGCACATGGCTATTCGAGCTCACAGTTCCAACAGACCGAGGACTGGCAAGTCCTAATGATTAGTCCGCCTCATCAAATTCGAGCATTGTGTAATGCGGCAGTTGGTGGGTTCTGCAACTCATGCTCGCATCATCTTCTAGCTTTGGCGAGTATATTACCCCGCATTGATTGACTCTGGCATCTAAATATCACGCAATGTCTACCTCGTCCTTAGCAATATACCAAGTGGTTGCATATTATATTATTTCCTAAGCATTCTCAGCAATCTGTAGTTGAAATCAGTTGCTGGCCAGGTGCACCCGGAGAGGGGAGGAATATCAAGTCATCGAGAACCTTACAGAGGCAAAACTTTCCACTTCCCCGCAGATTTTTACTTACTATCAGTACAACACTACTATCTTGTTGAGATTTGAAATTGTGACAACGAAGCCATTGTCAACTGCAAAGATAGCATGACCAGATTTTAATGGGATGTGCAGTCAACATGTCCAGCGTATAAGCACTCTCGGGGTGGACAAAAAGAATGAGAGTGGATGAGCGACCTCAAAAGACACCAATTTCACACAGTACTCTGATGGCTTTGCTGCGGTCGTGAACAATCCAAAAATATGACCGGAAGATCTCCAGGAAGCTTAAATATCATAAGTAGACTTTCTATAAACATGACATAAAGTCATCTGGTTGTAGAATTCGCAATTTGTCGAATCGGCAGGCTGTTTGACTCGCCTTGTTCTTTTTGGTCCATTGCGAGCCACTCTACCTCCGTACGACCTCGTGTCTGTACTCCATAGATTCGCAATTGAACGTCAGCCCTTCTCTAAACGCGATCCAAACACCGGAAGCGAGCCCCTTTCACATCTCAGGAGACCCAAAACAGCACCACGTGATAAGCCTCAAAGCATTTTCGGCTTACCCGTTCAAGTAGTCCGAAAGCTCCAAACTCTTGCTGAAATCTAGCTGTACCTGATAGAGTATAGATGGACCATCTCGCAGCTGGCTTCTGCCTTTCCTCAGGCGCCAACGTCAATGAGGTAATTGTGCATTCGAATTGCGGGGAAGCCGTACTTGACCCGACAGCGCAGAGAACCGCAAACTTTACTTTGCCTGCCTGTCTTTCCGACTTTTGATGTTGCTTTTTAGCTTAACTCTTGACTTCCCATCCCCTAATAAGTCATATTGTGAGTTTTTGAACGTACCCAGAAGTCTCCAGAATATTTTTACGGAATGGGTTGGTCTGTTGTGGCGAGTATTCAGAGAATCACCGGGAAGGTCAACAATGTGCAAGTCAATTCTGCATGGCTGACTTTCGTTACCGACAGATCCCGAGAAGTTCTCGGCGAGGACGAAGTTGTGGATTTCGATGTTATGTTCGGGCCGACAGCTCCATGCTACACGAAGTTGTATGGGTATCGCGTGAGTTGGCTGTTGACATTGGAGACGTGGAGTTGCAAGTAAGATTTGAGGCTGTCCTAGACGAGCTTCATCCTGTACTCGACAACAATACCAGAAGGAAGAATATTGGAAAGAGCAAAGTTGAAATCTCATGCTTGTCGCACCTGTGTCTACTTTGAAGAAGAACTTCTCTGCGGTGAGAACAAATCAAGCGACGCCTCTTTCACTTCTTGTTATGGCTCCCATTGAAATGGGAATTTTCAAACGCTCCAGAAGCATCAATCGCACCGAATACACATCTTGGCCCGGCAGACAGGTTCCCATGCTTGCCATACCCACACACCATGGAGATATTCAAATAACCGTATCGATCTACCAAACCCAAGTCACGATCCCACGATTCGTCTTACCCAAAGTAGTATTCCGAGCACTTCTTAGCCTCAGTCCGGCCCCATCCTCAGAAACGAACTTCCCCACACTGCGGCAACGATCGTCATAGGCTACGACTAGTCGTCAACAAAGCCAGGGTTGGAAGACGTCGATGGCTGTACTTCGTTGCAATGGTTTAAAAAGCAGTACTGCCCGCTGGATAACGAAGCCAATTCGGACTTGGAGTCTTATACTTGCTTGTTGATTCTTGGTCTCTGGGCTATCCTCTAAGCTCGGTCAAACGTCTTGCAACCGAACAGACGAGTCGCTAAAGTTATCAGAAGGGGGCGACATCCCTAATTTTCAATCCAATATACTCGTGGAATCAGCTTTCTTTCATCATGTTTGGCAGTAGTAACAATTTCTTCGGCCTTCGTGGCGTGAAGCTGCAAATTGCTGTTGGATTGTTAGCTGGAATGGACTTTTTGCTCTTCGGCTACGACCAGTAAGTCACTCAAGAAGATGCCCATGGAGACACAAATTATCTAACAGGTCTCAAAGAGGCGTCACAGGTGGTCTCCTTACCCTAGATTCTTTCCGAAGCCAATTTCCAGGCATCGATCCTTTACAAGATGGCATCACTACTACGGAATCTAGCAACCGTTCCACATATCAGGGTATTACAGTCGCAAGTTACAATGTTGGATGTTTCCTCGGTATGCTCAACATTGAACTCTTCCTTCCCGGTCCGGTACTGATGATTGCAGGCGCCGTGTTGTGTATCTGGATCGGCAACCCGCTTGGTAGAAGAAAAACTATCTTCCTCGGAACTTCAATTATGGTCGTTGGTGCCATCCTTCAAGCATCTGCCTTCTCCATTGCGCAATTTATCATTGGTCGCATCATTACTGGCATTGGAAACGGATTGAACACTTCTACCGTACCGACATGGCAATCTGAGTGCTCCAGGTCCCATCGTCGTGGGCAGTTGGTCATGATCGAAGGAGCTTTGATTACTGGCGGCATCATGATCGCCTATTGGCTAGACTTCGGATTTTACTTCCTGGACCCTAGTCCTGTGGCTTGGAGATTCCCACTCGCATTCCAAATCTTCTTCTGCATCATAATTCTCGGTAAGTTTTGAGCGATTGCCCCATTCTTTCAGCACTCGCTTACCGCGTAAAACAGCATTCGTCATGAGCCTCCCCGAGTCTCCCCGCTGGCTAGTTCTCAAAGGGAGAGACGAGCAAGCCATGCACGTTCTTGCAGCTCTGAATGATCGACCAGTAGACAGCGAATACGTCCACAATGAATACACAGCCATCAAAGACACTGTCCTCGAGATGCAAAAGGGCTCTTTCAAGGACTTGTTTACTATGGGTCCAGATCGCCACTTCCACCGTACTGTCCTGGCATACGTGAACCAGATGTTCCAGCAAATCTCAGGAATCAACCTGATTACTTATTATATCCCAAATGTGTTGGAGAATCAAGTAGGGTTGAGTCCAACGTTAGCGAAACTCATCGCAGCTTGCAACGGAACTGAATATTTCCTCGCTTCCTGGGTTGCTGTTTTCGCAGTCGAGCGACTTGGTAGAAGACAGCTCATGCTGTTTGGTGCAGCTGGCATGTCTCTATCCATGGTCGCCCTCGCAATATGCGACTCGATCGGTAGCGCGGCTGCAATCGGACAGACGGTGTTTCTGTTTGTCTTCAACACTTTCTTCGCGATCGGATGGTTGGGTATGACTTGGCTCTACCCAGCTGAGATTGTCCCATTGAAGATTCGCGCACCTGCGAACGCGCTCGCGACTTCTGGGAATTGGCTATTTAACTTCATGGTTGTCATGATTACACCAGTTGCATTCGATAGCATCGGCTATAAGACCTATGTCATCTTTGCCGTAATCAATGCATTCATCTTCCCGGTCGTCTACTTCTTCTACCCCGAGACTGCCTATAGATCCCTCGAAGAGATGGACAACATCTTCATGAAGACGAAGTCTATTTTGACGACTGTCAAGCAGGCCAGGGATGAGCCGCGCAGGTTCGATAAGAATGGAGAGTTGTTGATCAAGTATGAGGAGACGGACGAGCATAGGAGGAGGCATAGTGAGGCGAAGGTGGAGCATGAGCATAGGGATACGGCTACGCCATGAGGATGATGATACCATGATTAGATGATGGCACGTTCTATATCTGGAGCATGGGAAGCATTTGAAGTGTGGTTGTCGGCCTGGTCAGACGCAGCTGTCAGAGATATTGCGGCAAGGCCAGCCTTGGAATCAAGCGAGACACAAAATTGTTGTATGTAAGATATCCTTGAGTAATTACGATTTTGGAAAATTGATCTAATGAAACGACTTCTGGTAAATGGCTTTATCTCACTCTGGGATGTATTGGGTCTTGTCCCTCCTCTCTCCCAGCGCCTCTGCCTCTGCTGAAGTTGCAAGAACTTTCCACCACATTTCTGATAAGAGCAAACACCTACGCACCGCAATTCAATACCCAATCAGATCTTACTCTCCGTCTTGAAAGCATTCATACACCCCACAATCAACGCCCCCGGATTAAACCTCGTCGGATACCTCTCCATCATCAACCTCGACAATTCCCTCGCATCCTTCGCCTTCCCACTCTCGAAAAACTCCTCAAACGTCTCAATATACTCCCTCGAATTCCTCAAATGGAAAGCCCCATCCACCTCACTTGCTCTCTTATGACTTGGCACCACAATCTCCGGCTTCAGCGCCTCCACCTTCCGAATACTGTCGATCCAGCCCTGTCTTTTGGCTTTCGTGTTGCACTCTCCTAGCATCTGGTGCACGTCCCCGTACACTACGTCGCCGCAGACGGCGAGCTTGATGGAGGGAACCCAGAGAACGGTCGAATCATGTGTGTCGGACTGGCCGACTTCAATAGCGCGGAGAGTGTTGCCTTCGAGGTCTATCTCATTGTTCTTGGGCAGTGGCTTGGCGAGTACGAAATTCTCCTCAATCTCACCGGGAAATTGACTTCCAAATCCCTTCTTAAAAGTTTTGACTTGGCCCTCCATGTGTCTGACGGTAGCGGCCGTAGCGAACGCTACTAAACCGGGAAATGCTTTCAATATGGTAGGGATGCCGAACCAGTGGTCGCCGTGCCCGTGCGTAATGTAGATTTTGGTGAGGCGCTTCGAGGGGATGGCGGCTTTGATCCAGGTTATGAGATCGTTGGTTTGAGCAATTGTTATGGGAGTGTCGACAAGGATTGCTTCTTTGGAACCATGGATTAGGGTGCAGGCTATGGGTGACCAGAGACCGCCTTTCTGGCCGTTGGGTTTCTTCCAGGGGATCGGAGGTGCTGTGTAGACGTCTGCTCGGAGGGATGACATCGTGGTTCTGCTTTGAGTCTCAAAACCAAAATCTCCTTAGTAGCCTTTATGGACGTTTTCCGTTTCAAAGAAAACTGTGAGGTCAAAGGAGTTGAGTCAAGGAAAGAGTAAATTTATGGTGTCGATTGAGGTGATGATTACTGAAACATTCACACAAGTTCCGCAGACTCCTTTGCACAGGAAGAAATACGGCTCACGGACTGAGAGAGGATATAGACTCGTCTATGGGCTCATGTCTGGTAATAGTCTCACCACATTGCGGGGTAGAGGGGTACACAACCGAGAAAGCTCTCGGCAGGCGGGGAGATTAGTAAACAAAGCCCAACCATTAACCGAGGCCGCGGGGTATTCATGTCGATGATAAATACTAATTCAACTTTTAAGAAACAGTTCGAGCCATGATAATATTCCATATTTGATTGCTCAGAGCATCTCATAAGTTCGATACCTCAGTCATCATACAAAATGCATCCTTCACCACCACCTATCAGCATTCCAACCTCTTATGAAACCTTACCAACAAGTACCATCAAGCTCTCGCATCACCCAGCCGGATCGACAATCGCAACACCAGTCATCATCGTGACACTGAATAGGCCCCATAAAGGAAATGCATTCACCGTGGATATGATGCATGACTTCGAAAAAATCTACCCAATGTTTGATGTAGACGAGCGTGTGAAAGTGGTCGTATTGACCGGCGCGGGGAAGATGTTTTGCGCAGGAGCTGACTTGGACGTTGGCTTCAAAAACGGATACGAAAGGGTCATGGATCATAGAGACGGGTGAGTATCATTCTCAATACTATTTGTGGCATTATATTTTGGGAACACAGTTGGTGACGTGCAAACAGTGGAGGAAGGCTAGCACTTGCAATCCATCGCTGTCGTAAGCCTACGATCGTAGCTTTACAGGGCTCAGCAGTTGGCCTGGGCATGACCATGACCCTTCCCGCTGCAATAAGGTGAATCCACAAGCTCTGTTGTGTATTCGAGTCTCCAGAGATGCTCATTTATACCAGGATCGCTTACGAAGGCGGCAAGTATGGCTTCGTCTTCGCTCGGCGGGGCATCACTATGGAATCCATGTCCTCGTATTTTCTTCCACGCTTGATCGGTCATTCTCGCGCCATCTATCTTCTCACAACCGGTCTTACTTACCCGCCCAACTCCCCTCATTTCGGCCATTTGTTCCAAGAGACTCTTCCTAAACCAGAACAAGTTCTCCCGAGGGCGCTCGAGCTTGCTGAGGATCTTGCCCAGAATGTGAGTCCGCTGGCGGGGTACTTGAATAGGGAGTTGATCTGGAGAAACCCGGGGAGTGTGGAGGAGACGCATTTGTTAGACAGTGCGGTACTTTACCATATGTTTGGAAATCCGTAAGTTGGCAGAACTCCGTTTGCTTTCAGGTAGCGAGTATGGGGGAGATTCGAAGATGCTGCTGACTGTGGGTATTCTAGGGATCAGAAAGAGGGCGTCGGGGCATTTTTTGAAAAGAGGAAACCGAATTTCAAGGCTACGTTGGAAGAACATGCCCCAGAATTCTTCCCGTGGTGGACAGAGGTGGATACAGGAAGTCGGCCAAAGGCGAAAAGAGACGGGTCTAAGTTGTGACTTAAATACTGTAGCAGGCCAACATAGAATAGCAAATGGAGATAAGAATATAGCTTCTGTTTAACGTTGTCGTTATTTTGTAGCTACGAAAGAAGATATGGCCTGACTTCTAAGTATAAACTTTAAAATCTCTTTGGCGGGTTCTTGTTACCACATGATTTTCCTCGAAGAAGTGAGTGCTCAACAATGAGTCCGTAAGGCACCTTCTGGTCACTGCTCAATATTAGTGGACAAGTAGGGTCAACGGGACGGTTTTACTTGATCTTAACACCGCATGGTGGTGCTTCTGTCCAAAGACACGAAGATACAATAGTGCTGGCAGCAAAGTGCCCAGAGTGAGCGAAAAAGACGCCTGTGGTGTCAACAGATGAACTTTCAGATTAAAGAGCTGACATCTTGGCCAGGAAAGTGTCTTCATTGTCGTTCTTCTGATCTCAGGTGATCTGTAAGGCCGGTCAGATTGAGAATAGAAAGTGTCTGTGGTTCTCGGAGCAAGCACGCAACAGCACTTTGCCATGCTGGACTTACTGATATCACGGATCATGCCTCGTGATCGCATTTTTATACATGTTCATAATCATCAGACAGGCTTAAAAGGGTACATGCATATCTTAATCATTTCTAAATAGAGAAATCGTTGTCTCATTCCATAGCTCAGGTTGAATGAAGCTCATCAGAACTTCCTCGAATCTACTTTATGCTGCCAGTGTACAGTGTTCCACAAGCAGAGTCCAAATGCATCTACTGCTGCGCCTTGGTCTCAACATTCTCGATATCAACCTTCTTCTCGTGTTCTCCATATTCCAAATCCTTGGCAGGGATGTCAAGAGCAGCTCCAGCAATAGGCTCAGCCTCGAACTTGCGGCCACGTCTCTCGGGTCCAACAGCGACAGTAAGTGCAATACCAATGGCGATGATTGCGGTTGCAACGCCCATAACTGGACCGTAAGCCTTGACGTGTGGTCCACCCTCGTCCTTCACAGAGATCTTTTCGGCCAGCGCATTGACGATCTGAGCTGATGGTGAAGAGATCATGTTACCGAGCTGGTAGGTGAGACCAGGGAAAGAAGATCTGAAGGCGGGTGGCGAAAGCTCGTTCAAGTGGATTGGGATAACACCCCAAGCTCCTTGTACGAAGAATTGAATGAGGAAACCGGTGGCAGACAAAGCGTGCTCGCCAGATGGGAGAATCCAAGATGGGATCATAAGACCAGACATAATTGCGGAGGCAATCATAGCGCGACGACGACCGACAAATTGCGACAGGTACCCAATGATACAGCCACCAACACAGGCACCAACTTTCATCCAAATCGAAGCTCTGCTTGCAGCTGCGTTGTTGAGACCTTTCGCTTGGCGCATGAAAGTGGTGTACGAATCTTGAGAAGTGTGACTGTAGAAGTTGAACCAAGTCATGAGAATGATGCAGTAAACACACATCTTCCACTCTTGACCGAGCATGAGCTTCGTTTCCTTCCAGAATGCGCCGGCAGAAATGTTCTTGTGGCCATTCTTCTTGGCCTCGAGGAACTGTTGACTTTCCGGAAAGCAGAGACGAGCGAGTCCGACGGCCATGGAGAAGCCAGCGGCGATCCAGAACACAGTCTATAAATGTCAGCTTCGGATTACGAAATTTTATGGAGTGGGACGAACTGACCTTCCATGACTCGACACTTCCCCCGACTCCCAAGTTGGCACATGCAGCCAAGACGTAGCCAAAAGCATAACCTTGTTGCAGGATACCCGACATCAGTCCTCTAGCATTCACTGGGCAATGTTCAAGAGCCATGGCAATGGCATTGCCGTAGACACCACCCATGAACAAACCAAACAAGCTTCTGACAGCCAAGAACTCCTTGAATGTTTTGCAGTAGATGGTGGCGACTTGAAGTAGTCCGAGAATAATCATATTGAGAACCATAGGGTATTTCCGGCCGAATCTATCTCCCGCAAGACCAAAGAATGCAGCACCCACAGAGCGGAGAAGCAGAGTGAGAGTGATGGCCGTTGAGATATTTGTGTTGGATTGCTTGTAGTAAGCAGCCAGTTTGACTGTCTGGATCGAGAGGGCATGGAAATCGAAGGCATCGGCTGTCCAAGCGAGAAATCCGCAGATGAAAAAGAGCCACTGAAACTGTTAGCATTGAACGCTCTGAACCAGGAGGTATTGATGGCTGTCTACTTACATCTCTCGCTTTTAATTGCATAAAAAGGGTAATTGGGTTGGTCAATGGCTCAGGGTCCTGCCATTCGCAGGAGGTCTCCCCGAAGTCATTTACGACAACAGTTCTTTGCTTCCATTTGAGCAAGTCCGACAAGGACTGTCTTGCCGTGGGAATGATTCCCTTGGCGATAGGGTCTGCAGGCTCACTACCTGTAGGAGTGGGAAAGAAGCGCATGATTGCGACTGGATGGAAGTCTTGAGGTATGTGTGTTCTGGATGGTTGAAATTCGCGTATTCTTGGGAGTAGTTCGTGAGCTCCAGGCTGCCAATGTAGGACAAGAGAATCAAGCAAATATAAAAAGCCACACAAGAATGCCGCGCAAGCCAATGTCTTGAGGGGCGGACTCAAGCTTTTATATCAGTTTATCCTGCTGCGACCTGCCGGCTTGTCAACCGCTTCACTCCCTTCGTCCACCGCCATTGACATCAATGACTCGATGAGCCAAGTTATCCAAGAACAGCCAAGAACGCCATGTTCAGTTCCCCGAAGATATACGTCTCAGTCAGCCCATACACAAGAAAATCGTGTGCGACTTGTTTGAAGCTTCTGTCACTGCCAAGTTGACCCCGCAGTGGTTGATAGGATCGCGCGTCCACCAAAGCCAGCCATCTCTTGGTATGCGCATGTGGGGTTGCACTTGGCTGCATCTCATGGCTTTACCACCTTCCTCATTCGGATATACTTGCAACGATCATTGAATTTTATGTGATGATCTGGGGTCATTTTTCGTTGACGTCCTGGGGTCCCCAAACGGATTATCACCGATCACGGAGAAGAGTTACTGAATACTGAATCTCGTCCCCGGCTCTCTATCAGCAACACACATAGCGAAGCATGCGAGTAACAGTTGCAGCGGAGAGACACCCGCGGCGTAATTCTCCTTGTAGTATTGTGCGTCGGTGCGTGACCTGCAAATAGGTCACAATGTGGATGCGTGAAACGCCCAAACGACCAAGATGCTTCATTCGCGATCCGATTGTTTCGACGACGGCAGCAAGATGTAATTTTCCAGCCACAACAAACAGATCATTAACCCCCGAAAGCTAGTCGATCTTGGCTGACTCGGGTACTTTGTCGAGAACGAACATGCGAGTTACCAGTTTTTGTACGAGAATATCGAAGCTTCAGGGATGCATTTCCCCGTAAAATCCCGCGCGAATGAGTTGAATGGTAGATTGAGGGGAGAAAGCGATTGTTTATCGCAAGTGTTTTCAGATGCGGTGAATCGAGGAATGGACCCGGGGGAGGTCTAGGAGGACGACAAGGACCGGGGCCCATATCCTGTCAAGTTTCAACGAGTCGGGATGACTTTGGCCTCCCTTAAGCAAGAAGTTTTAAACGAATAGATGTCCAACAACATGTTAGAAGTGGGATGAGAAGTCGGTGAAGAGCCTCGTGGGAGTCAGTGCACTAGGAGATTTGTTTTAAAGCTCGAACTACACTACCGAGCGCCGGAAACTAAAATAGAGGAGCTCGGGAGGCGAATATGGAAGCGATTCTTTATCTCCACTGCTGGTGGCGTTTGGTGGCTTGCGAGCTTATCTGCGCTTGTTGACGTACTTGCAGCAGAACGAGAAGGAGAACTTCGAACATGGAGCGTCTGGTTCTATATTTACTTTCAAAATTCCACGCCTTTTGTTTGGTTGAAACCTCGGACCAAACAACACAGACGCGCCCAGCCAAACAACCAAGAGATTTGTTGACTTTCTTATCGTTCTGTGCGCAAGATAGCAATCTCTGCAAATCAACGAACTTGCTCATCAAACGCTTCCAAAGCATGAATATCTCCACTCGCCCTGCATGGTACTAAAGTGATCTGCACCGGGTCTAGGAAATCACAAAGCAGATGGCAGATGCACGGTAATGGAAAGATCTGGTCAGGCCACAAGATGGACGAGTGTTCTAAAGCCTGCAGATAAGTCTAGTCATCCAATCAATAAAATACCTCGTTGGGTTTTCCCATAGATAGGCCTCACACGTGCGAGAAAAAACCATTTGCCAAGAAAGAAGTGTTGCGAGATGATACTCCTATCGATTTATTCCACCGCTAAAAACCAGACCCAATTCGGCCAAGACAAGATTCGGGGCCCATCATTCCCAAGATGGGAATAAGTTCCTTCTCGCCGCTGGTCTGACACTTTTGGTTCGATACGTCACGTTTCTGGGTCCGAGTTCTNCCGGCTCAAGATAGAACTTAGAACTTCAGGCGGCCAAATGTGTATTTGCGTTGTGGTGATCAGTCCAATGGGGAGTCTCGCTCTCTGGCTTTGACTTGGAGGTCTTCTTGAGGATGTCTTCGATCGTAGTCTTGTGCCCCTTCTCAAGGTTTTCCGTAATCTGAGTCTTGCGCTCCTCATCCAACTTGCAATGGGCCTTGTACTTGATCTTCTGCTTCTCTTTCTGTGAAAAGCCTCCCACCCAGAAGCTAAAAAGAGCGCCAATTAGCATGTACCCATTAAACAGTTTTCTAAGAGATGACCATAGTGATCTCTCAAGATATAGAGGAACGTACTCCTTGTCTTTACTCGAGAGTCCGTAAAGATCAACAATCAAGCACGAAATGACGATCGAGCAAGTTATTCCGACCAAGGCGAGGGACTCCAGTCTCTCCTTCGGCGCTAATGGGAGCATGAGAATAGAGATTGCAGCCCCAGAGCGATATATCAACCGAGATGACTGGGTGAGTCGAGCATCTTCTTTCACATGGTAGAGGTGAGAGAGCGATATTATGCAAGAGAATATCAGCGCCACGCATAATCCTCCGCAGTAGAACCATCGAAGACCAGTCGCAACATATTCCGGTGACTCCTCATCATAAGGCTTTTCCAGTGAGCCCTCATCACTATGCGAGACATCGTGTGCCAGTACAATCTTGGACATGGCGGTTGCTGAGAGGGTGTAGCCCATGATGAATGGCAGGTGCCCGAAGATCCACACCCAGGCTGATGCATAATGTCTGCGAATAGCATGGACGCTCATATTCAAGAGATCGATTTCAAAATAGATCCAGTTGAAGCAAAATGCCTGGATGAGTGAAAGACAAGCTTTACCGAAAATGGCATTCGATGCGAAGACTGAGTATCGATTCTGGTAGAGGATGGCGAGGATAGAATATCCGAACACCAAGGCTATGAATGTGTTGTTTCTCTCAACACGGTGCTCGATGTTGAAGGCCGGAAAGAATTCGAAATGTGTTGAAAGTCGTTTCATGAAATGCGAGAAACGAGTTCTGGACTCGGAGACATTGAATTTCTGGAATGTACGCATGATCAGAGCAATACACATGCTGCCGAACAAGTCGCACAGCACTGCTGGAATCATCAGACCAAGTCGTGCTGGGTATTCCACGTGGATGGAAGCAATCCATACCGCCGAGATAACGAAGACGGAGATGCTCTGGAGCGTCATCGGTCCCCTTACAGTAGGTACCCAGATAGCGACCCAAGCAAAGTACACACCCTGAAGGAGTCGTGCGCCTAGGTAGAAGGCCACCGTTGCTGTGTAAGTCGTGTCGAAAGCATTTGCAATGTTGACAGTAAATCCGAGCAGGCAGAGAAGGAAGAACAAAATGGAGAGGCGTTGCATGATATCTCCTGTCTCGAACCAATTTGTCATGTTCGTAATATCCACCCACATCTTCGCACTCATCGCATATGTGATGAGGTAGTGAAGCAATGCCGAGCCCGTAGCATGTTCACTGGCAGTATGACCAATTGCCTCGATGACGCCAACGTATAGCAGATCGATGAACAGCTCGAAGGAAGCAACTTCCCCGCTAGCTTTAGAGCGCCAGAGCAGACCTTTGTGGAAGTATTGTCGAACTACGGGTCTTTTCCAGAACTTAATATTCATTCCGGCCTGTTTCGGTGCTTCTGACCCATCACTGAATGAAGATGCTGCAGAGCTCGACACAGCCTGTTCTTCAACGTCCAGAGTCCTCAATTGAGCGCTGTACCCAAACTTAGAAAAGTTGGCATCGAGAGTGACGTGATGATCAGTGAGCATGTCCAGCTCTGCAGCGATGGCGGTCAACTCGGATTGGATGTGTTCGAAGTCGTTGTAGATATCCGAATGGTTCTCTCGGATGCTTTCTCGACGATTTTCGTGGTGTGCTTTCAGTTCTCGGATCATTTGGACCTGGCATTCTCGATCAGCAAAACCCAATCCAGAAGTGAAGAAGACTGACGTGTTCAGGTGAGCCGCGTATGCAGAGGTCAAACTCAAGATCTGGCTCAGACTTTGTTAGCTCCTGCTTGAGTTTTTCGTGTTCTTCTGGAGTTGCAGCGATGTGTATCCTCCGACCGCTTGGATGTCTGAACTGTCTCCATCTTGAATTGTGACCCAACGGCGGGTGCACTTTCTCAGACATGATGCTAGAAAGGACGTGTTGTTGAGCAACGAACTATCTTCACAAGAGAATGTTGAATTTTTGGATACCAAGCTGTAAGATATCGAGTCCATGGAGACGGGGAAACCCCCATCTCATTCTTATATGAGTTTCAAGACTTCTTCATGGTGACTTTGGGACCTGCATTATCGCAGATTTAGCGTGCCGCACATAAGCAAGACAGGCCGGAAATGGGCAGTGCGAAGTTATGTAAGTTGATGAGTGTCGGGTACGCAATTGGTCATATCAAAGCCAAGCAGTTGCCGAGGCGAAAGTGATTTTTGTTCGCGGATGAGAGACGTCGATGTTGATAGACGAGGCTTGGCGTCACCCATAATGAGGGAGTCGTCGTCCAAGGCGACATTATCAGATACGACAGATCATCTTGGACGAGGTGTGATTGGATCCTGGAAATGGAGATAGAGGTGGGAAGTGCTGATTAAGATGCCTGCTTAGTGAGCGCCTTCCGAGTCTTTCGCTTGTGAGACGCACGTGGCTAAGCTTCGGATTGGCTCAAGAGGCTGACCGAAGAGAACTTCTCACATGAATGAAAGTTCTCTCACTGGTTTAAAAGTGGTTTGCCTTTCAAGCCCTCCTGTGAGCAGTATTTAGGGCAGTCAGGGCAATGGACGATTAAAGATTTCAAAAAGTGAACCCACTTCCACATGACGCATCTATCTCATGCTTTTTCGTAACATTAGACCGAACACATCAGGTTGCCACCCCTAGAGTAGCTTCCTTAGCAATTAATTGGCTGAGATACTGTGAGTACGATGTAGCTATGGATGACGAGCGGTAGTCGTGAAGTGTTCACCGGAGAACGTTTCCGGTACAAATGACAACAGCGAAACAGTCAGGATTCACAAAAGATCTTAGGACTCTCTGCATATTTTTCTGACTGAATATATGTTTCAGGTACTTTCTCACTGGGAACCTTATTTTCAAGTCTGTTGTCATGCAAAAAAGCCGAAAGAGTCGCTTGAAATATTTGGTTATCTCGCTTGTGTGCTGTACTTGAAGTTCTTGGGTATCCCCCAACTACCACAATTCGTGTCCGTAAACGCCATTACTCCGTCGAAACGCTGTCACCCATAGTGTGAGAATCCAACTCCATGACTGTACGAGCTCCCTCTGAGCTTAATTCTATTCCCCGGTGCTCCCTTCAAGACCGTTATTTTGCACATATTTGCCCATCGTACGATGCCCGCGATCATCTCCTGCTTTCCGTACACCCTTCAATGTCCGTTTCGTGTCGCATTCTGGTAATTGGGCGGGCCAGGAGTGAACTGCGATAAACGAAGCGCAGTCTTACGGATTTCAGCCTCCTTCTTCGACGTCTTATGCTGCCTGTACGCGAAATAGCAGCCCAGCATTGTCGCAAGTGTGGCTGGAATGGAGATGCCAATTGCCAGTTTCTCGCCCAGACTTAAGCCCGAGGATGAATTCGAGGATGAGGAGGAAGATGAAGATGAAGAGTCATTCGAGGTATTTGGTGTATCTGCTGCTGTTGAACTTGTACTGGTTGACTTTGGTGACGAAGCTGGAAGAAATGGTTAGCAAGAACATTGAAGGCACTACGAATACTAGAATCGAGCAAGAGTCGTTCGAGCCGACCGCTTGGCAGCTCTACAAAATAATCACTCACCACCTGTAGTTATTCCCGCGCTCGTTTCTACTGGCGTTGTCTCTATAGCTGTAGGTGCCGCTACAACTGCTGCAGGGCCCAATGCCCCAGTGCAGTATTCCGAATACAGGGAGAAACCAGTCGCCACCGTCTCCTGATATTCGGGACCTGAAAATCCTAAACCCACACACCAAATCGGCATAAGTTTTGTGATCGATTTCGTCATCCGATCTGGACCGCCCGGTTTCAAACAGATACAACTAGCTGCGCTCGCTGGGATCGTCTGTGGACAGTCGCTTTGCAAGACGCTCTCGAAAGCGTGATCGACGGCCGTGCTGATACATAATGGTAGATCTGAGAAAACGGAAAGTTGAGTAATGTGTGATTGTCTGAGAAATTGCGCGCGGGGATTGAATGGCCACGGCCAAGACGAGGTTTGTTAGTCGCATCTTTGGATCTGATCTGTCAAGGCGAACAGGTGGATGATTGGGAGACAAGATTTAAAAGCAAAGAACTTACTGAACGCGGGGAAAATGCACCTTTTCAAGGACGCACATACCGTTATGTGCTTAGTCCCCTCTGTGTTGATGGCGCTTCGAAGATAGGAAATGCGGCTGAATTATTGGAAACATGCAGCACGGGACGGCCCATACGTGACCCCCACATTCAGTTCGGGGATGGTGTCCTTCCTCTAACTTTCTAAGAACTTCAGCAGCAACACAAGCTCTTTATTAAGCCATCGCTTCCTTCGCAAAAGCTCACTGTGACTAAAACCTCATGTTTTGATCATAGGGTCGGTGGTTCACGCAAAAGTGCACGTTGCTTGTGGCTGGTGATGCTGGCGGTTAGCGGTGTGAAGAGTTATTGGGTTGCATTTGGTGGCGTTGTGGTTTTCAGCTCTTATGCAGCACCAACCAATGATTTTTTGAGATCCAAATCGAGGTTAGTAAAGCAGTACTTTTGACATTCGGGTCGATCTCTCACCTCAGTAGGTTTTGACTACACAATAAAATAAGGCGACGATGTCGGGTTCTCGAATAACCCCTGGCATGTGGGTAGGCCCACCAGATGCCAACCATCCCTTTCTCCATGTCCGTCTTCTCGATACCACCCGCGAATTCCGAAGCGAAGAGCTGGAGAGACCACTGTTTAAATACGATCGTAACCTGGTCGATGGCCGCGAGATTCGCGTGCTGAGAGTCAAACCTGCAGAGCACATTAGGAATAACCTCAAATGCATGATCGAGTATCTTTCCCTAGACGATGATCCCGAGTTTGAGGCTCTGTCGTATACCTGGGGAAGTCCTTTCAACCCAAAAGCTCCGAATAGTCCTGCCGATAGCGATGACTCTTTGCCAATAGAAGATCTGGATTTGCGTTTCGGTCAACCACGATCGTACCCTTTGTATATCGATGAAAAACTGTTCTGGATCGGAGAGAGTTTGGATAGCGCTCTCCGCCATGTTCGGGGCCATGTCCAGTATGAGACGAGCGACCTAGTAATCTGGGTCGATGCAGTCTCCATCGACCAAAATCACGAGGACGAGAAGAACTGGCAGGTGCAGCAGATGAGGAGGATATACTCTCAAGCTTCAACGGTAATCATCTGGCTAGGTCCATCGGCTGAAGATAGTGATATGGCCATGGAGGCCTTACATTCGATGATGAGGTGCAAACTTCAGGAGTCGACCTTTACTGCTGATACTCCCATGCCACTGTCACAGGGGCGGCCGGCTGTAAAGGAAGAGCACGATGATCAGATTGTGATGGCGAGTTTTGCTAAGATGTTTGGCAAGGTTACTGCTACTGATGACGAGATACCACCATTTCCTATCAAAGCAGTTTCAGCTCTACTTGCCAGAGCATGGTGGGGAAGAATATGGGTATTGCAGGAATTGGCGGTCGCGAAGAGGGTGACCGTTGTTTGTGGGCCTAAAGTCATGAAATGGAATGGCGATTTCGTATTTGGGACATTTCTCAACTCCTGGGACGCGTATGTGAAGGAGTATGGAAGACCGGTGAGGATGGTTGACCACAGGCCTTGGACGATGCTTGACACGAGGCTGTACCTGCAAACCCTGCAAGACTTGACAGCGAAACGCCCCGAAGAAGGGGGAGATAACATTTCTGACAGTAATCCTGTCAATAAAGATAAAGAACTACTTGCTGAACTGAAAGGTCGCCTCAGCTTGAAAGAATTACTGGTTGACGCGGCCCAGGCCTCCTTAGAGACGACGATGCCTCACGACCGTATTTACGCCCTCCTAGGACTGGCATCAGACTCCAAAGAGCTCAATATTCGGATCAACTACGGGATAACTTACCATGAAGTCTTCATGTTTGTCCCAGCGATATATATAAGAGCTGGAGATCTCTGGTTCTTGACATACTGTGATCAAGATCCTGCAAGCGTACTTCCTGGAATCAGAACTTGGATACCGGACTGGACAAAATCGCACGGGTATGAAACGATTGCTTCAAATAAATCTTTTCGCCGATGGAATGCATCGAAAGACCAAAGAACGGGTCAAGAATATCAATATGTCTGGGGAAAAGAAGACGAATACCCGCGGTTGAGTCTCGAAGCGGTGGTTGTTGATACCATCGCTTGGATTTCGGAGAAACGCCCTCAAATGTCCCAGAACGACCTTAGCCCGGAAGGAAAGGCCGTAATTCTGGAGTGGATCTCGGGCGTCCTCGAGCCGGAGCCGGACACCAAGTCTATCTCTGGCAGTGACAAGCACTCCCTGGGAAAGACCCTGAAGCATCGGAGCAAGGCGTTAAGGACGTCCGCCCAGTATTGGACAGAGCTGTTCAAACATCGGCCAAAGCACTCAGGAGATCTAAAAGTACACGATGATCGAAGAAGCGATTACAAGCATGTCTGCTGGTCACTGGTAGCCGGTCTTCCGCCTTTACCAAGCGAAGATCAGGACAAAGACAAGAAAGAGCGCAGACTTCTCACTGAGCAGGCCATGGATGCTCTACTGGATCCCAATCAAGAATCAATTGACGAGGCTTCGAAGCACAGGGCAACATGCTTCTTTCACCGTGTGATGAACATGACATACAATAGACGTGCATTTCGCACTGCGTCCGGTTGGGTCGGGCTCGGGTCGGAATATATTGCTCGCGGCGATAAGGTTGTCATTTTCCTTGGAGCGCAGACACCGTTTGTGATCCGAGAGAGCGGTCTGAGAGACGAGAGAATGGCGCATAAGCTGGTAGGTGAGGCTTACGTCGATGGTATCATGGACGGGGAGTCCTTTGATGGGAACCAGGTCGTGGAAGGGATTCTTTTGGAATGAGAGGTGGAAGTAGATGTATGATTGGAAACATTTAGATATAAGGCCTCAAAGTTGATGATTGTAAAGTTGAAAATCTATGACCTATATCGATTAATTAGTGTACAAAGCCGTTTGGTCGTAATACAAATCACAAGCATGCGGATGCTGCAGGCAGTACTTCGGCATCAAAGGCGCTGCTCCAACTCCAAGTGCGACCAGATATTCCCTGAAATTCAGAATCCGTTGCGTCAGCTCAGTCGTTCTCTTCTCGCCGTCTGCATTCTTATTTCCTGACCACGCCAGCTCTCCCAACGCAGCAGCTCTAGGCCAGAACTTTGAACTTATGACCTGATCGTCGACCTGCTCTGCCCACAACGGAGCTGTAACCCCAATCACATGGGCGGCTTCAGCAGTGGTGAGGTTGGTTGTAAAATCGTAGTCGTAAATACGTTGCCACGTTTTGTACGGAGCACACCAGCTTCCTCCGCCACCGCCGTAGTTGAAATTCGGAGTTCCTGTCTCAGCATCCGGATTTGTCTGAACGTTGTAGCGAGGGTCGTTGCCAACCCATCCCCCATTGCCACAGTCAAGGTAGAACCAATCTGCAGAAGAAACAATCACGTCATAGCCAGATGAAGTGAGCTTCTTGATATTCTCGAGCCCAAGATTCCAGGTTTGCATAATGATGTCTGTCGGCACAGAATGTGCCTGTGGCGTGCCGATCGCTACATCTTCCCACATGATAAGTCTGCGATCCTTCTTGGCCGACGAGGTGAATATTGGAAGTGCCGTGTCAACCCAAAACTGGAGCAGGTCGTCATAAGTACGAGACGAGTTAGCTGCAAACCATTCCGTGGTAATTGTTGAGAGATTGTAGCACCCAGTCTGAACTTCATCGCCACCAACGCTACGCAATGGGATGTCAGTTATTGATTATCAGATATGTTTGAAGAGAAGGATAAGAAATGTCTCGGGAAAGATGCGAATTCAGAAACAACGAGGAGTGGAAAAACTTGGGCCTCCCTAGTACGTACTGAAAGAAGTTGTCCGAAAACATTGAGCTGAGCTCATTGTAGACTTTAGAAACGGCCTTGTAAGTGTCTGGGTTCAAAATCTCCAATTGGCCTGGGTTGGGTTCAACAGCTGTGTGCAGTGGCCAGTTGTCGTTGCTCCACCAAGAATCCTCGCAAGCAACGATCGCGGGGTCAATCTGCTTCCACCCTGAAGCCGAATGACCTGGCATATCAATCTCAGGAATCACACGAACTCCACGTGCAGTCGCATAGTTGATGACATCTTTGATGTCATTTTTCGAGTAAATTTCCCTTGCTGAGTAGGCGTCTAAGGTCATCGAGGGAACCGAAGACAGCTGAACAGCCCAGCTTTGAGAGTCGACCAAATGCCAGTGGAGCACATTTAATTTGGACAAAGCCATGCCATCGATCTGCTCGTAAATCTTCTTCAGGGAGATGAAGTTTCGTCCCGAATCGATCATGATACCTCGGTAAGGATACAGAGGTCCATCCTTGATAGAGACAGGCTGTTCAAGCATAAGCCCGCCATGCCCGTCCGAGATCACGAGCTGCTGCAGAGTTGTGAAAGCGTGAAGTACACCCCAAATGGTTTCGGCTGTGATACTGATGGTCTGAGATGAGGACGTGATATCAAGAGTGTACGTCTCATCGACACCATGTTGAAGGGGCGCCTTGGTATCTGTGATCTGAACTTCGACCGTGTTCAGAGTTGTGGTCCCACGGGTCACTTTCTGTGCGACGGCAGTTGGAAACGGTGCAAATGTACCAATGGGAGCTTCGGTTGCTTGCGGACTCCAATGAAGTCCAATTGCGCTGTATGCGCGATCCCAGGCATCAAGAACAATCTTGTTTGTTGACCCCTTGAGATGAAGGTTGCGTCCATTGAATGCCCTCGGACCAGAAGTTCCCCAGGTTATGGAGGTTGGCGCCGGCAGTGGATTGACAGCCACGGCATTGACGATACCTGCCGAGACGCCCACAACAATTGCAACGACCTTGGTGAGATGATTGAACCCCATCTTGTGATGTTGATGAGACATGAACAGCAATGTGACAAGAGAGGAAAACTTAAAATCACGAAAAAGCTGGGGATATTAATACTGACGATCTTTCTCCTGGAGGACGAGGCAGGGGTGCTCAGCTGCTTGACTGGTTGGCTGCAGGACAGGAGAGGGCAGCTAATAATTCGGACCGGAAGGCTAGACACAGGGGTAGATCAAGTAAACTCGATAAATATAGGGCATTGCGGGCCATAGATTGGCTGCAGCATATCGTGACTTCCTGTGTGACCGACATCTACGCCTTCCTGCGCCAGCAAGGCAACTTCCCTTGCAGCAATAAAAACAGGACTTCATCCGGGTGCCATGCCTCCAACGTTGCACGAGGTTCTCGTAAATTTCATACCTAGACAGACCTAGGTAGAATGGCAACATCGACAGCCATCTAGCTGAGGATAATTTCGAGACTCATCTCATCTGAGATACATGCATTTGGTCGGCATCGGCAGGGTCAACGTTCCACCGACTTGGAGGCTCAGATAGGTTATCTTCGCTTCTGAAACGTTACAGTGACATTGGTTGCTGGTGGAGGAGGTGCAGATAGAGAGGGGTTGTGATTAGCGATGAACGCCATCTGACTTCCAGCATATCTGTTGGATACACTCGCGCTACCATAATACTCAGTTGCTGGCGTCCGGGACCTTGCGTCGAAATGGGACATGAGATGTGATAGTCTTGTTGATTGCATTAGGCACCTAAAGTCTCCTCGGCGAGATATAAATTCGATATTCACTAAGATACTGGGGTGACAGGCAGGGACGGAGACGCGTGACATGCGATTGTGAACGTGGGACGCTGGCAGTTTACTGCAATGCCTCCGAAGGTATTGGACATTACAGTAGCTAGACCGGATGAGACTTGGAGCAGGAACTCGCGATGACAAAATGAAAGGAGACTGTTGACAAACAGAAGCGAGGAAGACCACAAGAGAGGGAATTTCTGGAGAGCCCGCGATTTAAAGCAGCGAGAAGCTAACGAAAAGCAGCAAGTCACCTCTCTCTTTCCTTACTCGAGGAAGGTACATCCGGGCTAACCAAATACGTATTGTATGAGCTACTCATTCTCAACATTTGAACTACCTCACAAGCTTCTATTGGCAATGAAAAGTAAGTGGTAGGAATAAGAGGATAACACGTGACCACATCCACCACCTATCAGAATCACCTCATGAAGGCCATCTACCGAAAAGGAGCATCATCAAAACTCCTTCTACCCAATTGCATTCCTACAAACTTTCGGGAACTCCAAACTCCAGTTAATAAACATTATGCCCTGCTCAATCTCTATCTTCCTCGCTCTTGATCTTGAAAATCTTATCCTTCACACGAACGAAGAGCGGTGCTTTCTTCTCTTCATAATCATACAATGGTTTATGTTCTTCGAACACGCTATGATCTCCTTCATAGTCAACATACAGGAAAGCTCTTTCAACAACTGCGAGACTTGAACTGATCAGTCAGCTTTGTGACTAGATGTCTTGAGATAAGCAAGCCCGTACCTTCAAGCTTCCGCTGAAGAGTCTGCGAGACATCATTTGTAACCCGTAGGAGTTCTTTCTCCTCCATGATAATGTTCACCTCGGCATAGAACTTATCGCCTGCATGATATGCTCTCACCTGATAGTCTCATTAGCGTCACCTTCTTACATCTCAAGGTTGTTTACTTACGATACCGATCTTTTTGATTCTGGGTTCATGAGTAATTGACACATAGACCATCTTATTCAAGAAGTCCTGTGGTGTGCTCTTGCCGACAAGATACCACAAATGCTCGAAAGCGGTCGATGCCCATGAAAAGAGGATGAGGAGGGCGGTGCAGATGGCTCCCGTCGGGTCAAGGAACCAGACTTTGCGGAACTTCGTACCCGCGATTGACATTGCGAGATCGAAGATGTTTACGATGATATCGTTTCGATGATCTTGCTGAATTGATGTTAGCGAGATGTCTGGGATGGGAGTGGAAAGGCTTACCACGAAAATTGCAGCTGAGGGGTAGCGACGGAGCAGGAAGCAGTAAACGAACGTGTATCCTTTGGAGAAGACTAGGTGAAAACTCATTTATCGTGATCTCTAAATTATGAGGATCAAACTAACTGGCTATGCTGACGGAGAGAAGGGGTATGAACTTCAGTGTCTCATCATCTCGTGGTCCCTCAGCCAGACTTCGTGCTGATTCGATCTTACGATTATAAGCGACTGTTCGGAGAGTGGATGCGACAAACCCACAATCATTCGATAGATACAGTCGTCGTCAGAGCACAGAACAATATTTTTTCCCTACTTTTTCGACTCTCTCTCGACCCTAGAGCAGAGCAGGATGTCAGAACTGATCTAAATGAGTTGCGGGGTACCAGTCACTTACCACAGGATATTTTGGCAGCTTTGGTCTCCTTGCCATCCTCGAAGTGATTAGCATCAATGTTGAGCTAACGAGATCCCTCTGGCTCTTTGTTAGCTGGTGAAGGATTAAGAAGGTGAGGTACGGTACGCTTACGATGGCATCTGCAACAATTCCGAACAGAGCCAAAGAGTCTGTACTGACAGCGGCATACAGCCGTATAATGAAAACAAACAAGTTCGTAGTTTTACTTCCGTACACAGCAAAATTGGCTTTCCCTCCATTTCCCATTTGGTCCTCGACTTTGGCTTGCTCTTCATCGTTGCTATCAAGGTAAGCATCGATGGGTACGTATACTCAGCAAAATGGCAACTCAAACGGCGAAGAGCAGTGTCTTGAAAAGACTTGCCAGCGACGGACATTCTCATCTTACTCAAGTCTCCATTTGCAGTTTGGCATATCGGAAAGATCGAATGCCACAGACTAACCGCTTGGGCAATTTCTCGGGAAGCAGAACATTTCGGGCTGGTTCAGAGTTTATTTCCAAGTGATGCGGGGTAAGGAACGAGGGACGGTGACTGGGGTAAGGGGTCATGGGGTTGGGCTTGCTAGTCGTAGGGCTCTTGTCTTTCCATTGGATATGTTTATTTTGATCGAGCATCGAACGGGTTTTGAATATGATTGTTAATGGGTGACTGGTTGGACGAATTGAGATGCGGCGTGAATCTGCACCAAAGACTAGGCGAGGCAAATAAATAAGCTACTGCGATCTTGCGGGATTCAAAGCCGCCGCCTGTCAGAATTCCATGCGGGAGCGAATGGTACTCCATTTCTTGGCATGCACCAAGGGTCGTTAGCGGAGGGTATTGAATGAACGGTTCTGTAGCCGGGGCTGACTGAGATCTCACGAGAGTAGAAAACGCTGCACTTAATTAGAAGTACAGTAAAAAGTTCCGTGTGTAGACTGCTTGGTCAAGGCTTGGAGTACTCATCAGAATTTCCGAGATAATGTCCGATGAGTGAATTTTCCCCGCCCTGACATATCCTGCCTGACATGCAGGTATCTTTTCGTGCAGAGTGATGGCGATCACGGTGGGANATCTCGATGAATTCGCGGAGTGTAACAAGGACTACAATATGTATTTAAAGCGCTGGTTCTTGCTCTCTTCTCTTTCAATCAACAAACTCCCCAATCCCATTTCAATCCAGTCTAGTTCTCAACGAGGAGTTCTCCGAAATCTTCCTTCAGTAGTCGCCCCGATCAACGGTCAACAAAAATCATGATGGCGATCCTCTCATTGGCAACCGCACTGGGACTGTTTATGTCCACTGTGTCGGCACACCTGAAAGTCTTAAAGATGGGCACGACTGTAGACGGGACAACCCTCCCCGTTCGCGGCTGGAATTCGTGGGGGCTGCAGGCCGCTGGCTACATAGAAGCCTTCGACGAGGTCCACGTCCGAGCCCAGTGCGACCAAATGTACAGCACGCTCCAGGGCAAGTACAGTCTCTGTGGCTTGGACTCGGGCTGGTCAAGAGACGGCGGCGACGAAAATGGCATCATTCAGTACGACGAGAAGAAGTTCGACCTGCCGAATTTTGCGAATCACATCCACTCGAAGGGCGGTTTATTGGGCGTCTATGTCGTCCCTGGACCCTTCGTTTCCGACTACAATAAGACTATCAAAGGGACCGATACCAAGATTCGTGATATTTGCAATCATGAATATGGGTTCGTTCGGTGTGCACTGAATTATGATCATCCGGACACGCAGAACTGGTTCAATTCGAATGCAGCACAATTTGCAGCTTGGTAAGTCTCCATTTTGCCTGCTTCAAAGACAAAGGCTAATACTGCGGTTCTAGGGGCGTCGACTATATCAAACTCGACTTCATCACCCCTGGATCGCCCGAGCACGGTGACGTGGATCTCGTTGCTGACTCCAGTCGTGAAGTCATCGGATGGCACAAAGCCATCCAAAAGTCAGGCCGCAAAATCACTCTCCAAGTCTCATGGAAGCTCGATCGCTCAAAGAAGTACTTTGACATCTGGAGAGCAAACGCAGATTCGATGCGCGTCGACCAGGACGTCAACAACTACGCCAACAAGACGCCCCTCGTCAAATGGACCGACGTCCAGCGGGATATCAACAACTATCGCGACTGGGCCGTCACTGCGCTCTCGTTCTACGACGTCGCCCGCATCCACCCGAATATGGACATGATGTTCGTAGCCAACGGCCCTGAGATTAGTGGCCTGAACGAAGACCAGCGCAAGACCATCTTCTACCACTGGATTGGCGCCTCCGCCGAGCTCAATCTCGGCTCTGACCTGACCAAGATGGACCCCTTCGGCATCGCGCTCCTCACCCACCCAGGCCTCCTCTCCGCAGCGTCCTTCACCGGCCGCTACCCCATGCAACCGCGCAACCCAAGCAGTGGTGGCAACGCCTCTAAACAGCTCCAAGCCTGGATATCAGGGCCCGCACCGTCCGGCGAGCTCATTGTTGTGCTTGCCAACTACGGTCGCGACGAGGGTACTGGCGGCTATGGGACGGATTTCACGGGGACGCAGACCGTGACTGCCGGCTGGCGAGATCTCGGTGTTAAGGTCGAGGGAAGGTATCACTGCATCGACGTGTACTCCGGTGAGAATGTGGGCTTGCGATCGGGATTCAGTGCTCGATTGGCGTCGTATCAGAGCGTTATGTATCGCTGTAGCAAGGGAAGGTAGAGTGGCATGTAGGTTTGCTTGAGCCTGTATAGGCAGCGGAGTGTTCGCTGTTGTGCTCGAAGAGTGTTCGCTGTTGCGCCGCTGATAGATGATTGAATGTAATTCGTCTGCCTGGACCATCTGATATTTGAAATCTCACCAGTATTTCATCCGCTTGTACTAAATTGCTCAGTGTTTTGTCAATCCCTAACTGGTGCCGCATATCTTTCGATCAGTCCCTCCATCAACCAACGTTAGACCATCCGGCAGCTGACCATGATAGGAGTAACGGAGACATCACGTAGCAGCGAGTACACTGCAACAGTTGCCATCATCAATATCATCGTTATGGGCTCCTTCTAGTTTCAGTATAGGTGATTGCATAGTCGCCGGCAAGATGAATGATTCATAGCTTCTAGTTGCCTCGATGAGGAGTTTTGGGGAAGAAATCCCTAAAATGGGATCGGATTTCTTCAACAAAACTGTAAAGAGATGTGACTGAGCTCCCCGAATATTGGCAAGAGATTTCAACAATGCGTCAAGTAGGTCCATGGGACCCAATACTAGACCGTCACAAAGTTTTGTAGAGGAGTTCGATACCGCAAGGGCTGTGTCCACAACACATGTACCTATATCGAAAAGCTTCTGCTCCTGTTTTGGAATGATCAGTCAAGCATGGAAACGATGTATGATGTTCGCCTACCATTGCTATCCCACATGCATCTCTCGAAGACGCATCCACGGATGTCAGGGCTTCCATTGTAAATTTACCGGCTGAGAATGGCAAGAGGAATGAAAGCAAAGGTCCGCCAGATGACAACGAGTTCGGACGCCAACCCAACGAGAGTTTCCACATTTCAGTCTTCAGCCACTCTTGGGTGACCAAGGTGTCAAGATGTTGACTTGCCACCATTGATTTAGCCGACTTCGCTTCACATAGTGCATGACAGACAGATGCTGCTAGCGAGGCCTGTGTATAGAGACTGCTGGAACTGGTAAATCCCCAAGTGTACAGGTCATTCGGCAGCATTTCGAACAGGCTGATATGGTTTAACAAGCCGTATATGATGGATGGACAATTGGAGCTAAAGATATCAGGCTTCCGAATTGAGCTGCGTAGAATTGCAGGCTTCGCATGCTGTAGTGCATATGTCCTAAGTTTTGATGTCAGTAGACAAGTATAATTTGCAGCAGACCAGCTTGGCAAACCTTTCTGTAACAAAGAGAATCCAGAATATCCTTCGTTTTAGCTCTGCATCCCCGGGTTCCAGTGTCAGATACGTTGACTCGTCGTGAAGATCCAGGGCAATACACTGAGCGAGAGATTGACTCAGGTAGAACCATGCGTGCATGTGCTTGTCCAGGTTACCGTATGCAGCGAAGAGGAAAAATGAGCTCAAGAGACTATCAGTGCCTGCATCTTCTATGATATCGTATTCCTGACGTGCCTGCACAGCGCAGGACAGCATGAAACCCTCAGTATATTGGCACATCATTTCTGTGACATTATGATTTTGCATATCCGTCATCCGCTCTGCACCATCCAGTTTGAGTTGGATATGAGTTGCAGCACAAAGGGCTGTGACAGAAGCATAGCGTGAAGCCGATAGGCTTTCTGGTCGACTTCCATCGCGAAGTAACTCCTCGGCCGTCACAACAGGCATTATTGGGAAAAGATGCTTGAGGAAGACATGGATATGTGCTAAAAGCGTCGTGGATGACAGTCGACGAGGGTGCTCTGTAATTTCGTGGAAGGGTCCAGCCGCGGTGCACGACAACATGCTTGCTCCATCTATGGCAACTTGTGGATCAGAAACATCGAAGCTCGTAGCTGGCGCCTGTGACACACAGCTGCCTTGTGGAATTTTCAATATCGTGAAATCAGAAAGACATTGACTTTGGAGATTGGAGTGGTGATATTGATCGTGGTCGTGCCTGGGAGATTCATTCATCGCCGCTCGAAGTTGTGAGATGACTGGGCCTCTCCCACTCTTTCGCCCCTTCCTATCGAGCACATCATGATATCTACAGGTGATGGCTAGATCGATGCACATGCTGCACGGCGTGGCCCGGTCACACCTCGTCTTTCGTGCCCGGCAGTTGTCGCAGGCTTGCCTGGGCTGTCGTTCTCTTCTCGCAGATGGCGGCATGGCAGCTTTCTTCCAGCCTAGCACCAAAGATTCTGCATAGGTTGAAACTGTAGCTAAACAAACATGATGGGAGGTGCAAGGTCCTGTGCTTCAATTCTCGAACGCTGGACTTCAGGATGAGGTGGTCAGTAGGGTGCGGTGCATAGAAAGAAACCTCGGCGCATCTCGATGTCTATTGGTGGGTAACGCCACATTCCTGTCCCTTGGAGCAGCAGAATAGCGGCGGAAGAAAAGGCGACGGTGGGAATGAGATGCAGCAGAGAAAACCCCATAGTAGAGCTTGGACGGCACGATGGATTTCGAAATGCGGGGTCTGGGGAAGCTCAGCAATGGAAGCTAGTGACTCCTGAAGGCAGAGCAAGGAGCAGACGCAGGACTAAACTAAGCTAGGCGGAAGATTGAAGTTGGATGATGGTTGATAGCTGAGGGATGGGGTTTGGCTACTTTACTTCCTTACCTAGTCGATAGTGACTAAGGTGTGGTTGACGCGTTTGAGAGACCACCAGGACTACTCGAGTACATTTGAAAATTCATGCCCGCACCCCGCCCCGCGCCGCCTCCCCCTCAGCTCCAACTCCGCCTTTTCTCCGCCTTTTCAATTGGAACCAATAAACATCATCCCGTTCGACCTATCCCGTCCTTATTTTCATCTCAAGTCATGCAGTTTAGACCTTTCCATTGCTTCGGGTCCTCTTTTTCGGGTCTTCTATTAATCTATGGCCTCCAGGTCCCCGCACCACAGGTCGTCCCCTCCTTTGGAACAAGTTGATCCACTTCAACCCCGCCTGTTTTCCGCCGCTATCTTCCAGATTGTGGGGAACGAACAATGGCGACTGACACCTAGGGACTGTCAAGAACAAACAAGCCCCTGATCTCAAAAGCTTGTAACTCTATCCTCAAACCCCAGAGTCAACCCATCCCAAGTCACGCCAGACTACACCAAAGGTGTTAGAAAGGTGGAAGAATGCGAAGTTCAAAAGCTTTGCATGGAAACTATGGTCATATCAAGGGAGGTCTACCACATGCTGTAACAGTATGGATATGTTTTGCGTGATCAGCAATCGGTTCCCCATGGCTACAATAGTCACCATCTATTTCATTACACACCCTATGAACCAGCAGGATAATGTGACGTATCTGCGCGTTCATTTCTTTCATGCTGTTCTGCGCTATGTACTCACTGCCTTCATTATTTCGTGTTCTGATCGTTCATGAGTTAAAAGCCACATTTCCAGATGATCTGACGGCAGGCGGAAAGCTCATCGATTGGTTTTCAAGGGCCATTAAGTGGCGTTTTCTAGTAGGTGCAAAATCCTCGCCAGTGCTGGTCTGAGCTGGTCACACTCAAGCAGTAGCACCAACTTGTGAATTGTCTGTTCCAGTCTCGCCCTCGATGCTGTCCGAAGAATTACCCATGGGGTTAGTCTCTGCACCCCCAGCTAGGATGCAGGACTTACATGGCGCCAGCTCGCTTATTGAGCTCAAATGTAAGTTCAAGTCTAGAGCTCTATCGCGCATCGATCTATTATCCTCATGTCAATAGCTGGACCATTGTGGCGCTCACAACCCGAAAACCTCGTTCTGTTGTCCCGACCTCGGGGTATATATAACCTTGAGCATGCCTCATGTTACAATTGAATCTGCAGGCATCCTCACAACTTCTTTCTAGCAACTTCTACATTCACAACACGATTGGCTTCTCATTTTCGCACTTTCAAGATGGAGAAGAACGTTACCTACATCGCAGAGCAGGTCGAAACGAACGCGCATGATGCCGCTCTTCACGGAGAGGCTCCAGTTGCTGGCAAGACACTGGAACAAGCAGCAGAGCAAGGCATCATCGACGAGAAGGAACTCGGAGTACGCGATGCCATCAAAGCCTATCCAGCCGCAGTTGGCTGGTCTCTAGTCTTCTCAACCTGTGTCATCATGGAAGGATATGATACCAATCTCTTGTCAAACTTCTTCGCATATCGTGAGTGTTCAGTCTTTTGGGTACCGACGATGAGCATTGTTGACACTTTCCAGCTTCTTTCCTAATTCGATACGGCAACTACGTAGGTGTGACACCATCGACACCGGTCGGATACCAGTTGACCGCGGCATGGCAAGCCGGTCTCTCACAATCTTCTGGAGTCGGCTCCATCATTGGCTGCCTTCTCAGCGGTTATTTGGTTTCGAAATTCGGCTCTAGACCTGTTGTTGGAGGTGCCCTCGTTGCTTTGTCATTGGCAATCTTCGTTGTGTTCTTCGCGCCGAGTCTTCCAGTCCTTGTTGTCGGAGAAATCCTTTGTGGTCTACCTTGGGGCATCCTCGCAACTACTGCTCCAGCTTATGCCTCCGAGGTCCTTCCTACTGCATTGCGCACCTACATGACTTCGTACACGAACATGTGCTTCATTATCGGTCAACTGATCTCAGCCGGTATTCTGAAGGGCCTTTCTACACGTACCGACCCCTGGGGCTACAAGATTCCATTCGCTCTCCAATGGGTTTGGCCGGTCTTCCTCATCCCGCTCGTCTATATGGCTCCAGAATCTCCCTGGTACTTGGTCAGAGTAGGCCGTATTGACGATGCGGAGAAATCTTTACGCCGTCTTCAATCGCCGGACGCAAACATCGACCCACGCAAGACTCTCGCCGCTATTATATACACCAACAACCTCGAACAGCAACTCTCTGTCGGAACCAGTTACTTCGATTGTTTCAAGGGCTTTGAACTCCGTCGTACCGAAATCGCTTGTGCCGTCTTCGCAGGTCAAATCTTATGCGGTATCTGCTTCGCTTACAACAGCTCTTATTTCTTCTCACAAGTCGGACTCGGCACAAGCGCCACTTACTCTCTGGCACTCGGTGGAACGGGTCTTGCTCTCATCGGCTGTTTCCTCAATTGGTTCGCGCTCATGCCGTACTTTGGCCGTCGTACGATCTACGTGGCAGGAATGGGTGGCATGTGCTTCGTTTTGATGCTGATCGGTGTTCTTAACGTCTGGACAGAGAAACCATCCGTGGGAATGACGCAAGCCGTCTTGACCTTACTCTGGACCTTCATCTTCCAACTCTCTGCTGGTCAACTTGGCTGGGCTCTTCCCGCTGAGATTGGATCCACTCGTCTTCGACAAAAAACCATCTGCCTTGCGCGAGACAGCTCAAACATCACGGGTGTTATCGCCGGCACTCTCCAGCAGTACTTCATGAATCCTCAGGCTTGGAACCTCAAAGGCTACACTGGATTCGTGTGGGGAGGAACCTGCTTCGGGATGTTCGTGTGGAGTTACTTTCGTCTTCCAGAGACCTGGAACAGGTCCTATCACGAACTTGATATCCTGTTCGCGAAGCGAGTCCCAGCCCGAAAGTTTGCTACGACTGTCGTGGATGCCTTCAATGAGCATGAGAATGCCCAGCTTGCGGAGAAGTATGGTAACGATGTTTCCACACATCATGTGTAAGGAATTATGGTATACGCGCTGTCATCGGTGTTAGCAGATGATCACTCGGGGGAGCGAATTCAGTTGAGGACAGGGCAGCGGGGTAAAGGATAAAGGAAGATTCTTGACTATATAATTTTTCTTACGCGGGAATAAGATGCAATTTTCTTTCTTAACAAAACAGCTTTTTGCGATTTCTAAGGGCTCTGTCATATTCTCTTGATGTGTAGCCAACCGTCTACTTACAATACCTATATGTATACCCTCAACCTACCCACTGTCAAATCAGCCGATGCCAGTGCAGCCCCTTACACTTCTCCGTCCCCAAACATGCACCAATGACGAAATACTCGACAATACCGGCGTGAGAATTCCCCGCACATTGATAAAATATAGATCGGAAATTACATTCCTGCGCGGGTTGAAGTCAACCGTTTTCCTACGTAAAGTACTGTGATCTAGTCAGAATAGCCGCACAAAGATGAAACTAAAAAGCGGAATAAGCACTGTAACGAAGGCCTCTAACCAGAAGGATGAAGTAACACATCCAAAGAAAGCCAAATAATGGCAAGGCGATTACACTTAAGAAGCAGTCATCTTTCTACATTCCAGCTATTGAAGCGTGACATGCACCGCTAACGGTGTCCTTGCCCTCCTTGAATCTGCACGAGTTGACTCTATTTTCTCGTACTCCCACGTTCAGTCTAAAATTCTGCTTTACTGTAAAGCCACAGCTCCAAAAACTCCGTTCCACAGTGCAGCCGTACGAGCAAGCTCCTTACTGTCTCCTCGACATGATCCGTTTCTTAATATTCGCCACCGGAGTAACCCTCGACCCCTGTCTTAAAAACGACAACCTCCTTCCTTGCGCCTCCCTACTATTCCCCGTTTCCAACCCTGACTTATTAGCAGACGACGCTCTACTCGAGATCCTAGATGTAGATTGCTGCTGCTGCCTTGTCTGTGCTGGCTGCACAGGCTGAGCAGTCGAAGCTCTCATCTTCGAGCGAGCGCCCTTGGCAAGGTAAGTCGTAGCATGTTTCGATTTCTCGGCTGCACCTGTGAGGAGGTCCGTCCAAGGGGTTTTTGAATGTTGGAGACGGGTCTTGTGGGATGGTGTCCTGGTGTTTGCTGGTCTGGTGACGTTCCTGAGTGGAGAGGGGAGAGGACTGCTTTGATTGTTTACGATCGGTTCGGTTCGTGGGGTGATGGGACTGTCGTCTTCGGGTCTGGGATCTTGTAGAGCTGAGGTTCTGAGTCGATCGGCGACGATATCTACAGAATAAATTGAGTTTGACGTTTATGGAAAATGGCTGAGACAAGTGACTTACTGATATTGACTTTCTTCCCGTTACTGATGCAGAATGGTTGAGAAGTGTTTTCGGACTGTATCTGGCCCTCCCTCAATCGGATTCGAAATCCTCCCTGTCCAAAAACATAATAATTCCCATCCTCATCAACGCGTACTTCATCAATGTCTTGCTCTTCGTTGCGATGAAGCCATACATTTCTTCCGAATCGGTCAAGCAATGTAATGGAGCCAGGCGATTGTGTCTTCTTAGGAACAACAGCAGGAGTTGGGACTGTCGGGCTCCCTAATGTTGGCGACCTTGCCGAATCGCTATCGACCTCTCTGATGGCATTAAGACCTCCAATATGAATTGTATCGAAGATCTTTGTTATTTTTGAACTCACACTGTCAGGTGATGAGTCTTCGGCCATTGAAATCTCGATCGAGGGCTCGGGAGGGGCACAATGTTCATCTGCCATGAGCTATTCTAGGTTTTAGTTGTGAGATCCGAAAGTGACGGGAAAAAATGTTGCTATCTTACGTGTTTCCCTTTAGATTGCTTTTCGTCATTCGAATCCTTCTTTGCCTCCCGCGAAGGACTTCGAGTTGGCCGAACTGTCGCTGAGCTGCTTCCAGTCTGTGAAGACGGGGTAGAAGTTGTCAGGCTCGCTCGAGGGGAGCTTGGCTTCTTGGAACCATTAACCTCACTCGAATTTCTACATTTACCGTTGAAGTTATCTAGCTCTGCCGATTGTCGAGGTGTAAGTGTCTCGGTACAGCTTCTGAAGTCTTCCGGTAGATCTTGGCTTGGAGATCTAGAATCTCCGTAGGAAGTTGTATTGCTCTGTACATTCTCTTTATCATATTCATCATCAGAACTGTTATCGAAAAGCTCAATCTCTACGTCGTGGGAGTTTCCGGTCATAGTGATGGTCAGATATGGATGATGTACGCGAGGGAGAGTCTGGGTGATGCTCATGCTATGCTAGAGATCGGATGGGTGGAGACAATTTAATCCACTGTCATATAATTGGTGCTTTTGTTAGGTCGATCAACAATCTGTTGGGTGGATGAAGATACCAAGGCTGGTTTTGATGATTCTGCAGTGTGGCGAACATCAGGCTTAGCATCTCGAAGAGTTTTGGGATGTTTGGGGGTGCACGTCATACGTGCTAGCAATTCATGATCTTGCCAAGAAATAAGCAAAGTTCGATGCTAGATAGTCTAGATTGTATCATAGGTCAAGGGTGTTTCAATGTTTCGAGGGAACCCTGTCGAGAGTTGTATCACATGACTCGAGTGCATGGTTTCCAGGTTACAACCAGCGTAGCAGTCCTGCAAGAAGAGCAGATGAAAACATTGCTCAGATTTGTAAATTTTGTTTCGGACGCAAGAGTGGACTTCTTTGGAAAATAGGGGCGTAGGGGTGATTTACCAATGAAGTAAACAACAACTCGCTTACTGCCTCTCCACCAAGATTAGTCCAGCTTCGACGGCTTCGGCATGGAAGATTGATGTCCTATTCTTCTAAAGAAACCTCAACTCCAAATATGAAACCCTCCAGCAATGTTATCCATTCCATTTGCAAGCTCTTATTGAGTCCAGTACGGTATGGAACCTGGCGAACTGCTCAGACGTCACCAAACACGTGACCGTCATCTGTTTCCCATGCGGATATTTTCTTTTCATTTGAGTATGGCGTGGATAGCAATAACTATAAAACTCCCAAGAGAAATAATATGACATTCAAATAGGCTTCAACCAGTCTTGTTTTAGGGTGTCGCCCGAATGCCGTATGTCACGTGTGTCAAATTAGCTTGCGGCTGCTTCAAAACTTCTATTGCACGTCGCAACTTCGAGCTCGAAGCTGAATTTTCGCTCAACTGTCCTCGCGATACTTCTTAGCGAGAGCCTCAAGCCGGGTGACCATCATCACAACAACAGGCCCGCCTCCAAAACAGAGGGGATAATGTGAGCCGCAAATCAGCATACGTATTGTGATCATACTCTATAAATGAAGATAGAACATTATTTAGAAAAATCGGGTCTGCAGTGCAGAAAGTGGCATCCGCTTCTGGTAGGCTTGTTTACTTTTAGTTGCAGGCTCTGCCTGGTATTTGCAGCACTATCTCTGGCGTTGACCTGCTGTACTTCCTTTCCGCTTCCCAAACTCATCTTTAAGAGGCCAATTATAGGACTGCATTGTACAATGGCAATTGCGCCCAATTGAACAGGTTTCCAATTGCGGAATTGAATCCTTCCAAAGTCTCAGCCCATCATGGGAAAGGTAGATTTCCCTTCACAAATCTGCAAAATCACGGTGAAATCAAAGGTCCGTCCCGACCAACAGTAGCCTGATACGGAAGCCAGCGGCCGCATCCAAAGTCTTGTTGCATTTCGCATATTCTTCGAGGTGAATAAATCGAGTAATACCTAGAACCTCACGATATTTAAGCGAGATTCCCACTTCACCACCTTCATATCGACGAGAAGAAGCACCCGACGCACACTTACATAAGTGCACCCTCCCGATCAAACGAATGACGTGCCATACTCACAATACCTGTATATTGGGTCCTCTATTGCGATGCTGAGATCTAATGATAAGCAGCGCGTCAATACAAAGCGATTTCCTATGGTGGGGTTCGTTTGTTTTAGTGGCGCTGTGCAATCTGGGAATTCAATCAGTACGGTATCACCGTAGGTCTGCTGTTGCACAGTTCTCGCCTCCGTTCTATAATATCTAATTCTTGAAATGCCAATGAACTTAATCTTTTACCCAAAGGCAAGCTTGATCGACGCGTCCACCAGTTCCATGTAACCAGTCAAGCTCAAGAATCACTTCCCAGCTCTTGACCCAATACACAATTCCCCGTCACCGGAACAGCTGTTCGCGATCACGTCATACTACCGGTATACTGTTCTTCCGTCCGGATAAGCTAGCGGCCGTGTGCAGAAGTTTTGTTGCATATCGCACATTTTCAACAACACCACGATATTTTAGCGAGCTACTTCGATTTTCCCTCGACGATCGCGAATGGCCAGATTCTGCTAGAACAGCTAATTCAATTCCCGCAACGCACGCGCCGCACTACAATAATTGCTTGCACAACAGTCAACGTTTGGGATGCGTTCGCTTGCTGGGGATTTGGATCACTGCACTGCACTGAAGGAATGAGATGAAGATTTGTTGATGTAAACAAACTATTTCGTGATCTTCATCTCTGATCTATTGAGCGCACAAAAATTCATAGATATGCAGAACGCGTCTTTTTCATTAATAACTCCTGCTCCATCGACCTCTCAGCTCATCTCATCGTATACCTCAAGCCCAACGCAGTCAACGCAAATCGCCGCATGGGTCAATAAACCCCCAACTCCACCGCATCCAACCTAACCAACATTCCCCCACTCGTCCAATTCCCGAAATAATAATTCACCGGTCCCCCATTAGTCGTAACATACAAACTTCCCCTCTTGACATCCTCCATCCTCGTCCCAAACTTCGCAGCCGTCCACCCAGTGATAACCTCATCGCCTTTCGTGCCCGCCACGATCTGTAACTCGCCTTCTGCGTCGCCGACGTCGTCGTCTTCACCCCCCGTGGTCGTCGAAGATGGATACGAACTTGAAGATGAGGAGAAAGGAGAGTCAGCAGCCACACCCTCCAGGAGATCCATCTGCCCCAAAACATCTGCCGTCATCCACACATTCCCCTCCCAATCAACCGTAAAATCATCAGGGAAGATCGTCTCGATATCACTTTTCACCAGCGTTTCCACCTCCCCCCTCTTCTCCCCAGTCTTTAAGTCAACTTTCACCCTGTTCAACGTCGCTTTGTTCGTGTTGTCGAAATAGAGATACTCTCCCTTGACGTGTAGGCCGTTGATGCCGAGCTGGAGTGTGGAATTGGGGAGGGGTGCCATGGCTGTGCTGTTTATGGCGATGGAGACGGAGCCAGTGAGAGTTGATATGGACCATGCGAAGCCATAGAGAGAGTCGGCTGCGAGGAGGATACCGCGGGTGGGATTGAGGACTGTGAGACCGTTGAGGAAGCCGGAGTATGGGAGGGTGGCGATCAGGCGTGTCTTTACGCCTGGCGCGGTAGGGGTGGCGGCATTCCAGAGGGAGGTTGTGGTCTCATTGCTACTTGCAGGCCTAGACGTGGAACTGCTTTCGTGCTGGAAGTGAGGAGCGATGTAGGCTCTCATGTCGATCTCCCAGATGGTGTAGGTTCCGGGTTGAGATATTCCCGTGTGAGCAGTCCAGTTTCCGGCTACAATGTAGAAGACATCGTGATAAAGCTCGACTATTCCAAGACAGCCTAGTGCAGAGGGGATGTGGGCGATGTGTTGGGGTGGGAAGGAGTTATCTGTGGAGAGGAGGAGGACGTCGGGGCTGGAGAGGAGAGTGACAAGGGCGTTGGA
Organism: Deltaproteobacteria bacterium; assembly: GCA_002685535.1. GTDB lineage: Bacteria > SAR324 > SAR324 > SAR324 > NAC60-12 > Arctic96AD-7. Next base: position 37,537 of record NYXK01000180.1, read on the forward strand.
GTCATGTTGACGAATGACTAGGTTTTCGAGCCAGGATCCTTTGGGGAAGGTGTTGAGGACGTGTGGAGTGAGGCTTGGAAGAGGTGTTGAGGAGGGAATGGTGCAGGTGGTACTGCTGGGGATGGGTAATCCGGCTGTTGTTATGGAGTAAGAGTCATGAGTGAGAATGGAGCGAGGGATGGTGGAGGTGTTGGCCAGAGCAGCAAGGAGGGGTAAGAGAATAAAACAATGCATCTTGAGTCCTGAGTACGGATTGATGTGTGTATAGCTAATTGAGGAGCAGCTGTTTGTTTCACAGAAGATTGCAAGATTCTCTGAGACGACGTACCCTCTTATAAATTGTTTCTTCCTGCTCATGCACATCCCACTAAGTATTGTAATCTTACCTGCGTATTGATCTGCACAGAACCTGATGTATAGTGCTGTCACGATCTCCACATTTTAGAGACATATTGACAACAGTGAAAGACTCTGGAAGTAGGTACGAAGCTGCTGTGATGTTACGAGGTTGCTTACACACAAGATTCGTGCATGCATTAGGAACTTGCCAAGCCTGAAGCGAGACTGTCATCAGCATGTCAGCGACATGCTCCTCAGGTACGGCGGTGTACACTCTACCTAGTCTTGCCCTGGAATGGGGCTTGAAGCAGCCTATCAGATGTAATCAGATTCATAAAGGGCAACAATCTTCCATCACCGCCCGTGATATGTTACAGATCGTGAAGTCATCTCTCAACCAAACGCTAAACCCTCGGCGGCATCTTCATCTCCGCCAGTAAACTTGAACTTCACCCGTTCCCAGCCTTCCCGCCTCTTGATACACACTGGTAAGTCTCCGTCAGGATGCTTGACCTGGGCACTCATAACCTGCAACTTGGGTTCCAACATCCTCGCTCCCTCGATCTCGAAACCCATCGCCAACATCGCCGCTACGCCCACGATCTCTGACGTAGCGAAGTATCTCCCTGGACACAAGACCGTTCCACCTCCAAATGGCGTAAATGCTTGCTTGCGCTTCTTCTTATCGTTTTTGCTGAGCTTGTCGATGGACGTGGGAAGGAAACGTGAGGGATCAAAGTCACCACCTGATTGACCCCAGTTGGAAGGCGAGGTATGCATTGGATTGCAAGGCATTTGGATGACGCTTCCTTTTTTGAGGAGATAGGCTGAGTCGAGTAGTGTATCTTCCAGAACGATGCGGTTCGCAACCGTGGCTGCTTTCACGCGGAGAGTTTCTTGCCAAGCGCTCATAAGGAGTGAGCATTTCTGATGTAGAAGGCTGATGTTGAGAGTCGCTTCACATAGGCCGTCTTTTGACTCCGTGGTCGTCGTTATGGACGTGAGCTCTGAACGGATAGAAGAAAGTAGGTTGGGAACAGTGTAGATGTAAGAAATTAACCAGAAAAGTCCAGGGTTGCTGTTCATCGTCGCAGCCATTAGGATGCCGATGTCGAAGCTGGCTATGTCATCTGGTGTGAAACTGGCTGCTGATAGTACTGAGTACCGTCCCTGGATAATAGCGCTTGCGTCACGATTGTGCTGGCCATTGTAATAGCGCTTGAATGCTTCAGTTATGGCCGAGCGGGCACGATGGCCGGTGGGACAGGTTATTGAGGGGAAAAGATCGAGGAATAGTAGGCCGACTGAGGATTCAAATTCCCTGGAAGAGGTTATCAACAAGATGCTCACGCAGGAGCCGGATAGATTAAGCAGTACATCAGGTTCTGGATCATGGACTCATCTTCCGAGATTGGATTGATAGGTCCATACAATGCCTCCGTCGTCGCAATCGTAAAGCGACGTTTCAACCATTCGTAAAGATCAGTATATTGACCTTCGACTCCTATGTCATCGAGGAACAGAGCAAATTTGTTTAGCGCTCGAGCGTTCATGTCGAACAATGGTTGCCCAGGTTGCAGTGTAGCATGCATAATCTTTGTCGTAGCTTTAGCAACAGGATACTCATCTCCATCTTCAACACTAGGAGTGCTGCCACGAAGGAGTCCGAAGTGACGATCTGTCATCTGGAAGACACGCTTCGATGCTGACATTGAGATGGGTTCAAATGACAAGGTCTTGGCGTTGCGGTAGACTGCTTGCACGAGCTCTGGCGAGGTGATGATGTAAATCTTAGCCGAGAAGATTTTGAGTGTGAAGATTGGCGCTTGTATATTTTCGCTGGATGTGTGGTTAGCTGTATGTTGTATTGTGTTGAATTCTGGGATATACCAGAGCTTTGCTAGATAGTCTGCTTGCATTCGCATGATACCCAAGAGATGGCCGATGAACGGGATTTTCGGGTGAAATAGGGGAGGTTCTCTTGATTCCACGCTTGAGGCAGACGTATACCGTCGGATGAGTACTGCCATGGCTAGTACAGCGATGAATATACTAGTGAACGAGCAGCTAAAACTCGCGGTGAGCGAACCGCCTGTGGAGCTGCTGTTTGCAGCCATCCTCTCTATTCGAGATAATACGAAAAGACTCTATGAGCGAAACGCGATGAAATGATACGCAAAACATGAGATGGAATGACGAATTGGGAGAAAAATTGAAGTTTAAAAGGGAAGTTGTCATCCTCATCTTGGCGAAGCCACCACGTGACTCGAAGGATCGAGTTTCGACTAATTTGACTGGACTATTGATACGACGACATCAAGGATAGCTGGAAGCCTGAGGGTTACTTGTTCAGAACCCATCCAGGTCACGCTTTTGATATCTGGACACCATCCATACAAACTTAGATTTTCACTCCACTGTAGTGAGAATACGCTCGTTCATCGAGGGCTGTTGACAGGTGCTTTGACATAATTCATGTTCATCTGATTCTCTCCTCGCAAAGCAAACCTGCATATTCCGCATAACAACGTTCCAAAAGGAAGACGAATCTTTAGTTTCAAAGCCATCTTGGTATTCTCATTCGAAGTACAAGTCAAATACAAAGTTCGCAACAACCAGCAGCTCACAAAAGTGGCGAGTCAGCATGTTCGTCACCCCAACTGCTTCACTAATCGGCATCGTTGCTTCACGCCTGGCCAAGTAACAGATCACGACAATCATGTTTAATCTTCAACTATCACAAATCTTGGTCGAGAAGAGACGCGATATAAGTGGTCTACAAAGCGATTCGAGTAAGCACACGCGCCTAGATCCCCATCATCACAGAAAGGGTTTGATAGCCGGCCATGGAACGTGAGATCGAACATCTGGTTTGTGCTGCGAACTTACAAGGAAGTAGAGAAACGTGGAGGGTTTATGAAGAGTATGCAGGTGCTCAGGACCGGGGGCGCGTGGATGAACTTGGGTGAGGTGCTGATTGAGTGATTCGGGTTTCTCGAACAGCCTTCGTTGCAAGAGGGAGCTGTTGGTGGCGGGTAATTGCGTGATAGAAGAACATTGGGGTAAACCTGTCAGGGGCTGAGCTGTAGCGAGTGAGGTTTGGAATTGTTCCGACTCCATTCTCCTTACAGGCACAGTTTATCTAGCTCTCTTGTCAAGTCTCCAAGTCATCCATCTATACAGAATTTTGTTGAGAAGCAGAAAGGAGGTGGAGTCTTAAGTTTGAAGAGATTGGGAAGACAAGATTTCTTTTGGCCACGAACGAAGCTTTAAAGTTTTGCAGCTCAAGCTTTGGCTGGTGGAGGAGATGTCTTGGGTTCTGATGGTTGGTGTGAGCTTGATAGGATGACCGTTGCTGGGTGGAGAGATAGGCGGGTTAGCGTCAGTTAGTGCTCCAGTCCCTGTTTCGGCAGCACTGCAGGCGTGGATATCGGTATTTTTAGGTATCGCCATCGTCAACGGCGTGCTGTCAACCAAGGTTTGGCACGGGATTGACGCTGGATATCGACTTTCGGGAATCGCTTCATTTGGGAGGGTTACAATTATTCCATCACTATGCAGGTGACGGGAAATGCCATTGCATAGGCCCAAAACGTACATCAACTTCTTGCGAAGTGGTCCTTCAGGACATGAAGACGGGGATTGCCCAGATGAGAGCTTTCTCATAGCCACTTCGATCTTCCAAAGACTTGTCGGAAGTCTGTTCTTCCTTGTGCACCATTCAGCTCGAAAAGGTCCCCCCAAACCTTCTCAACCGCCACAAGTCTATGCTGCACCAATCCCGTAGTGAGATGTCATCGTTGTGCAGCAAATCCTGCACAGCCTCGTCCTGTTGATTGCGACGCTCGTCTGCCAAGAGGCCCCAGCCGAGGAGGAAAACCAACCTAACCATCCAGACCCAGCAAAGCCAGTGGCAGCCCAAAGATTCCCGTACCAACCAAGCCAAACCAAACCCACTCGAGCCACTCCACTCCACTCCACTCCACCACTGTACTCGTACAGCACGCAGCTCAGCTCAAAGCCTCTCCATGCACTCGCAATCCTCTTTGCAAAGAAGCAAGACTGGATACGATAACATTTCCATTTATCGAATTCTACGAATCTACGAAAACAATTGACGGCCGATCACATGCACGACGTTCGTCTCCGTTCCTCGAGTACCAAGACTCGTTCCTCGCCCCCCGTAGCAAATCCAAACAAAACACCAAAATCTCCCGCGGCAACGGTTTCGAAAACGACCAGCCTGCTCCCCCAACATCTTCTGTAGCAGATCGCACACACACAAACACACACACGGGCACGAGCACACCTACAGACGTCTGATTTCGACATCAGCCTACTTCCCTGCCCATAATTCTGTGCTGCTATTCTTAATTCCTGCGCAAATTAATGCTGGCGTTGTGGTAAGAACAAAAACAATCGCAACGATACCTCGACGACCACTTCCCTCCTTTCGAGTCCACGATAAGAACCACGACCAGGCTGCTGAGCGAACGCACACTGTTGCACCTCTTCTTCCTCTCCTAGGCGGCTTTCCGCCATTCAATTCGCCGCCATGGACCAAACAGCACATGCCCTCGTCGCTGCGAACCTCATCTACGCCCGAGCGAACGAGACGTCCACAGAGATCGTGAAGGAGTCCAGACCACCCATATACAAAGCGATTGGTATATCATTAGCAGTAGGGTCGGGCATCTTCATCGGTGTCTCTTTCGTGCTGAAGAAGATCGGGCTGTTGAGGGCGAACGAGAAATACTCAGAGGTTGCAGGAGAGGGATATGGATACCTCAAGAATGCATTTTGGTGGGGAGGAATGACGCTTATGATTGTTGGAGAGATCATGAATGCTGGGGCTTATGCTTTCGTCGATGCTATTCTGGTTGCCCCTATGGGAGCTTTGTCGGTGGTGGTTACCACAATTCTGTCTGCCATATTCTTGAAGGAACGGTTGAGCATGGTGGGGAAGATTGGTTGTTTTCTGTGCATTGTTGGATCTGTGGTTATTGCCATGAATTCGCCGTCCGAGTCCTCGGTCGCCAATATCCAGGAGATGCAGCATTTCGTTATTGCGCCAGGCTTCTTGTCTTTCGCAGGCGTGGTGCTGATTGCTTGCGCTGTCATTGCATTCTGGGCTGGCCCAAGATATGGCAAGAAGAGTATGATGGTATACTTGTCGATTTGTAGTCTTATGGGAGGTTTGAGTGTGGTCGCTACACAGGGTCTGGGTGCTGCAATCATTGCACAGATTGCTGGAAAGCCTCAGTTCAACCAGTGGTTCCTGTACGTCTTGTTGGTATTTGTGATCTTCACACTTGTCACAGAGATCGTTTATCTGAACGTAAGTATTTTCACACCCATACCAAGACGGCACTGACCAGAAGCAGAAAGCATTGAATCTGTATAACGCAGCTTTGGTTACTCCAACATATTATGTTATCTTCACCAGCTGTACGATCATCACATCCGTAATTCTATTCAGAGGATTCAAGGGGACGCCAACTTCCATTATTACTGTGGTCCTGGGCTTCTTCACTATCTGCGCAGGGGTTGTTTTACTACAGCTCTCGAAATCAGCCAAGGATGTGCCAGACGCAGCTGTATTCTCAGGCGATTTGGACCAAGTCCGTACCATTGCCGAACAGGAGCAGTCTGAGATGGAACCAAAGGCGGATGCTATCAGAGGTGCGGCCGCTATTGTTAGACGTTTCTCGCAAGTGAGGAACAAGAACGAATTGGACGAAGCCAGAAGATTACACGAAGAGAAGCAACAAGATCTCGAACCCATCGGAGAGAATGAGCATATCGAATGGGATGGTCTTCGAAGACGAAGGACAACATTTGGGACCAACAGTGTCCGATCGCGAGCAAACACTACTCCATTCCCAGAATTCGATGCTCATACGCCTGTTCAACATCCGCCTCTCGGAATGTCACGTTTCCCATCAGAATCTGACTCAGACCATGATGAAGAGCGTCCTCACACCGGGTCGTCAATGTCATTCTTCGCAAGAGCGAAATCCATCGTGGGTCCCAGATCCCGTAACAGCACGAATCAACAACACGTCCAAAGCCCCATGCATCCCGTTCCCCTAACCGAGATCAACATCCCGGCCTACAAGAGCAATCTTGACGGCAGCGATAACGCCTATTACGGACACGACGACCAAGGCGTTGACCCCAGTTACGGCCTCCCAGCTGGAAAGACCGAGTACCAAGGCGCAGGAGAACGCGAACGCCACATTACCATCGTCGAAGACCATCCTCCCCGCCTCCACAGCTCAGGCAGTCTCCACCCCTCTGCAGGCCCAACACCACCACCTCACTCCGCCCGCCGCCAATTCTCCTTCCAGAACGTCTTCCGCAAAGGCCAATCTCAAGCCCAAGCAGCTGAAGAACCACAGCCGCAATCCCGCTCGCCCATGATCCGCAAGGGTCTCGGCAATCGCCGTGGCAGCACACCAGCCGTCAAAGGCGCCACGGAAGAGGAACGCCTGGGACTTGTGAAAGGCGACACTAATTCTGGGCGCCAACCCGTCCTACCTTCTTACGACGATGAAGACGATGACGATGAGGGTGAGGGATGGTTAGATGACAAGACGCGCATGCGCAGCGATTCTGAGGGTAGTCGAGATCTCACTTCGAGATCAGGAAGACAGGATAAGGAGATCGAAGCTGGCGGGAGCGGTATGCATCGGAGCAGGAGTGAAGAAGAGGAGTTCTATGAGGCGCAGAGGAGAAATTGGGATGCGGGGAAACAGAAGGGGATGAGTCCTGGGACGGGGAGAGCATTACCGCCGCCACCGCCGGATGAGGATGATGAGCCAAGGGGTGGTGGGAGGGGTGCTGCGAGAGGAGCGTTTATCTGAGCGAGATTCATGTGGATGAGTGGTAACGACTTGCATTGGGTTCGGTCAGGCTTTTGGGTATGCCAGCACGTACACGCATGGAATGGTATGGTTGAAAGAAAGTATAAGGAAAGGATACACACATGCCGATTGATAGATCGATGAATGCCTGATGGGTAATGAATGACCTTGTACTATAGACTTGGCGTGGTATATGTGTGCATGGGCGATTGGGAGGCTTTTGTGTTTGCGAACCCGCGTTTCGTTGCTTTGGCTATGAGCACGATACATGCGGTTCAGATCGATACATGCATGGATGGATGGATTGAGCGATACTGTATAGTAGATAGGATAGGATAGGATAGGATAGGTACACTGTGATAGAGATCCGGTATACGGCGAGTGAAAGGAAAGGAATGGAACCTGGAAATGAAAGGATGCGAGAAATTGGCAATGATGACTTGAGAAAGGCAGTGAGAAGCATGATTTCAGCAAAATTGAGACCTGTGAACATCCTCAAGCGGGGATCCACATACACCTAAACATCACCCGGTCTCGAGCTCTCGAAGCATCTCCTAGCATCTCCTCGCCGGGCCCTCCATGCTCAGATTATCTTTCCCCACTCAAGAAGAAGATTGTTCTAGTGGTGTGAAGACCGACCAAGCAAGTACATAGTCCTGCTCATGCAGAGCGAGGATCTTCTGCGCGTGAACCTTGACCTGTAGACCATGCTCAGGCACATAACCCAACACAATCTGTTCGACATTATTCTGGACATCAAGATCTGTAAGTGATTTGTCATTCCCAGGAATCACTTCTTTCGTGCCCATATCGATTACCAGTAAGTTGAGGTTATTCTGGATTTCTTTGTTGCCAATGTCGTTGTATGCCATGGTGATCTTGAAATGTGTATGTGTGGTGGTATCGTTGGTCCCGTTATTTATCAACCAGAACTCGTACACCTCGTCTTGCTTCAAAGGACCACCAACTAACGTGCCTCCCAGAATTGACGGAGGTAGAAACTTGTCATTTGCAAAGTAGGGAGGGGGTTCGAGCATCGCAAGAGAATTCTGCAAGTTCACACGCCCATGCCCTTGAGCATTCTCCGCAATGCCAGGAATCTTATCAGCTCCATTGATAATCACAGCTTTCAACAGAGCACCTGGAGGCTCCGAACAGCCACCAGCCTGCAGCGCCTCCCTTAGAACTGCAGCACAACCTGCAACCAGTGGTGTCGCCTGGCTCGTACCCGACAACGACTTCCACTTCGCATTAGGCATGTCTGCCGCGGTCGCTGCATCACCATCATACTTGACGACTCCTCGAGACAACGCGGCAAAGATCCCCACGCCTGGGGCAACGACATCGGGCTTCAAGCGCTTCTGCGCCGACGGTCCCATGCTGCTCTTCTCGTACATGGCATTTGCGGACCCCTGATTCCCCGTCGCGCCTATAGTCAAGACATTCTTCGCGCCAGCGTGTTGTCCGATCGTTGGCTTTCCCACAGCTTTCATGTAATTGTCATTTCCCGCCGAAAAGCACACGAGGACGTCAGGATGAGCACGAATGAAATTATCAATGACTTGAGCAGGATTCGCATAATCTGGCTGCAACCCCTTATCAGCCCCAACACCCCATGAGTTCGAGAAGATCCGCGATCCTTGCTCGTAGGGGCCGGCGAGGATGGTTTCCAAGTTCAGAGGTAAATGGATCTTGCGCTGCCAGCTGAGATAGCAGGATTGCACAATGAGTTTTGCGGATGGGGCGATGCCGCCTACGAGGCCGTGGCTTGTGTCGAAGTCCCTGCCGGAGATGATGCCGCAGATGTGTGTTCCGTGACCATCGGGGTCGTCTCGCTTCTGTTTGTCGGACAGTTTGGGTAGGGCGTTGCGCGCGAGCGGAATCAAGGAGTGGACTTTTCCTGTGAAGGCGGGATGGCAATCGTCGATGTTGCCGGAGTCGAATCCTGTATCTGTCACTGTGACGATCTGACCTTTTCCGGTGAACGACGATCTCACGTTGCCGGTCTTGCCGTAGATGATGGGTCGTGAGTCGTAGGAGGACATTAGCTGTGGCTGTTGGACTTCTTCGATGATGCGGACTCGGTCGTCTTTGGCGATCTCGGCTAACTTTTCCATCTCTAGGGTCATTCGTACATGTCCTGGTACGGATTCCAAGTCCTCGACGGAGATGCCACAAGTGCTGGCGATGAACTCCTTCAAGCCTTCGAATTCCTGGTCCTTGACTGTCTCGTGTGTCAAGATATCCACCGTGCAATACTCTTGCGTCGGAGTTGATACACTATCGTTCTTTGATACGTTGCTCTTTGTTATAGGATTGTTGTCATCCACATCTACCGTGGGTGATTCGTGCCGGGTTGAAGATACCAAAGACTCAGGTATCTTGTAAACAGTCCGATAGACATCGACCTGCCTCACGAATTGCTTGGCGCGAATGGGGCCGAGATCTGAACACGGACAGTGACAAAGAAAACTGCTGTTGCCCAGATCTTCCAGGATGGTGATCGAGAGCTCCTGTAGTTCATGCTCTTCCGCTATGCTGAGAATCTTGCGTGTTGTGATTACAATGTAATCGGTGTTCTTTGCGTCTTTGGCGTACTCGTTTTGAGGGTCAACCACCTGTCCGTTGACTGTGACAGCGATGGCATCTGCCGGCGGGGTAGTAACGTGTGGTGCTGGAGTAAAGGACATTTTGTGCTATGTTGTTGGCTCTCTGCTGAGCACAGTTGAAATGAGCTTGCGAAGGTGTGAACGTGGGTTCCTAAGATTCGAAAGATGCGATAGACGAAGTGGTTTCAAATCTACTCGCCGTATTTTTGCTCCGAGCTTCATACCGCTCCGTATCGGGGTACTGTATCTCTGGAGTTCAAGTGGCTAAAGTGTTGATATGATGACTTATCAAACGAGGTGACAATTCGACTTGGTTCACAAGATGCTCACAATTCTCGCTGTGGTCTCTGACTGTCTCCATAACCTGGCTCAGGCTCTTCTCTTTCCCGTGTCTTAGGCTCGTGCTATGCATTCACACTGACTGTTAACGGCTGGTGGCGTTCTCCTACATGATCACCCATTATCCCTTCCACATCTCCATAATAGCAAGCTGAGGTGAAGTAACATGTCCAAATGTGGCTCTTGAAAGTGAAAGAGGTAGGTCTACAATCGTCGTCGACGGCCAATTGAGAGAGATCCACGAGTTCTAATGCAAGCTGAACATGATACGATGGAGAGACACCATGATGGCGCGAGGACCTGCAAAGGGTTAAGATTTTCACAAATGTATTGCTTTGATCATGGCTGAGCTGAACCTCGAGATGCAGGAATAATAGTCACGAAGTTCGCGATGCCAAGGTTCGCCAGTGCGACTATCGAGTTCGAGACCCTGTCAAAACAAAACAAAACACAATTCTCCGCTTCGGGTCCTTCCGTGGCGGGCCGAGCCAGCTTGGAGAACAAACGCCATTGTCCGCTTCAAGTTTGCACTTGGCCTGAAATTCGTGCTCACCGCTTCAGTGCTCCGCGTACCAAGCGGGACATCTGAACCCCTGCTATACGCCATTTTGCGTTCTGGCATCGATTTGAGCAAGTAACACCTGATGTTGAGACTTCTCGCCCTTAGCCCGCATATTTAGACGTCGTTTGGGGTCAGTCAGCCACGGATCGTCTATATACTCTGAATCTGTAAAATTATGCTCTGCTTCAGAACCGTTGCATCAACACCAGCTTAGCCACGATGAGATATCTAGCGGTGACTTGCAGTCAGCTCAGCCGGAAATTGTTGAGAAGGAAGCGTGAACTGTTGAGAATGTCTAGCCATGTGTGTTTGAATTTTGCACTCCTTTCCTGGCGTTGATTTCAGCTCAGCCATGGGCTGCTCTATGCCGTTACTGCATCTTCAACCGAACTATGTGATTGAAGTTGGCTTCAAGTTACGCACATGTAATTCCCTCAGTCGATTGCCGAATATATAAGCTTGGAGTATTTGCTCTCAGGATATGAACAGCTTCTTCATCAAAGACCTCAGTATACAAAACACACAAACCAACAATACCAAACTCACAGACCCACCTGGAATCATGGCCGAAACAGTCCCCACGACCATCTCATTTGAGGTCAATCAAATCACCGAGGGCCAGTATGAGGTCAAACAGCTCAAGAACGAGAAGCCAGCGGACTTGAACAGCGGTAATCGCCAAGAATTTAACTTCGATGTTGCAGTATTCTCTGTAAGAGCCTTTCCACGCTTCTGTCGTGATCATAATGTATATGCTTACCATATCTCCTCATACAGGTTCATGGCTACGTCGACTTCGAGGACAAGGAAATTGCAGTTTGGCCATCCGTTGTTGGGATTCAGATCGGCGATGGCTACAAAGCTGGGATCTCGAGTGGATTGCAGATTCAACTAGTCCTGGCATTGTACAATGGCAGTGTCCGGTTCTGGGTCGAGAATAGTGTTTTGAAGATGCATCTTCATCTCAAACCACTTATTCCATGGGGCGATGATGTCAACTTCGATGGCGATATCATGTCTTTCTAGAATGTCACCAGGATATCTGATGGCGGTGGAGTGGACACATGGGAACGACGAAACGTATGCGGGAAGAAGCTCGCCGCTAGTCGGGAGCAAAATCTACGGCAGCAAAAGGATCTGACAATGAAGGACACTTAACTTTGCAACACATGTTGTATTTCTTGCATTTTTATCTTGAAAAGTCCCCTTCCCTCAATCAGGCAAAGTAAGATTTCAATTATGCAATTCCCTAGTAATACCGCCGCTCCCCCTGACTATCCAATTGTCAACAGACAATAAGCGTGAAGCAAACCATCTCGCCTCGATGTTCTTCCGCGTACTATCTGCGAGATAATTGTTCCACCGTTAAATCTATCAGATACCCAATCAGAAGTTTCACTAGTCAGCTTGAAGAGAACACCCAACAGTGGGTGCACGAATTCTGTGTGGATTAGTCAGCCCCACCAAAATATAATGAGGTTCCAAAAGCACGATTTTTTGACTAAATGACTATATTACATAACAACATCACCATCCATGGCCTCTA
>NYXK01000181.1 GCA_002685535.1 Deltaproteobacteria bacterium
TCCAATGCACAAAAGTAATTTCTTCTATTCTGGCGAAGTGAAGGTACCATGACGACTGTTGTACGCGAGTTGCCGGGACGGACCGCAACAAAGATTCCATGGTCACTCAACAGCTAGATCATACTAGACTGAAGTAGACAAGAACCATGGGAAATATTCTTTTGGATCAATGAGTCAAAGCTAAGGCTGTCCTCTACACCATGGTTCGCGACGCATTGTCTGGTAGCCATGGGCCTAGATGTCTCTTCATCGCACCCTGCTCAGATGTCTAGCGAATTCCACCTCCTTCCCAACAATGAAAGAGAAGAAGCCATCTAGAAGATCCCAGCTGACAATTCACAAGTTCACATCATACCGCAAGCCATAAAGCCAGCACATATCTTCCTTTCCACATTTATAACTCTTCGCTGTCTTCCATAAACAGTAAACGGCGTTCCCAAATGGCTGAGAATCCTCCCGATGACGAAACCTTGTCTCTGGTCAAAGGAAGACACTCTCCAGACACCGTTCCGCCTTTTGATACAACGATATCGAGTCGAGACACATCACAGCCTTCTTCATATTTTCCATTACCCCAGAATTCTAGAGTTTGTACAGCAATAGCTCGCATTCCGGCATCGTCGACCTCTCCACTCCTCGACTCGAATGGTCCGTCCCCATCCTCAACCCTCATTCCTTCATCGTCAAGCCCAAGCCCAAATCATAGCCTTGAAACAAGTCCAATCCCAACGCCATTGCAACCACCCTCAAGACCGGATTTCGTATCTACCGAACCACCCGCAACCCGGTCCGTCCTCTCCCTCGTCAGCGTCCAAAGCAAAGATACCGCTCGAAGGACAGAGATCCTTCTACCAACAAAGTATTGCCGCTTTCACTGGACTTGTTGCCATGTCAGGCAGAAAGGAGGCATCTTCACACAGTTGGTGAGTACAATGTCCCCTATCCCCTAAGCCCATCGTTCCCGGACCGATATGTGCGGGTTCGATGAAGCCGAAAGGATGACTGTGAATTTATTTCCTTTTATAGCTTGTTTGCTGATTACAGACCCGAATAGACGAAGAAACAATGCAACAGGACCAACAGCCTCCACGACGAGACCTGCAAGAAATGCGGTCATATTATCTGTGACTCCTGCGAGAAATTCGCGCTGAACAACCAGGATGCCGACGGCCAGACGCAATCTGATCAAGCCATGGCTCTGAAGAAGCGTTGGACGGGCACTTATCTGATGAACTGGGAAGAAAATGGCGCAGTTGTGTGATTGGCGAAGCTTCAATGACTGAATTGGGATTCATGAGCGACGATGATGTGTGGAAAGGAGGTGGTCTGGGTGCGTTAATGAATCACAGGTTGTATGGATGGATGGGAGTGTTGGGAATGTGCTCAAACTTTCTCACATTGAAAAAGTGTATAAGTATGAGGACATCCTTGCTTGTGTTTGGCCATGCGCACCAAGCAAACAAATTCCAGGTTGCGAACCTTTGACGAAACTATATTATCTGGATCGAGACACACAAGCAAAAGAACTTCAGCGCGGAGTAAAGCGAGCGAAGGGCAAAATAAGATGTCAACCTCTGCCTCAGATCCGCCGCAATATTCCCACTTCAACTACTCGCCGCGCTGGCTCTGCTGGAAGTCTCCCCCGAATGCTGTGTTCGAGTCTCCGGTACGTAGACCCACTTCCAGAACATTGCGGACGTAGACTGAGATATTTTCGTAGTGCCTCCAAGGAAATGCACTGGGGGAAACAGCCTGCAAGAAATGCCAGCATCAACGATGTGGTCTATGTTTGACGTTCGATGGGCGGGAGAAGGGTGGAGAGAGTGAAGGTAGAAATCGTGGTTGAAGTGTGCAAAGAAACAGGTCGAGGCAACGTTCGAGCCCAACAGCAAATGGGTTGTCCTTGTTTCCCAGATTTGCGGACGGAACTTTGGTTTGACTAAAATCTGTGCATCAATTCGTACGCAGCATTTGAAAACGTACTGCTATTCCCAAATATAGGAAGGCAACTTAGGGTTGTTGTGAATGTGCATAGATTGTCGTGAATCTTGATTACCGCTGGATTCCCTGAGCAATCTGTCAATATATATGGAAGCTCTCCATGCTAACATCCGCTCTCAGCATGTTCCATCACATCTGACTTACTTCACCAAGTTACCAGCCCGAAAATCCTCTCAGCTACATCACCCAATAACCTCAAATCTTCTCCACCTTAACAAATACCACCAGAACACACTCGACAACACTTAGATTCTGACTCATCGCAGCCATGCAGAGGAACGGAGCCATCGCGCTAGTCGTCGTGCTCATGCTTCTCGTCTTCGGCGGCCTGGTATTCGCTCTTGTCTATATGATCACGAACACGCCGAAGAGGGATCGGAGTCGCCAGCCTAGTGGTGGGACGTCGGGCCGAGCCAGGAGCGGCTCGCAAGCTCAAAGCTCTTCGTCTTAGGGTGCGTGAAGGGAGGGGACTGAAGAACTGTGGGGAAGATCAAGCGTGATGGGCAAGCATCTCTTGGAGTGAACGTCCATGGTGACAAGATCATGAAATGGGATGGGAAATGAGAACGGGATTGCAGTCAAGAGGACGCAATACTGGACTTTGAAAATTGTTACACAGCTTGGGGTGTGCGCGAATGCAAAGAGCAAGAAATGTGATGGCAACTTGTAAGATGTTCAAGCAAAGCGGAAAGCCAAGGCAAGAAAGAGACAATCGAAGAAGTTCTTATGTATATGATGCAAAACTGTTCATATGCACCGATGTTATCACACAAACTCCCAACCCCGCNCGCTCCTGTAACGCCATGAATGATGGGAGGTATATCCACATCCACAACCCCCACTCCAAGAGCCAGCGAGCCAGCCACAAGACTTCTGGAATATCGCTTGTGAAGCGAAGGCGATCATTCCATTTCCTAGTGGCCTCGCTTGGATTCGCTTCTTCCCAGACTCTCAATTCCTGGTTTTTGTTGCACTTCGAATTTTAAGCGATTTGGCGCTTGTGAAAGAGAGGCAATCCGCTTCCGCGTGCCTTGCTCAGTAGGCAATGAAGCCCTTATTTCAAAGCATCAGCAATGTACCTTTCCCGTACTAACGCCAACGACTTGCAGCAGCTCATTCCAACTTGTCCATAACGTNTTTCCGGAATTTCCTGTTCACAACCCCACCCACACCAAAAGCGGGCACAATACGGCATATTCTTGCAGCAGCACTGATAGCCCAATTCTTCTTGACAATCTGCCATCTGTCTCCCCATGTAACCTTGCCTCCTCTGTTATACAAGTCCAGACCTAGCAAGTGCATAGGCGTGCTGAGAATCTGTATGCCAGCCGGCGCTACGAACTGTGCAACCGTCATTCCGCTCAACCTCTTCTCCATTTCCTTGTTCATGTTTCGGCTTAATACTGGTCCAAGAAGAGGTGGTATATTGAACGATGCGAAGATTGTGAGGCAATCGCGGAATGCGAAGAGGGCGTAGGAAGGTAGTGGAACCGGTCGTGGCGGACCGCCAGAGCCAAACATCTTTGCGAATATGGAGTCCTTGATCAAGCATAGCCCAACATTGGCTGTCGAAGAGGCTGCGAACTTTGCAGTTCCGCTAGTAACGAGCGAGGCAGGCTTATTTTTGGCAGTCGAGGTGAGAGTATCGAGGGTGTTGGCCGTAACGTATGTGCCACCGTAGAGCATGCAGATGAGGGCGAAGGGTTTCGAGAAGATGAGATTATGCGGTCGGAGAAGGAAGGTCTTGAAGGAGTCTTTCAAGGAGCTTTTGAGAGAGGCTTGCCCCGAAGCATTCTGCATTATGGCTCTGCAAACATGTTAGTATAGTCATAGTCGTAGCTGGGGAAAACACCCACTTGTCAATGACCGTAATAAGAGGCGCAACCATTGAAGCAGCACCAACGCCCGAGAAAAAGTCTGTTGCTAACCGCAGACCCAGATTCTTTGTGTTCCATACTCGAGGCTCTTTCAAAGGTGCCTCTGCAGCCTTTGCAATAGGAGCTATTGTCTTCGTCGAATCGCTCATGTCGAGTTTTGGTGCTGGAGAATCCAGCCCAGTCGATTGCCGTGTCATCTGGAAGCCATTGGTCCTTTTCAATTTGTTGCCTTGGAGCTGCAGTCAAAGCAAGCTCTGCGGCTTGTGACGGGTCAATTGCAGAGAGTTCGAAGGCTCTGCGACTCAATTGCTGCTGGTGCATAAACTTCGTTGATGACCCGCCGGTTTCGGGAGTTTCTTGTTATCGTGACGCACTGATTTCGGGTTGACACGTGACGACTTTTTGTTCATCGCTCTTAAGGATTCAAAGGAGCTTCGACAAATACCAGAAGTGCCAATGTGTTCCGGAAGTCAAAATTGTCGACGAAGTAGAACTGGACACCCATGATGTGCAGATATGCACACAGCGGTAGCTGAATGTTGCTATTGATTCGCTTAGTAAGTTCTTCCCAATTATTGCACAGAAGGTTCTGCACTCTCCTTAGCTGCATTTTCTTATTGAAGTGGTTAAATAACTTATTATTTTGACCGTGTCTATCTTCGGTCGAGGGTTCGATATCTGCTCTCTGCGAGGGGAAAGCAATTACAAGGTTCCTACAGACCATGACAAAGCATTTGTTTGAACAAATAGCACTCTGAACAATGTAGCCCGATAGCGACTGCAATATCATACAGCATGGAAGACTTTAGACACAAATGCAAGTGGGCTTTCCTTGTTGACATATATCCCAGGACAGTTGGGCAGGATGATAAGCAAAGTCACGTGAGTGGCTTGTGGCTGTGTTTCGACCTCCTTCACTTCTGTCATCTTTGCCCATCAGCCAACATGCTACAATATTCAAGATGGATGCCCATGGCCTTGCGACAGAACCCATTTCATTCAGTCGCCTGGCCACCAAGAACTTCCGTCTGATCTATGCCCACAAACTTCAAGGGTATCGATGGCTGCTTGGTCTTGCTGCGTCCTTCCATCTCACACCCGTCGTTGGCAAATTGTACTGGCATTATGCCACCCATCATACACCATCCATCTTTCCAGACTTTTGGGCTTTCTGTCTCTCCGTGGTGGCAAGAGTCACCTGGCTGTTCCTGTTCAGAGATCCAGCGGAATTCTTCCGTTTACAAAGGCCGGGACGAGCTTACAGATTGGCGGTATGTGGAACAGTCGTCCTGACTACACTGCCGAATGGTATTGTTCATGTTTGGGCGCTGAGAATGGCTCTCAAAAATGACAGTTTATTGGCATCCGGTAGATGGCCAGCTATTGTGGCGATAATCTTCTTGATGCCGTTGGCTGGACTTGTGTCGTGGATGGCCTGGAGGTTTCTGTTGGGACTTGAAGAGAAGAACGAGGAGTTCGAACCCACCATAAAATCGAGGTCGCCCTTCACAAGGTACGCGGACATTCCGTCATCGCTGCCAGCCCGCACTGCGGCAGCAGATGGATATCTTTTCAAAGCCTACGAAGAGCAGAAGCTTGGGGAGCTAGGAGTGCCTCCAGCTCATAGTTTGACACAAGAAGAGGCGACAACTGTATCACCGGAGGTACAATCCGACGCTGCAGTGAATCTAGAAGGACCGATCGAGACCAACGTGGATGTATTCAGCAATAATACGAAGCCTCTCCGTTGCCAAACCATAGCACGTTTCGAGCATCGATCTGAGAGTCATGCTGGCCCGCATTCCTGGTTTTCCTTTCCAATATTTTCAGCCATTTTATCTGGATACTCCTGCGTACTTCTGATTGGCCTCCCGATCTGGATTCACGAGGATCGGAAATACAAGCTCAGAGATCCTTCACCGTAGGTCCAGTCCACTAGATTTGGTTTTATCTGAATTTACTAATACTTCCTAGGACACTCAAGAAGACATTATATATGCCGCTTGGAATGTGTCTGCTAGCCTTCTATGCTTCGAAGCATCGCATCCGAGCATCTCTCTTCGAGCATTTCAACACGGATCCTCCTCAACCATGGAAGAAAATGCTCTCTATTCTCCCATCCTGGTTCGGTACGGGCGGAACTTTCAAGAATCGAGACACAGGAGAGATTACTGTTTGGGACCCTGGACGCCGTGCCTTTCCTTGGCAGGCTCATTACAATCCATTCATCATTTGCAGCCGGCAGTATATGACAGCATTCAATACAAACCCTGGCTCGTGTACCTCGTACTGGGGCCACTCTGGACGCAACATGAAAACAGAATTTCGAATACGCGCAACGCTTCATCGGCTTAGCTTCCTCTCACTGGCCACTTTTCTTGTGTGCAAAGGTTACTGGCACATAATAACGTACAATCTTCCAGGTTTCAATGATGTGAATAATCCGAGCACTATCACCGGAGAAGATCTAGCACGTATTTTGAGAATCCTTCGATTTTGGCAAGGGTTTTTATTTTCTAGTTTCTTCCCGGCAGTATTCGGTTTCATATATGGTGTAGGATGTATGGGAAGTATGTTGGTGCTTTTCCTGAGGACGGTTTGGAAGCATGTACCGCAGGAGGAAAAGGATCAGATCATGAGGGATCACCGAGAATGGGAACGGAGAAATGCTCCGAGAGAGGCTAATCCACCATAAGGTGTATATAAATCAGCAAAAAGAGTATGAGCACATGGTTTTGGATATTCTTGTCTCATCAAAAGCCGAGTGCAATACACCATTACCGTCAGGCCCATGGTATCCTCAACTTTTGACTTTGGGGCAGATTGAATGTCGCTGGACAAAAAAACGACATTAACTTGATATCGGGGGACTGCTTTTGCAGGATAGCGAAACATGGACACTTCATTACACCAAGTGAAAATCACGCTCTTCGGTATTTTCGAACTCAGCAACCAGTTGGCCATCCGCAATCCTTCCGATACCAAGTCGTCGAAAAGAATTGGATCCCGCTTCAGCCTCCTCCACAAACAAAACATCGATTACAGGAACAGATGTCTTGATCCACAGCCCATGTGTCAGAGATCTCGTCGAAACATGCAGAGCATACATTGCAATACCATAATCGGCACATGCTGTCGGATGTGATTCAAACTGCTCGAGAGATCCCCACCCTGCAATGACATCTGGTCGGAACGCAGAGCAAATCGCACGCCAATTACAGGATTTCGGAATTGGGGAATAGCTAGTCGACAATGCAGCATTCTTCAGATTATCTTCTGTCTCGAGGTATCCACGAACATGAACTGTGTGCAGCTTCCCTCGAATGTGGAGGCACGAAAACATATTCGTTGGATCGAAAGTCGGCCTCTCGATCATCGCGATGTATGGTCTAAGCTTGCAACCACCAATGACGAGATGGTCGGGAATGTCATGCCGTCCCTTTCTCTCGAAGCACAATCCAGTGACAGTGAAATTGCTTTTCGTGCCTTCGCTCCTCACCGGCCAGCGTACTGGTGTGATCACTGATGCCCATGACCAAGAGGGGGCTTCACTGACTTTATCCTTGCATGGTACAGCAGTGTGAGGTTCTTCCCAAAGCAAGCCATGGTGTATGTCGCGTAGCCACAGCCCTGCAACATAAACCTCATTCTGCTTTTCATTCTCCAAACTAGGCAGACGGCCTGGGTTTGCGAGAATCGATCCAACTTCTTTCGCCAAACCTGCTACCGCGAGAATACGATCGACTTCNGGTTTGGTGAGATGTTGACCAGAATATACCTCCAGGANNGGATACCAAAANCTCAATATGTCGATATTCGAGAAATGGAATGAGGCTTTGATCCTCAAGTATGCCTGAAGATCAGAGCTNGCTCGTGCGAAAGTAAGCTGGGACTGATCGTACGCTCGCGGGAGCTCCTGCTGACACTCGAAGAACAGCCCATGAGGGGTATACCAAAGCAATCTTTTGCTCAGTAGCCATTCTTGCAGGATCCAGCCTCGTCGGAACAGGATGCTAGACCAGACTTGCTCCATGTATTCTCCAACGACTGGAAGTCGTCGTCTGAAGCAATATAAATGTCCTGCAACTGACCCCATTTGGTCTCGATATGGTAAACGAACGAGCTTCGAGGACCACGGTATTACGCCTTTGCCGTATGGCTGGAGAAGTCCACCCGCCATGTTCTCAGCCGTTCCCGCCAGGGTGAAAACTGAGAATTGATAGTACTGAGCCATTTTTGGGGCTTCATGGCGCCAGTCAACGTAGTCATCTCCCTGTTGAATGATGCAAATCGAGTCGATCCAGATGAAGTGGATACCCAGTTTCTCGGTGATGATGAATGCATCCTGGAAGAGCTGCGGCAGGTCCCCGAAATCGTCCCCAAGCAAGCGGTTTTCAATATTCGAAGTTGTTGTGATACATCTGCCAGTAAATTCGTTCCAGCGATGGGTCAGGGTGATGTAGGCGCCGCTTAGTCCGTCCGTATGACGGAGATACAGTCGCTGCCTGTTACCTTCCGGTACAATTTCGATTAATCGTGTTGGAAGTGGAGCATTGTAAGGATTGATATGCAAAGAACCAGAAACAGTTTCATTGCATTTAGAATGAAATCTGCATGCTTGAAGCCATTTCTGAGCAGTTTCGTAGTGTGAAGCTGAGGATGGGTCGCTGCCAATATAGCGCCCAAGGACATCCCCATTCAGAGCTGCAGGGCTCTCTAGGTTGCATGTATCAGCCTCGTAATGTGACATTCGTTTTGCTACAAGAAAAAGAAGCATACATACGAGGATCTGCTGTAAGGCATATCTCATGACTTGACGGATTCCTCATGCCACTGAAGCGGTCTCCAAGCTCCACCAGGAGGCGGTTGGCTCGCAGCCCATATGATGGCGAGCGCTGCTCATCATCCTTGTAACTATCAGAGATAGTCATCTGAACATATAGATCCGGATTCAATGTCGTCCTTCCCAGAAAAGCATTGCTGTAGAAGTAATGAGGGTTTTCCGCATCCTTCACCGCATCCAACAAGAGACTGCAAAAGTGGCAGCCATCAGCCGCAGCCACCTCAACATCCTTCAGAAGGTACCCTTTTCTCTTGTTCTTCGCGAAAGACTGGATATCAAAGTTCTGGCATCGTGAGCATAGAGATGCATCAACTTCAGCAGGTTCCTCGCTGTCCTCTAGTGGAGGAACCTCGTACTCCCAGTCATCGTGGTATGGAGCGATGCTGGAATCAATTGTCTCAAGGGAAATAAGACTAGCTCGGTGCCTCAGCATGGCGGGAGTGCATGGTGTCTACTCAGAAGCTTTTGGAGGTGTGAACGGCGAAAGAGAGAGGTTGGGAAGTCGGGGCGTGATTATCCGATTGAAGGATTCCCGCCAAGGACATACTGCTAAAAATAGGTCCATGGCACAACCACCTTCTAGACATTGACTCGTTCGTTTCTCAGAAAATTTCCGGGCGATTGAAATACTGATCATGACAGCTATCATGAATTTCGCAATCATGCCTCCGAGGCGAGGCGTATATAGCGTCTCTACGAGACCACTTCATTGTCCAATGGTGGTCAGAATACGACTGTCAATGTTGTCCTGAACTGAGGATTCCAGATTCGAGAAAAAATGCGATATGCTTTTGATATTGTAATGTCTCATAAGGGTCTCTTTTTCATATCCTGCTATGGTGAGAACGGGTTGCCTGCTCGATGGAATCGGAGGGCTCGCCTCACAGCGAAAGCATTCTTCTGGATGGTGTTCTCGTTTGAGAAAGTACTTGGTGAACTTAGATACCCAGACTCCATGTTTATCTTTTCCAATCCAAACAGGTGGAAAGCCATGTTTCACAGTATTTATAGCAACGCCTACCTCTAGTAAAGATCGCTACATAAGTGCCATAAGCGAGAATGACAAGATCCGATGCCCGTGATAAAGTCGCTAAATACGAGTTTGATGAAAGTCTAGACGATTTTATAGCCCGGGTAGTGAATACTTAGATCATCCACCTTCAAATCGACTATCCAAACATATTTCATGACATTAGAAAAGCTCCATGGCATCAATCCGGGCTCAAAAATTTCATCCTTAGCCACAATGTTGAGTCTACTTATTTCATAGCCATCCACGAATGGTGTCTTCTTTAAGTGGATGCGCACAGTGCGATAAGATCTCATAGACGCAGACTGGGTGGAGCAGATTTAAAGAGGTAGTAATATGCTTCTGCTTTGTCACGTGCTGGAATTTGGAATATTCTTGAAAAGCAGAACTTCTCGAACATAACGAATGACCTCGCTTGCTTTGAACCTCAGTATGAAAGTTTCTTTCGTATAGAAATGAGAAGTATGATGAGTTGAGGAATTATTACTCAAGTTATCAATAGCTGACAAAGAATTCTTATGGGGCGGCCCGAGTTCGGAGCACTATTCAGAGTCGTGATTGGTCTGAAGACCAGTCATTGTGTCATATATCGTTGTCTCTCGTATTTAACAAGATAAGAACTTTTAGGCATCTGACATGCAAAAATGTCGCCAAAGTTCGTGTAAAAACACGGATTTGCCTGAATCGAGGCTGCTTGGCGCAATGGTAGCGCGCGGTCCTCCTACTGCTGAGAAGNTGTAAGACTGAGGTTGGGGGTTCGAGTCCCCTGGTGGTCGATNCGACGNNTAAAGCGTCGATTTTTGTTTTTGCATTTCTTTGTGCTGATGTNCTTGATCAATGACTGCTGTTGGGTGCTTTTTTTCCCCGCTCCCCACAGCAGTCAGCCTCGGCAAAGTACAAAGTATCTAGCGAGTCTTAAGCGAGCACCCTCTCAAAGAGTAGAGTACACCAAATTGCACGAGGGTCATCCAACATCCTGCTGGGAAGGGATTGTCAGTGTATGGACGAATCTAGAAGTCACGAACAAGATCAAGGGACGGTAAACACCCGAACAACTCGAGAACCAATAAATTATACAGTGCTCTGTACTACTTTGCGTCCATGTATTGTTCAACGTCGTGATCCATTTTTGAGTGAAACGATGATGTCTCTTGTGGCTTGAGCATCGCCAAAGCTCACGGCTCACTTCCACTGAATGCTGTTGATGTCCCCACTTCCATTTCTTGAGCATCCCCAATGAACACCTTGATGGCATTTCCACTATTTGAATCCTCCACAATCGAGTCATCGGCTTCCCAGGAGAGCGTTATATTGACCACATTCTGTCCATTTCCAGCAATATATACTTCCACCGTATTTCCATTTCCGCTTCTGGTCACATTACTATTTTTGATCGTACCACCCTTGATATCCAAGTTGACTATGTCCCTTATCTCAAGTGGCTGGACGGTTCGACGAGTCCAAGATATACTGCTTTGATGCTTCTCCTCCCGTCGTACCATGAGCTTCCCGCATCTCCCAGTGGCTATATTTGAGTCATTATTCTTGGTGTTCCATCCACCTGTGTTGCTGCCCGTTGAGTTGAGCATGTTCTTATCCCCGAAAGAGTCAAAGTCCTGTGGATGAGTTGAATGGTCGCCCACGGCGATGTTGGCATTCTTCGCATTATTTATAACCTGGAACTTCGCATTGTTCTGCGTATTTCCGACAATTGTGTGGTGAAATGCGCTTTCGATGTGGATTGTGACACTGTCGCGCTTTTGGATGGAGTGTTTGACAGGAATGAAGACCTGGATGATGACGTCGTCTTGAAGTTGAAGGCCATGGAGGGGATCATTGTGGACGTGGATGGGGTCGCTGGAAATTGTGCTGTGTTCAAGGATCAGAGGATGGCTGAGTACAGCCAAAGGCATGCCCAACAGGATCGTTGTTGCGCGCATATTGTACCGTCAGATGATGCCCAAAATATCTTCGCCACAACTTCAAGGGGCTAGGTGTGAAATTGAGCAAGTCAAGTCTTGCCTCAGTGGCTCAATGCAGGCTGGGGTGCTTGCAACTAGCTTCTGACGTATTTTCAAACAGATAAACGTAGCCTAGAGTGTGATACGATAGTCGTGCTCTGGATTATTCCAGCAAATTTCATGAATGGAACCACGATATAGCTGGCAACCCGGGTAAGAAGTGGGAGGATGGTGTGAACAAGTGGACTAGTTTTAAAATTGCTGCCGATATGATCTTCGGACACGAGTAGATACTGGGTCTTGTTAGACCGTGAGCTTGCGGATGATTCCACCGACTTCCCAAGAAATGGGGTTCTCGGCGTCACTTGACTTTTTAATTTGAGGTTAGTAAATTCAGTAGCTTATGCCACTCGTACGATCTGATCTGCAACACAATACAGAGATAATTGAATCGAAGGTGGTTGCTAAGCTCCACGATCCCCAATTAGTCCCTTAACCAAATGAGTGTACTAACCTGACGACCACGATGCAACTGCCCTGTTGCTGGAAACCATTGACTTTATTACGGAGTGATAAATCGATCTATATAATTTTTTTACGGGTCTTGGAGATGTACTACCTTCGATGCTGCTTCTAAAAAAGACACATCTGGAAGCTAGCACAGTCTACATGAGAAGCTCCGTGTGGCCGTATGCGCATCGTTCAGTTTGCTGGAGTGCATACTCCAACTTTCACATGCTTCGTCAATGCCAAGAGGTTGAGATGTGCAACAAAACCTTTATTTCCCAGTTAAATAAACTGCCTTGGTAATTATCAACCAGAAGAGTGTATTTTTGTTAGTAGGGAACCATGGATCGGGTGAAGTTTGAAGTCTGGTACGCGCTAAACAAGTGTCCGCTTGACAGATACCGGGGCTTTTTCTGCACCGCCCTGGAGATTTCCGAAATGCTATTTCCTAGACTGATCCTTGATGTGGATGGTCTAGCTTAGTACCTATGTCGCGTGGGAAATGATAACCCCGGGTCGAGTGATCGTGGGACGACGCCGGAGGAATTGCCAACAAAGACACCTTTGTTTTTGGACAAGTAATATTGCCCTTGCAGGGATTCAAGAAATGCAACAAAGACAGGAAATCAGACTATGAGTCAGGCCATTCGATTCTAGTCATATGCACAGGGGTTTGAGATATGCAACAAGCCAAAGGGCTGAATTTAAGGGTAGACCAAGTGGTACTCACAACAACCTGCAAGGGCATGAGAAATGCAACAAATACAGGAGAGAAGACAATGGCCCAACCTGCGCAATGCTAGTTACATCCACAAGGGTATAAGATATGCAACAAACCAAAGGGTAGAACCTGGGGTTACTCTAGTCGATACCCACAGCATCCGCAGGGGTGCGAGAAATGCAACAAAGGCAAAAGACAAGATCTTTGTATACGACTAAAGTATACTAGTAGCAGCCACAATCATATGAGATATGCAACAAAGATGCCCAGCCCGAATCCTCGCGGTCCTAAACCTGCCATCTGTGGCACGCTTACAAAGTTGCAAGGCTTGCAGGGGCTGCAAGATGTGCAACAAACCCTTTGGATTACTGCTTTAGGAAAGACTAGACATGACGATGCGACTGGGATCAATTTCCTACCAGGGATACACAATAGTGTGTTGGAAGGCTCAAGGGTACCCATGACGTTGTCAGGTGAGGTCATGTGATGATAGTCTTGTCCGCCTTGTAAGTCCTCAACAGAATTATTTGTATAGCTGCAAGGACACCATTTTAAAAGAAGGGATTGTTCCAATGAGAAATTTGAGGAAACAATTCCCTTCATTGGGGGGATGAAAGTGACACGTCAGGCATGTCTTACTTTCCCCTTTCTTCATCCCACATCTGGTCTGCCATGTATTGACATGGATAAACTCCATTGCAAAGACCTGTACGAGACAAGGGACATACGACATGCAACAGAAATTTCTATCCCAATTACTTCGCCACAGATTTTGCTTGCTGAAACTTTTGATTGCAATGAAAGGAAGTCCAAGTGGTTATTTACCCCGCCAGAGCCAAGTCCCAGTAGACCACAACGTTTTCGTTACCCTTTCCAAAAATGAAAAGCAAATAAATCAATCATTTCGAGAAGACATGATATTCTATTTGCAAAAGAACTAAGTCCGATTTCGGATGGTGCTCCCATGCTCCTTCAGCCTCACCACGACCGTCGACGGACTCCTTGGTCGGCTGAAGAGCATGTTGGACTCCACCCCGCTATTGAATCCATAGATATTGATAGGGAGAATTGGAATGACATGGGTTCTACGACATGCAACAAAGGCAGCTTTTTAGGTCGACAGTCTTCAAGGCGCTTGCATCGATTCCATTTGGGAAGCGTAGCGCTGGGTTGAGCTTCTCCATCGGAACGCCAAAGAAGCAAAACTTGATATCTGGGAAGCAGCAGGGGATGCTCGATATGCAACAGACTCGAAAAAATATTCAGCTTTCAGCCCAAGCGAGTTTTGTCAAGGGTACGAAGTCAAGCAGAGCCTTGCTCGCGCTAACCCAACTAGAACATCGAAAAAGAGAAGCTATTTGGGAGCCAAAAGTGGCAGGGGATATTCGACGTGCAACAAAAATTGAAATTGGATTTGAGAGGCTTTTGTGCTGCACAGTCGACTTGGGGGGGCCTTGTCGGCAAGGATAGCGAGGGAGAGACTGGTTCTCCCAGCCCGAGAAATGCTACCAGTGGTCTGGTTGCGCATAAGCAGGGATTTGAAGCCTTTTCTTCTATCAGAGCACCTCTTAATGCGTCTTGCTATAGGACGGCTTGTTTAGTTCGTCATGATGAGGCCCGAGTCTTGTTCATCTGGTTTTCTTGGGTTGTGGGGGACGGCCGCCCCCGGCTTCTTGCGCTTTGAGGCTGGCTGATGTGCTTGGGCTTGTGGGACCGCTGCTCCCTCTGCCGTCTCAGATTATGACGCAAAGAAGACGTATCGCCAAGTGTTGATGTGCATTTTCGGTTGAAGAAAAGGAGACCAGGAGTTGGATAAAATTCATCGGCTGGCAGAAGAAGTCGGGCTAGAAAAATTCCAGCGACCCTCAACTCACAAGTATATGTGATAAATACCACAGTTCCATCTAACTTCCACCTCGAGGCGTCTTGCAATTCCTAGAGGGGCTAAGCCGCGACGCATAATGGACAGGTTAACAGGCCGCTTACTTCCCGTAAATCAACATTATCACGTTTCGGCCATGCCTGACTGCGAGCACGGCATGGGGAGATTGTCAAGAACAACCTCGGCGTAGAATTAACGAACGATTCTATCAAAACGACAATGGGCTCTATGAGCTATATCTCAAAAGCTCGAAGCAGGCGATACGCACAAGTTTGAGGAATTATCGTTCCTCTATTCTTACAAGTCCTGAATCCCGCAGTCGACACCTATTGGAGCCTTCTCTCCTCGCCAGCCTTCGTATACAAGCCTAGATTATCCAATAAAGGTCTATCAGTCACTACAAAAAGATATGCCGGATTCTTGTCACTTTTGTTCAAATGGACTATCTTCGACCATGCAGGCACACTGAATGTGTCGTTCGCTTCCCAGTCGATAACCTCGGATTTTTCTCCTGTGCTGAGGACCGTCGTTTGTCCTACTCCTTCATAGACGTGGTACATGAACGATATCGACTCTTGCGACTCTGCCGTTTGGTAGCCAGCTTCAATCATCTCCGCCTGCGCGCCGAGAGTAGTTGACAATGGCGCTCCGTCACTGCTGTAATGATGCACACGGTGCGGACCTGTCTGCGAAGCAAATCCATCTTGTGCCTCTTTCCAAGGATGACGCCATTTACATGACTCGGAATAACTTTACCAATGTCAGTGTCTTCTCTGTCAAACAACAGGTGTAGACTTCGCTTACGTGCTTGGATATCTGCTCTCGGTATGCATCTCGGCGAAATTGACTGGTATATGTCTGAAGAGGGGTAGATTCAAGCCGTCAAGCCATATCACTGGATCTGTACCCTCGTTGCCGTGGTCGTGCCAGTGCCAGGAGGGAGTCAAGATAACATCGCCCCGCTCCATATACATTTTCTCACCTTCTACGGCAGTGAAGCCTTTCGATCCTTCGATGATGAAACGCATGGCAAAAGCTATGTGGCGATGTGCTGGTGCAATTTCGTTGGGAAGAATCAGCTGCAAGCCTCCGTAGATGGTATCTGTGGTGTATGGTGCATCTATAGTCATGTCAGCGGCGCTCTGGTGCGCTTAGCAGACAGACTGAAATACCTAGTGACGGATTCACAAGCATGAGAACCCGGCGCTCAGCCTCTTCTGCACCAACAATCTCTCCAGCTTCCATCAGGAGAGGTTTGCACTTCTTGTATGCCCATTTCATAGGAACCGAGGTTGGGTTTGGATTGGGTGGAACCATCTTGCTCATTTGAGTCCATAGGGGCTGGAGGTGTAGCTCTGGTAGGGGAGCCATGAATGCTTCCTCAGCAGTTACAGTCGGCAGAGAGAACTTCTCGGTGCTGGCAGCGACTGCCGTAGTGGTGGCTGTTTGAGACATTGTTCTTCTGAATAGAGAGTACGGGTATTGGAGAGGATTTGAAGATGGTTGTTGATGTCAAAGACTTGGTGAGAATGGGATCGAAACGATGTGTGCTTGCACGACAGAGCCGGACAAAGTCGCTCTGCTAGCTCAGTAATTGAACAGAAATTTTGAGCTGCACCGGACATTTTTGCGAGCCAGTGTTTATTGATCTATTTCAACTACCCCAGCTGAACTGAAATCTACACGTAACGTAAAGTGCGGAGCTCCCGAAGATTGGGGTAGTCCCTCCAAGTCTTCCGCTCGGAACCAGGATCTGTGGCCAAGACCTCATGAGTCGTGCCGAGATTCACAGCCCACTTCTGTTCCGAGATCATCTTGACGACTTGATTGTTTTTATGCACCAGGCATGGTACCAAAAGATTTTGCGCCTTCTATCGAGCTAAGAAAAGGTGGTCTGAGCTTGGCAAACAATTCAGCACTGGGGTGAAATGAGTGGAATCTATGTCAAAATTCGTAAGCTATGTTCCGAGCCTACAAACGGGAAACACTCGCATGATGAGGGGCATCACTTACTGCTCGCCTAGCAACGATGTGCGAATGATGACTTTTTCTCCTGCATGGCTCATAGGGATAGTCCAGAGGGTACATCCGCATTGGCCGCAGAAGACTTTATGTTTCTCTTTTCCGCTGGTAGTCTCTTGCACAATCCAAGTTCTGCACAGATCTTGGCCAAGATAAAGACTAATCGAGTCCATCGGGAATTTTGCCATCTGGGAGGGGTTGTCAGCGGGTGAATGTTAATTGGAGTTGATAATATACTATCTGATATGGACCGCCTGCTCNTTTTGAACAATCAGTACAATAACATGCAAACACCTTTTCCGGAGAGCCTGTAACAGTGAACTTCGTTCCTTCGCATAAACAGGCTCCCTTGATGGTTTGGGGAGGTAAAGTGTGATCCATAGTGACTGGAAAGTACAAAGATTTTGGAATTGAAATGGAGAAAAAATGCGAAAGCTGGTCTGGTACTTATACTTCAGAGAGACACTGGCATCGCAAGGGACGGATAACCTATCCTAGTATGACAAATTTGCTTGACAGAAACTACTGGAATGCACAAACCTCGCAATGGCTCTGCAGAATTTTTATCATTGGTATGCCTAAAAAGTATTCTATTCATAGACCATCTTGTTGGTGCAGCTACCGAGATGCTCAATCTTCACCTCTACAACATCACCATTCTCGAGCCACTTGGGCTCCGTCATTCCCATCGCCACACCAGCCGGTGTGCCCGTCATGATTACTGTGCCTCTTTCTAACGTGGAGCCTTGACTCAAAAAGCTTACAATCGCCCGTACATTGAACAAAAGATCATCCGTGCTCGTATCCTGACGAAGTTCTCCGTTGACAAATGTCTGCAATCTCAAATTATCAGCGGCCCCAACTACTGATGGCGCGACCAGCATTGGGCCAATGGGAGCGAATTTGTCAAATCCCTTTGCAAAGCACCACTGTGGTACACCTCCAGCGTACGCGGGGTCTTTCTGCCACGTCCTTGCGGAGATATCGTTAGAAGGCGTGAAGCCTGCAACATATTCGAGTGCATTTTCAGGCGTGATGTTCTTCCCAGTTTTGCCAATCACCACTGCCTTTGAATATTTAGTAGAGATCGCCTAGATTGGAAATTGTTACTGACTAGTTCTCCTTCGTAGTCCAAATTCTTTCCCTGAGCAATCTTGGGAATAGGAACATCTTCGTCATATTTTGCTAGACATGGTGAAGATTTGATGAACAGAGAAGGGAATGGCGGAGGTTTCCGACCTCCCTCCGCAACTGGTAACTTGTCAACTTTTAGTCTTTCAACATTCAGATACACTTGATTACTTACTGTGCTTCATGTAATTGAGACCAATGCATTTGATGATTGGGACATCTGTTGGCTTGAGAACTTCGAGGATGCTCTGCACTTGTACTTTCTCCCCTGGTGCTGACAGGGCGAACGGATCTGATCCTTCGAGCTTCAGAGCAAAGAGGGTTTGACTGGCCAACGACTTGATGAGATCTTCCGCATGCTCAACACATGGCTCCCCAAAAGAAGTAACACCCTTTGTGTCGACAAATCTGATCAATCGAGCCCAAGCCATTTGAGCATGCAGAGAAGTCTTGAATGAACTTCAAAATAATATATTGAATCGAAACAGATATTCCTTGATTTCAGGAGATCTCTGTGAAGAAGAACATGTACGAATGAGTACTTATAGCGTGATATGAAATGTAAATAGCCAGATAAATTTATATCCTCGGAACAGATCCGAAACTTTCCGGAGAAAGTATGATCTGAAGAACATACAGGACCGCTGAATCCACCCTTGTCTTCGGATGTGGAATAAGATCAATATGGTTCCGATGTTGCAAGGGCTCGTCCGGACATTGAAGTCAAGGCTCGCGAATCATGAAAGGGGCTCAGCTGCTGACTCGCTAGTGCACTCGCTTGAAGTCCACCTCGGTACGAGACACTAATTCGTCCAACTCCTCCCCACGCCATGCTCTTGCTTCCGCGGCCCACATACTCCATGTCCAATTCCATGAAGATGCTTTCCCTTCCGACGTGATTGATGCGCAGGCGACCAGGTCACCAGCGTTATGGATACTCCAAAGCAAAAGCGACACAAGATTGACGTTGCCTGTGACTTGTGCCGGGCTCGCAAAGTCAAGTGTGACGGAACCCGACCAGGTCAGTTGAAGCGCTGATGTCGCAAGCTCGGCGGAGGACATACGTGGTAGTAGAGCTAACAGAACTCTCGTCCAGTTTGTGCAGCATGTCTGCGTCGCAACGCTCAATGTAATTATACTGACGATGGCAATTTCAGACAGCATCTTCCAGGTCGTTCATCTTTGCCAGCCAATACGTTTTCAAACCCTAGTCCTCCATTAGGAACGAACGGAATATCTTTTGATGCCTCATCCTCAAGAAATCGTCAGATTTCTTCACCCACCGTGCCAAGAGCCCAATCCTCTTTCTCAGCTCAACTTACTACCAGTCCAGGTAGAGTCAGAGCCTCTGGGGATCGCCGTGAGCTCTACTCATCTTCTTTTCCGCCGATCAATCTCAATCATCCGACGGACGAAACTGCAAGTGTCGAAAATGTCAGTTCACGGCACGGTCCATATAAGTCAACTGGTATGCATTCTCCAGGCGGCAGTGGAATTCCCACTGGGTACAGTGTAAATTCCATGACTGGTCCGATCGAATCAGCAAGCCCTAGTTTCTTTGGTAATAGCTGTGCTAGCTCTTTCATGCAGCAGTTAAAATCAGCTGTAAATACACAAGTCCAGGTCCCGCGCGCTGTAGAACAGCCATTGCAGACTCATCCTGTGAGAACATCACTGTATCAGCCGACAGGTAAAAATGCACGTACGAGGCTGGACTATACACTTCCTCCTCGGAGGGTAGCGGATAGTTTGATGAAGACATACTGGGAGCTGATACACCCTCTGTATCCTTTCCTTGATGAGAATTTGATGCACAAAGCTTACTCTTCGATCTGGCTCGGAGACTCTCCGGATCCGGAAGACCCCATTTTGATAGCCACTCTTAACATCATCTTTGCTTCCGCATGCCAACTTGCGGAGAGTTCAGACTGTGCAGAGAGGGCTGCTTCAGCTGCAACTTTCTTCACTCGAGCCCAAGACTTGCTGCACCATGACTTATGGACTGTTGGCTCGATCCAGACTGTACAGTGTCTCCTTATCATGGGTCAATACTTACAGAGTACAAGTAATGCTCATCAATGCTGGATGGTCATAGGTCATGCAGTTCGTGTAGCACAAGGCTTAGGTCTACATTTGCCGCAGTCCAACGCCTACGAGAATCAATCAATTCAGGACAGTGAGCTTACCCGTCGGGTTTGGCACGGCTGTATATTAATGGATAGGTACGTCTCATACCCACAGAACTTATTGCAAGCTCATGATTCGAATCAGAATATTGTCCATGACTTTCGGCCGCCCTGCAATGATTTCGAGGGTTGTCGCAAGAGCTGTTCCTTTACCACAGATGTCCCCTCACCACCTCAATTCGCCAATGCCAGCACCACATCTAGAAAGCTCTGACACCATCGCCTCACCACTGACATTCTATATCAAAACTCTCCAACTGTACGACATTATATCTGAAACGCTCTCAAGCACTCTCTATGCAGTTTCCGGATCCGATAAGACCTCCGGAGGAGAGAGTGGAACGAACAATATCGACTCCGCCGAGATCGTAACAGTATTGAAGATGGATCATGATCTAATGGTTTGCGGTCGTAGCTTGCCGTCGTATCTGCGAATATCTTCATTAGATTCCTTTACATCTCCGATGTATCAACGCCAGGCTGTTGTCTTCAGAGCCAGGTAAGAGCTGATATGCTCGAATCGGGGTCATCAATGAACTGACTATCTCTCAAGATTTCTTCATGCGCGTATACTCATTCTTCGCCCGATACTTTCCCGCTTTTGCCTACCCCAGTCCCGGCCTCTCTACGCTGGCACAATCTTAGATGAAAGCGTTGGCGAACGTATGAGTTTCCAATGCTCGGCCCTTTGTCTCACAGCAGCACACGATCTGATCGGACATATTAACACTCACTTCCGCCCAAGAGGTGAAATAGGAATGCTGCCTGCGTGGTGGTATTGCATCTTCTGTAAGTATCGACCTTTTGTGCGTAGGAACACCCTACTAATGCTAGAAATCAGATATCTACACAGCCTCCACCATCCTTCTCACGTCCCGGTTGAGACCCGCTCTGGAACAAAGCAGTCCTATCTACTCAATCGCCGAGTCTTGGTCCTCAGCTATCGAGATGCTGAAGGCACTTTGCTGCCACGGGGAGCTAGCCGAACGGTGTGTGGCAGCGCTGGAAATTTTATCTGCGACTATCTCAGCGGCTACGGTTTCGGGTATCAACGGACAAGCTTGTGATACAGACAGGGCTGAAGTTCGAAGACCAGGGGAGCAGGGTAGTTTGTCAAGCGGAATCCCAAATGGCGTGGGACACGAAGGGTTTCCCAATGTCGTTTTCGATTTTGAGGACATGTCGTGGTTGAATAACATCCCTTAGAACTACCCAAGCATTGAGCCATAATATACATGTACTCAAAATGAATAATTTCCGACCGCGGCAAGGAAAGCAAGAGACTACATACAACTAAGCGAGACTCTGTATTGTTCGACCCTCAGGATCAAGCTAGAAGGCTAATTCTGTCTGTTTTTGTATTCACTACACATACATCTGAGACCCTACGTACCCAAAACCCTACAAGCCTTTCCACCAAGTCGTCTTTGCAATGTCGAAGCTTGCCGACAAGATCTGTCCACTAGCCGCACTTGTATTCGAGACGAGAACATCGTACGTACCCTCCTCAGAAACCCACTCATTCCTCTCCTCATCCCAGAAACTCGTCGCGTATTTGGTCTCAACTTCAACGATACCCGTCTCCTTGTCCCCGGGCTGAAGATACAATTTCGTGAAGCCTTTCAACTCCTTCTTCGGCCTTCCGATCGATGGATTACGTTGTGAAACATAGACCTGCACAACTTCCGCACCTGCGACTGACCCTGTGTTCTCCACCGCAACAGAAACTTTGATTCTGCCTAGGTCCATATTGCGCACGACTTCCAAGTCGGAGAATGAGAAAGTCGTATAACTCAGCCCATGGCCGAAAGGGAAGAGCACTTCGCGCTTGACCGATTCATAGTATCTATACCCGACGTAGACGTCTTCGCCGTACAGCGTACGTCCTCGCTCACTCTTGAAGCTGAGATATGTTGGGTTGTCTTCGAGGATTTTGGGGAATGAGAGGCAGGTCTTTGCACTTGGGTTCACGTCGCCGAAGACGACATCCGCAATTGCGTATCCGGCTTCATTTCCACCGTACCAAGCCCATACCACAGCGGGGACTTCATCTATCCATGGCATAGCGACCGGTGTACCAGCTTGTAAGATGACGGCCGTATTATTGTTAGCACGCGTCACCCGGGATATCATCGCGTCAAGGTGCCCTGGGAGGGACATGTGTTGTCGGTCACTGCCCTCGGTTTCCCAATCGGCCTAAACACGGGATCGTGTTAGCTTCTTAAATCGAGGAGAAACATTAGAACAAGATACTGGGGACTCACATTCAGACCAGCACAAATGATTACTTGATCAGCTCCTTGTGCCAACTTCACAGCTGACTCCATTTCGACCTCTGGATCGATGACAAAAGCACCACCAATGCGAAAACCTCCCCCACCAAATCGAACTACGCCGCCAGATCCGAGTGTGTTGGTCGGTGCGCTGGAGTATTCGACTTTGATGTGATAGGTTTGTCCTTGTTTGACTGATACAACGCCTTTCTCTTCGACCGTCCCGCAGCCGAAGAATGCAGTGCCCTGGCGCTGCTTCGTAGAATTGTCTATCACCAACTTCCCGTCCACAAACAGCTGCCCTTGACCGTATACACAAAGTCCGAGCTCATATTCTCCGCTAACTTCGGGAGTGAAGTAACCCTCGATGTCGGCATACCAGAGACCACTCGTGTTCGTAGGTACTTTGTAATCCATCAACATGGCATCGGTCTTTGTGAGGACTTTTCGGTCGACACGGTGGCGCTCGGATGCACCAGGAGGCTCATTGAAAACGTTGAAACTCATTCCATCTTCGCCTTCAGCAGTCTTGACTTGCAATCCAAGAATGGGAAGTTCTTTGTGAGAATATGCCCCAACCGTAAAGGCAACTTTGGTGCCTAGTGCTTCTTGTATCCCCTCATACGGTGTACTGGCATTGTAAGAAGGTAGTGACGCGGACCCACCACCACAAATGGTTGCAATTCTTGCATTCGGTCCAATCACGACTGTCTTTTCCAGCCTGTCAGTTCTCATTTCTGAATTATAGTCATCAACACTCACAGATTTGGTCTTCGAGAACGGCAAGGTTTGGTTCTCATTCTTCAACAGCACGATTGAGCTGGCAGCTAGTTCTCTCAGCAGCGCTCGGCTTTCTGGGCTATCAATTTCCAGTTCTGGTGCGTTTTCGGGAATTGCCGATGCTGCGCAGCTGTTGACAAGCTTCAGCATTTCCCTTACGCGTTCATCGATGACATGCTTTCCGACTTTGTTTGTGGTGATAGCATGGCCCAGCGAGTTCCCCCGGAACCGTGAAGGTCCAGGCATCTCCAAATCCAACCCCGCGTGGATGGCTGTTGAAGTGGAGTACGTGCCGAACCTAGAAGATTAGCACATGAATCAAGAAGCTCGTGGGAAACCCACCAGTCACTCATAATAAGCCCTGTCCATCCCCATTCCGTCCTCAAAACATCCGTCAATAGCTCCTTACTTTCGCTTACATGGAGGCCATTAATTTTGTTGTATGAGGACATCATTGCACCGGGCTTACCACCCTTGATCGCAAGCATGAAAGGGAGTAAATATATCTCCCTAAGAGCCCGTTGTGTGATCCTCACATCGACACGATTTCGCTCATGCTCTTGGTCATTACATACAAAATGCTTGAGACAAGCAATTACACCATTAGCCTGGATACCCTCGATCAACGATGCTGCAGCGAGTCCACTCAAAACGGGATCTTCTGATATCGATTCAAATCCACGTCCGCCCAGAGGTCCACGCTGTATATTGATTGTTGGTCCAAGAACAACGTGTACACCTTTCGCAACAGCTTCATTGCCCATCAATTGTCCAGCTCGGACAAGCAAGCCACGGTCCCAGGTTGCACCCAATGCCGTACCACACGGAAGAACCTCCTTGGTCAGCTCTCATCTTTCTATACGAGCTGGAGAACTTACTGCTCCCCGTGTTCCAGCAAAGAAGGTCTGTCCTCTGACTCCATTTGGGCCATCTGAGAGTCGAAGTCCTGGGATGCCGTGCTTGGGTAATGACTTTGTGTGCCAAAAGTCTCCGCCTGTGGGCTGTTAGTCAAAATTTCCAATTCAACAAAGCATCCAAGCAGAAGATTAGAAGCGGATTTTACCTGATAAAAGATCGATCTTCTCCTTCGGTGACAAGTTCGAGAGAACTCTCTCGACGTCTAAAGCGGCCATAATGTGGGCTACTTCCAGGAAATGAGTTCAAACAAAGGGAGAAATTATGAGTTTATTCTCTTTCTTAAACTATCAAATTTCTTCAAAAGTATGTTGAAAAAAATTGCATCTGTAATCCCCAAGAGCGCCAGGTTTCACGATAGACCAGATTTACAAAGACAGCGTAGAAATCGACTTACCAGAGCGACTGGGGAAGGATCGCGGGGAGAGCATCGGAAGAACGTGGAGAAAAGACTCCACATCATCACCCACCTTTGAAACACATTACTGAAAGACATCCTCTCTCAAATCACGGGTTTTCTTCGGTGATCTTCATGTCGTCGGAAGACCAGCGGCTCGATCGATTTTTGCTTGCGGGGACATGTCAAAGACGGTACTCGGAAGACAAACAAATAAATGCCAATGCTCGGAATGCTCGTTTGCTTATTGTGGCCTTTCAGTTTCAGGAAAACGTGGCTTCGGAATGGAACAAGGGTATGATTCTTAAAATTCGGAAGCCTACAGTAGTCTGACCCCCTTAGCTGAACACGAGTCAGGTCTCAACCATCCCAGCTTCCGACGAAACCCCTGCTTTAGCATGCCTTGCAGGTTGCAAAAATCTATGGATTGATTGGAGATCCAGCCAAAGGAGCTCCGCACTCCATCCCCGGACTCCAGACTTTTACTTCACCCAGGGGAGTACTTAATGGAAAGGATCGACTACCTGTTCCAGAATCCGAAGCAAGAAAGGGTTTGAAGCATACCATCTCTTCGCCCTCAACTTCGAATCATCATCTCCAAGACGACATCTCGGACTCGACATCGACTCAGCAGCAATGGGTAGTGCTAAGAATATGCCGGAGACACATGTCGAGGACGCGAGTCCTCATGTCCTCCCGCCTGACGTAAACAACGAGATGTCGATGAGCATATGGGACACCATCAAGGCAAATCCCAAAACGATCGGCTGGTGCTGTACTCTGGCTTCAGGTCCTATGGTGTATGGCTTCGACCTGATCATCGTCAGTCAGGTTGTAGCCATGCCCGCCTTTCAGTATGTTTCCCCTATTTGCAGTCTGCCAAGTCGTGTGACCTTGTCTAGGACAACGAAGCGAAAACTTACTGACTGGTTAACCTTCCAGGAGGAGTTTTGGAACTCTCGTCGGCGCAAAATACATCATCCCTTCGATGTGGCTCGCCCTTTGGAACTCCATGATTCAAGTCGGTGCCATGGCTGGAGCTCTCGTCTCTGGTGGTATCTCGGATCGCTTCGGTAGAAGGACTACATTTGTGTTTGGTGCTATTGTAACAGCTATTGGTGAGCCCAATCAATTGAGACAACCAACTGAGTCATGACTAATGGTGAATTCTAGCGACTGCCGTTATTTACTTCTCCGACTACCCTGCCAATCGAGAAAGCAGGCGCGTGATGTTCCTTATGGGCAAGATTATCGCGGGACTTGCTTTCGGACTGATCACCCCCGCATATCTGACCATCATATCTGAGATTGCACCTTCCCGGCTGCGAGGGCCTTTAGTTTCTTGCTTCACGTTCTTCACAGTATGAACAGTCACGATACAACCTTTTGGTATCGATATACTGACTATAGAGATCAGGTCACAGCCCAGCTGGTCGGCGTTGGACTTGTTCGCTCCCAAGTCAAAAATGTTCACCCATCAGCATACCACGTAAGTGTTCTTCCTATCCCATCTTGCATCACACAAAGTCTAATCCGAGAAACAGAGAGTTTTTGCCAGTCAATGGGCTCTCGCAGGCATCGCAGTCATTGCCGGTATCTGCATCCCGGAAAGTCCAATCTATCTCATCAAGCGAAACTCCATGGACAAAGCCTTGAAATCCTACAAACGCCTCTATACACACGAGGACCCAGAAGCACGAGTCGAGGCATTGCAGACCGTGGTGGAACATGAGTTGATGGCCGAGAAGAACCAAGATTCCGTCTCCTATGTCCAGTGCTTCAAAGGAACCAATCTACGCCGAACACGTATCGTTATCTTCGCCAATGTTGCCCAGCAGTTGGTAGGAATCACATTTATCATCAACATGACTTACTTCCTGCAACTTGGAGGCATGGATGCTGCCCTCGCCGTCAACATGAACTTGATCAAACTTGCTATTGGGATTGTCTTCCTGTTCGGGACGTTCTGGACCATGACCTGGTTCGGACGCAGGACACTCATGCTAGTCGGTTCGGCTGTCGCAGCTGTCTTCTGGATTGCTGTCGGCATTGCTGGCTTCTTCTCTAGTCCAGAAGCTCTTCTGTAAGCACTCATTGATCCTCCCATTCTCGTAATAGGATAGAAGGGATGGAGAAGCAAAGCTAATATGCTCAACCCTTAGATTCATTGGAATTGGCATGATCATCGTCTACGAATCGTACGCCCTATCCGTAGGGGCTGTCTATCCCGTCATAGCCTCAGAAGCATCTTCAGTACGCCTACGTGCTGTCTCAAACAGCATAGGCTTTGTCAGCCAATTCTTCGCCTCGTGGCTGTTTGGCTTCACGGTACCATACATGTTCGGCGCCGACACTGGTAACCTCGGCGGAAAGTGCGGCTTCATCTTCGCTGGGCTGAGTATCATCTGCGGTGTTATCTCCTGGGTCGATGTCCCAGAGACTAAGAATCGCACGTATGCTGAGCTGGATGAGATGTATGAGATGAATTTACCGACGAGGCAATTCAAGGACTTCGTGTGTACTGGTATTCAAGTGCCGTATATTAAGTCTGAGGATGCTTAGCTCGGTTCACAAGGTAGAAGCACGGTGCCACAGTAGCTATTCGAGCTATACTATGTGTTCTTATATAGATTTTCGATGAATAAGAGGTTCAGACCTCATTTGGTTGCGAGAGCGTAGCGCACAGTTCGCTCGTTTCCATAACGTCCCACCCCACCATTCCGGCCACCCCCCCATTCCGGCCACCTTTTACACCAAAAAGTGCGATTTT
>NYXK01000182.1 GCA_002685535.1 Deltaproteobacteria bacterium
GGCTGCTGAAGCGGACGGTGCTTGGCCATTGACTCGAAAATTACATGCAAGCTAGAATCGTACTGAGTATGCGTGCTCAGCAGGATTGAATCTAGTCTTTGTATCCTTTCGTATGCAAACAACGTATGAGCGGTTCCTGCTTACCCCTCCACCAGATTGAGACTAGCTCCGCGATCCGATATCCTGGACATCTTTTTGATGAAGCGAGCTAAACTTTTACAACAACAATCACTTCTCTCCATGTTCAGAGATGCTACTTCGCAAATATTACCCAGTGGCACCTTGACTCAACGCCAGTATTCAGCGTCCACATACCATTAACCTCAAATGCGAAGGACGCTTCGAAGATCTTGCGCTGCTTGTGCGAAAGCCAAGCACAAATGCGACCTTCACACCCCACGATGCACAAGATGCACTTTGAGAAAAATACAATGCGTGTATGCGAATGAGCCACTTTCTTCTCCGGGACCTTCCAGCACAGTATCCGCGACCAGTCAGAGTAAGAAGAGCTTGGAGTCAAATTTGTCAACTCTCTCGGTCACGATCGG
This sequence comes from Deltaproteobacteria bacterium, assembly GCA_002685535.1. Taxonomy (GTDB): domain Bacteria; phylum SAR324; class SAR324; order SAR324; family NAC60-12; genus Arctic96AD-7. The sequence goes on from NYXK01000182.1 coordinate 549, forward strand.
ATCGAACTCCTTCGACCCGTTTGACAGCTACCCGCCAACAAGTCTTCCCAGATCTCGGGTCCAAAACTTAATCGTGCACTGTAAGTTCGATTGAATTCTTTCATACATGTCGCTAATCATTACAGTCCTCTCAAAGATTGCTTTTCAGTACTATCCGCTGGATCTCAATCCCAACTCAAATCCGTTCATCAACTCCTGGTGGCCACTAGCTCTCGCAGATCCGGCACTGTTCAATGTCTCTCTCCAGACCGCATCACTGGACGCCGAGCTCCATGCTCAGAAAGGCTTTTATCAGTCGGCGATTCTAATGCACGATGCTGTGTCACTGATTCGACACAAGATTGACGACCCAACTTTGGCTTTTCAAGACGCCACAATGGATGCAGTAGTCACTTTGGCTGCGATTGAGGTAGGACACTTCGGAAACGATCACTTGAAATATACTAATATGTGTACAGCATGGAAAAGGAAATATCCAAGAATGCAAAATGCATATCGAGGCTGTCAAACGGATGGTTGCTGTCAGAGGCGGGGTGGCTGCCGTGAGGCAAAGTAGCCCCTTGACAGCGAGGATGGTTCCTTGGTAAGTCTGACATTCTCTCTTATATCTACCAGGTAAATCTCATCGGTCACAGGGTATCGATGCTCGTTACTGGTTCTCCTCAATTCGACATACAAGATGACTCCGGCAATGGAAGTGGTATCGCACCCATCGCTCAGTGGCTTTCCGCCCTGAAAACAGAACACAATCCGGATCTTCGCGGACTTGCATGTTTTGACATCGATTCCAGCTTGAAAGACATCCTGATCAGACTCCAAGTTATCCTCTATCCTCCCATCAGCCGGGGCGCCAATCTCTGTACCAATGATCTCCACGATTTGACTTGCTACGTTCTGCACAAGTTGCTATTACCCTTCACAGCGGAGCTCACACCGGAATCTGAGTGTCTGCGTTATGCACTCGCCATCTACATGTTCGTCATCCATGGGCCGACGTATTATTCGCACTTAGCGATACTACATCAGATCGTTCTAAAACTTCGAAACCACCTCCGAGCAGTCATGACTCCGAATGACATGGACTCGTCATTACTCATATGGTGCTTCTCCATTGGGATGTCAGCTTCCATCGGCACAGAAGCGCACGACTGGTTCATCACCAGTGCCGCACCACTTACCAGCTCCCAGGGCCTTGAGACTTTGGACAACGTCGAATCATGCCTTCAGAGTATTCTGCCACTTGACGCACAATCAAAGGCAATGTTCCATGTAGCGTGGCAGCCAATCTTTAATTCTACTCAACTAGCGGAGGAATTGCCGGGTAAACCCACCACGGCCCTCGAGAATCTGGCAAATCACGGAAATAATGAGCAATGCACGAAGGGAAGCACGTACCCAGCGGAGTCTAGTACTAATCCGCCCTGAACGAATCTATGATCTGGATACTGCAATCGTCACGGCCCGACCGGATCTCGGGATAAGTGTTTGCATCAGAGCCCATGATGGACTTTATTGGTGGGGTTACCGTACAAGGTCCATCCAATCTGTGCTGACAGCTGGCGGAGACTAAACCCCTTCGAGATGGTGGGCTGACATTTAGGAGTCTAGTCCTCTTTCGTCATTTATAACCCTCTGTCGCTCAGCTCACGAAATGATTGGAAGATTCGAGCCTCATCAATCAGACCGCATCAAAGAAGCCCGTAATTGGTGTTGGAATTCCAAAGGAAATACCATGTTCGGCCTCAACTGATATGACAGGAACGGATTAGTCTCCGGACACTAGACATCCTGCGAAAAATTGAGGACTTCTGGTTGGATGTAAATCTTTGGTATAAGATGTCTCTTGTACCTCGCTTTTGTTTAATTTGGGAGCCTCCTGTTTCCGCCTTCTGTCTCTTCAGCTCTAAGTCATGATGAACGAAAACATTCTTGCCATGTTGCAGAATAGCACTGTTTCTGGACCTGCCATTGTCCACCAGGGAAGCGTTGGGGTCATCTCGGAAATATGGAATGGAATTAGTGGATGGCAGTTGGGAGTCACCGTCTTGGTCATTCTCATGGCCTACGATCAATGCAAGGCCTTTCGCGTATCTTGCGTTCTTAATTTGATTACTGACTCTCCGCAGTTACATACCTGTACAAGAAAGGGTCAATCGCCGGACCCAGATTCAAGATCCCATTCATCGGACCTTTCCTACAGGGCATAAACCCCAAGTTTGAAGCATACGAAGCACAATGGGCGAGTGGGAAGATCAGCTGTGTGTCGATTTTCCATAAGTTAGTACCCATTCATGTCCAAATCCCCAGTAGAGAGCTTCAGTGCACAGCGTGAAGTACTTTGGAGATGCAGCAGTCGCAATCGCATTCTCTGTTCTAGCTAACGCTCATGCCAGGTTCGTGGTCCTGGTTTCTGATCGAGATCTGGCACGCAAAACCTTTACCTCGCACAACTTTGTCAAAGTATGCCTCGTGCCAATGGCCGAGCTGATCATGGGAGCTAATGCTTGGGTATTCCTGGATGGCAGACCGCACATCGAGTTCCGCAAGGGGCTTGTCGGCCTGTTCACCCGACGATCGCTGCAGTCCTACCTTCCCATCCAGGAGAAGGTCTGGTCAGACTATTTCCAGAAGTTCGTCGCTGCGAGCGAGAAGAATGGTGGACGGCCCATGGAACACATGACGCATTTCCGAGAGATCAACTGTGCTCTGTCGTGTCGCACTTTTGTGGGGAATTATATCTCTGACGAGGCTGTGAAGAAGATTGCAGACGATTATTACTGCATTACAGCTGCGTTGGAGCTGGTCAACATTCCTCTGTCGCTTTACATTCCGTACACGAAAGTCTGGTTGGGAAAGAGAGCGGCAGATGGTGTACTTGCTGAGTTTGCAAGATGTGCTGCTGCGAGCAAGAGAGACATGGCAGCTGGTCAGGAACCGATATGTATCGTCGATCAGGTCAGCATAATTCTCTTTCTTTCCCCTTGCGGTATCTTTGGGATGGTCTCCTCGAAAATGTGCTTGAACATCAACAAGATCCGTCAGCTTCTCTGCAGGAGGGGAAGAGCTTTCATCTTAGCCGAGCTAACATATATTGCAGTGGATATGCAGTATGATCGAGTCCCAAGCCTACCACGATCGTGTCGCCGCCGGAGAAGTCGACGTTGAAAAGCCAGCTGTCCTTGTCCGACAATTCAGCGACGCTGAGATCGCCCAGACTATGTTCACTTTCCTCTTCGCTTCTCAGGATGCCTCAAGCAGTGCTACAACATGGCTCTTCCAAATCACAGCCCAGCGACCAGACGTCCTCGACCGAGTACGCCAGGAAAATCTTGAGATTAGAGGAGGTGACATTGACAAGCCTCTATCACTGGAAATGCTTGAGTCAATGACCTACACCAACGCCGTCGTCAAAGAAGTGCTCCGCTGGCGTCCGCCCGTGATCTTCGTCCCCTATACCTGCAAGAAAGACTTCCCCATCACAGACACATACACAGCTCCCAAAGGATCCATGGTCATCCCCTCCTGCTGGCCTGCTCTCCACGACCCGGAAGTGTACCCACAACCTGCGGTCTTCGATCCTGAGAGGTGGATCACTGGGGACGCGAATGAGAAGACGAAGAATTGGTTGGTGTTCGGAAATGGTGCGCATGATTGTATTGCGAGGCAGTATGTCCAGCTTACGATGACGGCTATGATTGGGAAGGCGAGTTTGGAGGTTGATTGGGTGCATCATGCTACGAGTAGGTCTGAGGAGATCAAGGTGTTTGCGACGCTCTTCCCGATGGTGAGTTGATTCTGAGGTTGAACTGTGACGATGTGCTAACCTGGTGACAGGATAAATGCCCGATGGTGTTCACGAAGAGGCCCAGACCATAATACCCATTCAATCTTTGATTTGCCACTTCATATATCTGTAGCGTGTATTCGATACCACACGCACTTTTAGCCAAGCATGCATAGACTACTCCTCCCGGACAACCGCAGTACAGACTCTTCAAAAAGACTCGAACCTTGATAGGAGTCCAACTGATGTTCCTCACCGAAGTCTCAGAAACTAAATCGATTGTTTTGGTTCCCGTTCTGTTTCCACTACCTCCATTCATACTCATTTACTCAGAGAAAATTTGAGCTATAGTGCTCCAGCGATTTGCATCAGGAGATGTGAGCTTTAGGTAAGGTCATGTGAGGCTTTGACTTCTCTTTTTGCGTGTGCGATGGTATGTTTGTTTACTTCCTACCCAGGTAGATCGATACCTACTTTTCTGAGCTCAGATACGAGAAGCATTTGTACCTAGAAGTGTAGAAGAGGAGGTGATGGGCTCATGCTGGTTGCAACGACGACATAGATGCTTTTGGATTACAATACTGGGTGTAATTTGAATGAAGCTGGACATCATCTTGAGATGCGAGCTCGGCTCAAGTCGCGAGCGTAGTCTGAAGACCAGTTCTCGGAACTTCAGGACATTTTCTTGTAATCCTAATTCTCTTAGCTGTTTGTAATCGATGTCGTGCGTGAGTTGATTTTCAGGTACGCCTTATCCCCCGTCCCAATCCACCTTTTCCGGCCTCAGAGATATGAAATATCCACCTGAGGATATGGGATCTCAGAATCGGGCTATGAGAGCACATATGAGAACTAATTATGAGGTGAGATTTCTGTGATGAGCAACAAAAGGGAGGTAGCGATATAGGATCCACTTTGGCGTTCACTGTTTTGGGTGAATGGGATGCATCGGACGATGGATCTTCACTTTCATCCTACCTATAGGACAAGGAGGAGCAGCAAGAGATCAAAGGTCGCCATTCCCTGAAGGTCAAGGCACGAAGTACTATGTAACGTTAATTCTCGATGCTCCAGGTAGCTAGTAATCCTTCGCTGTGCCCTGACTCCAAGCAAACATCAACGACGAAACAACAGTCTCAAATATCATGCATAAATACAAATGTGAGGACTAACCCGTGCCACCCAAGCCTACAACTGTCACTCAACATCACAATCACAATCACTGTCCAGCACTTCATTCCTGATTCTCCCTCCACAGCCAAACAATCGGCCTCCCACCCCCCGCCAAATTCCCATTTCTCTGCTTATTCCACCCAAACTTCCCCAAGTTCCCCTTCATCTTATCCTTATCATCCATATTAACCCTCAAGCCGACCGCCCACTTGCCATTCCCCTTCTCCACAACCTCATAGACAACATTCTTCTTATCGTCGGCATCATCGCAGCCGATGCGTTTCATGAACTCCTTGACGTTCATCTCGACGGGAACATAGAATTTCGTGTGGGTGGAGGGGTCGAGGCCGTGGATGACTTGGTCGGCTTGCCAGGGTTTGTTGGGGGTTTTGAGAACGTGGATTATGGTGTGTTCGGACGGGAAAATGTAGTTGTAGCCTTGCGGGATGCCGATACCGCCCAGGTGGTTTTGGAGGTGGATGCCTGGGAATCCAAGGTTCGTGAGGGGACCCATGGATGGGTGAGTGGCGTTGTAGGGGAAGCCGGGGCCGGGCAACACGGGTTGCATGGAGTGCATGTAGGGCATGGGTGGTTGATAGACGGCTGCTGGAGGTTGGATGAAGCCTGGCATGCCGGGGTATTGCGGCATGGAGAAGCCGCTGGCGGTGTAGGGTGGTGGAGGGCCAGCGTCGAAGCCGTGCATGGTATTGTGGCCTCGGTAGGGCATGGTAGGCACGGGCTGCGCCATTGTGGTGTTTGCTGTTAGAGGACCTTGAAATGGAGTTGGAGAGTGTGGTGGAGGTGGTCCTGAGTCTTCACCGTGGATGGTATTCCAACCTAGGTCCCTTCTATACGAGCCGTGATGCTCTGGACGTAGTAGAGGCGCTCTCCGGACGTGGAGTAGACGGAGATGGAGCGGTATCGGATAAGTTGGACGGTGTCGATGGGTGCAAGGAGAGTTGCGTGGGTCAGGACAACTTTGCCGATAGCTGGGAGAAGAGGGCAATCCTCGAAAGTATGCTCCTCAAACGAAGCCAGTGTGTATAGCTTCTATGAGATGCGGTTGAGCAGAGAAGATAACAAAGGCTTGCCTGTGAATCGATACCAGTTTGTACTCAAAAAATACCAGGAGTAGGAAGTTTGAGTGTAACTGTAAGTGTGGATAGAAGTGTAGATGTTAAAGGAAGGACGTTTGATGTTAGATGAGTGGGGGTATAAAGTACTGCTTGGAGAGGAGAGTGTATGAATCATTCCCTAGAAGCAAGGAATAGGACTCGCAGCCATGAATCACAGCATCGTAGAGTATTTATGGAATAGGACAGTCATGACTATCCGCCCAGCTCCGGCATTCACTGGTCTCCGGGACGGAATGCTCAAATTCTTGAACCAGACATTGGGAAAAGAGCCTGGGATGATTCACGGATTTCTTGTGTACTAACTCAGAAACTGGCTGGAATGATGCAACCACTTGAAGTGCTTGATCATGCCTCGCTACTGCTTTGTTTACTGGCACTAGCCGAGATTTGGAAGCGACGTAGAAATGCGAGGCGGAAAATTAAATAATGTAATGACGATGAGCTCGTTGCCACGATATGGCAGTTCATGAATACATTGATGTTACATGCGCTTCCATAAATGCAGGTATCCATCCATAAAACAAGCAAGAATCGAAAATTTGCTTCATTTCACCACAGCCAAGCCTTGATAGATCATGTTCTTGACAGCGTAGAATGTGCTGCCGTGACCGATCCCAGGGCCCATCGAGGTCGCCAGCCCGATGCTTTCGACTTCGATCCTCCCAGTACCCGTCTTTCGAACGATGACTGAGCTGTCGATAAGCAATGTGCCCTCTCCCTTGAACTCGGCAGTGTGACTTGAAGCCAGCATGATCTTCCGCAGATCTGCAAGGCGAAGGTCGCCAACTTGCAGTGGCTGGGCGACGGATCTCGTTGCCGATGCCATATTTGAAGGTAAGATGTCTAGGGTAGGGACCTCGATGTGTGTTGCTGTGCTTCGTACCAGTTCACGACTTTGTGTCTCGTCTCCTTCTTCCTTGAGCAGCTTCTGCTTCTTGTTACTCTCTTCTGCATCTGGCTCCGGGTCCATGACAGAACTCTCCAAACGAGCAGTAACTGTCGCGATTCGAAGATCCTTGACTTTCTGCCAAGTCAATTGCTTGACAAGAGCACTTGTCAGTCTCACTGCCCAAGCGTTTGTGTCGACGCTAGCGTTGACCGTAACGCCAACTTCGGGCGTATAGACATCAATGGCAGATTCTGAGGAGCCGAGCTGTGCCACGAGCAGTTTGCGACAATCGACAGCTAGAGCAAGAGTTTCATCCTTCATTCCGCCGACCAGGATGAGCTTTCTAGGCTGAATAAGAGGTATCAGCATCTGCAAACTTCGCTTATCGTGTAAGCCAGCGAAGTCCACAAAGCCTATTCTGACGTTGAGTGTGAGAAACTCGGTTGAGAAAATTGCTTTGGAAGGCGAAGATTCCGCGACTGCATCTTCAACAGCTTCACCACCTTCGTCTTCTGATGCTTCGTCCTCGGGACCAGGCGACATATCGGCGAGATCGATAGAATCACGCTGATTACGATTGGTCTGCTGCCTCTTGTGGTCTCCATTCATCATCTGGCGATCATGCTGAGGCTCTTCCCACTTCCGCTTCTTGCCGAAAGTATCTCGAGTGTCGTGTTTGTTGGGCTGGCGCATGTCCTGGCCGTCCACTTCATCTCGCTCCTCTGCTCTGAGGAAGTCTTCTGGACGGATCAGCTCTCCAAAGTCGTCATTTCGTTTCCTTCGAATAGACAGGGGGAACATCTTCTCTCGACCTTTCTTTCCTCGCACATCATAATCGAAGACGGCTTTGCGGCGAATCAGAACATTGACACCGAGATCTTCATCGCTCAAGCCGATCTTTTTCCGATTTGCTTGTCCCATCGTTGCTGATATGTTCAAAGACTTTCCCTGCTGTTCTGTCTCGGAATCATCAGAATCTGACGAAGAGTCCGAGGAAGCATCGTCGACGACATCTGCTGAGGTTTCAAGCGATGTAGCTCCACCAGATTGGAGTGTAGTTTGCAGCTGACGCTGTGTAGCGAGCCATTGTTGATAGACACTTAACTCGTTTCCTTCTAAGGCGACTCGTTTCGCATCTTGAAGCTCAACATGTTTTCCTCCACTGTTGACTCTCTCTATCGTTACGCCAGACTTAGTAGTCTCGGAGACCACCCCATTTTGTCTCTCTTCCCACCATGACCACAATGTTCTTGCCAAGCCAGTTCTCGCATCACCTTCGGGCTTGCCTAGCCTCTCTGTCAGAATGACGAGATTGCGACTGTCATCAGCAATGGATCTCAAGACATCTCGAGAGAAGCCCCATTCTAGAGATGTATCGCTTGCAAGGATGACTTTTCCCACGGATCTCCCTAGGCTGTCTACTTGGCCTAGTATTCGGTCAATCTGGCCTCTACGTTCGAGCAATCGCAAGTGCTTGAAATCAAAAGGACCTGCGGAGCCACCTTTCGAGTTTCCAGAACTTTGCGGTCCTGTCTCTTTTTGCTGTAAACCAGCATTTGCCTCGAATTCTCGAATGATAGCATCGTCCATCCATTCCAGCATACTCCTCGTATATCGCATTGTCGCTCCAATATTCTTGCTTGCAAGGTACAGTCTTGCGCTCCGTAGCGGACTATCGTCATCTTTGGCTTCTGTTCGCCATGCGTGTTCTAGCAGGTACGCAAGCTCCAGCACACGAGCGCTCGAGTCTGTAGGTATAAGAACAATTCCACCCTGGCTGACTGACGACTTGATCATTTCGAGGAGCAGCTCATCTCGTTTGGCTCGGCCACCGGGTAACGCATTCCGCTCCCCACCACGACTGCTACATATCAGCGCGGTTGGTTTGCGCAGTTGCTCGATGACTTCTGCTCCTCCGGCTCCAGCTCCTCCAAGCCACGCTGCACCAGCAAGAACGTTCTCTCGTGCTTGATTCCAGTCCACTGCGTGCACGATAGATTCCAGTCCATGTTGAATATGCCAAATTGTCCCACCCAAGGTATGTCCAGCATTATATGCTGTGATAGTAAGACCATTAAGGGGAGGTGACGAGGGCGATGGTATTGGTTGATGTGGTTGCGAGTACTTCAGAGGGTGAATGAGGGCGAAATACGAAGCTATTTCTTCACTAGTTGGTGGTTGGAGAAGAATGTTTGCATCTTTGTTGGTAGATAACGTCTGCGAATAGGAGTATGAAGCCTCGGAGAGGGCTGAAGAGGGTATTATTGTTGCCGAAAGAGGGGTCGAAGCGTAGAGGTCTTGAAGCAGAGTTCGGCCAAGGGAGATAACTGGCAACGTCGCATAAACTGGGATTCGAGAGAATAAAGGGAAGTGCTTGCAGCAGTGGGCAAAAGCTGCAAGATGGGCGACTGTCGCATGAGTTAGGAGGATAATAGAGAGAGTCGGTACTTGTCTGGGGAGATGTTAGCTTGTGTATAGAGCCAGGTCAAGCATGGAAGGGGTGGGAGAGCACGGGAGTTCGCATTGCAGGTCAAGGGAGAAGCATAGTTGATTGCAAATGTGACTTCATTGTTGACTGCTATACATTGTTCCAGGGCCAAAGAGGCACCTCCCTCGATCCTCAGAAAGAAAGCGCAACCTACTTCTCAAGCTCTTTAAGCTTTTCCACATCGAAAGTCTCGTCCCAACCGACGTCTATCAAGACTTTGACGCCTCCATCGAGCTCCAGTAATGATTGTGAGGCCGATGATTCCGACTGCGCTCCCAGCAGGGAAGTAAACGTGAACATGGTGTTCAGTAGAAGCTCCTATCAAGGCATCTGGCTGTTGGAGGAAGATTGTCGCATACTACAGGAATTTGAGGCGTCGTCTTAGTCTGCGAAATAACTAGGAAAAGGTGTCGTGAATAGAAGGCTTGGTGGTGAAGTTGTTGATGTTGTTGAAGGTGCACATAGGGATGTTTGAGGAATCGCGACAGAGACAAAGCCATTGAGCTGCATGAAATCTTAGCGCGAACCACACGTGCAGAAAGTCCAGACGCGGCAAATACTTCGCCCGCTCCGTGTATCTCGAAAGGTGGCCCGTCAACAAGATAATATCGAACAATTCCAGGTTGCGCACGAGTTGGCATGACACGAATTTTGTCAAACCTTGGGAATATGACGAAAAGGATATCTTGATGATCTTCCTCCAATCTGTAACTGCGCCAAAATACCTCTGAAGGCTCCTGACTCCGAGCTCGAACCCTTAATCCTGGAACTACTCCTTGTTGACAGTGTTCAGGATGTCTGCCGAATACCTCTACCACAGTCAGGGAGGACCTAATGACGATCCAAACAACCCAAACAGAGCTGGACAACCTGCGAATCAATTCCAGCCTCCTGTCGCTCCCTCGCCATACCAACAACCAGGTCTGAGTTACAACAATGCGACGCCAAATCAACCGTATGGAGCTTACAATAACCCGCAGATGGGACAACCATCACCATATGGAGCTCAGCAAGGCCAAGGTTATTTTCCAGATACTGGCGTACAAACACAAGATGGAGGATTAGCAGCGCAAATGGGTGGTCTAGGACTCGGGGAAGTCAGTACACATGGCAGGAAGAAGAAGAAGGATAGGCATGCCCATCATATCGTGGAGCCCTCAGGAGCATCTGCGGCTTTCAATGGCACCCCCCAAGGAGAATTTCCTCCTACAGCATATTTGAACTCAGATCCTTCTACGATGCCAGTCCCACAGGCAGGACCATACTCGAATACACCAGTTACACCACAAATGTCACAATTCCCTGCTCCAGCCAATGGTCCATTTAACCCTGCGACTCTCGCAACTCCAGCTGAATTTGCTTCTCGGAATGGCGCAACCGATCCTGGATTCTCTGCGAATATGCAAGCTTCGGCGCAAGGTCGAGTTGACCCAGACCAAATTCCAAGTGTCCCACGATCCAGAGACGCCATTGCGCAGTACTACCTGAACAATGTGTACCCAACCTTCGAACATCATATCCCTCCTCCTGCCTCGGTATCATTTGTTGCTTTCGATCAAGGAAATGCTTCACCCAAGTTCACACGCCTTACAATGAACAGTATTCCGTCGGCATCGGACGCTCTTCAGTCGACTGGGCTACCCCTCGGTCTTCTCTTGCAACCACTCGCTCCTCTACAACCGGGCGAGCTTGAAATACCTGTTTTGGACTTTGGGGAGATTGGGCCACCAAGATGTCATAGATGCAGAGCATACATCAACCCGTTCATGGTATTCCGATCGGGAGGAAACAAGTTTGTTTGTAATATGTGCAATTACGCGAATGATGTGCCGCCAGAATATTTCTCAGCAACTACACCTCAAGGGGCTCGCTTAGACAGAGAACAACGTCCAGAGTTGATGAGAGGCACTGTTGAATTCTTGGTACCCAAAGAATATTGGTCGAAGGAGCCTGTTGGCCTCAGGTGGCTTTTCCTGATCGATGTGGGTCAAGAATCTTTCAACAAGGGTTTCCTGGAGGCATTCTGTGAGGGTATCATGGCTGCTCTATATGGGAATGATCGGAGTGAAGGAGGTGAACAGAGACGAATTCCAGAAGGTGCGAAAGTTGGTTTCGTCACATTTGATAAGGACATCCACTTTTACAACATGAATGTAGGTTCTCCATCCGCGAATTTAGGGGCTTTGACTGACTTGTGAAGCCCGCTCTGGACCAAGCTCAGATGTTGATCATGCCTGACATCGAAGACCCGTTTGTACCTCTTGAGGAAGGTTTGTTTGTAGATCCCTACGAAGCGAAGTAAGTGCCTGGATACGCAATAATTCGGACAGCTACTTACATTAACAGGACGAACATCACCTCGCTGTTGAGTAACTTACCAGCGTTGTTTTCTCAGATCAAGAACCCCGAGCCTGCTCTTCTCCCAACGTTGAATGCTGCCTTGGCAGCGCTCGAAAAGACCGGCGGAAAGATTGTTTGCTCTCTTGCTGCCCTGCCAACATGGGGTCCGGGTCGGCTGTTCCTTCGTGACGATGGTAAACAGCATGGTGGTGACGCAGAAAAGAAGCTTCTCAACACTGAACATCCAGGTTGGCGGAAAACTGCCGAGAAGATGGTAGCCGCCGGAGTGGGTGCGGACTTCTTTATGGCTGCCCCAGGCGGTGGCTACCTTGACATTGCAACTATTGGTAAGCTTATCTGGCTGTGTTTCAAGTTTCTGCTAATCGTTGTTCAGGTCATGTCTCCGCGTCGACTGGAGGCGAGACATTCTACTATCCTAATTTTGTCTCTCCCCGTGACACCGAAAAGCTTTCACAAGAGATCATACATACCGTAACACGAGAGACTGGTTATCAAGCGCTGATGAAGGTCCGATGCTCTAATGGTCTACAAGTCTCTTCCTATCACGGCAACTTTATCCAGCATACTTTCGGAGGCGATGTTGAATTTGGGGTAGTTGACTCTGACAAGGCAATGGGGGTAATGTTCAGCTATGACGGAAAATTGGATTCGAAGCTCGATGCACACTTCCAGAGTGCACTCTTATACACGACGGCCAGTGGTGAGCGCAGGGTTAGGTGCTCCAATGTCATTGCCAGTGTCAGTGATAACGCGAAGGATTGTATGAAGTTTGTGGACCAAGACGCAGTCTACACGCTGATGGCAAAGGAAGCTGCCACCAAGATGACGACAAATTCGCTCAAGGATATCCGAGGTGCTTTGACTGAGAAGAACGTCGACATTCTTGCTGGATACCGGAAGAACTTCTCTGGCTCGCATCCACCAGGCCAACTTGTCCTGCCAGAGAACCTGAAGGAGTTCAGCATGTATGTGCTTGGTCTCATCAAGTCCAGAGCATTCAAGGGTGGACAAGAGCCTACCGATCGACGAGTCCATGATATGCGGATGATCAAGTCAATGGGTGCTCTTGAGCTCTCACTTTACCTCTACCCGCGAATGATTCCCATCCACAATCTCGCGCCTGAGGACGGCTTCCCTAATCCCGAAGGCCACCTTCATATGCCACCCTCAATACGATGCTCGTTCTCTCGCGTGGAAGAGGGTGGAGTCTATCTCGTGGATAATGGACAAAACTGCTACCTATGGATGCACGCGCAGACATCACCCAATCTCCTCGTTGACCTCTTCGGTGAAGGCAAGGACAGCCTCAAGGCACTTGACCCCTATAGCTCCTCCCTCCCAGTGCTAGAAACGCATCTCAGCGCACAAGTACGGAATATCCTCGAGTATCTCAAGACAATGCGCGGATCGAAGGCTTTGACGATTCAACTTGCGAGACAAGGACTCGATGGTGCAGAATACGAGTTTGCGAGGTTACTGGTCGAGGATCGGAACAACGAGGCGCAGAGTTACGTGGATTGGTTGGTGCATATTCATCGGCATGTGCAGTTGGAGGTGAGTCCACTGGATCGCTAGGATTTACATAGTGACTAACGATTCCTAGTTGACTGGGCAGAGGAAGAAAGACGATAGTGGCGACAACTCGATAGCATCCAACTTTGCTGGATTACGACCTCCTTATTGGTGAAAAGGGCAAGGTTCGTAGACGTGGGGTCGTTATGATGTGGAGTGGGGGTGTCTTGAGTACATTTAGCGAGCATAGAAAAGTACATCTTTGAGAGGCAATATTTTTCGAGAACCTGGAGAATTATGAATGCCTACCCCAGACTCGAGGCTCCGACTCACAAAGCTCCATGTGACAACACATGCAGAGAGGCCAGCCCAGAAGTAATCTGCAAAGCCTCAGTCAAGATACCAGTCTGGTATAAACCCCCCCCTAGCTCGCAGAGCCCCCTTCCCTTCTACTTCTCTCATCAACATTACATCACCAAAGTCAAAGCATCCACCAAGAGAAGTTTCTCTTTTTTAGCATCGCGAGTCCGAAATCTATTGGAACGAGAGCGCACACACCCCTAAAATGGACTCCAACACTCCCCATCCAACAACCACCACGACCACCTCCATCTCCTCTTCTCCTCCTCAACCCCAGACACAGCCACAACCCTTCCACTGCCCCTGCACCTGCTGCACCTGCTGCACCTGCCTCAACAACAGCCACCGTGACCTCTGCCCCTTCACACACATTCACTGGATCGCCTTTTGCTGGTGCAGCAGCACTGTACACTCGGACAATGGGGATGGCTGTACGTGTGAAGGCCCTGATGGTAAGAGGAAGAAGGGGCTTCTGGTGAGGGCGGCGAGGTTTGTGGTTAGGGAATGTTGTAGGGAGAAGCTTGGGGAGGTGTGGGTGTACGGAGTTGGGGTGTGTGAGATAGGAAGTAAGGATTTAGGGGTGCTGAGGTGAGGTGCGGGGATAGAAGAGTTTGGCTTGTGCTGGTGGCATTGAACGGATATTGAGGATTGAGGTGAGGCTTTGGCTGATGGACAGTGCAAGGTTTATCTGTATTCCTAGTACGTGCTAGGAATATGAAGCGATGCTATTAGCACACACCTTCTTCATGATGTTTCAAAGGGTGTTCGGTTGATTCCCGAGCTATTTATGGCTAGAAGTTTCTGTAAAGTGATTTTGATGTCTGCGAATAATGGTCACCTTCTCTTGGTCAGGAGAAAAGTGAGATCTTGCCCGCCCATGTCTCGACTATAGGGAGCGAGTGTAATACAGGGAGGATTAAGTCCTTATTACATCAGTAAATAAAAAGGAGTCTCAGCCTGAAAGTGTTCTCATGAAGGTACTCGTCGTGCAACTCATGATAAAACCTTTTACAAAATGTTCTGTTTGTTGAGATCTCACACCCAGACGAGTACTATGTACCTACGTTCACGCATTCTATGTGAATATCTTACAATATGAATTGACTTTCATCAGGAACACATATGATAAGGTAGACTGAGACGAAATGTGTTGCCGGTGCATGCGAATGACTTGAACCTGCTCTCGTGATCGAAAAGAATTGCAGCTTGCTCACCTCACTTGCTTTTATCCCCACAAACATTTTAAACATTTTAAAATCTTGCTCATGATCTGAGGGGTCAGACCGCCAATTGAACAGAGTCAGGGTATGAATGGAGACTGCTGTTGGGGATGTGCGGCAACTTCGAACGCCCATGTTGTTGGACTGTTGACATCTCGGTCGACTCGCTTCGTAAGGGAGACTGATTAGATGGAATTCGGCAGCGACAATAACGAAAAGCGACGTGATGCGAAAGCTGCTCGGATTATTCGTCTAGAAATAAATAATTAAAGTTTAGGCAGGATGTAAATCGATAGGCTGTCTCCACCCTTGAGAGCATCGTCATCTCACCGGCCGCGTTTTAATATGAGAGTGTGCAGAAGGACGAGACGAACTGAGGAGGCAGATTATCAAGATCCCAATATTAGAGACTCAGGTGGCAAGATCTGTAGCTTCAAAATTGTTCCTAATGCTGCACTGTAACCCGCGCATTGGTGCAAAGCATCAGAGCGAGACAGGAAGATCCACAGATTGAGACGTTAGTCAGATCCTGGTCGCTCCTCTATTTGAAGTGTCTACTGTTATTAGTAGACATCGTGCTGTGATTTATCTGGGCACATTCGAGACTGACTCTGGCTACCACCTAAATTGCCTGGTAGGTATTTGCATTCTTCATCTAGGCGACGAAATTTTTTAATAAGGTGATTGTGACTAAGTTCTCGGCTCAGCCTCCAGCAATTGAGCACGACGAGTCACGTCTCTGGCGCCAAGTAAACTCTCTCATCCAGGTTGTCGGCCTCGCTTCTTCGCGACTTGCTTAACTCCTGGCCACGATAGTCTGTCTTTGCTTGTCTGTTCGGTCGTCGGGTAATAGTCTCACCGCACCAGGAATGATTCAATTAATCCCGAGAGCAATTGTGACAATGCCAAGCATACTGATAGTAGACTCAACGCCAGTCGACCCAGTCGAGTGCAAGACAAGCTTGGGCAGGAGCGGAGCGGATGTTATAAGTAGTGACTAGGAGTAAAATAGAGGCCAGGACGGAGACAACGTTTGTTCCACTGTATATAATTGAGTCGTCACTGTACCAGGCCTACGGAAATGTGTATGAGAGCTAGGACTAACCTGACTTTCAATGCATCATTACATTGATCTTCGGACGGAGTTAAATGGTTTTTCGGGCCGGCCACTCTTTATATGCGTGTTGCAATGTCGACCGCATTAGTATATAAGTCCAGTATCCTCACAGTAAGGCATTGTCTTAGATTCCATTCCACCCAGCTGCCAAACACACGTATTCTCCATACTAGCCGTACTCCTCAACATCTGCAACATCATGATGAATCCAATCAGCAAGACAATCTATTTAAATGCAGAAGGCCAACTCATCGTCAAAGAGATCAACGAGACCTACAAGCCAGATGCTTCGCAAGCTCTCGTCAAGGTGGCCTACTCCGGTATCAACGTCTGCGACTTGAAGTTCTTCTACTTCGGCATGCACTCTTATGTCACCGGTTTTGAGTTTTCAGGCACCGTTATTGAGGCTGACTTAACGTCACCTTTCAATCCAGGTGACGAAGTCTTCGGGATGACCAGAGCAGCACACGCGAGGCCTTCCTCTATCGGAGCTCACCAGGACTTCGCCATCGCGGACGCTAGAACTTTCTTCAGAGTCCCATCGGGATTGCATCTGAAAGATGCTGCTGTTACGATACTTGCACTACACACAGCTGTCGATGGTATATTCAACTGTCTCGGGTTCGGATTCCCGCCCGCAGCTGTTAGCGGCGACGATGCAACAGGCAAAGCGATTCTCATCTGGGGCGGAGCGAGCAGTGTCGGCATCGCCGCTATCCATATCGCCAGAGCAGCTGGGTTCTCTCCCATTTTCACCACCGCCTCCACCAAGAACCATGCGACGCTCCTAGGTCTCGGTGCCTCCCAGTGCTTCGACTACAGAAGTGCTTCAGTGGTCGATGAAATCCACGCAGCAACTAAGAAGCTGGGAACTACACTCTTCACAGTCTTCGATACCGTCAGCATTGGGGCTTACCCACCACCCGAAGACGTCAAAACCAGCTCACCCTGGCTTTCCCGACAGTCATGTTCTATGGGCACAACAGCCCTTAGACTGGCGAGTACGACGCCGGTGGCTTTCGATTCAGCCTTTGTGATGAGCCAAAGCTATCGACCGGATGGCAATATGTCATCGATGGGATTCCCCCAGGATCCGGAGTTCCCTACCAGGGCGAGAAAGGCGATGGAGTGGTTTGTGGAGAGTACGGATAGATGTGTTAAGTTTCCGAACGTCAAGGTTGTGCAGGGTGCTGAGGCGGGTATTCAGGAGATTGGAAGGGTTTCTGGTGGGTTGGTAAGTATGGAGAAGGTTGTTATTGAGCATCCGATGTAAGCATTTACAAATTGCTTATGACTGAGGGGTTTGATCAAGACATACTTGAATCCTTACCTGTTCATTCAGAGAATTAGCTTACGAATCATATGGTTTTGAGCGCACTGAAGTTCCTTTGACCTGACAATACCTTATGCGCGCCCCTCTCGCCTCAAAAGTTCGGCCACCAGGGGAAGTTCCAATCAAGTAAGCTCAGGAGAGGAGATTGAACGCTTATGAAATGAAGAACTCAACGCTTTACCGCATCATCTAGAAAGCCAAAACAGGTCCGGGTTCGACGACTTTCTCGTCTCGGTGCCGACCAGATTTCGCGGAATTTGAGGTGAGGCACTACGCCACACCTGACCCATGACTGCGAGGATATCGACATGGCATGACTCTTGCGCTATAGGGCATCTTCGAGTACAGCAACATATCGACCACCAGATACTCAGTGAGTCGATACCCTTAGATTCAGAGATGGAGGCGAGTTCACTCCCCTTGAAATAGAGGTAGCAGAAAGGTAACTCTAAGCGACGAAATTGAAGATCAACAACAACATCCTAAGCGACAGCACTGCGTACTCTTCCAATCCCCAGCAAACCTTGGAAAGATGACAATATCTGGTATTTAGGAATTAAATTTTTGTGAACCATAAATTAGAAACATTTTCTGTGCATCACATTTACTGTGAAGCAGGTAAATGTCAAATAGACTATATCCGGTCTCAAATCGAGATCATCGCAACAACTCAGTGACCTGATTTTGAATCACGAAAGTCGAAATATTAGATACAGTAATACAGTGTCCAGGGTCTCCGGCGGAAAGAGATCCAAAAGCTACCTAGAACACAGAATATCTTTCATACTGATCGGTCTTCGAAACACAGAGATCGTGGACGTCATCACATTACAGGTTTTAGCACCAAGATGGTCGTTCTCACTCGACTCGTCTGAATAGACATTTTGAAACCCAGGATTTCCTATTCAGAAACGACGCTGCTATCGCAAAACTCTTTTTACATTGTCAAGTGGCTGGGAAGGCCACATGGCACGACTGCCGAACCAAAACAACACTGTCTTGAATCCAGATACTGGGGGGGGGGGGGGGGGGGGGTTTTCTTTGGGGGTTGGGAGCCGTTCTCTTGTTTCACTTGGGGATATGACCTCACAAGAACAACTTGGATCTCAAACAAGAGAAGATGAGAATACGCTGCCCCTCACAAGAAGCAGCGATTGAACAGCCCGGGCGTTGTCAATAAGAGGACACCGGTAGAGTATCAGTACTCAAAGTATTGCGCACGTAGTGAATAAAGTCGTGGACACAATTTCAAAATAGTCACTCGCTCGTCATTTTTAGGTATACCATCTATCTAATTTCTATTCGCTACCGGTAGTCGAAGCCACGTGAAGGACGCCAGATCTGTTGCATTTGAGGAAGTTAACGGTGCCACAGTCTTGCATCAAGTTATGTCTGGCTGATAAGTCCTTCTTCCCAAATTAGGAAGCACTTTCAACAGGAAGTGTCAACCGGAAGTCTGAACCCGTCCGGCTCTTCAATGATAGCTGGCAATCTCATCATGATTCATGAAGCAACTCACTTCCCAGGAGATTACGGCAGACAGATCGTATCAGCGCGAGGGAGAAAGCATCAGAAGTCCAAGCCTTCGACTTTCATCCTTGAATAAGTTCCCTACCAAATAACAGCGATGGCTGTCGGGAGGCAAACGGGAAAGTACAGACGAAACTTCTCAGTACAGTCAGCTCCTTTGCCATGGACCGATCGTTCTCACACCAGTGCCACTATCGCAGATCGATGCAGCAACGACCATCACTTCCATATCTAGCCCGGAATTAAGACAGCTTTCCACCGACCCAAAAGAAAACTTGTCTTGGATTCATTGATGGGTTCATGTGTCGTTTAAGGTTATTCGCGCCAAGCAGTCTATTGCCAATCATGGCAGGTTGGCGATAGCTTGGCGGTGATATTGGATATGCACCCTAATCTTTGCTTTTCGAGTGGCTTTTGCAATAAAGAACATGGCTGGCTGGGCAGACGGGTAAGGAACAGCCTGAAAGTAGAACGTGTCCAGTCTTCGAGTTACGAAAATGCCCACGGCCAATACCTCTCGTACGGGCTCGATTAACATTCCAACAGTCGAAAATTTGCCCTTCTTGGAAAGCCTCTCGTGATGATTGCATGTCCCGAAACCCGTAACCCTTCATTCTCACCCCGAAACTTCCGAGAGCCTTTTGTTCGTCTCTCGAACACTCAAATCAGACAATACAGTAGTGCCAAGCCCACGCAGCCAGATGACGCGGCCTGTCAGGGAGCGACAAACCGGGCTCGGTGCAGTGGATTGGTTTGGATTCCCCATTATTAAAGTTAGGGGCAAACAATGCGAGAATTAAGCTTGTTACGACGTTAATGACGCGCGATGGAACCGAGAGCCCATGCCGTCCCACCGAACGCTGATTAGTATTAAACTCCAATCCTTGGCTTTTTGGCTGGACTGGGATCCTGATATGAGCTGGGATGTTTCTGGTGTATTTTATTTTGATTAATTAATTGATTGATTTTGGGTTTTAGGGTTTGCTTGGGTGCGTGGCTATGCGTCTGTGCTGCCGCGTGTTGGGTGGATGCTGGACAGAGACTACTTTATTTTTCCTCCAAGGGTGGGACGAGGATATCAGAAAAGGGTTTTGGCGTTGGAGCAACCAAAGTTTTACGAGGAATCTTGCGATCATTGGGGTCTTTGGATCAGGAAATTAAAAATAAACGTTCGTGGTTCGTTTGATGTTTTGGATCTCGATGAGCTTGTTTGGAGATCAGATCTTGAAGCAAGCAACAGTCACATCAAGCTCTCGATCGAGAAACGATTCGCGGTGGGTGGATTGGCTGACCTTCTTCCGACGTAACCCCGTCTGTGGAGAAATATATCTGCAACGTCGGAGCCGAAACAAGAGTGAACGTCCGAAGATTCCGAGTTTAAAGCTTTGAGCTTGAGGTTAAAACGGTCCCCACAGCATCGCATCCTCTCTCCACAGAGGGGCCACATGGATCTTGGACCTGGGACTTTTGCAAATCGAAGGCATCTTGGAAGGTATGGAAGGGAGGGCAAGTTCCATCCTACTAGGATCGTGATATCGACTTTACTTCGGCATATACTTTTGCAGTATCTGTTCTTTCTCTTTGGAAAGAACTGCCATGCAGGTTTCTGCTGCAGCAAGGAAAAGTCTGTCTCTTGTTGCTCCATCTCTGGCACTTTCCAAGTTCTTCTTGGATCACGACATCTGTCCCTCTTCCTGACCTAATTCTCACTCAGCTGCAAAGCCCGCTTCGTGACCCAACTGATTGGATTAACATTTCAAGGCTTGCTTGGCATGAAGCCTTGTGCCGCTCCTTTCGTCTCTTTTCCCTCAGCTCACGAGACGCCACAAACGGACATCAACTCGTCTTCAGTCTCGCTTCCTTTCCCTCGGATAACGAGCGGGATTAGGGTTCTGAGGCACAGGTAGGTTAAGTGAGGGGGAGGCACAGGATGCAGCGCAGTACTGAGGCGTAAATCTTTAAGTGGGAGGTGGAAATTCTGGCCGAATTACTTCCTGAATTCGGGGCCGTCGGCTTCCTTGCCCGTCGACCGAGTTTCTCCTTGGTGCTCGAAAGAAAAGGACTATCTCTGTTGGAGGGGAGGGAGATTACAACTTTGCAGTTCTCCAATGGCTCATTGACTGTTTGAATATGCGAATCAACGAATGATGGAAACCCTATTCAGGGTTTCAATCTGACATGAGGTCAGATTTTGACGTTGCCAGGCTACGATTTTACTTCTCCATACGTACCGTATTCCTCTTCCGTGCCGCATCTGACTCTGCTCTCGCACTCGCTCGCTATCAAGGACCATTAATGACATGATATGATACCACAATCTAGCCAATGCAAAGCTGCAAAGTAGACTTAATTCTTGCCATGTCTTGTCAACACAAATACGGAAACGAACCCGACAAAAGAGCCAGCCACCGCCAAGCCCCCATTCTCGGATTCTTTATCGTCCAAAGAGAAAATAGTGGCGCTGACCAGCCAAGCTTTCTGTGAACCGCCCCCGCCAGTCAATCGGCGGGATTTTTTGAGTTGACAGTAGCGCAAGGCCGGTGGTCTTGGTTTCTAGCTTAGGCTGGCGCTGATGGAAGTGCGCCGAGGTACTGGAGCTGTCAGGTGCGAAGGTATGGGTTTTTATTTTTCCATGAGGCTTTTATCTCGTGTCCAGGTGAGCGGAGGAAAGCCGAGTTGTGGACGGCATCACGGAGTTGCGAAAGCGTGAAGAGATTGGAAGGGGATGCGAGGATGGTTTTTGCCGTTTCTTGTATGTGTGTGTGTGTGACTGCCCGCTGCAGAAGAATAATGCCAGTTTTATAGACGGGAGGATAAGGTTATTTGATGCGACACACACTCCGATGTGCTGATCCGATCAAGGTTGATCTGATGCGTAGATCCGTGTCTGTCATGTCATCTCATGAACAGAGGAAGACGGCACGGAAGCGACGGGACTCCGCCTTCTCTGCTATTATGCTCCCAACTCCAAGTCTCCAAGCCTCGATACCCAGCCCAGTCGAGTTTGAAAGAGAGAAATATTAAAAAAAATCAAAAGCGAATATACCAACTCTCAACCGACCCGAAGAATCCCTCAGCCCAGCCATCCAAGCCCCGCGGTTCTAGGCATGACAAGTAATATTGATAGAGGCTGCACTTGACGAGCTGCACATGAGTCAAAATGAATTAAGCATGTTTCTGGACTTATCCACACATTCTCCATAAACACGACCTTCCAAGATAAGCCAAAGGCTTTTTCCATGTCTTGCTATCACCTCATTTGGTTGGAAAGAGGAGAATCGATGATAGGAGCCAAGCATCCGCCAAGCCCGCGAGCAATTAACTCTATTCGTCGTCTCGTCTCCCCCATGCAACCATCTCTCCCACCTTTGCCTTTGTGTGGCGCGGCGCGGCCTTGGTCTTTTCCTTGTTTGCATGGCAGGCTGGCAGGCATGATGGCTGAGACTCTGAGAGACGATTCCATTCCATGGAAAAGTCAAAAAGACGCAGGGAGATGCACCAGAAAAGACTGACCAAGGAAGCGAATCTACAACTTTTGGATCTATTCCTCGTGCAGCAGCAACTGTACTCGATTAGGTAGGTCGTGTTGGTTGGTTTCCGAAGAAGACAGATAGAGAATGTCCACCTGGTCAGACGGTATGATAGGCGTCTCTCCCAAGCCGAGCCAAGCAAACGCCACGCTCTCGGCGTCCATGGTTCAAAAGTAAGGTTTTATGGTTAATTTGCGTAGCATGAGACCTGACCAAGGCTGGACCAAGGCCGAGTGAGTGGACGAGCCAGAGCCGGCAAAAGCAGAAAAATAATCAGAATAATCGAAGTAGTTAATTAAATGTTCGATCCCAGTTTGGCAGTGATTATTTAAGATTGATTTCGCACGGGACAAGCCATGCCCGTTCGTCCTCTCTTTTGGAATTGAAATTTGCTCGGTCTGAATACCCGGCAGATCAGTCAATGATGTGGGAATTAGAGTTGACGAGGGCGACAGTCAAGCTTTCTTTACGAAGGAGGGAGAGATCATTCGTATTCGGACCTTCGAGTTCAGCACCAGCCAGCGCATCGCATCCATCATCTAAAAAGATGCTTTTGACATGGTGAGGCTGGGTGGCCGGTACTGCTGAGGGTAAGGGTGTACAGTAATGGTGTGGTAACCTAGAACTTTAACCTTAAGTTTACGACCTCCAGGATGTCGCATTATTTCGCCAGAAACTTTGTTACTACAGCATACGGACTTTTTGCCTGTGAACCTGTCCGTGATGAGTGAACTTTCTGCAGAATGATGCAATTTGCGGGCTTCTCGGATAGATGCCACAGGGAATCATTACTTGATGATACTGTATTTAATTACTTGGCAATCTCACTGGTTAGACTTTCCTCGAGGGGTTCATACGGTAGATGACAGCTTGACATAAGATACACGAACCTCGCCGTCTGAATGAGCGAGGTTGCGAAAGGACACTCTGTCCGCATTTTTAATTGGCACTGCTCCGTCCCGCCTTTACGAACAAACGACTCAAAGAGTAGAAAATAAAGACGAGACAAATAACAGTCAGCCAGCCAGCCAGCCAGCCCAGATCAGCCCAGCCTAGCCTAGTAAAAGCAGCGAACCATATTCCTCTTTCGTGTAGTTTATTGCAAGTGTTCGTCAGAATACGGAGGTCCGCTCTTGGCTGGTCTGCCACTACTTACAGTAGTATTAGTAGTACAGCGTAGGCTCGGCGAATTGATTGCCCATCCTATCCTATCCTATCTAAAGTTCGGGAAGAAGCAGACGACGGCACATACCATGGTTGGCTTCCTGAGTCTGAGTTCATATGATCATCTCTCCTCGCCCCGTTCGCGCACCACTACACACTCATACTCACTGCCGAATCGCATCGCTCTCGCATCATCGCAACATTCTTCCCCCCTTCTATCCAAACTCACACCATCATTAGCAGAGAGAACCGCAAGTTCCCGTGTGCGGAAACCTCGGAATGCTCTCATCTCGGCCATCGCTGATTGGCTCCCTCGGCAACTTACATCCATTTAGAATGTGGTGACACGGGAAACCCATGCAAGCGAAGCGAGCCACCGGCCCAAGCCCAGAAGAAAAGGAAAGGGCTGGCGGGATCGACACACACCTAAAAATCATGCTTAAAACCTTGAATTTTTGACACCGTGTCGCTAAGGTGCCAAGAGACGCCACTGAGCGCGATGGCTTGAGGCTTGACTGCTTTGGGAGGGATGGGTGGAGATGGGTGTGGGGCGTATTGCGTGGCCTCTGATGGGGCGGGAATCTGGTGTGGAGACTGGATTGGACTAGATTTTATTTTTGAAGGTGGTGAGGTGAGGTGAGGATTTTGTAATGTGATGAGAAGATGAAGAGGGAGATAGGGCATGGCTTTGATGAATGGGAATGCAGGTTCTGTGGAGTTGTGATGTTGGTGATTCTGGAGTTGGTTTTGCTTCGGAGTAAATCTGAAAGCGTGATTTCAATCTGGGTATTGATGCTTCCAGGCGGCGCTGCTCTGCAACGAACCCGATCTAGACGGAACGAAGGCTCAGGAATGTCCATCAATCAAGGGGGGGAATAACTAGGTTTCAAGTTGCAATCATCCAGTTCTCCCATGTCCGAATCGGGATGATTTGCGTTGGTCGAGATGAGTTGAGGGCTTTTGAGAAAATTGGATTGCGTGGATGTGAATGGAGGCTCTCGGCACCAAAAAGAAATCACCTGTGATAGCAATCCCCTTGATTACTTACGATTGACGAGTTTCTTACCAGTTTTCGGTGGTTCTTCTGTAAGCAGATACAAGGGGAGTACACGAGGGCGATCTACACTCACCCTTTTCTATGTCAAACTCACTACAGCAGCGACCGCGGCAACATGATACCAACGAACCTCCCTGCTCCGAAGTCCTCGGGGTCCGGTGACGTGAGGTCATGAAGTGAAAATAAGGTATGCGTGCATATAAATTAATCAAATCTGATTTGGAGCCTGTGGCACGAAGAGGCTTAATATCGATCGCGAGGATGGTACATTGATTTCGAGTTAAGCCTTTGGAAGAGGTTGGGCTTGGTGGATAAAAGCCGGTCGGGTTGGGTTGGCGATTGTCTCAAGAGAGATTAAGCGATTAATTGATCAACACCCCCCTGTGTATCTGCACGAACGTATGAGCTGCGGCCTTCTCGAATTTCTGATTTAGCTAGAAGATTTCAAGACATCTAAATGGAGTATAATAAACCTTGGAATTCTTCTTTCCTGAGGGGCTTAAATGTGCACATCAAAAGATCTCAACGTTTCCACCACCCGGTCACAGTTAGCAGTCCACGCAACACCAACTCAACTCCACACCCTCGTCCTCACCTCACATTTCGGGTTTGTACTTCTTCCTTTCCATACATCTTCTTTTCACGAAGGCCAGTCCCACATCCCGATCTCCTCTTACACGCACCCCACATCGGCAGGAATTGCAACACTGGCTCTACTGGTTGCGCATCTAGCTTTTCTGCTTTTGAACAACGTAAACTTAACTCTAACTCTAACATCGGGGTTGGCGAAAGTCAAATTCGGGACCGAAGTTCCGCCTCTGCCGAATACAGATCACAGATCTGAGGATTCGGTCCCTATGTACAAGTATGATTCGAAATCACAACAGAGTTGTATATTCCATGAATTATTGGATGTTGGAAATGATTGAAGATCGCAAGTTTGGGATTTATTGTGAGGATACGTACTTACCGGTACACGAAGACTGTTTTGTGAATGGATCTGGATTTGGAGTGAGGGGGCAGGGTCGATCATTCACCTGGTTTGCAATCAATCCATCTCTAAACTAAGGCTTGAAACTGCTCGGCGGGCAGCGATCTCCACACTTGCTTCGGCCTCAAGTCTTTTTTCTACCGTTTTCTCCTTCTCTGTATTCACAACTTGTTCGGAGTCAGCGTGGACTCTTCAACCCAAGAACATGACACGCCACACGGTACAGCACCTCAATTCGGAAATGGGAGGACGACTGCTTGGGATGGATGCGTAATGTTGGTTTAAGCTTCAATTTGAGAGGTGGACGGGTGGGGAGGGGTGGTGGCTTATTTGGGATTTGAGGATGTGGATTTGGAGGGAGGTGTGGAGAAGGCCTCGTCAGTCTTGTAGCGTGGTGGTGAGGAAGAACATGCGACGACGAGATAAAGGGAGAGATGGGATCGTAAGCCAACGATGTACTGTAGAGGAGATAGGAATGGAGTCTCTCTGGGATGGGCATGGAGCTGGCGAGGTTGCTGACAAGCTCTAGTGTAAGCAGATGTTGGGACATTACGGACTTTGAGTACGGCAGTTGGATTGCTTTTCTTCTGGGAAGATTTCCCAGGATCGCGATATGTAGAGGGAATTGTTCTGTTGCTATGCAGCATGGCTGGAAGAGCGCGAGAAGTTTGTTGCGGCCTTGAGTTAAGCAGGCATAAACATGATGGGGATATCCTGTCTGGCATGCTCTGCTCAGGGCGATGTTCCTCGAAGTCTTCAGAAGCTACTTTCTAAGGTTCTGATTTACTTTTGAAGGATCTCACAAGATTACGGGGTGATGGAGATGCCGTTCGTGAGTAATCTGTAGCTACTGCTAAGCCATCCAACCTTTTCGGTTGTTAAGTTTTCGGGCCATTGAAATTTCGAGCTCGGAGATGATTAGAATCACGAGAACAGACAAGTAAAATCAAGAAAATGAAAGCTTGTGTACAAGTCCTTGGTGTGACTTTTGCAGTCAAAGATAAATTGCTCCTGGAAGAGCTCGTATCTCGAACTCATTGATAATGCGAAGGTACTGGTAGGTGACGATGCGATAAAATAAGCTCCTGGACCGATCGTCTCAATTTCGCCTATCTTGACACTTCTCTCCTGACTTACGTGCTCGGCTGGGATGATTTAAGGGAAGTAAAGACGAAGAGGCTTACGAATGATTGCAGACTGGACCCGGTGGACGGGTTTTCATTACCATTCCGACATGGCTGAGCTTGTCTCCCAAAATGAAGCAGAAAATATGTATGCGTCCCGGTCGAGAACAATTGACCGGCGGACTGACGAGTCGACTCCGTTTCGTCTCATCTCCTCCGCTGTATTCGTGTCACCCCATCCTCGTGACGAAACGAGCTTAATTGGGAGAAGCATCACCATCGGGACTCTGGCATAGCGATGTGGTTCGGGATCGGAATTTGAACGCGAGTGCGAAAGCCTATCTTACCACGGCCGGAGGAGATGATACGCTGGCCTAGGGAGCAATGCCACAGCCAAGACTCCCTCATTTGCTTATCTTGAGTCTTGTCAGTGTTTTCCAAGACTCTTGGGCAACGTGCATGGAGTTTACCCAGAAGGAAATGATCAGAGAGGAGGACTCGGGAAGAGAAACGGTGCGGACAGCAAATTCAAGACCGATGACTGAGCAGCAAGATACTTTGCCCTTCTGTCAACAATTACTTTCCCTGAGCTGTTGGATATTTTAGACCAAGGCACACTGGATGCAGTGTGATGCCATGAACTTTAACATGTAACATGTATCTTTGTATTGTTAGTACGGCCTACATAGACGCAACCCTCTTGTCAGATTTGAATGCTCTGCCTCACTGGAATTGGCCTCGGAAGCGACCCAAGGAAACAAACGCGACAAGGCGTTCTTCATCAGTCACACACAACGAAATCTAAATCCAAATCAAAATCCAACTAAACCAAGGAATTCCCAACACCCTCAACTTGCAAACACTTGCAGCAGCTCGGTACCGTATTTAGGATTTACCGTCTCTGGCATGCAGAAAGTGATCCCTCTCCGTTCCAGGTTCCCATGCCGCGCCCTGGCTGATGCCGCCATGCTTTCTTACCAACACTTGACAACTTGCTCGCTCCCCACCAAGAATGTAGTACCCTTTCGAGACTAAGGTGTTTTGATCTAGAATTAGCGCCTTTAGCGGCCCCAAGGCTTTCTCACCACCGGTGCACCACACCCTTGCACCCTGCCCAGAACCCTGGCACCCTTGCCAAGCAAAACCTAATCTAAGATAATTTGGGCCAATCCAGTCCGCCAACTTGTGCGTGAGTGAGAGGAGAGACAAGAGAGAGGAGCGAACGATCCCTAAACGGCTTTGTCTTTGGTTGCTAGCGCAAGTGCAGACTTGGGAGTAGCGCAGTTGCACAGGACTTGATATACCGCAGACATCCGCCGCTGGTTTATGCTTCCTGGAAAGAGAGAAGGGAAAGGCACTGGAGCTTCACTTCACGACACCATCACGCACAGCCATACAGCAGCACTCATCAGCATCAGCATCAGCATCAGCATCCAACACTGCCGCACAGTACGACGCAGCTGATTAAGACACATATACGATAACGACATCATCGCAGGCAACACTCAATACACCAAACTGTCAGTTGTTCATACAACTGAAGGGACATCTGCATAGATACAGGGAAACGAAAGTTGAGGATATTCGAGGCCGACTTCAGGAATTCCAGGTTCCAAGTCAAAATCGATTTAGAGGGTCCCGTGATCGACCAAGATAACCGGCCGACAATTTTCCGGACTTCCGCCGATCTCAATTCATTCTTGCCAGACCAGCGAGCAAGCTCTCCCCACCACACTCAAGCATTCCTAAGTCGACTTCTGGGAATAGCTTCAATTTTGTTCCCGGACTTGTTTATTCTTCGAACAAGGTACGTTTATTTTACTTTTACTTGCTTTTTTGTTCTGCCTATTTTCGAGCATTCTGCTTTATTGGACACGGCAGCGTGCACATGCTCTGGTACTACACTGCGTCATTGTCATTGCGGTATCCAGCACCACAGCACAATTACGCTTCCTGCCCAGACTTTCCCCTTCACTCTTCCAGCCGCCCCCAAGCTGCCGCAAACACTCTTCCGTCCTCTTTCTCCCCTCCCTTCTACTCTCGGATGCATGGCAGCAGTAGCATGCGGCTTGTCGCTGTATCAGATCCGCCTGGGCAGAGCCTCCTCCAAACGGCAGGACTACGCGCAGAACTGCCCAAGAAGCTTAGTTTAAGCTTCTGTCACCTTGTGCTTCACCGTGTCTCACGTCCGCGTCGACCTCCCCATTTTGCGAGAGTGGGACGACCCCGTTGCTAACTTTTCATCTGAAGCGACGAGGATCAAGCGCGAAACGTTTCAGCTTCACCATCTTCCACCACAAACAGTACTAAACGGTACTCAGTGACCTGCCACTCAAGCTTCTCTCTAACTCCAAGGCCGCGTAGAGCTGCTGGATCTACAGGAGACGTCTAAAGATAGACTCCGAGTTCGACCAAGCAATTGAGCAAGCAATCCCAATTCGAGGCATGCGCTAAAGTATAAGGACACCATTCCTTGACTTCGAAGACATTACCAAGCTATCAGCACGCGAGAACGGAGTACACTGATACTCAATTGAGCGGCACAGACATCTACAGACAAAATGGATACATATTACGGCCACGTACGGTCCCCTGCGGATGCGATCAAGCTATTCGAAGCATGTCGATTGGGTTTATTACCTCGAGTCCAGAGAAGGTTATCGGAGAAGGAGAGACAATCCATAAAGTCTGGATCAGTATTCGTGTGGGACGAGAGGGAAGCAGGTATGAGGAGGTGGACAGATGGAAAGTCATGGAGTGCAAGCAGAGTGTCCGGCAGCTTCTTGACATACAGAGAGATGGAGGGCAAGAGAGGAGGAGGGCAATTCGTTCCACCACCGGTCCGTCGATCGAATGGAAAGACACCAGACAGTGCAAGAGGAAGTGACGAGGATCTCGACATGGATGGCGATGGACCAGACGGATACAGATACAAGCCAGATGGCCTGATGAAGCAGTCATTCAGCATCACCACATCAACCGGCCAGCACCTCCATCTGATTAGCTATTACTCTCGCCCACATCCCGGTGCCCCAGAGCTCCCTATGCCCACGACGGATCCACAACTCAGACACATTGTCCCAGTCAAGGGAATGTACCCAGAGTCAACAGTACACGAGGCTCAAGGGCCAGCAGTCACACGAGCACCAATGCAGCACAGCCCATATATGCAGCATCAGCCAATGCAATCACCACATCGAGGTCACCCTCCTCCACCCTATGGCTACCAGCCGGGTTATTCGTGGCCACCTTCTCCTGCTGCTACTCCACCATACCCACACTATCCAGGCCCAATGTACTCTCCTCTTCCACCACCTCCTGGTTCGGCTCATTCTTCGCCATACCAACATCACAGCCCACACATGGCCAGTGGCCACATTCCAAATGGCATGATGCCTCATCCGCAATCCATCTATGACCGACCTCCTCCACCTCTTTCTGACTCGTCACTTCCACCACCTCCTCCACCAGTTTCGTCGAGAGGAATGAGCACTGCAACTGCCGCGAACCTGATGCCTAGCTACGCACCAAATCCAAGTCCACGTGTCGCCCAAGCTAGACTCGTCGCCGAGCAACAGGCACAGCTCGCACAGAGGGCTCTACAGAATCCATCATTACTTGATCCTCGCCTCTCAGCTCCTCAGATCTCTCTCCCACCAGTGCAGGTTCCCGAAACCCCAAGAACATCCACACCACCTCAGGCAACCGCTCAGCCACAGTCTACATCGCAACCAAACACACCTCCTGGAGATCGCCCTGCTTCTCCAAAGGACACTCCCAAGACCAACGGAACTTCTCAAGCTCAAAGCATCCCAAGTATCTCACACTTAGTGCACGCTACAGACTCCGTCTCAGTCATGTCCGACAACAAGAGCAACAGCAGCCGCACAGGCAGCAAGAGCCCAAAACCCGTCAATAGTGACAACCAAAGACCAACCGATATCCCTCACGACAAGCTGAACATCGGTGGGGAGGATCAAAGGGCTATCCGGGTCTTGGACAAGAAATTTATGATCTAATACATCAACCATTTTGCGAACTTGCGCGAATAGACGACGATGACCATCGCGTCCTTGTTTTCACTTGTACAAATACGATTCTTCATACAGCGGCAGAGGCGGCAATTTTCTTTATTTTGCATTACATCTTCGCAGCGCTGCATTGCATTGCAGCATTCATACATACATTCGTTTTTCACAGCACCGTTTGACCGATGATACACCAGCAGCGCATCACAGCATGGATGGATTTTGGGCTAGGATCGGGGATCTGATTATATTTGCATTGCGATTGGCGTTGGGGATAGGGATAAGGGGATCTTGCTTCTACATGCCTATATGGCGGTTTGATTTCTAGTCTTGCTGATACTTCTGCTTGGTGGGAGATGGAGGATGAGAAAAGTCTACTTGCGTGGAGTTTGGGGGAGATGGCCTCTTTGCAGGGTGCTTAAGTTGAACGGACACCTAGATAGGTAGTTGAGAATCGAAGATTTACAAACGAAACTACCTGTCTTCTGACTGTGACATGCTCCTATGGTGACGCAGCTTTCAAATGTGAATTCTGTTTACCAATTCGCAACTAGTCTGGTGTTTGGCTGGCTAGGTCTGCTACAGCAGGACCTGGATCTTACCTTTGTTTGCGCTATGCTGTGCTGTTATCGGACATTCCTGAGAGCTGCCAATCCTCAACCGTCTTACAGTATTCACTGGCATCTCTCGAGCTCGCGTGGCGGTGTCGTGTCAGAACTACCCATACCGTCCGCACCAACAGCGTGAAGTCGTCACCACGTCTACGATACGTTGCATACTTGCAGTGCCGCACAGTGCAGTGCGGACCGAACCTAGCCCATTACATAACCAAAAAGCTAACTAGGGATCCAACTTACAGTACGCTTACAGTCAGTCACAAGCACATTCACACTCTTACAGGCAGGGAAAAGAAATTCAGCCTCACTGCGCCTGGCATCTGCGGCAGCAAGTCCAGCATGGTCTGGTCTGGTCTGCTTTGGTCTGGTGGTTCTTGTACAACTTATGATTCAAGGGGCCCCGCTGATGGCTGCAGCAAGAGGACTCGAAGAGGTAAGTATTTCGCCTATCTTGGTCGTCTGATGAGCGGCGTGTATGTGATGTGAGTGGTGAGATATCTGAAACAGAGATACTTTGCACAAGGCAGATTTCCGTTGGTTTGGGTACCTATTTTATAGTCTATTATACTGTATATTCTGCTGGTGTGGTAAGGTCTGGCCAGGTACAGTCCCTAGTATATTGACTACCCTGGAGTTCGTGGGTGAGTAGGCGTAATAGGAGGTGAAGAACTCTCCAACACTGCCACTTTGACTTTGACTTTGTGGTGGTTCTATAAATACGTGTATTTGGTTGGAAGTGTAGGGTATTCTCTGTGTCACAATCTTACACACTTTCTCTATCACTATCACAAACATATTCTATTGTTGGCGAGCTGAAAACGAAAGGATCAGACTTGTGAGTTGTGATACCCGCGCCCCCGTCTCGCACTTACAGCAAAGTTTCTTCCCCTCCTCTCCTCTCCACTCACCCCTGGTTCCTGCAGTATACGACTCTTGGTGTGGTGTGGTGTGGTCATGGCGATTATCACTGAATAGCTCATGGTGTGTTTGTCACTGAGGTACTTGTTTCATGTTTCGCGTTTCGCGTTTCATGCGGGGGCGGAAGTATCAACTATCAATTAAGCAACAATGTAAGCGAGTTTGAGACCGGATGGGATTGGATATGTTACGACGACATCCGCAACCGAGGGGTAGGAATTGGAACATGGGACGACATCTTGTCACTTGGGTTTTTTGTGGGGATGGTAAGGAAGACACAGAGGGAGGATGGAGATGTGGAAGCAATGACTGCTGTTTTCCTTTCGATGGTCCAAGCGATCGTGCCATATGTAGACATTGTGCTAGATACATTGGATATCTTGAGTTTGGTTGAATGTGTACCGAGAAGCTTGTAAACTTTATGATTATTCGAGAGTGTATAGAAAGAAAGACCGATTGGATATTTCTTTCTCTTTTGGACAGGCCGTACACTGGTCGATATCCAGGAGCAGGAAGTGCTGCCTGGACGGAGTCAAACCGGAAAATGAAACAAGTTCTGATATCTCGATGCCATAGTCTCAGTGATGATAAGTATGGATTTGAGACTCAGCAGGCTTGAAATCAAAGCACAGAAGATCGTTTTGCTTGGATAATTCTATCAAGATCAAAGATCTGATACTCACAGCGCTAGTGCTCCATCTCCCCACCAACGAAAGTCGGCATCGTACTCAAAGAAAGTGACCAGACCTCGCTACCTCTCGATCTCGAGCTCATACTCAGCTGGTGCCAAGTTCGATATCTGCATATCCAACTCCATCCATACACTTCAATTCCGTTCCATTCTGCAACAAGAAAAATCTCGCACTCCTCATCCCGAAACTCCGACTGAAGGCAAGGCAAGCACAGCACAGCAAAGCTGAACACTCAGATCATACAAAGATAGAAATGATCTGATAGCCGCGCCCCCTCTGCGCTTCTGCTACTCTGGTCTGAACTCTATAATGATCCAGTACGGGACGTCATCTCCTTGCGGTAGATATAGGCGAGCGGATACTGTCCTCCCTTCCAACCCTCATCCGACGACGACAAGGAAGCAAGCGCAGGTGCGGCGCGGCTACTTGATGTGGGTGGTACAAGAGCAAGGGAGAGAAATATTCAGGATATTCGAAATAATGAATAAAACAATATTTCGAATATTTCGAATATTATTTTGCTGGAGAAAGAGGGCTGAGTGGAGCATTGGCTGCAGGACAGGACAGGGCAGGGGATGCGATAAGACGGGAGTGGCGCCTCGCCTGGCTGGCGGCATGTCAGACACATAGATACATACTCACATGCTTGTATGCAGATTCTGCACGGAATAGAAATGACTTGGTGTGGAAGTGGACGAGGGGCAGGGAGGGGTACGATCGGTGGGCGTTTAGGCGCGGATGTAACGCTGGCTGCCCCGCTGAAAAAAGTATATTTGTCAAGACAGACAAACAGATAGATAGGATTGGACAGTAGAAGTACCCATGTACCTGACCTGGCACACTTTCCAGTGTGTCTGTCGAGTAGAAATGTGAGATACGACTGGGGAAAAGAACTAGACATACGAGGTGTACACCCTCTTCTTGAGACGCCCGGCATGGCCCCCAATCCATTACCTGCCATCTCCTGCTATGTGCGAATCAGAGAGAATAGAGTGCGAACAAAGCGTCAACTTCTTCACGTAAATCTCGCATTGCTGGGACGGGAAGAACCCCAGGATTCGGAATCGGAGCCTCATCCCATCTCACCATTCTCGCTATCTGCTTCTAATCGGCAGCTGGGAGAGAAGCGACACTTGGGATCGGAGATGTGATAGAGTAGGGACGGAGCAGAAGCTTGGGGGCTGAAAAGCTGGCAGGATGGAGGGTAAGGATGTTGGTGATTAGCCCCCAACTCTATCTCGACTTCACTTCACTTCATCTCAACTAGAGTTGCCACTTGGCCAACATTCCAGGTATGGTATTGGACAATTGATCTTGTGATGCGGTGATGCAGAGATTGAGCTATTTATTCGATTGCTGTGAGGTAATGGTAGGCAGAGTTCGTGCAATACAACTTGCTGGTCTGCTCAGCTGTCCTCTTGCGCCTTGCGCGATCGAGGTTTCTGAAGCTTCCGGGCCTCCGGAGACAGGACATGGTGATGAGGGCCGCATACTGTATCCAGTTGGCAATATACGCAAGGCTCTCTCACCATGTCTCTCGCAAATCACTGACTCGCTATCCAAGTCATCGCAATCTATTACCGTTGATCTCAGCCCTCCTTTCGCCCACGATCAGCACAAAACAATTCAAACATCAAAGAAGCAAGAAAGCAACAAACAAGAACGCACAGGCGCAACATCATCCCCATCAAGCAAGATCAATCTATTCATGCCCCTCTACCCCTCCTCCACGACCCAATGAAACCACTCACCAGAAACACCCCGGTGTTAAACTAGGCTCGTACATGCATACATACCCGTTCCGTCCGTCCCGCACCGCGCCGCACCTGCAGCCTATCCTTGTCACTTTCTCCCTCCACCGCCTGATACTTACCTGCACCACTGAGTAGAACATAGAACGAAACAGAACGATAGAAGAATGCGAGCCAGTGCAAAACCAGGGGCTCCAGGGGAAACGGTGCTATATGCGCTGATCCTGGGATGAACTCGCATCGTTCATGCACGAAGTGTCGATTTAGGCGCCGCAGACGCAGGCTGCGTATCACTTACAGGCATACGCTCCACTTGTGCCCTGTACCTGCTTGCTTCTGACTTTGTAGCATTCTTGATATTAATTTTGAAATCCTGGGGAGAAGACGCAAGATGCTGCAGAATGATTCACAATAATCATAAAGTATGTGAGCGCGAGTAGGTGAAACAGACAGAGCCTTGGAGTGGATCGATGTATGTATGTATCTATGCGACCCTGCCGTCTCTTCCTCCCTCCCACGCGCGCGTCCGCGGCACAGCCGTCCCATAGCCGCTGCAAAGAAGACTTGACTGGCTATGAAGACATGGAGAAGACTGAAAAGCGGATGCACATCATCTACCGCTGCAGAAAGCGCAGGTCGGATGATGGCCATGAACTGATGCAAGCCGTCTATTCTGCGGGAGGCGTAGCCGCCGAGCAGGTCACTCGCATGCACGACCCAAACATCGACCCACGAACTGCCGATGCAGGCAGGGCAAAAGTGGTAGATGTCCGAGACACATCGCATCACATCGCATCACATCGCATCGCATCAACCTTGCCTGCTTACCTTCCTGATCAGGAATTTGGGACTGCAGATGCGGATTTGAGTTTGTTCTGCTGCAGAGTCAACCTGGAGAAGCGAGCGGCTATGCGCGCATTCCTGGAGCAAGCATATTGAGAAATTCATCCAAACGCCGGTCCGATTAGAATACGATGCGCGCAATCGACCAAACCTACATTTTGACACTGCAGCTGGCGGCTGTGCCGCTGACATGGGATGGGGAAGGGAGCAGCCGTTCCGGTGCAGGTGAGAGCTGTGCTTGCATTTGGGGGCTTGGAATCTGGACAACTTTGGGGTCCGGCGATGTTGGTGGCGCTTGCTGAAGAAGTCTGCCCTGGAAGTTCATCCAAATGTTGGGGTTCGTGAGATTCGGTCGCTTGTGAGGCTGGCGGTGTTTCATGTGTGTGGAAGTATGGCGCAGCTGTTGGCAAAGTAGAGAATTGGAGGGCTAAATGAGATATACATAGGAAGATGGTAGGAAGAATGGTAGAAGTTGTGAGGAATGATGTCGAACGACTCCAAAAACTTGTCTGTGACCGCGCACTTTTGTGTGTGACGAGGCTGAAGGAAGGGCCGAGTTGGAGGCCGACTTGGTTCTTCCTAGAATCAGTAACGGGAACCAGAGCCTAAGAGCGGTGTCACCGAGGGGCAACTCGGAGAATGGGACATGTGTACGCATGTGACTGTAAAACTCAAAGTATTGGGATTCGGTCTTCGGGAGCAGGACTTCCGTGCTGATTATAGTATTACAACAGATGTACTGTACAGATGACGACGGAGCTCTAACAGTCGCAACGTCCCACCCAACGAGGGAATGTCACAACTTCCCTGATATTCGGCACAAGTCCAAGATATCCCAACAATCGGTCAAAGCCCAGACCGAATCCTCCATGAGGTGCACTACCCCATCTTCGAAGATCAACGTACCATTTCAGGTCGCCGAGTTCCTCATCTGAAGGCATGGGACCAGGTGGAATCATCTTGTTGGCCTGCATGGACCGGATGAGTGGCTCCAAGCGATACTCACGCATGGAACCACCTGCAATCTCACATGCCTCCGGGACGAGTAAGTCGAAACAGTCCACAGTCTCGCGACCATCTTCGTTGGTAAAAGATGACAACATGTAGAATGGTTTGATGGCTTTGGGGTAGTGGGTGACAAAGACCGGTACTACTGAATCATCTGTTGACCCCAAAGTGGTGGCAATATAGCGTTCATGTTCAGCTTGTAGGCCGGTGCCCCATTTTGGCTCGTGTTCAAATTGATGCGAACTTGAACGAAGAAGCTTGATGGCGTCGGTATAAGTGATTCGATGGAATTCCTGGGAGCCACCACGCCAGCGCCGCGACAGCTCTTTTTCTCGACTGGCCGATCCGCCTGGGCGGGTTCCACTTCCAAGCAACTCTGTTGCGACCCTAGATCCGCTTTCTAGACTGTCGGTAACAGATCTGAAAGTATCTTGTACTACTTTCATGACATCGTCCATGTCTTCAGTGAAATTCAGCTCTGCTTCCAGCATGTAGAACTCGCTCAGATGCCGTGCAGTATCGCTTTTCTCGGCTCTGAATGTGGGTGACAGTGTCCAGACATTGCCGACAGCTTGTGCCAAAGCCTCTAAATGTAATTGACTTGAGACAGTCAGGTATTTTGGAGCTCTAAAAAATGTTCCATCATCATCTTTGGTAATCGCCCCCTTATGTGCACTACCGACATGAAAGACCTCTCCCGCTCCCTCGCAGTCAGACGACGTGATTATGGGTGTATGGGTCTGGGTGAATCCATTCTCATGAAACATTCCAGTCACAGCAGCTATGGCATCCGATCGTAGTCGAAGCAAGGTCGAGTTTGCTTGGGTTCGTCCTCGCAGATGAGGCATCGTCCGAAGGTACTCAGGTGTATGCCATTTCTTCTGTAAAGGGAATGTCTAGACATTGCGTCAGCAAGTGGGCTGGGCACATACAAGGAATGCTGTCCTACATACGACCGGATCGGCAGCGCCAAATATGTCCACATTGTCTACAACAAGTTCATGGCTTTGGGCCTTGGTGTTCGGTGATGGTGTCCAGGCTCCAGTAAATCGTGCTGCTGTCCCAGTCGTGAGACTGTTCAAAAGTGATCAGCGTAAGCCCACGCAATTTGATCTTGGGTCAGGTCCAGACCTCTGGGCTTGCTCTGGCCTCAGCACAGCTTGTAACGATTTCGCTGTCGTTCCATCCCCCACAGAAACGAAAGACACCTGTTTCTGATTTCTTATTGACCGTATGAAGCCATTGACCACCACCTTGCTGGCATCCTCCGGACCTTTGTCTAGAAGGTGCGCAATTGAAGCGCTATGCGGACCGGAACCATTGTGAGCATGCCGGCATTGGCTCGGAGTCGACTTCAAGCTTCGTATCAGCCTCGCTTTTGGCTGAACCATCGCCTCCGTTCGCTTGCTGATGCTCCTCCGACTCGATCGGCAGATTCTTCCAATTATGCAGGCGTTGGCAATCGTCAGACTAAGAGTGCTTGAGACTTCGAAGGGATCGTCCGAGAGGAGGAGGAGTTCGCGAAGGATACGTTGAAATGCGTCAAAATGCGCCGGCTGCAGAAGTGGCTGCGGCGATCGCGGTCTGGGCTTTAATTGAGATGGGAGGTCTGAGTGTTGCTGCTGGTGGCTTGTCCTGGTCAATATCGTAGGAGCGGCGTTGAGGAGAGATTTGGGGCCCTGGGGGAGCAATTGATAATACGAGAGAAATGAGGATGTTTGTGATCGGACGATTCAAAGTTTCAAGGTTTCAAGGTTCTAAGGTGGCCGCGGGCAGGAAGGGCCCAAGCTCCCCAAGCGAGACGCACCTTTCCGATCCTGCTGAATCCTTGCACGACGCTTGCTGGGGTTGGGCCAGCTCTTCGAGACATTGCAGAAACAGAAACGGGGAAAAGAGCTGAAGACATATATCTGCCTGCTTCAGAAGTACCCCAGTATTCAGACTTCTCGCAAACCCGGAGGTTCCTCCGTTCTCGTCTGAAAGTATCTTTTAAAGTTCGCCCGCAAACAAAACAAGCCCGCTTCCCTCGTCCAAGCAGCGCGCTTGAGAGCCGATCCGACCCGCCTCTGCGGCACTTCATTCAAGGCTACCTTGCTTGACTCTCCACCATGTTCCAAACTCTCCATGGTCCATGCTCATCTCTATCACACCTGGTGTGATATAATATGACTGTCCATCCACTGCCGCTTTGGTAGCAAAGGTTTCGCTCGCTCCCTCCACGTATAAACACGAATCGGCAGCGAGGAAACGAGCCCTCCTTGCGTTCTCTTGCATCTTCTGCCTCGTCACGTTGCGGACACAATTGTTGACATCTCTCCGAATGGAATGCGTTACGAACAGCTCAATTGTTGAGCTCGTTGGTACTTGATGGACACGAGCAGAGATGGTGAGATGCAGGCCAGGCCCTCCCTCGCAGTCCTGATCCTTCACCGGGTGTGCACACTCGGACTCGAACTTAGTGCTATGGCCATCCCGTTACACCACTTGCTTCCTTTTGGCTTGATCGTCTTCGGCAATCTGGCGTCACCCATTACAGAACACAATAAGATCTTGGGACCGGGATGATACATATCGGTATTCATAGTTCATATAGGTACCGTTACGCCGCCAATTTATTCCCCACCCTGGCAACGCGTTTGTCCTGAAAAGGACCATCTCTGTACTGCATTCAGAGTATAGTCCGACGGATATCGCTCCTGATAAGTCAGAAACGGGGCAATGGGTCATAGGGCTCCTAATAGCTGGGTCTCAGCTGCCGAATTTGTCTGTGCTTCGTGTTATTGGCTTTGCAAGGAATGTTGGCATCAGCGAGTGGCTTTCTCATTCTAGTTCACATCACACTCCATCTATATAACGAAGACCCATGTCCACCACCTCAAACGATGGGTTACAGTACATCTCGAATTTATCTCATCCCATCTCATCCATTTTCTTCCGGTGTAGTTTACCAAGATTCAACATCCTTGTCTTGACCAGCTGCACGTTCGCCTCACTGATTCATAGCCATGCCACCGTCGAAGCCAAAACCATCTGAAATCGCTGCTGAGGCTAAGAAGACATATATCCCCTATATTCGTTCGACATTTCAGTCAGAATGGCCGGCGACTTCTTTTCTGTGCTATTCGGAATCAATGATAGCTCCACCTCCACCAAAAGAAACTGCACAGCACTGTCGATTCGGTGAAAACCCCACCTTAAGAAGTCACAGTCACAAATCTTCGACTTACACTTTCTAGCATTTTATCAGCGCGATCCGGTCGATTTAGCTCTGGATTGGATGGTACCAGGAGGCGAACAGATTCCGGTCATCATGCCAGCGAACGACAAGAGGCCAGGGGGAGATTGGGAAGCTGGTACGTGACTTAACAGCCAAAAACTAGTTCAGACGACTCACAAGTTACAGGTGTAATGTCACCTGAAGAGTGCCTCTGCCGGCGGAGCAATCTCTTCGCCACTTTGACGACGCCAGGACCGGGAAATTCTCAGGCTTCGAATTACCCGATACCTCCGAAGACAGGTATATATTCAGCTAAAGTCGGTTCGTACGAAACGCTCTGGAAAAAAGGCATGCTTTTGCTGATCAAACATAGTTGTATTTCGAGACGGCCCAGAAAAGTATGAGGTCTGGCCCGAATACAAAGGTAAGACTTCCTGTATCTGAATCTACGGCATGTGCTAACGATTCAGCCCTACCGATCATATCCGTCTGTCCGGTCAAGCGGCCGAAACTTGATAGCTCACAATTGAAATACTCCTTCAAACAAGAGAAAGAGCTCATGAGGGATAAGATCCGTACCGCATTGCGAATTGCGGTGTATTACAAGCACATCAATCTGGTCATTGGGACTTTTGGCTTGGGACCAGGGTTCCGCAACCCCACAGAAGAAGTCGCACTCATGTGGAGGGATGCGTTACTCAAGGATCCCGAGTTTGTGGGTCACTTTCGAGATGTTGTTTTTGCTTTTGACCCGCCTGAAGGAGCTACCGCCACGAGCTCGAGCTCATCCAAGAGCTCGTCCTCGAAGTCCTCTTCGAAATCTTCGTCGAAGAGCTCCTCATCGTCGTCATCGAAGTCAAGTGTGGCGGCGGATTTAGATATATTCCGCCATATTTTCAAGCCAGCAGTTGTGCACGACGCGTTTAAGACGCCAGCGACCTCATCATATTCTGCTAGCTCCTCACCGACCATGTATTAACTACCTACCATTGAAATTTGCCTGAAAGCGTGGCGTTTGGTGTCTGGAAGCGGCATTGAGACTCATCTGGAAAGGAGCGTGGGAGCTCGGAAAGGAATCAGCCTGCTGGATACAGGCAAAGGCGCATGGCATGGCAAGGCGAATGGGAAAATTGACACCAGACGCGGGCGCTGTTCGAGTGTGCGAGCGTGCTCTACAGTATCGACTAATGACTCTCCTTCCACAATGACGTATCTACTACCAGACTGTTGGGGCATTTTTAGAAACAGACAACATCATATTTACTAAACTCCACACATTGCCAACTTCCACATTCCAAGCCCTCGTCATCTCTTTAGGCTTCTTGCATGATGTCTCTCTTTGCCTACTGGTCCACTCTTCCGCGACCACAATTGCTGCATGCAAGCACGGGTTCCCGCACCGGTCGGCCCGATCCCGTCTCTCTCTCGAAGAAAGGATATCTATCAGATTGGGGCATGAGCGAGGCAAGGGGAGGAAGGGCAAAAACTTCACGTCCCCGACACCCCGGCTCTCGTCACAAATTTCCCCAACCGTGCCACCCTAGAGCACTGTGTAACATATGTGGCCGTTATTTCTGTGTAGCGATGTCGTCTCACAAAGTAAGACAGGGAGTGTTGATCGGCAGTCGTTCAGTATCCGCTGGACTTAGTTGACGCCTCTTACAACGTCGGAGCAGCGCCTTGAGTCGCACAGATCCGAAAGCAGTCATTTAAAGATCTAGGGATGCGAGCGTTGCATATGAGGTTCCACAGGCCCTTGACAACAATATGAAGGGAGACGGGGATTCATTGAAGTAAAAGTTAGTCAAGATATATATCCGATAGGGATAGGTCGGCGCCCGCGGTTGGTGGCGCCACCTTCAGCTAGTGCAAGGGATAAGAAACTGGTTTGAATGTTCTAGGCGTTAGGTGGCGCGCCTGAGGAATGTGATTACAACCTCACCCGGCTAGCCATTCTGGAAGGCTCGAGCGCTTTCAATGTCAAAAGAAGTAAATACGTCCATAAGATGACCCCCCACGCTGTTAGTTGAGTAGGGCAGAGAATTCATGCAAGACAATCTCAAACTGGATGATCTTGCGAAGATAAAAAGGGGGTCGAGCATTCGATTAGTTGTGGTCTGGATCTGGACATTTGCGGCTCATTCCATGATCGAGCCTTTGAGAAGCTGTGTTGTGGCTTGAAGATGGTCCAATAAAGCGGCAATGTCTATGGAGGCATACAGATACCAAGCTCGGACTTCTAAGCTACTGGGATTCTTTGAATACTCATCTGGAAGGTTGACGTCAAATGCATCTGGGTTTCATCAAAAAGGCCTTGAACACTCTGAGACCTCTCCGACCCTCTCGATATCATTGGGATTTCGATATCAAGGAGGATCGGAAGGTACATCCCTTACATGACTAATAACTGGGAAATGTGCGGCTGACCCTAGAACGAAAAGAAGGGCTGTTACACGCGACGTAAAATTCGTCCAATAAGAATTTGTCAGATACGACACTTAAGAGAATAGTTGCAGAGGGAGATTTTTCAGCCAGAGGCCACTGCGTTAGAGTTGGGTTTGCTCTCTGATACAGCTAAATAGGATTCCAACGAAGCCCGTATTTCTACTTGTTGATATCTTGTGTTGCAGCGGAGCAGCAGCATCAAAGGAGAAACGCTCGAAATTTAATACCCAGCTTAAGGATTCTAAGGTCTGATCCTGGCACAAAATTTTCGTAGTTCTTCTTAACATCACTTTGGTCAATATCAGTAGGGTGTTGGCAAATATGGCACGTCAGCTCGTGCCCACAAGTAAAAACAAGTTCTCCACACAGCCATGCCGTAAAAGTGGTATCATGAGTCCATTGGCTGTGGGCTACATTTGCAGACCAAGCTTGATACCATTGTCGAAGACATAATATCTCAATATGAAGTACAAAATAATCGTCTCTTCTCTTGACATGGCTTCTATTGTGACCGCTGATCTGATGGCGGGGTCATGGCGGGGTAGCTGACCTGGGGGGCTCTCCTCGCTAAGCAGACTCCACTGAAAATTCTTCCTTTCGACGTTCAACTACAAGGCAGTATATTCACAAGATATCTGGACTCATGGGGAGGCAGGTCACTGCTATCGAATTGTTAGTCTGCTTCACGGAAAAGTTTATTAGAATACTCATCATATATACCAAGCCAAGTGATGACCACTAGTCTGGGGAGTAAATGGATGTAGCATCTCTCCTTATGGGAAAAGCTACTTGCTAAAAGCTGCTTTCAGTGATTGACTGATCAATATTGTTCCTAGTTTCATTGTTACGTATTTCAAAAATACATACACATGTTCCTGTATGGTTTCTGGACGTCCAGACTGGGAAGAGGTCAACCCAAGTGTGGGTCAACTCGATTTCGGCCCCATCACGGAGAAGCACATATTCATAAGCGAGAAAATCTC
Source organism: Deltaproteobacteria bacterium (assembly GCA_002685535.1). Taxonomy (GTDB): domain Bacteria; phylum SAR324; class SAR324; order SAR324; family NAC60-12; genus Arctic96AD-7. Next base: position 43,820 of record NYXK01000182.1, read on the forward strand.
TTGCACGAATCCCACAAATCTTTTCCTATACCATAGAAGCAAATAACAGGATCCGTGACATCGATTTACGATAACCTGGTTGCCCGGGTAGCTCAATCGGTAGAGCGTGTGGCTCTTATAATTGGAATATCTTCTTATTCTTAAGTTCGCAACCTCAAGGTCGTGGGTTCGAGCCCCACCTCGGGCTCAATTCCCGAGGTTCTCTTCATTGAGAGCTTCTTCATCTTTTTGTCTTTTGTCGTTGTGTTTCGGGAGTTTTCTGACTATACTTCGAGGGGTTGCTTAGCGAGCTAACATTTCTCTATTGCATTTCCTTTTTGCCTGAGATCACTCAAGGATTACTCACAGAGATATATCGATCCATTTGTCTAAGTGGTCTCGAACTATTCGATGAAACTATTACCAGAACAGGGTATGCTAGCCGGCAAGATGGCCACCCCTTTGCCGGTTTAGAAATTCTTTTGCGTTCCACTTACAGGTCTGGAAGACGAGCCCCAGAACTACTGACGTTATCTGTGAGCTCAAGTGGGCCAGCGACGGTGAGAAGTTCAGTCCTTGAATCTTGTTTGCTCTCGTATGTGTGTGCAGGCAGATATGAAATCCTCACACTAACCTCAAAATGTTCCGTGAGCTACCCTGTTGCTACATATGACGGCGGCAGTAGTGAGTGTCAGACTCCATCGACGATCATATGGGCTATGTTACGCAGAATTGCTGACAATCTCTGAGGAGGGGCATTGCTGACCATGTAGTTCCGCAAAAGACTATTCCCAACTTGGTTCGCCAGACCCCTCGTCTCTGCAGAAGCGAGCCAACATTGATGGACCAGCTCGGATCAGAATCTTGCGTCTACAGCCCGATGTCATCTATTGGTTCACGATGGGACCATGATGCCGAAAAGATTCGTATCATCGCTGAGCAGATTTGCGATTTTTGATATGAGACTGACAGAGTATGCTGGGCTTGGTTGCAACACCAGTGGCAACAGCGATCCATCAAACATCCGATTGAAAACCCGAGTGATATCTATAAATGCTGAATTCTCCCTCATCAACGACGAAAGATTTCTCCATCTGTTTCTCTCATCTCCAGAGCTCACAACACCACATCTCAAATCCATCGTAAATATTTTCCATTCCACATCCAACAACATGAAGGCAATCACCCTCTCCAATCCTGGCAAACCATCCACCTACATCTACAAAGACGTACCCAAGCCCGAACCCCTCCAAGGCCATGTCATCATCGAGATCAAAGCTTTCGGAATCAACCACGCCGAACTCTATATGCGTCATGGTGACTGGCCTGAGACCGCTGAAATCAGCGGCATTGAATGCGTAGGCATCGTGGACTCCTGTCCAGACGGCACCTTCAAAGTCGGAGCTAAAGTCGCTGCTGTCATGGGCGGCATGGGTCGGAGCATCCCCGGCAGCTACGGAGAGTACACGCGGGTCCCCATCAGCAATATCACATCTATCGAGTCAGACCTGAGCTGGGAAGAATTGGCTGCAATCCCCGAATCGTACTCTACAGCATGGACTTGTTTGTTCCAGAACCTGGAGCTGCAGAAGGGACAGACTCTTCTGGTCAGAGGTGGTACGTCAGCTCTGGGACAAGCAGCTATCAATCTTGCTGTCAATGCTGGAGCAAATGTGATTGCTACAACAAGGAGTGCGGAGAGGGCTGAAATGCTGCTCAAGATGGGCGTGCAGCGTATTGAACTCGAGTCAGTAAGGCTCTCAACTCTGCTAGCCGAAGGAACTATTGTCGATTCAGTTCTCAATCTCGTTGGGAACAGTGTTATGCTCGATTCGTTGGCTATTGTTAGGCGTGGTGGCCGAGTGTGTTTGGCTGGATTTCTTGGAGGACTCGAGCCAATGGTCGACTTCAATCCACTGTTGCAAATGCCAAGTGGTGTGCATTTCAGCTTTTTCGGAAGTTTTGTTTACGGGACACCAGCCTTCCCTCTGTCAGATGTGCCGCTACAGAAGATCGCAAACGATTTAGCAGCTTGTCGATATGTAGCGAAACCATCTCGAGTTTTCGCGTTTGAGGATATCGAAGAGGCACACAAAGTCATGGAGGAAAGTCGCGCAGGTGGGAAGATGGTTGTCAAACTTGGAAGCACTGGAGGTGACTACCGGTTTTGACAAAGCACTATATTTCCTCGATGACTTTCTGATCAACCTCAATCAACGTAGCCAATACTCAGATTTCTCCCAGAGAATTGACGTGATTTCCATACGAAAATTCTCAAATTCCGCGCCAAGGAGCCCTTCAATCCAAACGACCTGATTCAGGGCTACCATCACTTCATCCCAAAAGCTGTACTGTAATCTGGTTATCAGGTCTGCCGTTGCGGAAACGAACCATCCGTGATGCTCGCTCAGGAATGACTGTACCCCGCCAAGTACAAGGAGCCATAGCGACAGTAGAACATCATGGTCCTGAGTTGGAATCGCCAAAACCAGCTTCAGCTTGGAGACATAAATCTCCAGGTGTAGTTCGACGCCAAATCTTTGACGAATGCCAGCTAAATACAGAAGGGCACCTAGCCTACACATTTCCTGCCTCAATAACACCGGGTTCTGATTGATGATGTTGTGCGGAATGGAGAGGAATTTGCTGATGACTGGTACAACATACAGACCCGCAAAGACACCGTCGTCCCATATATCTCGGACTGACATTTCTTTGATGATGAACTGGCTAAGGTTCACTAAATTTGCGATTGCAGAGACGAAAATTGATGAGCCACGCATTCTCGTCAGTGGGGAGGTAGCGGACAAGTTTGGTAAACCAGGGTCGAGCGAAGGAAGAATGTCGCTCGGAATGAGGAAGCGAGAAGGTCGATCAAGAAGAAAAGCTGCATTGACATCGAGCCTGCATAGAAATTGATACTTATCAGCTCGGTACTTCTACAGCTTGTCAATTCTTACACCTACCAGAAAATCATTGTTCTGAGAACCTGACTAGAACACGCGCCCTGTATCCCTCCCTTTCGCTTGATTATTTCTTCCAGGCCTTGGAAATGTGTCAGGATACCATGGCTGTCATTAAATAAGACCTAATCATAATCAGCACAAGATTCACGAAATGCAGACATGGAGAGTACCCACACAATGGCACGCGAAAGTAAGGACAGAAACGATGATTTCTTCTCCAGTACACAACATAGGATCTGCAACGAGTTTGCTCAGCGATCTAATTGCCTTCCCGGAGAGTGAAGCGACTTCAGCATCTTGTTCCTTGACGTTTCGAAGTCTTGCCATGTCAGTGGATGAAGTGCAAAGAATCTGTCGAAATGCCGCTTCGTGTTGCACGAGTTGAAGAAAACCAATCCTGTTCAGTGTCTTGAACATAGAGCAATCTTTTCCCTGCACTGAGCTACTCGTCAACTGCTTGGTCTAAGTCGATTGACCCACTTGCACTCACAATGATCAAAAAGCTCGTGATTCCGAAGGCTCATGTCGATGGGATATCGCTTGAAGGGATCAGATCGTCCAGATCCGAGATCACTTGGATGTGGTACAGACAGAGCTGTTCTCAATTTCTCGTTAGCTTGGTTGGACGAGCTGGAACCAGTTGGAGCGAGCATAGATGTATCTAGAACAAATTCTCCTTTCCTGTTGTAGTGGGCCTGTTTCCGATTCCGTTGCCGCCCCCGCTGAATGTGGCTTCGGACCTTCTTCTTGGTTTGCGGATCTCGGAATTGTGCTAAGTCTGTTGCTGTCAGGAAATGCAAATCATGATTGGAATCGGAGTCTTCATGTGTTATATCGCGGGACATCTTGTCATGTTGTGAACGGGCTTTGAGTTGTAGTGGACACAAATCTCGAGAAGCATGTGAGGAGTTGCCGAAGTGTGAGTAAGCGGGGTGAATGACCTCGCCTATTTCACCTCACAATAAGTGCTTCAAGCTCGCTGAATGTCGCGCATATGTAACATGTCCAATAAATTAAAGATGGAATGTCCAATGGCTTCGAGAAATGAATGAATTGAACTCAGGATGAGTTCTTCCTGCTATTGAGATTCTCAGTCACCAAGATCTCTTGGTATACACAAAACACAAACATGATCAAGGTCTTTCCCCAAGCAACATTTAAATTCAGATATCTTCAAGTAATGCTATTCTAACTAAAGTGAGAATACCCGCAAGACATAGATGCATGGCCGAAGTAGATCTGATAGACTTTCACAAAGGAATCGAGGATTGCTCACAATTCCTAAATTCATACAGGATTGTGAAAGTCATGCATATTTCTAGGTACGCGGCAGATGGAAATGAAATGTACATCGCGTTGGAACATGCTGTCAAGTCAGCGAGTGCTTCTGGGTAAGATCTATTCTCGATGGTGTTAAGTTTTATGTCTAGTGGATCAATCAGAAGCGGTTTTAGGAATGGTAGAGACAGATGCAGCGGCTTTAAAATGGATGGCAGACATTCCCAGGTAGATCTAAATTACCAAAGAAGAAAAGTTGTATCACATACGAACAAGCAGCCATAATCGTCCAAGGCGTCGGATAAAGACAGTAATCTACGAAAACATCGCCCCGGAGAACAGTACAGCCATCGCCCCTCCTACGAACCTACCAATCCAGTCTCCTCTTAGCCTTCCAGCTCCATTCTCATCATCATCAGCATCCCCAGCCCCTTCATCTACTGTCAAATTCTCCGTCCTTGCTGCGAACGACCCTCTAACCACACTTACATTCATCTCATTAGCCCACAGATACGGGGCATTCGCCAAAATTCCCACCCCATTCAGCCTCTCACTCCCATTCGCACATTCCCCCAGTATCCCATAACTATACAGCAAGTACGGAACCCAGTATAGAGTTCTATTCTTACCCGGCTCCACATCAACAAAGACACCACTTAAATCCTCCGAGCTCACCGTCGTGTTACGACTGATAAAAGGCGGAGGAGCCGAATCATTGGTCCGGAGGAGCCCGAAGCTTGTGCTTGCCAGGGAGAAGATATTTTCGATCTCAGCGTCCGAGAGGTTGTACTCGGTTGCAGAGATGTTGAGGCGTCGGGGGACGGTGATCGGGTAAGTTTTTCGGGAGATTGTGCATGTTGTGTTGGAGGTTGTGGAGAGAGGACAGGCGAGCGACTCAAGGGGGATGTACAAGGAGGGTGAGACAGCGGTGAGGAGGCCGTCGTACCAGCGGTCGCGGGTTCTAGTCCAGTTTGTGCATGTCGCAGAGATATCCAAGGGTGCTAAAGTGGAGAGGAGAATGAAAATGAGCAGGTACAAGAAGGTTGAGGACAAAGTGAGGAAGTGCATTGTTGTAGAGCAAGCAAGCAACGCAGATGCACAGTCTATTATTGGGAGGACAGGTAGAGAGAGCAGAGAGTCCTGATGGTGTTTGGTCGAATGGTGAACACATATAGAATCTCGTGAAACGAAAATCTACAAACAATTGTCGGCTACTACCGCTGGATCATTCTCATTGATGGACTGTGTAGAAGAGGGACAGCGTCATATGGTGGTTCACTGAGTGAGAGGACAAGACTGCTGCTTGGCACAAGCTCAGCGTACCATTATGACGGAGGAGCAACGCATCCAGGCACCAGTGACAGCACGGCTCACGGATGGTAAAAGCCATGGCGACATGAGGCAAAGCAAGGCCAAGAAATTTTCAGGAATTCATAGGGGATGCTCGGAACGGCCATTGGAGCCCTTGGGATTGTTGGTGAAGATCTCTGGCTGGGGACTTGGCTTCATATCCAAGTCTGGGGTCGGGTGGCGTAAAGGTCAGTGGACGGCAGGTCAACCCGGCCAACCCCGCCATTTGCCGAAGCGTAGGAGAGTGTAAACAAAGTACCTCTGGCAGGATGCGTTTGGAATATAATTACATACTGGGACAGCGATTTGAAGCCGCATCCAGGCTAATTTGATGAATGACTACAAGCCACAACCTACAAATCTAGACTATTTTACACTCCTCCAGTTTCGTACTTTGGAGAAGTTGGAGCCTAGTTGTCAACGGTCATCAAGTATCCAGCCAATACCCATCTTCGATTTTTTCGCATTTCCACGCTTTCGTCATAGCCGGGACGAAATCTCGATGCGACAGACAATTGCACAGTCGAAGTAAGTTGATGTCTCCAAAAAAACAAAATTCCGTTTGTTTGCTGTCCTACTCCTCAACGATGTTTTGCAACCTGTTCTGCTACCATGAACCTTCTCCCGCAGGTCAGACAGGAAGAGTACAACAACAATCCCTTCCATAATATGTCTGCAACTTGCTATACTTACACTAGCGTAGCTGGAGATCTATAGCATATTCAAGTGGAATTGAGACGATCGGCAGCGAAGATATGTCAAGAATGGCCCCGAAAATAGAACTCAAGAGACGTGCAGCTTGATGAATTGGTCGACGCGGCTTCGGAGGCTCAAGTGCACGATTACCGCCGAAGAAACAAGTCGTAGCAAGGTGAGATGAAGAGGTGCCCGCAAAAGGAGAACGCGGAGCACATCGTCCATAATAAGGTGGCAAATTGGAAGTTACCTCGTGAAGAAGTAAATATCAAAGTCTGAAGGGGATCCATATTGGGCCATGGAGTAATTTGTCGATTTCTAGGTAGGAAGCTCAAAATTACAGAAAGGAAAGCAGCTTCATATGAACGGCAATCGCCCCGAACTTCTCACAAGCTTCCCACATCCAACATGGATGCTTCGTTGTTCTAGAAAACTAGTACAAGTCGAGGTTCATGACGATTCTTGCTTCGCAGCATCAGCTTCCTGCACCAACTGGACGTATTAGCCAAGACTCAGAACAGGTACAACGTCTGCCGAGACCCGACCGCCTCCGTTCAGGAGATTAGTCGTCAAACAGACCTTGAGAATATTCCTAACATTACGTCTTCAGCGCCCGTACGTACACCTATAGGGCTGTGGGTGGATGTAGAACTAGAACTCAAAACTTACTCAGAAAGCCAGGTGAAGTAGTTATTGCATTCTCTGAGTGGTCTCAGTAAGCCATCCAATTCCTCCTTCCCACCCATGTACTGGAACTTGTTGTTATTGAAAACAGCAAGCTTGGTCTTGTTGCCAGTCGCGTAGGAGCACAAAATTTCCAGAACGCGCTTCAAAGTCCGGTTGCATGTTTGTTGGTACCCCAGCCAGGCCTCTCGGAGATCTTGGGGGAGAATGCGTGTCTGTGACTCCCGCTGAAGGTGATTTAGTTGGTGGGTGATTTGATTGACCTGGTCGTGGATTGTTTGAAAAATTAAGGGGGTGCCTTTCAAGTCCTTTATGGTGGTGTTGATACCCTTGATAAGTTCGGTGCTGCTGAGAATGACCTCGAGGATACCAATAGCTTCCATTTTTGGGAGGAGATCGAGGGGTCGTTCACCCGACTATATATGGGGGAGTAGCCTGCTCTTTGTTATGAGGGAAGGTTGGAAGACCTGTGTAATGTTGTAGGAGAGGAATGACAAGGTATCGGTCAGGGAGCTGGAAAAATGAAATGCAATGAGATTGTGAGGGACTTGGAACGTCTGATGCGACGAACGCAAGTCAGGGAATCCTAAGTATATACAAGATGGAACACTCATTTATTTGAGTAGAGACCACCTTTGATTCATGTTCTCCTGATCGGTCAAGTATGTGCAAGACATACGGCCTCAACAAAGAAGATCGAGTTGGAGGCTTCAAGACGTGGTGTTTTTGCACGGTTCAAACAGTTGAATTGGCTAGCAGCGTTGAAGTTGCGACCAGGAGTAACAAAGAAGCTCTTTACGCATAATTTCCGAAGACTGAAACAGTTTCGAATACAAGTCCTTCTGATCCACGCTGACTACTGTACCGTGCAAACTACCAAGGAGAGAGGATCGTGGATTGGAGGTGATGAAACATTTTCTCTGAGCGAAGAGTATGAAAGTGTCTTAGTCTACGACAGGATGATCGACTTGAGAGTTTTGCCATTATTCCTAAGACAAGGTCACATAAGGATGATGCAAGGATAGGTACGATGGAGAGCTGGGAGCAGTTGACTGCGATGCATACTACACGAACGAGACGATACAGGATACATCCGCGTAGATACATCCTATGTTTCGTCACTAGACCCTCCAGCCCAGCAGAATGCAGATACCGAAAAATTCCAAAGGGTTCTATTAGCACCAAAAGAAACGGCAAACAGTAGACGCATTAAAGAAATATCCATGAGAAGCCTGCGGGACTTTCAAACCGACTCCAACAAAACCCCTCTTGTATTCACGTCTCACATGATCTCCTCCTCGCTCGGACGGTGAATCGCCCCCTTATCCAAGCAGTGGTCAACGAAACGACCATCCTTCACATACTCAACAGCATAGAGTGCAGGGTACGTCACGATCCCATCGACGTCGTCTCTCTTGCCCCAGCGCGCTTCGATATGGTCCGCAGCCCTCCCACTAACTTTCTTCCCAAACTCGATCGCTTTGTCCAGGACATCGTCGAGATCGGTATGATACTGAAACATGTCTACGTCTGTGGCGAAGTGAGGCTCAAATACGGATTTAACAAACTTGTAGTACTCGGACCGCGTTGGACCGTGGTGCCCTGGCGATGATTTGTAGATCCAAAAATTGGCTATGTGGCAAGAAACACGACCACTGACTAGAGATCAAGAGTTAGTGGCTACCACGAGTACATATGCAGCAACGTCAGTTACATACGATTGAGTGTTCGAATTGCCTCATGAAGCTTAGCAAGAGATCGGACGTCGTCTGGCGTGAATGGAAGGAGAGTCGACGCAGCGTCTTCGCGAAGCGTGACCCCCTTAAGCATGATTGACATGAGAATGTACTGGAACATGTCGTGCCGAGTCCCTCTCGCCTCGATCGCAGAGCATATCTCTTCGATTGTGTATTGGTGCGGATTCGAGAACAGAGCAGTATCCATGCCCTTATTGATGGGCAGCAACCGCGGTGGCTCTGGAAACAGAATAGCCTGAAGTTGAGGATCAGAGTCCTTTCTTGGAGGTGATGACGTGCTTTCAAGGTCAATCCATTTGCGTACATGTTGACAGACAGCGACGACGAAACTTCCATAAGCCAATGAGATATCTTCCAAGAAGAATTCATTCTGGTGGGGATCTTCTGATCCTGGCCTAGGAAAAGCTGCGAGTTGCTTTTGAACGTTAAGGAGCTCTGTATCAAGTCTGGATGATTCTTTACGCTGATTTCCCAAACGGAACAGAAGAATTGCGCTTCCGATAATGAAAGCAATGCAAACCATTGCTAAGGGAAGGGTAATGGCAAGAGCGAGAGCGGCTTTGGAGGTCATCTTGAGTTGAGTTGGTAGTAGGGCTGGGAAACTTCTGCAGCTTGAGATGCAGCTCCTTGAGAGCGGTCCTTCTGATTGATGGAGAACTGAATTCTTTGTTGTGAGTTGGATGCTGAACGTTTTGTGCTATGGTTATTCTGCGACAATCAGTCTCGGGCAAGATGCACTTTACCGAGACATCCAGACAGCACTGAATCAAGGTCTTCAATTAACTTGATTTTTCAAACATCCAAGCAGGAAGCCGAGATTTGCGTCGAGAATGGCGACCTGAGCGAGGATTATGAGAATGGTGATTCCTTTGTTTGTTGGACTGCTCTTGAACACCAGCTGTTCACCGAATACGGACGAGTTCGAACGAGAAAGCAAGCGAGGATTGCATTCTAGCAATGGTACGACAAAGAGAAACACTCATCTGTGTCGATTTTGGGATGACTGGCTCTGGTATTTTAATCCACCTCTAGGTTTATTTTCGGCTTCTCGAGCATCTAAAGTTAACTGCCTTTAGTAACATGTTGGCGCGACAATCAACTAAGCAAGACATGGAGTCCCAGAGAGAGATAAATCCCAACCACGTTGGCCTACGACAGCAAAGATACACTCATTACCTGGGGCACATCTGCGAAATATCCCTGTGACAGGTTCGTAGAGTGCTTTAAGTCATACATTGCATGCGCCTCTACTCCAAGCTTCCCAGGTGCGCCAACTTCGAAGCAGGAACTATTCTGCTGGTTCCAGGACTACCTGACGATGATCTGCAAAAAAACCTCAGAGGAGATCGACGAATGTACTATCGACTGGAGGAGTGGAAGCATCATGTGGAACTTCACCGTGCCAGGATGCTGGCCTAAGTCTACGGTCGTTCGGGACTTTACACGAATGGCTGAGGACGCAGTGTTTTCCTGCCTTCCAAGTACGAGAACGGAGAACATTTGCATCTCCACCGATCTCACTGAAGGCGAAGCGTCAGCTTACTGCTTTTTAAACGAGAATTCCGTAGCCAAACTTCATAAGTTTGCGCATGGAGACACCATCATTTCGTGTGATGTTGGTGGCGCGACCACGGACATCGCCATCTCAACAATCTCTGATGCCGGCCAGCTGATCACTTCACCACAACTGAATGTCACTCCAGTAGGCGTTGTAAGTGTCGACAAGAAGTTCTGGTACCTTGCACGCAAAACCCTGCGAGACGTGGTAGGTCCAGTGCAGGCAGATCTGACAGCGCTGCAAATGACCAGAGAATCGGCCTATACTAACGCTCGAACAACATTTTCTGGTACCGCTCAGGAAGATCGCATTCAAATCGCTTTGCCTCCCCGAACCATGATTGAAGACTGGCCATTACAAGGCTCTCAAATTCATGATAGGATGACAATTGTAAAGAACCACAACGTGAGCATTCATAGGTAAGTCGTACCCGTTGTTGTTCAGTGTCAGGAGAATCGTACTAACTTTTTTATCGGTACAGAGATGTCTTCGCATCCTTGTTCCAGGACTTGGTCGAGCATATTGAGGCTGCAATAGACGGCGTGATCAGCGAAATGGAGAAACTGGACAGAGTCCCGGTATGGCCCAAACATTTGTCATGCAAAGGAACCAGCTAATGAGCTGCGTCAAGAGCATTTTGGGATTTTGTGGTGGTGGATCGCTATCGCCCTACACCATGAACCGCCTTCGACGTAGGTACAAGGATCTGACATTCGTGGACCACCGGCAGCTGGGCATCTCGCCGTGAGTCTTCGGCATTCTGGCCTCCTGTTTTACCTTTCTAATGATTCCAGGGCAATGGCGACTGTCGTAGGCTGCAGCGTAGCATGTGACCGAACGCAGCTCTTGAGATTTGTCAAAGAAAAACGGTTTGGTATTCAGACAAAGGGTGAATTCAAGTGGCAAGCCGCAGAAGAATTCAGCGTAACTCACAATTACGGTGAAATTGAAGATAATGCTGACCCGGCTGTCCAGGTGAATGAGCCGGCTTTTTCTACGGTTCCAACATTCCAGGTTCGCTTTTCGTGCAGGGCCCACGTCAAAGATGGTAGTGATGATTCTCTGCGAAAGCACCTAATCATTGCGGCTCCTAGAGAGACCATTCCTCAGAACGACATACTAGAAGGTGCGCAGTTAGTGTCATTCGGGAGATGTCCACTGACGTCAAAGGAGAAGTGCCGGATTCTCAGAGGTGGACCATCGAAGTAGACCTCACGAATTGTAGAAGACGATTCATCTCTCGGAAAATCAAGTACGAGATCGTGTGCAGAATTCTGGGCAGATGGCACGTTGAGATCGAAGCTCGCTCGGAGGAAGACGGACCGCCGATTCCATGTCTCATCATCGAACAGGAATGAACCTAGGTAGATAAGGACATGTGGTTGTTTTCAACCGATGCGACAGAAGCAGTGGCTAGAGGGTTGAAGAACGATGTATTAAAGTCAATCATAGATCAGTGTGCTTATTGAATCGCGACGGTCACTTGATCTGTTGATGGATCAACACAGTAGATGCACCAGAGAGAGTACTGGTAGAGATAAAATTGTAATGAGGACAGAAGTTCGGTAGCGGCTAAGACGACGCGATGGTACGACCCAATGAACCTCCCCTCCACAGAAGCACCCACACACAGGACGCAATAGCCTTCTGCAAGACCTGCCCCCAAAAATCCCTGATTCAGTTGATCGTGGCTCACCTCCCTACCAATTGACCTGAACAATTCATTTGGAACAACTACTGAGTGCGTGCATCGAAGAGTTTGATATGCATGGCCGGGCTTGGAGTCGAGAGGTGATGAGTTAATCTCGAGCATCTAGTATTACAACCCGAAGAACGCCGATAGGAGTGAAGCGAGGATGAAGAAGCATGACAGATTGGAGAAGCGCCAAGTCACGCAACAAGCTGTAACGAGCCAAAGCCTGCAAGTGAGGCCGAGGAGCAGACCGATCAAGACGCAGACGAAAGTCATCTTCACGAGTCGTGGCATGTATAATGGGCAAATTCATAGGATACTGCGAGACGGAGCCGGAAGACTTTCTGCCACCACAGGACCACGGTATTGGCTGTGCTGGACCCGGCAAAGCGGACCTGGTGTCGTTTCCTTTGCTCTTGACTTCGTCGTACTCTATCAACTCCTATTTGAATTCCATGCTTCAAAGTGCAAACTCTGAGCACATTGTAATTGATTTGGCTTGGGAACCTGCAACAGCTTCTCCCTGCAATTCACGAAGTAACGACACTCCAGGCCTTAGCCCCTGCGATGCTTGCGTCTCTTTTGGTTTCTGCTCAAGCTGTTGTGATACCTCGGCTTTGCATTCACTCGCTTGAGTGCATTGTTGACATTACTTCGAATAAGGTCTCGGCTCTCCTAGCTTGAACCGTATTCTTACCAACAACTAATTTGTCCATTCATTGCGTGGCTATTATAGCTTCATTATTATACATCTATAACTTTCTACTACATACATCCTATGTCGTAACAACAGGCCAAAGCGCCTCCATTTCCTCCTTCTTCTTCTTCCACCTCTCCTTCGCCCTCTCCGGCCCATTCCCCCAAAACTTATCATGCAGACTCGCCACTCCAGCGTCCACATCCCTCTCATTCGGGAACGTCGCGCTCCACTTATAGTCCAGCGCAACCCAAGGCATGTTTCCGCCGTGTCTACGATGCACGTAGTTCAGCATCGCCTGCTCCATGAACTGCGGATCGAAAGGCCGCATTATACCTAACGTCGAGCTCTGCATGACGAACATGTAATATTGGAATAGTTCGTTCGATGGAGCAACGACCCAGAATCCTCCGCTGAGGCTATCTCGCTCGATGGGTGGGTACGGATGGTCGTATTCCCCGCCCGTTGACCCGTCATTACTCCTGCCATTGTCCGACCGCGCTGCAAAGAGATATTGAGCTGGCAGCATAGTCTCATCTTTTGTATACCGACTCGTCTGACGGAATTGTGTCTGCTCGGGAGTTCGTGCCGCCGGGTCGTCGAACACGCCGTCTAGTGGTTTCATGAGCAGCGTGTCGACGTCGAGGTACAGGACGCGGTCGTATTCTAGCATTTGTAGGACGCGCAGCTTGGTGAATTGGTCACCGTACCGCGAGGGTCGTCGCAGTCGCTGCCGAATCCAGAATGGGAGGGAGACATCTTCGACGTGTGCTACTATTGCGCCATCGAGGATGAGCTGTTGTCGTTGATGCTTTGGGACGTTGGTTGTTACCATTACCACGAAGGGGATATTGTGAGTCGTCTTCGTTTCGGGGTCTGCGAGGAGCTGATAGGCGAGGGTTCGCGCGCCGATGTAATAGCGCTCATCGTCGCTGGTGAGGAGAGTTGCGTAGGCATAGCGCGGTGAGGCAGGGAGAGCACCCAGGAGTCCGTATTTAGGATCGAGGGTGTACGATGTGCTGAGTGCGGTGGTGATCGTAAGATAGAGGATGACTCCGGCCAGCAGAGCGTATAGGAACCTCCTGCTCCTTACTCGACTTATACCAGCTGCCATGCGCAGGATCTTGGAACCGACCATGATAAGATGGCATTGGGAAAAATGACATAGGGGTCGATTTTCAGTCCCCAATTATTTGCCGACACACGCGGCTATCTGTGCTGTGCCTCTCCTGCAGTGTAACACAGGTTCGAAAATGGGTCACTTTAGCCGCAATCTCGTATCTCACTCCGGATTTGCCGCGGATCGGACTCCATTGTCGGAAAAAGCTTTGGAGGGAGCTGCAAGAGATTACATGTGAGCCTGTAAGGGATGGTCGACGTGTTTCGGAGATATCTCCGTGATATTGCGTTTTGTGTACGTCGTAATCACTAATCAGTGGAGCAGAACCACAATTTGGAAATGCGATTGATTGGGTNCCAGACNTCTCTTCAGTCGGATAAAANTTCAATCCAACCCCTTTAGAAAGAAGGAGCAGAAAGGGACAGTAGGCGATTTCAAGAGCTTCGTAAGAAAGGTTGACGCAAGAATCAAGGATTTGTATCTAAACGGATCTGCACATAGCCACCAAGACAGGGTGCGCACGGCCTTGATGGCTGAGAGTGGAGTACATCCAGAACGCTTCTAATGAGAATCATTTCCTAGACTGCTCACACCGTAACAGTTCTTCTGACTGAACATAATTCAGTAGGAGCGGAAAGAAAGCTTGAGACCTTCAGCTTTTTTAGATTAAAAAAAGACGTGCCCACATGTGCTGGGCCTAGTCAATACTCGAAGATGCGAAGGAATTACTGGAGGTCTCTAGAAGAAATTCTCATACGCATGACCCAAATGGCGAGTAGATGATATTTGATACTTTCTAGCTTGCAATGCTTCACTCTCAAACTAAAATATAAATGTACTTAGGAAATTGTGGTATAAAATGGACTTCACTGTTTCTCCCGCAGCCTTTCGCGCCCATCCGCTACTAACCGACGAAGGGGTATGTGTAAACAAGTCTAATTTGATTTCAGGCTCCATTGACACAACAGATAAGGTTTTTATCGACGATAGCCGCAATCAAATGCAGATGTGTGGAAAATTATGAAGAGTACTTATGTATCGATTGTTCTACACTATCTGAACGAAAGACTGGTATCTCAGATTCCTAACAACACCAATACTCAACACGCTATATGTTCTCGCACTCATTGATATTTAGACTCATACACCTTCTATTCTTCCTTCTCCTTCTGTTTGAGAGATGGCAATTCTCGCATCGCTTAGACTGATTCGGTTCCTGCTTTCTTCTCAGGCTGAGAGTCTTCCTCCGAGTTCTGGCGATATGCGCCACCTGTAAGGGCAGGGTCATAATTAGGCGTTCTAAGTTCAAACGTCAGTTATTATAGACTTCGCCAGGTATAAGGATTTCAACGAGGAGTTAATATACGTACCCAGGAACCTCACCCGCCAACTCCTCCAACGTCTTCCTCTTCGTTTCCGGAATCAAAAAGCTAGTCAACAACCCACAGAGCATAAACAGCGCAAAGATCTCCATGATATGATTCAACCACGGACTCGCATCTCTGCCCTTCGCACCTGGCTTGGCGCCTCTAGTTCTCAGAGGTCCAAATACAACCTGTGCGATGATGGCGCCGACTTTGCCTGATGCGGCGGAAAAGCCGTGAGAGGTGGAACGGTAACGTGTAGGGAAGCATTCACCGGGAACGATGAAAGTCGTGGAGTTAGGCCCGAAATTGAAGAAGAATTGGGCGAGGACGTAGAGGGCAAGCAGGGCGTGACCAGAGAGCTTATGGTAAGCAAAGCCGATGATTACAAAGAGGATGGTGAGGATTGAGAAGCCCATGATTTGGATGGTCTTTCGTCCTAAAGTATCAATCGTGGCGACTGAGACCCAGTATCCTGGAATGGCACCAGCACACACGAGGATCAGGTTACCGATGGCGTTCTTGCGGAAGACTTCGTACTGGGTGGACCCACCAGTCCAGCCGATTGCTGCCAAAATGATGGAGTTGTTGAGGCCAAGACCGTAGAACGCGACGTCGAGGAAGAACCAGGAGCCTGCGGTACCGAGGAGGACCTTGCCGTGCTTCCATTGCGAGTAGTGGTGGATGAAGTCCTTGAAAGAGGCTTTGGGGATTTCGAGAGCGGGGCCGGCTTGGACCATGGTGGTTACGCGAGCGATTTCGTCAGGATGACCTTCGGGCTTACCATTGATGTAGGCCCTGACGTCTGTGCCGGCTTTCTCGACATCACGGGCGACGTCGAAGGTGTAGCGAGGGGTTTCGGGGATGGTGAGACGGTAGTAGAGGGCGATGCAGCCGGGAACAGCACCGAAACCGCTGGAGGATGTCAGATCATGAGCATACGGTGTTAGGTAGTAGCTTACATGATGATTCGCCACATCTTATCAACGGCGAGTTGGCATACACCAGTGCAGGTGGATGCCTTTGTGGCAGACTCCAATGAGCCCTTGAAGCCGGTGGTGACGATGAGAGCCAGGATGGCCGCAGTGAACTGCCCAATACCTTGCATGGCGAACACAGCATTCATCATAGCTCCTCTCCATTTTGTAGTAGCAAACTCGGAAGTGATGATAGAAGAAAGTGGATAGTCACCACCGATTCCAATACCCTGGCTGGCTTAGCTTTGCTTTCATCTTTGCCAGTGAGGAAACTCACCATAAGAACACGCCAGAATATGATGAGGCCAGTGATAGAGATAGCACGAGAGTTTGAAGAAAGAGCTTGTGCGAGAGTCGCGAAGATGATGATGATCAACTCAAGTTCGTACATACGTTTTCGTCCAACCACATCAGCCAGGTATCCGAAACCAAGTTGACCAAGGACAGTTCCACCAGAAGTGGAGACTTTGATAGCGGTATCCGAGTTGACTGGAATAGTACCGTGGGATTTGCTATCGTTGAAATACACTATTCCAAGCATACTGGTGACCAGGTTGATAGCGAAGATCTGGGTACCTGTTAGTCGGACCAACAGGGCGAAGTAGGACGACATACATCATAAGAATCAGTGAAGAACCCAATACCTGCCACTACGCAAGCTCGTACATGGTACCAGCCGAAAGGAGCCTTATCAATCTCAGCAAGAGCAAGTCTCCTTCGCTCATTGGGATCTTGGATGTGGGCGAAGTCGTTGTTGAAATTATGGAAAGCATTATTGCCTCCAGATGTCTTATTCATCGCTGCNATATTGGCAGGAGTNGCCATTGTGTCTGATGTATGTCTTCAAGACGANNCTGTATTGACTTGTCGACGGAGGCTTTTGATTGAGGGCGTCTGAAATATGGCGCGGCTGAAGAGGAGAGGGTTGACTTTCGAGGGGGTCCTGATATTTGTACGAGGGGGGTCTGCAGGAGAAATGTAGTGGGTCCTCGGGGGTGGATTCCTGCAGGGATACAACATGGAGGTAGTACTTTCTTTTGGGCGATTTCTCAGGCTGGGTGGTGTGGATCGGATACTAGTCTAGGAGATGGTAGCCATCAGGTAAGGGTGTGTCGATGCGCCAAGAAATAAGGTTGCAGCGACCGGGAAGAAACCTAGTTGCATCCTACGAATAGCTCTATCATGATGACAGTTAGATGCTCTGAATGGTTCGCTATCATTAGTTGAATGCTTTAAGATTTGCAATCGATAGACTGCAAGATTCGAGACAGACCTTCCACTCCAGTCGCTTCATTCCGCCGTCTGGAATGGCACCGTGCCAGCACCAGTACCATTAACCAAAAGACTAAATAAGTTTCCGTGGTGTACCAACACCACTACACCAGCTGGGACCAATGGAAAAGCATGCCATGAGCACAATGCAAGAAGCGAAGAGCAAAAAAACGCCTCTTTGAAAGTGCATTCCATCGTCAGAGGGGTTGCTGCCAACGAGGAAGTCAACTTTGCGAGAGCCTTGCTGACAACAGATTGCTCTTATCCGCTTCTTCTGGTGGCGTACTCCGGGCCATGCTGTACGCAAACGATCGAGATGGGCTTCCGGTCATTGGTGGATACTTGTGCTGGATCTGGAAGGCTTCCAGAAAATCCTTGAGTGGTGTTTGACCAGGGCCGTTCTCACCATGTCCCTCCCTCCTTCTCCACGAGAAAGTTTGAGCCATCCATCCAAGCAACGTGTCAGCTCAGAGGAAGATGTACAAGCCGGCGTGATACTGTCTCGAGACTTGACGTTGACGATGACATCGGACACTTGTTTGTGGCTGTCTTGGACATCTCTTGGAAAAGGCTTGATGCACACACAAGCACTGCTTTCCCAGCCTCGGCGTCTTGGGAGGACACAAGAAAGCCTTGGATGCATTGAGCCACCTCACACGAGCAGCTGAACAGGATGCAAATTTGATGTGGCTTTCGAGATACAGCGGGCGATGACATTGGAATAAGAGGTGTCGTTGAAACTGACCAGTCAGAACAGCGAGATCAAAAACGTGGTCGCAGCGTTGGCCAGGAACAGCTGGGTCTTTCTGGGTCTCTAGCGTTGGGAAGCCTGAGTCTAGACTTGGTGGGGAAAAGCTTTCCGTGTCTCGCCTATCGAACCTCTCCCCTACCCATCATCAACACCAGGCCCGACCAGTCTGGAGCCGTCATCTCGAATTCTTTTTAAAGGCTCGTTCCTAAAGGATAGTCCATTGGACGTGGCGCTGCTGGCGTGCAAATGGTATGGAAGCCACAGATGATTCCACACACCCCAGACGAAAACGTACGTGAATAGAAACAATTGTCGTCTTCTTGTTCTCGGCACTTTCTTCAGATACTCCCTCCAGCTAAAGGATCAAGAACCCGTCGTGTTCGACTCTACCACATATAATCAGATAGATATGACAAGAAAACAAAAAGGGCAGAGATATCTCCATTTCAATTTCTCCACTTTCTATCATGTCATCTCGCATAGAAAAGCCACGTCCAAAACAAACAAGCTGGACCCTACAAACGGGCAACGACGTCTGCCAATACTTTCCAAGGCGGGATGGCGCACCGTCGATGTCTTGACCAACGACGGCGTTTCCATCGAGCACGATGCTGCGCATATTAAGCTTTGGTAAGCTTTTTGGTCTGATTTATGCCTCGAGATTGGTGCATTCTCTCGGCCAAGTGATGTGTACTGCTCGAAGGGGCCCTTTTTTCTACTCTTCGGACAGAGTCTGCGATCCTCGTAAGGATTTTCATGCACATTTTATGCCCTACCTGCTTCGATCTGGTATACGGCTCATCAAGGCATTCTTAAACCAAGCAGCTGTCGTCTCGACACCTGGCGGTAACATCTTCTCTCTTTAATAAGCATGTCAACCCATCTCCTTCTGCCATCCTGGTAAGGTCTTCGTTCTTCATAACCTCTATTCATCGACTTGTCAGCAAAATGTCTGACNCAAACCACCACATTGGCTCGCCATCTTCTTTCCGCACACATTCACCATCCGCAGATCACCAGATCATTCAGAGCACGTTCTTGAGTTCTTCTCGAATTCATGCGAGATTTCAGAGCTTCAAGTGATCGCCATACATAAGCTCCCGCTGTGGAGTCATTTATGTCGTAGATCCCATTGATTAATGACGCTGCCGCCGTTGGCTGGGTAGAGATATCTGACGCTGCTGCTTGATCGCCACTACTACTGTGTATGTGTATGTGTATGCGTATCTGTATGTTTGATAAGGTATTCTAAGTTCATTTTGAAGGTACAGTCACTGTTATTGATATTAATGATTGGCGCAGTGTGCTCGGAGATCAAGAAGTCTCGATTTGCAGGTGAGCGTTCGTGCTGCTAGTCTCGAGTTTGCTGTCATCAAACTTCTGCTGGCTCTCACCGTGAACAATCAATAGGGAGTCAAGAGAACTGGTGAAGTATGGTCAAATTGCTGATTGGAGAAATGTCTATGATTCGAGAACTTATGTCAAGTCATCAAGGGGACGCATACACCTAAAGCGCGATTTAGAAAGTCGCAATCCACCCTGTCTTAGACATACTCTTTGCTGCGCTGTCCTGCCGAGAACAGCCACTGTGATCATTTCATGCTTTATGTACTGCTAGTAGGTTCGGTGTCTGTGCTTCACTTGGTGAGCTGAAACGGCTCGATCCAAAAATGTCACCAAACCTTGCCCCGCTACTGGTAGGGCCACACTGTCGACCGTGAAGAGAGACAACCGCAAGAATCAAGTGAATAGACTAACCAATCATATATTTGGAGAGAAACTGTAGAGCTATCTATATCTTGTTATCTGTACTCAGTGCTTACAATCCAAGCAGCGAGCAAATGATGGTGTACCAGTCCCAGAAGCTTTGTTTCGGCGTGTCTGAGAATTTTCTCTAAGACGCAGGCAGTCTTTCAAGACGACAAAATCAATCTCAAGATTTCCAGATATAGTATCTAGTCTGTTCTACACGTCTGGCAAAGTTAACAATAGAGCTTTGCTGTCAAATTTCCCCACGAAAATGTTTGTTGTCACGAGTTGATTTCTCGCTTAGCACTTTCACCTCGCAGCCGCGTCATCATGTTGGTGAATCTACATACTTGCAATTATGACGGAATTGGGCTCCGATGTTGTACAGAATGAAGCTGTTTCTGTAACAACTATGTACTCAAGTCGCTCGTGCTTCTATCATACCCTTATCCATGGGTCAGACGTGTTGTAGTCACTGTTGAATGATACCATCAACTTGGTAGAAAGCGCTGGTGAGATTTATATATTTGAGTTCACAATTAATTGAATAATTCGAATGATGTGAGGTTTTAAATCTAATCTTTCCCATATACGATGCCTGCATTTGAACTGACAGAACTACTAGATGTGTTGGGTGACGCATCAGTCGAGGAATACCATGTGACATAGAAGAACTCCACGCGACGAAGTTGATCCACCAGCGTTATGGGTGAGATCTCGTCAGTAGATTATTACATATAGACGTCTCCTGGAAGATATGGTGTCATTGTGGGAGATACAGCTTTTAAACGACACCACAGACTTCTGCAACCCTTTCAAGAGGTATACTCTATGCTGGGGCTGGACTTCAGCATTATGAAGCCTGTATTCCGAAATGCTCCTGTCTACACAATCCAAAACACTAGTACTGAGTTGGTATTTGCTATTCGTAGTCTTTATTTTCAATACATTACGGCGTAGCGAAACCTCTTTTGCCGTCGATATCTGGACTGTTGTCAACGTACCAGCCTATCTTCTGATACGACTCGGCCTGGAGTGGTGATAACCATTTTGATCAGTATTTCTGGAACGATACCCAATCTATTATCCAACGAACAGTTTTCCGAATTTTGACGAGAAATTCATCGACCGATGTGGCTTGGACAGGTTGGATGACTCCTTACCTCTGTAATGATGCTCCAGCCATATATGTCTAGTTGTAGAGCAGTGGATCTACAGAGCGTGAGCATTTAAATGTATCTCAAACGATGACTTTTTATCATAAAGCTCGCCTCAATACATGACAGAGCATCAATCAATTTCCCGTGAGCCTGTGGATGTGCTCGCCTGAGTGAATTCATTGCTCGAGATTTCCTCGGAGTTGTCATATTGAGCACGAAGATGAGCGACTTTGCTTGCCAAACAAGCTGCTTACAGTATGATTGAAGTTTCACTGCAGCCGGAAGAGTTGTATAGGAACGTAACACCCTTCTGAGGGATTCGAGGTGAGATTTGCCACTGGGAATAAACGCCCCTGAGCTTCAAAATTGGCCAGAATCTACCATAGGTCGACTGATGTTTCTTTCGTACGATGCAAGTCAATTCTCATGATACGTTTCCCAGGTTCTGTTAGGCAGCTCAACACACGACATTGTGAAGTGTTGACGGGTGGCGAAAGAAAAGCACGTGATCATTCCCAAGTTAAAGAGTATGAATGAATTGCTTTTTCTTTCCCAGCCAACCTACCCAACTATCGCAATCCTATTTCTCGTCTTTGTTTCCCAAGCCATCCACGCCCCTTCCCATCTAGCACGACTCGAAAACCTCCTAAATCCGTGGTCGTGGCTGATTTGTAATGTGGCTTGTTCAGCTTCACGTGACCTTCTTCCTTCTTCCACCCCCTTCCCGCTGCCACCAGAAGGCACTCGAGATGCCTCGTAATCGCGATTTCTCACCAAGACGATTGCGTCTTCGACTCAGCCTGGAGGTAGGAAAGGTGTATATAACAGCAGCTGAGATCAACCTTGAGATTTCCTTTTATCATTCAGAAATAGACACTCAGATCTTCACACAGTTCCTCAAACTCACTTCAACTTCCATCTCAAACTCTCAAAGATTCCTTCTCAAAGCTCAAACACCTTCAACAAACAGACAAGTATCAAAATGCCTTTCTTCCCACAAGCATACCTGCCCACCGAGGCCGCTCTCTTCCAGCTCCTCTCCGAGCTCGACCAGCCCCAACAAAAACAACAACAACACCCCTGCGCTCGCCGCGTCCACAGACCTCAAACCTTCACACCCCGCTTCGACGTCACCGAGACGAACGAGGCATATGAGCTGTATGGCGAAGTCCCAGGTTTGGAGCAAGCAGACCTCGATATCCAGTTCCAAGACGCACAAACTCTCGTCATCAAGGGCAAGACCGAACGCCGTCTGAATAACACCGCTTCCACCACAGCCGCTGCTACCGTCCAAGAAGCTGAACAAGCCGCCCAAACAGATGCCGAGACATCTTCTCAAAAGTCTGGATACAGCGCAACTGTCGAGGACGATTATGATGAGGCTGATACCCCTCTTGTCACACCCGCCAGCACCACAACCACACCAACAGCTGCCGAAAAGGGCAAGCAGCCAGAATCCGCAGCTGCTTCGTCTTCTACTGCTGCTCCGGAGACTGAGGGCCCAAGACCAAGATACTGGGTTGCCGAACGCAAGGTTGGAGAGTTCGCTCGAAGCTTTACATTTGAGCAGAGGATCGAGCAGGATTTCGTGACTGCTGGGTTGAAGAATGGTGTCTTGAGCGTTGTCGTTCCGAAGAGTTTGAAGTCGAAGAGGGTTGCTGTTAGTGTTTTGTAGAGCATGATAATGGCAGACTCGGGATAGACTTTCTTCTAGGGTCATGATAAGCTTGTATTTGTAGAGAAATTTTGGAGTTGATGGATGGAACTTGTGCTTTGCACTGGCATTGCTTGGAGTTTAGGCATCAGCGGACCTAGATCAGACACTCATTAATGAACAATCAATTGAAAACCGTGTTCAAATTCTTGCAGATGAATGATAACGTGAGCTCATGGAAATTCATGCATCTTTCCCTTCCCAGTTACGCTCATGACTTCATGACTTCATCGTGCTAGGCGAGTAAGCCGTTTTTTAGCCCTGGCGGCTGGTTAAAAGGGTAAGGTAACACACAAATGAGATGTGAGCAGGCAAGAAGAATGTCAAGTACGAAGACGAATTGGTATCCAAAAAATAGTAACTGCCAATATACAAGCACCGATGACTGACCCTCTCAAGATTTCGATCGTTTCTTCTTTACCACCCCTGATTCCTCACGATCAGCATCGGCTTTTCGTTTCAACGACCGTGATCTGTTCGAAGCCCCATAGTAAGGTTGTGGATTCCTTGAAGTCCGAGGATTGAGCTGTGTTGACATAGTAGGGCTGGTGCGTAGAGGAGCCGTGGAGTCAGAACGCCTAGCAGGACGTGACTTCGGACGCCATGGGAGGTGCGATTCATTAGGTACCGACACATCACTTTCGACACTGGACAAGTCGCTGATCGACGACTCGTATACATTACTTGCCTTGCGCGGCCGTCGACGGGTACTTGTCGACCTCTGCCGCGGATGTGGAACGGAGTGGTTATCCTTTTCCTGGTGTTGCTCTGGACGTGGTGCTGGGATAGGTTGGGTAGGTATTTCGCTGGATCCAGGGCCGAGAGATGGAGCTCCATCAGGCCAGCTGTCTTCCCCCTGAACTGTTCCGTCTGGAGCCACAATTCTACCACCCAAGCGGATCACCTCATTTCGTAAGGCCACTACCGTGCTTTCAAGTCGATGGCATTCCGCACGAAGCCGCTCGCACGCAGCCTCAAGTTCTTCTCTGTCCTCATTTGAGTGGTCGAGGTCTTGTCCAATTTGTTGATTCTGGATCTCTAAGGTCCTTGATCTTGCCTCTGCCGTTGCTGCTCTGGCCTCGACTTCTTGTAACGTGATGTTTGCGGCTTCGAGCCTATTTGAGAGGGTCTTGTTCTGCTTCTTCTCTTCTTCTAAGAGATCTCTGCAATCATGGATCTCCTTCTCGTCTCTTTGCGTCTGTCTCTCCCATTGGTCGAGATTCGTCCGATAGTCGTCTTCAAGGTCTTCAAGTAACCGCTCAAGTTCCTTGACATGAGCTAGAGCTTCGTCTCGCTGCGCTATAACCCGATTCAATTCTTCCATGACCAAATAATCTGTTGGACCATTTGCATGCCTAGACAGGCATTCATCCAGAGCCATCTGAAGTTCGTTTGCTGTGCCGGTCGCTTTGTCGAGCTCTGCTTGAAGTGTACCTAGTCTAGCCAATGCAGCGTCCCTTTCCTCTTGTATATGGACGAGATCGCCAATTGTTATGTTTCCGTGTCGTACCAAGCCCATTGAGACTTGATGAGCTTCATTCAATGCCTTTCCTAGTTTTCCGACTTCGATTCGCAGTGTCTCCCTCTCAACCCTCAGCCTGTTCTGAGTTCGCCTGCAATCTTCCGATTTCTCACGCTCCGCCAAAGCAGCATTGTTTGCCGCTTCTAGCGAAGCCTGGAGCTCAGTGACAACGTCATGTGCTGTTTCAGCAGCTGAATGAGCAAAGGCGTTTTCTGCCTGTAGGACTTTGATCTCGACTCGAGCGACATCTCGTTCATGCTGAGCCATCGATGCTGCTGCTACGGCGTGCTCTAACTCTTCTTGCAGGAATCCGACTTCTTTGCGCTCGACTTCCCTCGTGATTACTTCTGTGTCCAAGACATTTGCTTGCGTTCGCTCTTGGGTTTCTTTCCTGCGAATTTCTGCCTGTACCTGTGCAATCTTCTCTTGACTCACTGTCAAGGAAGCTTCGAGGATGCGGATTCGCTGATGTGCGCCATTTCTTTCTGCTGTTCTTGTTGCCAGGGTCCTGCGAGCATCCTCGTTCTGTTGGATTGCCGAATCGCGCTCTGAGCGAATGAGGGTAATTTGTGCCTCGTTGAAGTCGTCGGTACTTGCTGCAGGTATAGCCTGGGTCGTGTCGTGGTGCTGAGCGATATGTAGCTCTCGCCTGTCATCCCTTCCTATGATTTCCTCTCCATCGTCAGCCAAATCAATGATCTCATCTTCTGATGAGTCGATCAATGTCTCTATCCCACTGCTGTCGCTTTGTATCGAGTTCCGTTGCTGGACGAGCACTTCGTATCTGAATAGTATTGTCTTCAACTTCTCCCTTAAGTCTTCATTCTCGTCTATGAGCGTGTCACGATCTGCTTCCACCATGACCTTCTCTGCCTTCACTGCAACAAGTTTCGCAAGGATCTCAGATTCCGTGGATTCGTGGTCACTGTGCATTCTCAAGGTTTCTCTCTCAAGTTGCGATAGGTAACCACCCTCACGATGCATCTCATAGTAAAGGTCTGGATCAACCACAACGATGCCTCGCTGGTCGACTAGATTCTGAACAGTCCTATTTCCGCCAAACAACTCAGATGACAGTAAGCGTCCCACTCGTTCCTCGAGGCTCTGCACCCGGGCAGAATACGAATTTCGCTGATTTGTAATGTCGGATAAGATCTGGCGGTAGTAGACTTGTTGCTGGAGAGTGCGGGGTGATACCTGGCTTGGGTCATCGTCAGGATTGGCGAAAGCTTCGTTGGATTCCAGAACAACTTCTTTGAGTGCCTTCAATCGTTCTTTCAAAGCTCGTAGTTGCTTTCGAAGCCGTTCTTCCGCATCTCCGAACCTAATGTCATAGTCTGCAGCTGTATCGGCATGTGAGTTTCCGTTGTCGACTTCAGGTTGTTCTGGATGGCAATCCGGCGAGTCATTGGACGACGTTTCGATCGGCGCATCTAATTGCTCCATTTTCACGTAATTTGGGACTGCTGATATCGTAGACGAAAATCTCGATGAAGCCTTCAGAGAGGTGTATGTTTTGGTCCATTGTTTTGGATGAAGGAAATGCGCGACAAAGAAATCGACAAATGTGCACATTTCATTCGACAAAGAGCCATGCTGAACACAGAATCGCTTTTGGCCTATGGATGATACCAGTATCATTAGGGCACTTATATCCAGTGAAAGAGTTACGCATCAAATGCTCCCCAGCGCGTATAAAGTCATGTTGTGCTTCAAGTGTCGAAATAGTACCAGAATGCCAAAGCATTAGTGAACAAAAGGATCCGCAGAGGCGGATATGAACATTTGGAATATCAATAGACACCGCTACTTTGCAAATTCAGTGAAAGAAACGCATCTCAATAAGAAAGAAACGAGAGACCAGGCGTGAAATAGTGAGGGCATCTCGGGGCTCGAGATGCACAGGCCAGGCGATTCTCCACGGCGGATCTCATACCTGGGCTTCGATATAACTTCCACTTGCTCACTAGAGCACGAGATACATAGCTGAGGGTCGACATGAACAGTTCCTATCAGTGTGGGGGTTGCCTAGGGGTGTGTTAGGATTGTTGCGAATATCGTTCAAATGAAGCAGTTGCTGGATGTTGCACGGGCGCCGAGATACCGAGATCCTGATGCCAAGCACTCCGACTAATCGCGCACCTCGGCCATCCAAGACTACCAGGACTTCGGTATCTTCACCAGATCCGAGTTCCTGCGACAGCATGACCAGCCAGTATCGAAGCATACGTGCCTTCCAGTCTATCACGATGGTAGAAATGCCGGCGAAATGCAAAATGCCAACCCTTCGACAGCGAAACGGGCCAAAAACGAACGTTCGACCAAATTTCGAGACACAAACAGGACAGCTAGTGCTTTGGAAGATGGGTAACACCGGACAAGACTGATGCTGAAGATACGTATCTTGGGCTCAGACTTGAAAGCTTGCTCATGATGCGCCTGTCCAGTGGGCTGCCACCTTCCGTTGCGATTTTCGAATCCTCCGTTCCTTGCGATGTGCCCACAGTACTGTGAAGGGTCTGGATACGGGCTGGGTGCCTGCAATGGCAAGGAATGGGCGAATTCCTGATATCGAGTTGAGATGCACACGCCAATTGCAGGACGCAACCTCGGTGCAAAATCGTTACCCAGGAAAATTTGGCGCCCCTGACCAAAGATATTAGCAGAGGCTGGCACAAGGGAACTGTGAAAAGGGAGCAAGTTGCGAGATCAAGTATTTTCTGGTATGT
Source organism: Deltaproteobacteria bacterium (assembly GCA_002685535.1). Taxonomy (GTDB): domain Bacteria; phylum SAR324; class SAR324; order SAR324; family NAC60-12; genus Arctic96AD-7. The sequence continues at coordinate 70,836 of NYXK01000182.1, forward strand.
GGCTTGAAAGCAGATACAATACATTGAGGGGATCTAAAGCGAAGCAAGTCTCGTTTCCGTCATTATTCAGCAAGCCCAATTTCCGCACTTTGCTACCCAAGTACGAGCATCTAATTGGACGTAGGTCGTTCACTGCTTTCTATAGTCCCGACTTCCATCTGCTCATCATCGCCATTGCCATTGATCTTTGTGATGACCACCCAAAGAATCCGGTTGGCAACTTTCTCTTCGTTCTTGGCAAGCTTGTTCAGCTTCTTGTCTCCCTTCTTGTAGATCAAGGCAAGCGCCTTGTTCCTTCTCTCAATCTCCACTTCTCGAGCCTGCTCAAGAATGGCAATCTCCTGTTCTGAACGGGCCTCAATCCTGTACCTATCGTCAGGGGTAGCTGCAAGTTCGGCTTCAGATTGATGGTGGACCTCAATCATCTTGTTCTCGATGTCTTGAATCGCCTGGTCTGACTTTTCCATCTCAGCTTCAGCCTCTGGCGCTTTTGACAGCCTCTTCTCTGAGCTCTTGGTTGCTGCCTTGTTCAATTTGGTGTCCTGTCGCTTATTCAACCATCTGAGTGGCGCTCCTCCATATTTGTCATATGCCCCTTTAGGAAGAGCTGCAGCTTCGAATTCGAGTGGAGCAATGTAGCCCTCCAAGGCACGTGTCCTTCGGACTCTTGGATCTTCGACTGTGGGCGCAGGAGCAGCAACACTTGGGTCGCGAACAACAACAGCACCAGTCTCCGGAGTGAGATCGCTGAGCTCTTCCAATGGTGGGAGGAGCAGTTTTCCCTTGGCATCCACGTTATTGCAGTGGATCTCGGCCATCATCTTCTTCGTGGTCATGATCTTGGCGATGAGGTTTCTTGGAGCAAATAGAGTCGTGTTTGCCTTCTTCATGTAGCTTCGAACTCGGACCATAGACACACCTGCTGACATGCCGACAGATGCGACCTGAAAGACACCTCCGACAACTTGGGCTGGAAGAATCTGCGTTCCGAGAAGGGTACCGCCAACGATATGTGCCATCTGGAAGATAGGCGATGATATGAACGCACTGTTCAGTCCATCAATGAAATCGATGAATTGGTCATGGGATATCGGATCGGGCAGATTGGCGAGAGCCGGAGAATAGGCGCGTGCGAAGGGAGAGAAAGTCTTGATCATGAAAAGCGATGTTTGCTCTGGGACACTGTAAGTTTTGAGCAGCCTACTACGAAGGCTGTTACTGACGAGGAACGACAATTGGCTTCTCAAGCATGCCACCAATGTAATACTCATACTGGGGTGGGGCAGACTGCCTGTTCTCTTCTCGGATTGACGCACTGGCCGAGGAGACTGATGATTTCTCCATTGCTGAAAGGTTGTTTTGGCGGATTATCGCTGAGTAGAATGCCTTTGATGCTGGTGATAAGCGTGTGGTGAAATTGTGGATGTTGTGAACGCTGATATGGAACAGATTCGTGGTTTGGATGGAAATGTCGTCCAATATATATCTCAAGCTTCAGAGCTTCGGCCAGGATCCCCGACCCACAGAAGCTATCAATATCAAGCCGTGCCACACGACTTACCACACTCGGAGTAGGGAAGATCTCATTCTACGAGGCCAAAATAGACTTTTACGGGTTGAGCTAAAGCAAAAGTTCTGTGGCTTGTTCCTCGTCGTCATCGTTCCCTGAGGAAAGATCGGTATCTGATTGTTCAGCCCTGTCAAGTAGGACCAGTACAGACGCCGCCGCGTAAGCTTGTTTCTTAATTGGACATCTTTGGGCCATCATATCGTGCAGCATGCCATGTACTGACAGCCGACAAGCTTTCCAGACACGCGTTGGAAGACCTGACAAGCGAGGACTTGCCCAGGTCAGTTTAAGCTCCCATTAGAGTTATTCTTAAATAGACTTCGAGCAGGCACTAGCAAGGCTTGTCTCGGAGAGATCGCAATCCATTGGTCTGGGTGAGATATTCTGGGGCAGGTAGGGCCCCAATTCGCCGAGTACGATTCGCATTCTCGTTTAGCTCGCACCGAGAAGTTCGGACCAAAACAATGGCTTACTTCAGCCTCTTTTTCATCCACGAATGTGATTACGAGGAAGATTTTCTACCTGGAATAATTCGCACATATTTTCGATGTTACATTTGATGTCGCTAATTATCATGGAGGCGCTATCATGACATCGTTGACGGAGAACTTCAAGTCTTCAACGCGTTCTTTGCACAAACTACCCATCCCTAACCCCAATTCCCGATTTATCCAACTTCGTTTGGTAGTATTTTGGGGGAAAGTTTCATGCCATCGTATTCATATACGTTACTTCCGGATCCCCATAGCCATCCTGGCTCGACCTGTTCCCGGCTCCGGAATTTTTGAGGTCCGGATTGGAAATATGGTGTTCCTCCATCCTCCCTGATCCCCACCAGCATGTGGCTGAAAATGTCTAACCGGTGCTGCAACACTTAATACAGAATCCAGCCTCGTCATCTTGGGCAGTCACATGGAATAGGATCAGATTTCGAAAATTCGCAAGCATCAATATCGAGATCGACTTGTTGGGGCATCCAATTTCAACATCATTATCACCCATGATCCAGGAACACTTTTTTTTTCGTGTCAACCTGCTTCCTGGAATATCTTGGAGGTCAGCTCTTCTCGGTAGATCTCCCTACACAGAAACGAGCCCTCTCAACAACAGCATGATCTTCCTCGCCTCTGCAGTCTCCACAACAGCAAGCAAGCGGGCGAGCATAGCATATCGTGGCATCCAAATGGCACCATGCTGATTGAAAAGAGCTGCACCGGCAAGTTCGGAGTAATGTGCGCTGCCTTAGCTAAAGATGCAGCATGTCAAGTTTAGTTTATTTGTGGCCAGGATGCAGATGAGTACGCGAAGCCTTTCCTCCTCGGCCGTACCCGGCGGACTTCCTTAAGCACAAGAAATTGTCGATAACGTCTTCACTTCACAATCGACGTTCGTTGTTAGATTTGTGAGGGATGTCAGTACGGCGTACTCTGTGCTTATCTCGCCTCTCGTCATATTTGTCCTGCGACAGTTACTCATGTCCAACTTCACCGACATTTACTTTTCGCCGTCGCCGTCGCCATAGTTTCGAAAATAGTATCTCAGCATCTCACGAAAGACGGCAAAATTCCAGTTAGTCACATAATGGAGGTGCCTGCGCACCAGGTCTCAACGAAAGTCATGCCTAGTAAGGAAGAAAAAAATCTTGCGATTCTACTTCCGAACATGTGTTTCCTTCTTCATCAGATCCAGCAAATCAATATCACAGGTTCAGGCTAGCACCCTCTCTATCCACATGTTCCTCTGTCTTTCTTCAATTCTCTTTATCTCGGATAGATCCTGGGAGCCTCGAATGCGTCCGTACCCACCTCTTTATGGGCAGGTTGATCCTCCGCAGACGTACTCATCCCCAACTTTGTGGCACGAGCATCCACGCTTCATGAGTTCGTCCATGGCGTTCAATGCGAGGTCACGAGGGCAAGTGGATCCGCCGCAGATACTGAAGAGGATATGTTAGTATTGTGCTGTACCATTTCCATGCTATCTTCCCTCCTTTTGTCTTGGAGGACGATGGAAAGAGGGGGGGATGGATATGTGGAGGGTAATGGTAGTGGACCGAGATGGAGAGGAGAGACGTACTACTCATCGCCGACTTTATGGCATGAACATCCTCTCGCTTCGATGGATGGAGAGGGCGCGGCAAGGGCGAGGGCCGAGAGGAAGGTAAGTGCCAAGGTGAGTGAGAACTTCATGTTGAGTTGTTGATCGGTTGATCTTTGAGAATTTCAGGTGGGCTGCTTTTGTCTTCGAGAAGATCGTCGGGCACTGGATCGAAGTTGAGTGAAACCTTTTTAGGGTGACTGGGCTGCTTGCTTGATGGGCTGAATTGAATTCTTGTGAAGAGTGAGGAAGCAGTAGGATGATGAGGTTTATATACTTCTCTTCTCTCGTCTGACGTCGGCTTGGTTACATCTGACAGTTACTACACTGCAGAAGAGGAGACTGATTGCAGTGATCTACAGTCCTACATTGGATTTTCGGCGTTCGACATTCAAGCAGGTTTAAGGCACAGTACGGTACAACCAATTGAAGCTCAAAGTTCCTCAAAGTTTTAGGTCACCTTCCCAAAACATCTTCGCCACCACTTATCCTCAACCGACCAAACGAATGAGAGTATGCGGCTACTCTTCTAGTCGCCTATATGGAATCAAAGCCACCTGCCAGATCTGTATATCATATGCGTCCGTTGATTCAGTTAGTGGCGGGTCGCTCAGGCACTACTGATGCTTGAGGGGATGTATCTTGCCTCCTCTGTTTCTCGGTACAACACAACCGAAAACCACAACACTTCATATTCTGATAGCCTTTCGTTCCACAATTCTCATTCCTCATCCGCTCGTCTAAGCTTTTTCTTTTTCTAGTAAGGTCTGTCGCTGTGCCCAAATTTTGCTTTTTGCAAGTACAACTCTCATGATCGGACTGTACCTGTCAGAGCTAGGTCTCCATCCTTACCTAAACCACTTTTTCCCAGCACCATTGGCTGTGAGCATGACGAGCATCCCAAAACGCTCCATTCATCTCACGGGAGTGGCGCCAAGCTTTTAAGCTTATCTACCGCTAAATCTTCTTGTTGACGTGAAAAGAGGAGGCCTGGATGTGGGGTTCTAGGGTGGGCCCAGACGAGACGAACTGTTTTGGGAAGGTGGCAGGTAGGCATGTAGCTGAGTCCCTTTTTTGGAAAGTGCAGGCTGCTGCCTGTACAGTATAATAAAGTGCAGGTAAAGGATTATGGTTAAGGGAGCGTGCTTGGCTTTTGGCATGAATTCTTTTCTGCTCTCGTTGTGATTAATTTCGTGGAGGCGGAAAACCACCACTTCGGCGATACTCTGGTGCCTGGGAGGCGTGCACCTGCAGAGTATCGATCCGGAAAGTGTCGATTCTCGGCGGGAAATGATTATGAAATACACATCGAGGAACCCAAGGAGGACCAAGGCGAGAGAGGTACTGTAAGCTGACAGTGGCCTGAGATATCGAGATCACAGCCGACACTTCTCGTTTATTGACATCCAATTAATCTTGTGTAACAGTGAGACGAATCCTTCGAGGGTTTCTGTCGGCCGCCACTCCATGACGGAGCGTTTAGTAAGACGATACGATCGTGGTACGATACTTGACTTCTTGATAGCAACGACAAGATGCCTAGAACAGCCTCCCAGACCCACGTGGTAGAGCAGCAGAGTGATATGCAAGTCTTGGCTCGTAAGTGCTGTATGGAAATGCCCGGAGTCAGCTGCAGACGAGATGGACAAGAAACACATATTGAGCTTGACATAGATGGCTGCTGAATTGTGGAACATGCACGGTAGCGTTTGTACTGCTGCAGAAGAAATAAAAAAAGAAAGTGGCAATGTATGGGGGATCGCCCAGCATCGGTTAGGTTACACAGGGTTTGTTCCTCAGATAGGGGGAGCGGTTTCCCAATGCGGGGTACAGGCGGGCTCTTGTCATCTATCCTCTTGTCCTTCATCACATCTAAATAATGTGGCTTCCATGACCGATCCGGGTCGAGAGTTCAATCACTTCAGTAAGTTCCATATCCTCTTTATACATATTCCAAAGTTTAAAAGGTTTTTTCTGTCTCAAGTGCACATTGCTTTTTACAGTACGATCTTCACCTGGCTCGGGAAGATATAGATCCAGCCAGCAAGCAGAAGCAATTCTTCAACATTTCCTGCACTTTTCCCCCGATCCGAATTCGGAGATTCCTCCTTCAAATCGTACCACGAATACCGAGACTCCACCGGATCTACACTGTAGCAACAGATCCCAATTTGCTTGTTTTCGCGTACCTAGGCAGCTACATGTTTGTTTTGTGAAGCGAGAGCATAACATTGGAGGGAAGGCTTCCATTGGCGCGGGGTTTGGCTGGGCTGGATTGGTGGGGTGCATTAGTGGACCCCTCTTGAGATTGAAGGTATGGCGTCACCAACGTCATGGTGATGGAGTGAGATGATGAAGATTGGGAAAAAGTAATGCTAATTTTCTGTTCTTTTCCCACTTCAAATTTATTGATCCGCTAGATCTTTGAAGATATTCAGAGCACTTTTTTTCATCGAATTTTGGAATTCGAAGATTCATTGTTCAACAGCTACAGTCTAGTCGTCTACAACACAAGGAGTCTTCAAAATGTCGGAAGCAAGGAGAGTAAGTCTCAACTCGCAGGGCGAGCTCGCGCAAGGAGAAGTTCAGAAGACGGATATCGTGTAAGCTTCAACCTCCATACTCTCTTCTCTTCTCGACCTTCACAAGCAACATACCCAAAGAAGACTACATTTCAAGGCTGTATCAAACGACTGACACCGCACCAGTTTATACACATCCGGCACACCAAATGGCCAGAAAGTCTCCATGGTCCTCGAAGCTCTCGGGCTGAAGTACGAGACGAATCACATTGATATCTCGAAGAACACGCAGAAAGAAGAGTGGTATCTGAAGATCAATCGTACGATTTCCCCATTCCTCCTTCGTCGTCTCCCGTACTTCGTCTATTCACTCACCACTTTCCGTTCTCATACCTCCTACTCCTTCTATATCCCACCCCACTATTCCTGGATTACTGCTGACATTCCTTATCACAGCCAATGGACGCATCCCCGCCATAATCGACCGCACTGAGACAGCAGACGGTAAGAGTCATGAGAAGAGGGTTTTTGAAGGGATGGCTATCATGCTTTATTTGTGTCAGAAGTATGATCGTGAATATGTTATTTCGTATGCTTTTGATAGTGATAAGTGAGTCGTCCCTCTTTCTCTCTTCATTTTCTCTCCTTCTTTGGTTGTGGGGAGTGTTGAGATGTGGTGAAGGTGCAGTAGAGTTGAAATCTTGAAGTCTTGGATATGGATGAGGAAGGAAGCTTGCAATGGAGCTTGGCTGAGGCTGGATGTTGAGCTCTTAAAGACTGAGATTTGAGATATAAATGCTAATGGGGATGACACGCATAGGTATTGGGAAGTCGTCGAATGGATGACCTGGATGCAGAGTGGAATCGGTCCCATGCAGGTTCGTCTCTCCGCCCCTTCACCTCCCATCAAAATTCCAGATCCTCAATACCTCATCTCTCCTATTTTTGAAGCACACATATCCATCTGCTTGAGATATCTAACAGACAAATGAACTCAGGGCCAAGCAAACCACTTCTTCCGCTACGCCCCCGAAAAAATCGAATACGCTATAAACCGCTACCAAACTGAAGTCAGTCATCTCCCCTCCCCCCTCGTCCCCCTCGTCCCCCTCTTCCCCTACCTCTTCCCCCCTCCCCTCCTCTCCCCTCACCTCTCACCTCCCCACCTCAACTCAACTAAATCCCCCTCCTCCCAACAGACCAAACGCCTCTACAGCGTCCTCGAACACCGCCTAGCCCAGCAAAAGTCAGCAAACCACACCGCAGCCGGCACACAAGCTTCGACCGCAGGAGGCGACAAGAAGAAAGCCGAAGGAGGGGGCCCGTGGATCGTGGGTGATAAGTTGACGATTGCCGATATAGCATGTTTCTCATGGGTGAACTGGGCCGAGTGGGCGGGTGTGAGTCTAGACGAATTTCCGTGAGTGCTCTCGGAATCTCCTGGCTTCCTTCCGAATATACATATATATGACGATGCTGACAAGATTGTGTGTGATGCATAGGGAGGTGAGAGATTGGGCTGAGAGGATTAATGCGAGACCTGCTATCAAGCGCGGCTTGGACGTCCCCGAGCCGTTCAAGATGAAGGAGAAGATGAAGACGAAGGAGGGGGAGAGGGAGTTTGAGGAACATCATAGTAGGTGGGTTATGGATGGGCAGAAGAAGGATCAGGAGAGGCATAAGTGAGGGGTTCGGGGTCTGAAGCCCTCGAAGTTGGTTGGAGTGGGGGTGGGGTGAGAGGTTTGGATACGATTTGCTTGATGTATTTTGTTGATGGGATTCGGATTTTGGCTTTGGCTTTGTTGTCGAGTGGGCAAATTGTGATGGGGTATATGTCGTTATTTCGACGGTTTCTCATTCTCGATTGGGGAGGCGATTTGTTTCTGTAGCACTAGTATTTTTCAGCTTATGCAATGAATGAAATGGCTTCTTTATTTCATGGGTATGTTGGAATAGATTGCTGGTATGATATACCATTACCTCGTCGAGTGAAGAAGTGAACTTCACCATTCAAAGACCGTGATATTGCAGATGTATTCGTTGATCCAGCCAGTATTTTAATCACGGACGGTACAAATCTGAACTATGGCTCAACTTCTAGACAGGTAAGACAAGCTTGACAATGTGATGGGAACTGGCATGAGCTGAAAAGATCGACGAAGAAAATTATGCTTTGGTACTGCCGAATTACCACACCTCCAGGTCGGCGCCTTGTATCGAGTCGTTCATGTATACCAGTTGGCCAAGTCCTGCTGCTACATTATGAACAGCATCGGAAGCGATCCGTGGCTGCCGAGTCAGCTCTTTGTGGTCAGAACTATGGAAGGTGGAGAGGTAGATCAGAGTTGGTCACCCACTTAGTAAATTCTGCTGAAGGGAAGAACCACTCGCTGAAAGGACTTCACGATCTGGTAGAGGTCATTAGAAGTAGTTGAGAGCTGAGAGGATTGTCCCGAATCAATTCAAATTTCTCGGGGAGTTGACAAGTCCCGTTCAGACATGTGGAAGATCGCATCTACTGGCAAGTCGGTCGATTGGTGAACATTGACATGAGAGCGACATGTATTAATGCTTACTTGCCCGTTTTGCAAGAAGAAGACGCAATAAAGGAGATGTCGATTGAAGCGCCTTTGCTGGCAGCGCTGGCTCCACTTACGATCCGGGTTCTGTATATGACTGTTCAATGTGCAAGTGAAGCAGTCAGGGACAGTAAACCCCACGGGTTGATTGTCCAGCGCGATCTAGTGACATTGGCTGCTCTTACTGCTGAGGATCATTAGACTCAATGGCTAGACATTATTTTAAATTGAAGAGGAGCCGACATAATTGGCTGTGAGAAGTCGAGAAACACATGAGACGTATAAAACAGCAGATGTCATAAAATTACGCTAGAAAATTATACCGGGGGATACATTGTAAGGTGTACCGGCGATATCAGCCTCTTCTTTCAGCACTAAGTTTCTTTGTTGTTTGTTCCTCGAAGTCAGCCAGAAGGAGCAGGCCGCTTCAGGTACGCGTTCTAGACTCAATCCCGTGACGTCGAAAAATATTCAGGTCCCGTTTAAGAAGGGGGAGTTCCTAGAAGAGTGGGACTCGACCAAACTTCCACACCGCTGGTCTGCCGTGACGTCGGCTCTTTTTTTCTTGCGCTTGAAGCGTTTGGCTGAGAGAGGAATAGAGAGATGGTAGGGTGGAGTGCATGTGGGCAATGTAGGGTCGATGAGGAAGTAAGGTACCCGAAACCAGGAACCGTGGTCGTGTTCGTATAGTTGAGGGTGCTATTGTGTGATAGAGGTAAGGCGATGGGCCTGCGGAGCACAACGATGGGTCTTTTGGTCAGCCTTGTAATTGACTGGATGAGAGATGCTCTTTGTACTGGTCTGGATGTCGCATGAAGGAGTCGTGGATTTCGTGTGAGTGGCCGTGGATTTTGCTAGGTATGGGTGAGTTCATGAGCGTGGGGGTTGAACTCTATCTCACGATTATTTTCACCTGCTTGACGTTACTGCACTGCACCCGCATCTAGACTTTGCAGAAAAGTGTGCGTGCCTTGCATCTGCATCTATTTTGCAGTAGATGGGAGGGATGAGATTTCGATGGCCGTATGCTGGCTAAAACGTTCGTGGGTAATAATGGTAAGCTGATGGCAGGATGGATCAAGGAGGAGGTTTGTTTAGCGCGCGTGGCGCCTCTTTTGGTCCAAGGCGGGTTGGTGGCGGGGTTGCGATGGAGGGGTCGCTGGATGTCGGATTGGTTGGGTGTGAGATGGCGCATTCTTACCTTCATATCCATGATGCGGGTAGGATGGATGAGAGTTGGAAGTGTAAGTGGTGATATAAAGTATCTTGAGTCATGGGATGCTTGTGGACATGGATTGTAACGTGAGGAATAGGAAGGTAAATGTTCTGTAGCAGCAACAGGTACGATGATTGTCGCAGGTACGTGAGACGTGTTGGAGATTGTGAAAAGGTCTTGGTACAGAGTTTACTTGACTGCGCCCGATGTGGTGTTAAAGACGCATGTACAGGAGAGGTAACTTACGAGGTTTATCCTGGGGCTCTTACAGTACTATAGCTTACAGCAGATGAGATCGAATATGTCGTACATGTCTTAATGCACCTAGTTGTAGTCTGTCCTGTACGTCCGTACAGCGGTAGCCAGGCGAGGCTGCACAGTACCTATAGTTATGGTGCCTGTACCTGTGTACCTTGCACCTGAAGCGCACAGGACAGCCTGACCTGATTAGACCTGATCCCTCGTTCCTGGGCCTCGTCGTCTGTTGGCCCCGTGAGTGTTTGTGAGTAATGGGGATGCCAAAGCTCGTATCCTGATTTGATATCCATCTCACGAGATGTCAGCTTGGACCCTTTGGCTGTTCGCCATCCTTCAGCTACCCCTCCTCTTCCTTGCCTGTCATGTCACGCCTGGCAGCACTCGGCTTGTGATGTGCGTGCGGGACCGACAATGGGAACAACAAAGCTTGAGCGGTGAGTGGTGGAAGCAACGATATGGTAGGAAGAGGAACGCCTCATAATTCCTTATCAAGCAGAATAAGCCATGCTATGCTTGGCTGAGTGTCTTGTCCGACAGAAGCCGTGGAGATGCAGATGCAGAGACATGAGATAGGACAGGAGAGGCAAGGATAGAAGAAGTCGAGATGCTGAGAGGTTGATTGCGCAGGGAAAGAAGGGAATAATGACATCGTTCCCGCGGCTGATCCGGACAGGAAGGAAGAGCTAGACCAGGATATGAGGTGGGGATTTGGGGACTTATTTGACTTGGGTGGAGTGAACCTGGAATGGGAATGCCCTGGAGCGTCGGTGGATGTGGATCTTTGGAAGGGGAGAGGGGTGGAGGGGAGTCAGGGATGGTGACAGGACCACAGTACCAGGATGCGATAACCACGATAGGTCCGTTATCGATAACCTAACTGCCCTTCCTCCCCTGATCTTGAATTTGACCTTGACCTTGCGCAGTACAGTGATTCATAGCACTAGAGCAAGCGCATGTACCACACTTTATCTCAAGGTTCATATGTCGCAAAGAATGATAATGAACAACAATTCGGACCGAGGCGAGGCTGTTCTTATATTGTTCATCCTTGCCTCGTATACTGCCTCCCCCTCTGCAGACTCTGCAGCTCTGCCTCTTTTCTGCCCCGCGAGGTTGGACGAATAGGCAGTGTGCGGTCCAGATTGCTGCACTCTACTGCGCAGTATGCCCCATCCGGCAAGGCAAGGGCAGGAACAGCGCAATTCAGGAACCGCAAAAATCCTGAAACAGCGACAAAGAGGCGCTAATCATGACCCACCTGCTCTTGGAATGCACTGAAGTTGCGCCTCGCCCCTCCTTTGACCCTCCTTGAGCCAGCCCTCCATTTCCCTTCTTCTTAGAGGAAGACTGGAAGCGAAGCCTCACTCATGATCTGGCCTGGGCACTCGGTATTGACGGCTATTTAATCAATATCAGGTACGGCCTCGTTCTGTCCGAATCATTCGGAGTCAAGCCCAATTATCTGTACATCGGAGTTGACGAGAGACCGTTGCTGATGATCAATGGCAGAGGGAATCTTATGCTCAAACAGCACACACCTCATCTCACCTCACCTCTTACTCACATCACTTCACTTGATCTCATCTTACTCCACGACTCCTCGCCGGACATAGCAAACCACTCAAGATGTAACCACCTCTTACAACCCACACAATTACGCAGCTTCATGGAAACCTTCAAGAGACGGACTGCCCCAACTTTAAGGGCCAGGCACGGTTTTATGTGACTCGCTTCGTCTGTTTTGCCCTACCATTTAAACTTCCTCTCTGGTTACCCAAACCGGCCTCAACCCAGTACCTCAGTCCGACACTAAAACTTTGAATGTCCCCTTGGAGACGCGGATCCTCAAGACTTCCTCAACATCTCAACCACGGTTGTATAGTGAACAAGATCCACATAGATCGTACCTGGACATAGATAACACCCACCTCGAGTATATTATGTGACGCCTCTGCCCCTTGACCGAGAGTTGTTCTTCTTCCCCTGCTTTTGTTCCAGCCTCGTTCCCAACACAACACACACAAAAACTCCTTACTCTTGCATCCCATCCCATCCCATCCCATCCCATCTCATCTGAAGCCTCTTTTCCCGCTACTCACACACTTGACTCCACTCTTGTTTTTAAGTCCCCGTCCTGCAGCTGCAATTCGTAAGCCCGACGCTGCTCACACTCGCTTATCGCCACACTAGGCAAAGTCCAAGCCAGACGGGTTGCCCTTTCCAGGTTCAGGCTTTGCAGTTTGCAGAGCATTTCAACTGGCGCTGCACCTCACTGGACTCCGCTGCATCCATCGTGCCCGCCTTGCCCTGACTTGCGCCTCCTCTGCCTCTTCTCCTCTTCCTTCCCACGTCAAGTCCAGAGTCCGTAGCGCATCTGCAACTACTGCATCTCTTCTCCTCTCCTCTCCGCTCTCTCTCTCCTCTTCTCTGCAAACCCACTACCACCCGCAGATCTCGCCCATCACTTATCCAACATCCAACATTCGACCTTACTCCGTTTCCTTGGTCGCACCATCCCACCAGCGAACATTACCTCCACATCTCAGCATCAATAGCATCATCTCGAAAGCTCTGCACCGCTCCTCGTTCACCCGATTATTGTGTTCCTGGCGCTGAAGGCTAATCCTTGCTGCCGATTATCGTCGTCTATCCCCTCCTACCGCGAATTCTCCCGGTCGCATAACTCCCATATTGCCTCGTCCTCCCCGCTTCGTCTTATCGATCGCACCGCTATCGAGAGATAACATCCATCTTAAGCATCGTTCTCTACGAGGATCACCAACAGGCCCGTTCATACTCGTCGGAAGAAGACAAAGGACTCGAGAGTTGCTGCTGGTCAAGCTGGGACTTTGCAACAGCCGCCGACAACATTCATTGGATTGCGGCTCAGCCCTCCCAGCCTTCGCACCGCACGGTACCTGATTCCAGGCGGACAACGACCAAATAATCCCACCGCATGATTCTAGATGTTTTGATAGTTCATCCTCTTCATCTCTCCGACCTCTACCAACTTTCCCCTCCGACCTCCTGGGAATAGTCGCCCCCGCCATCCCGCCGACGATCCCCAGCCTCTTCCGTCATATATACTCAGACCGACCGACCCACAATCGATCACCACAATGGCTTCGACAACCTTCTCCCCAGTAAATACAACCCTCGTCTCCGATCCTCACGGTCGCAATGGAGAAGAAGCAAATCCTTTGACCCCACGTCCGAGCACTGCACCGACCTCACAACTCCACCCTCAAATGCCTCGAGACGACGCAAGAACTCCAACAAGGGCAACCTTCGGTCTGGACAACCAACGACCTCTTCCCCCAGCCTCTTCTCCCTTCGTACCTCCTACGCCATTATCTTCTAATGAGGAGCAGTCACAGCAGACGGGCTTGGCCCGCGGCGACTCGCAGCACTCGACCAAATCTCGAGATTCCGGAGATGTAGATATGGATTCGGAGGATAATGGTGAAGAAGGATCTGAAGACGACGCAAGCGTTAATGCAGATGGAACCAGATCTACGAAAAAGAAGGGGAAATCACAAAGGTTCTATTGCCTGGAATATCCACCATGCAACCTAAGTTTCACACGAAGTGAGCATCTTGCTCGGCATATTAGGTTAGCAGGCATTCATACATTGTCATTGTGATTTCCTAACGTTGACAGAAAACACACCGGTGAACGCCCTTTTCAATGCCACTGCTCTCGCAGATTCTCTCGACTCGACAATCTACGACAGCATGCCCAGACTGTGCACCAAAACGAAGATATTCCACCTGAATCACTGGCCGCCACCGGAACCAGATTCCAGAGACAAGTTCGCACGGACAGAGTCAGACCAGCAGGAAGGTCAAGGGCATCGACAGCAGGAAGTCAGGGTAGTCAAGGCCGTGGTCACCAACGCAACTCTCTGTCTCTATCGAGCATGACTAGCATTGGTTCAGCTGGATCGATTTATCCCAACCGAGATGATATGAGGAGACGCCCACCACCTTTGGTTATGGCAGATGGACGGAACCGGTTCTCGCAGGAGATCTATCGACCTGATAGTCCATCGAGCGGCTACTATCGACAGGATTCCTACCGGCCGCATTCCCCAGGCTTCAGTACTCCCACTTCTGCTACCTTTTCGACCGGACAGAACAGTCCTCATTGGACATCTGGAATGCAATCGCCAGGCTCAGCACATTCTCGCACTGCTAGTTTATATTCAGGTCACCGAACTCCTGGAAGAAGACTCTCTGTACCATCTGCAGGAAACCCTTTCCAGTCACCTCATGGGAATAACTTCGGGCCATCTGCTCTTGGTCTGAACTCATCTAATATGGGGGCATTCTCACCATCGGGAAGTATGATCTCAAGTCCTACTACGTCGAACAGTGGTTGGTCTCGACGAGAATCCATAAGCTCTGTAGAGTACGAAAACAGGCGCAGAACATGGCATCCAGAAACCCGGCCAGGTATGGAACAGTTCACGAGCCGTCTACAAAATGTCACCACCCCCAATCACTACGCTACTGGACCTGGTCCATTACCTCAGCCTCCTATCGTTCCTAGCCAGCCTATGCGTCTTCCAGGAATCGAGAGTTTTGATCCACTTCCAAGGCCAGCTACTCCTGTCCAACGTCAACCAAGCCCAAAGATGATTGATACGCCAAGTCGTCCTCCAATGAACTACGATCGAGAGAGACCAGTAAGCCAGCATTGGGAGCAGGGTATGAATCGGAATATGAATCGTCTCGACATCCAGGGTACGCCCCCAACGGATGCAGCAAGTCAGTGGGCAAACGACGCGAACAGAGCAGTTTTGTCCGCCCGTGAACATATCCGACAACAACCGGCAGTTCGATTTGAAGAATCTTCATACTCGAACAGGCCACAAACTAGCAGCGGGTATCCCCAACACCAACATCATGTCAGTGCTCCAGTTGCTCCAGTCACTCCACGGGAATCCAAGCGTCAAGGCTGGTATCATGGTCCTCCTAACACACAGCAGAACATGCAACAGCCAGTACAGCGAACTTCTCCAGCAGAATCGAGCGGGTCCGAAGGTGGAATTCCCGGAACGCCCAGTAGCTCGATGAGCGAGTACAACCCTAGCATAGTGCATGCGAATGGTTGGGTGGAGAATCGGAATGGTGTTCAACAACACGATCCAAGGAATGGACCACCGAATGGATATGCTACTTATGCTCCGCAAAATGGAGCGGAAGGAGCATATACTTACGGGCCAGGATCGCACCAGAACCAGGTACAGCAGAATGATCAGGTACCAAAATCAAACAGTGGCATGAGCGGATTAGATGCACTTGTAGCTGTTGCGACAGCTCAAGAGCCTAAAAAGGTGACTGCGGCGGCCTATTGAGATCGACCGTCGAGTAGGGTCAGTCAGCCAGAGAGCAGACAGGCAGGATTCTGTGTATATACACATTACTTCTTCAAGAGATACCCGCGTTTTTCAGCACGCTACGACACGAATTTAACGACTATATGAATGATGATCGCATCGGACTGGGCACAGTGGGGAACTTTCCGTTACGATTATACAATGGGATTGGTGGGACTGGATGGGATTGGTTGGGTGGTTGCAGATGTGATTGCATTTCAGGCGTTTTGAGACTTTCCTTCACTGTCAATTTTTGACTTTTCGGCTCCACTCTCATCATTCATCCTGTTTGTGTAAATACACAACAGAGCTCAGCATTCGTTACGGCATTTTCCACAGCATTAGTACAAGTACAAGTACAATACAATACGGGAACGGGCGGGAAGCCAAGCGCCATTCGTTTAGGCTTGCATATGCATTGCATAGTTTCTCAAGGAAGAAGACCTTTCATTTGTCGCCCGAGTTTGAATCATTACATTGTGTGCTGTACCTTTTTTGATGTTCATGGGTCGTGACCGTTCTTGTTTGGTTTGGATGGTTCTTTTTTTGCTTGGTACAGGGAAGGTTTGGCTTGGGCGGGTTTTGGGACTGCTGCTTTGATACCTATACCCATGCTATCGTTTGGATTACTTGGATTTTGGGACTTGGATTGAATTCGGATTTGGATTTATCTTGGGCTTGGGCTTGGGCTTCTGCGATGTTTGTTCTTGTGCTCGGGGGTTGGAGTGGTGGAGCTTAATATTTGAGGTGAAGTGGCTGTGGGATGGATTGGGGAGGTGTCGCGGATTTGCAGTTCAAGCTGACTCGGTTGCCTTTTGAGAGGATTTGCGACGTCTTGCGACGTCACAAGTACGCTTGACACTCGACGACGACATGGAGATGGAGATGACTGGGGCCACGACTCAAACCAAGAGGCGGTTTGGAGAATCTGAAGTGGCGAGAGGAGAGAGCTGGCAGAGGACAGACCGGAGGAACGAGATCGATGGACGGACGGAGCAGTGAGAGTAGTGACCTGAGAGAGGACTTACAGTACTGTAGCGTGGCGTAGCGTATGCATTGCTTCTTGCGGATCAATCGGAATATAGGAGCAGGCATGATCGGATTGGATTGGATAGGATCGGATAGTACAGGAGTATGTATGTATTAGATAAAGCAAACGGAATGCAACGCAATGCAATACAACGCAAGGCAATCTTCCCCATATACGAACGAGTGAACAGCAAGGGTCCCCCCCCCCCTGTTTTCGTCGAGCGATTGATTGATTGTGATTGTAATTGTGATATTTTTGTGTCTACTTGGGAACTTGGGAACTTGATCATCTATCATCATGCCTTCCTCATTCATTATCCTTCCTCATTCATTATCCTTCCTCATTCATTATCCTTCCTCATTCATTATTCATCTTTAGATAACTGGACATCTACTGATATTAAGCAGGCCGAGCATAGAACGTGCCAAGCCATATCAAGTCATACCAAACAGCGATTCCACTTGATATAGATTATATCTTATAAATTATTCTCCAGAGTACAGTTGGACGCGGGGTCAGAGAGAGAGAGAGAGAGAGAGAGAGAGAGACTTGTATGTAGTACAGTATAGTAGAATGAAGAGAAAGAGGAAATTGTTATTTAGGTACGCTACGGTAAGGTAAGGTAAGGTAAATATATACAAAGAACAAAGAAACAACTATCTCGTCTCGTCTCGCCCATCTGCCTCATAGTATGCGAAGCAATCAAAATCAAAATCCAACTCCAGCATCAGCATCAACATCAGCGTAGTATTTAATTCTAGTATGACGTCCTGGCCTTCCCTCAGCCCCAGCCTGTGATCTCGAACTTCAGTCTCCAGGTCTCGAAGCTCGAAATTATGTTGTTTGAATCTATCCATCCATCTTAAGGTTTCGGAGACTCCTAGCAGTAGAGGAGAGGAGAGTCTCCGTTCCGATCTGATCCAACGCTGTGCCCTAGCCAGTTGACTCAATGAGGTTATATCGATGCTGATGTGATGTTGGTCGGATGCATGTCGATCTAGCAGCGCGATTCTGTGGCGCCGAATTTTTTGCAGTAGTAGTTGACCTGTTTTTACGTTGGTAGGTTAGTTCGGTTCAGCTCAGCTCTATGTGTATGTTTGTTTGTTTGCTTGCTTCTTCTTAATGTCCGTCTTGACGATTCCGCATTCGATTTTTGGATTCCAGCCGGCAAAAAAGGAAGGAAAGAATGTAGGGAGGAAGGGGAAAAGGGGGGAGGGAATGGGTGGAATGGATGGAGATGAGAGAGGGAGGGGAGAATGGGAGAAGAAAATGGGAGGGGGGGAGGGAGTAGAGGAGGATTTACCTCGTCACCGCCCATATGGTAGCCTTTTGAGCGGCAGAGGAGATCGTTTGCTACCTATATGATTGTACGTCAAATTAGCACGAAACGCTAATATGTACAGGTGCGTCTTTGTCAAGCTTCTTTTCCTCTTTCTTTTCTTCTTGCTTGGAGGGAAGATTGAGGGAGGCATAGAAGCGAGGATGAGGGAGGAAAGACGAACATATGTGCAGTCAGGACATCTATCCCACTGCTTATTTCCCGTGTTGCGGCGGAGGTAGGCGGAACACATTTGGCGGGTGGCGGAGTCGTTGTATTCGAGCTGTTATGGGTGATATGTACGTCAGTTGCTGGTGTAGGACGTGACTTTAAAAAATTGAGAGAGATGGAGGGTTTTGAGGGAGAGGAGGGGTAAGATGAGGTGGGAGGGAAGGGGTCTTGAGGGAGGGGCTTGGATTTGAGGTTGGAGAGATCTGGAAAGGTTTGGAGTTGGGAAAGGAAATGCAAATGGTACAGAGGTTGGGGGATGGAAGAAGGGAGAAAGAGTAGAGGAGGATGGAGTGGGGTGGCTTACCTCGCCGCCGCTCTTGTTAGCGCAGATACAGAATTTGTGGAGGTCGGCTGCTGCGCTGAGTGAAAGAATTGCTTGTTAGCTGGTTTACTTGGAGAGGTAGAATTTTCGATTTTGGGAAATTAGTGGTCAGGTGGAGGTTGAGAAGGAGGTGGTGGTGGGAACACTTACCCAGCGGCGAGTGCGATGACAACGGTTGCGAGGGAGAACTTCATCTTGGTTGTTGGAGAGAGGATGAGGTTGAGTGGGGAGTCGGGGAGTCGGGGAGCTTATTGGAGGTTCGGATTGAAATGAGTGTATGGGATAAGATATGAATGAGTGACTGGTGGATGATGTAAGTGACTAAGGAAAGCAGAATAGAGTCTTGGAGGGGAGTCGTCGACCTTGATATACATTAAATTTCAAGCCTGTCTGACAGCCAGCTTTAGATTTGACAGCTTGTCATGTGTCATTCCATTATCACATAACTCAACTCAATTCCAGTGGAGACTAATTGTATCCGGAATCTCGCAATCAGTTCTGAGGTGTGGACTCTGAAACACTTACACTTTCTGATCAATTTACAAGATAATAGATACGAGTCCCACGATCGATGTAGCGAGTCAAGATATGAAGAATTGAGATTGTGCCGAAGGACTGCCGGTTCTGATTGACCGGATGTGGTGCTTTGACCAGGTGTTGTTGAGCGCCCTCGCCTGCCCCCATTCTGGAGCCGGTAGGAGTTCGGCAGCGATGGAGAATACCGCTGCAAGAAATTGAGAACTTACTCAACGATCCGTTCTTGAACTTGAGTCTCACGAATAGGATGTATGAGTAAGTAGTTGAATAGTTATCTTCCGTCTTACTAGGCTGGACAATGATCCTGTCAAACGAGTTGCTCATGTTGTCTCGAACTCCAGTCCCAGCATGCATGACTGTGAAGCTTCGCCCAGCCTTAACTTTAAGTCTACCCAGCTGCCGGGAGCCGATACCTGTTGCAGCGACTCATGAAGGATCACCATGACCCCTCCGGATGGGCATATCCCAGCAAATTAACCCCCACCAACAAGACAATTGATCTCAACAAGCCGAAGTTATTTCCAAGTGAAGTAGGATTAAAGGGTGGAGTGGACTAAGCTTAAATTACAAGCTTGCTCGGGCCGGGGAAACCTTGTTTTGTTTACTTGGACCTGAGCACGGTTGTATTTGGCGAGCCAATGGCGGCTTTGAGTGAGAACATGAGCTTCCTCATTGGTTCGGAGTGGGGACCGAGAATTAGAATTCTGTGGGACTTTTTGCTTTCTCTAAGCCTTATGCACCTTGCTGGATGGTTCTTCGTCTGAAGTGTCATGAGCTAAGGTTCGGAGAGCCTCATTCTGTTCGGATCTTCCACGAATTGAAATGGAGACCATTTTAATCTCATTTACTCAACGTGGTTCGGTTCCTTCGTATCTTATCCGATATAGACCCAAAGAGAAGGATTATCCCGTTGGCACTTCAAGTCGGGAACGTTAATTTCGTTCAGGAGTACTCAAGACCCCGAGAAGTCTGGCACCACGCTAGACGACGTGCGCTCCACTACAATGTTATCGTATCTCTAATTCTACTCTATTAGAACTAATGTTGGAGGGGCAAATGTCCCAAAGCTTACGATTGACTGAGTCAAGAAAGATCACAAGGTGTCTATGTGACCAAATTCAGGAGCGTGAGGTGTTCCATTGGTAACCAACACAATCTCCTCGTAGAATGAGTCTCAATCACCTCCCTATTCCAGGATAGTGGTTGTATCAGATCTCGGATCTTCTGCGCCGAAGCAATAGATGAGCCTTCTGAGGATGTATTCAGAATGCATATAAACAAGTGATTGCCGTTGTTTATTCGTTTCACCATCAGCTCAGCTTCTTCCTACTTACCTTACCTTCCCCCACACTCACTCACCACACTCTTTTCCCACACTCGTTTGACACGTCAAACTATTACACTCTTTGAATCAGTATCTTACCACCTGCACTACCTCATAATGCACGCCATCTCCCTCCTCTCAGCTGTCCTAGCGGCCAGCTCGCTGGTCAGCTCCGCCGCTCTCATTCCCCGTAACATTGAAGCCGATGAAATCCTCGTCTTCGGCGCCAATGGTCGCCACGAAATCGTCAAGCTCGCAGACTACCACGCCGAGCTAGCACGAACCAACACCACCATTGGCCGTCCCGAATCTCCATTCGACGATGCCTCGTCATGGGAGTCACCTATCGACGGAGAAGGCTCTGACGGAAACAGCACTGATATCGAGAAGCGCTGCACGAACGTCCGCCTCATCGTCCGTAACAAGGACTCCGACTTCCTTGACTGGGATGTCCCAATGTCGTCCGCGTTCCACGCCACCGCATCCGCAGGCACCATCGCCGTGACAGCCGGCTATTCCATCTCAGACAGCATCTCTGTGTCCAGCTCGGTCGACTACACATTCATTAAAGACGTGCTGTCTGCATCCGTCGGTATCTCGTACACCAAGCAATGGACCTCGACGTATGCTGCTGCGTACACTTCCACTGTGCCCAAGGGGAAGTGGGGAATGATGGTCAGCAACCCACGTGTTTACCGCCGCAGTGGATATGCGAAGGTTGGATGTATTGGATCTCAACGCAGCACGTACTTCCAGGCCGATCAGCATTTCAGCAGTGATTATAAGGGGCTTGCTTGGGTTCAGGGTTCTATTAGTCTTTGCACTTCGAACAGCTACCCAATCAAGAAGTGTATTGGAAGCGGTTACAACCACTAAGTAAGCGAAGTGGCCGTGCCCAGACTGGACATTTGCTTCAGTAGTGCGAGTACTTCGTGTGAATGGGCTTCGGTATGAGCGGGTGTTGGATGGCAAGAGATGTTGGACAGTGTTGAAGCTCGGATGGATACGCAACATTGAGAAAGTCAGAGAACGTGCTTGAGAATGCTTAATCGGAGAGTATCTTTTGAGAGGGCTTGAGGGATGGAGAAAAGCTTGAGCAGGCTTCGTTTGACATGGGTTGGAAGTAATTCTTTGTACATATCAATTCACTTCATTTTCATCCGATTTCTAATGCAGCTTCAAAACAATCGGGTGATTGATCTCAGTATATGTGGCTAATTGATTCAGGAAAACCGTGTCTACTTCTAGATCACTCTTTTAGTATACAATCAATTTTGATCTGCTTAGACATCGTGATAATTTGAGAATCTTCTGAAATTCTCTAACCTGCCACACGTCCTTCTTCTACAGATATGTTGCAGATATACTTTTTTTGGCTTGGTGTTGGATGAGCGGAAGAAATGGGTTACGGATAGGTAGCCCCCAAAACTGGCTACTCCAATGGTAGGATTGAGTGCGGAAGATTTAAACGCCTGGAAGCGCGATATTTGGCGATTGCGGATTATCTGGTGATGAAAGATGGCTGGACTTATTATGAGGAGCTGGTATACGGATGGTGTGGCGCAGTGGGAGGCGATACCGTCGATACGTGCGAAGCGAGAACTTAGTGGCTCAGAAGACTAGAATGACTGAGAAGACTTGGAGAAATGAACATTGTCCGTCAATTGAATTCGGCTGGTCAATTTGCCCATCCGTTGTGTCCGTTGAGTCAGATAGGAGTTTCTGTGCACGACTTCTTGTTGATTTACTTGACGAAAAGGCTTGGCAGCTACCATGCAGACTGAACTGGTGGAATCGCACTTCTCAAAACTATGTACAACTTTACTTTGCAGATTATGTACAAAGCTCAGGATACATCGCAGAGAAAGGTTCCGCAACTCGAATTATTCCTTTATAGACATTGGGAATAGTATGGGTTGGAGTATGTGCAAGTTGACCCTGCTACACAAGTTGTAGCTCCCTTCCATCCAACTCCCCCACACTGGCCCCACTTGACTTGCGAAGCACCAGTTGGCGATGCAGTAGCAATGGTTGTTGTCGAAGTACTGCTAACAGCCTTGCTGGTGGTCAGTGTCGTCGGAATAGCGACACAAGCACTGCTTGAGCTTGAGCCTGGCGTAGAGGGGCTATCCGGCCTCGAGAAACACCCATTCCCGGTGCAGGTCAAATCAAACCATCTCAGCACCTCCGTGGCATTTGTCTGGATGTTATGCGTAACATTCTGCGCACTAACAGCCATGAACTTCTCCCCGTAAATGAATGTCGTCCAGCCAGGCTGCAGATCATTGGGGATAGTCTTGATAGGCGTGCTCGGCAGTCCAAGCACAGCAGTCCACTCCTTGATCTCTTCTTGTAGATTCTGAGGATATAAGATATCATCTGCCGTTCCATGGAAGACTTGCATCTTTGGTCTCCATCCATTGTAACCTGGATACGCGGCTTCGACAATGGCCTTCCACTCCGCGCCTGTCTTGATGATCTTCCCCGTCGCGCAAGCGTCGCTCCAGACTCCATACCCGTCTCCAGCGTAACATCCAAATGCAACGCCTGCCCATGCGCTTCCGGCTGCGAAGACATCAGGATAGGAGCCAAGGAGAACGTTGGTCATCATTGCTCCTGAACTCGTACCCATTGAGAAGACTCTCTTCGCGTCACCCTTGTACTTGGCCAATGTCCACTTGACCATACTGACGATGCCCTGACTGTCACCCCCGCCGTTATGGGAGAGGGTCTGTTTTGAGGAGACATCCCAACACTGATCTGCGGCATTGGGCGAGCTAGGAAAGATCATGATGTAGCCGTACGTGTCTGCAAGAGTTGCGAGTTGCGTGCCGGCGAAAGCATCTTGAGCTGTGCCGTGGCACCAATGAGGGTTGACGAGAATGGGAGGATTGGGTGCGATTGTTTTGGGAATGTATAAGTAGAAGGAGACATTTGTTGGATTGGGCCCGAAAGGTTCCTTGATTTGTATGAGAGGATTGGCCGCGGCGGAGACAGAGGAGAAGAGAGAGAGGAAGGCAGAAAAGCCCGCTAGGGCCGAATTGAAGGAAGGCATTGTGAAAGACCTGACAATCACAAATTGAAGAAAGTGATTCAATTGATACGAGTAGCAACGCACAACCAGAAAAAAAGAACCAAACAAGCAGAATGTAACGCCGAGGCAGCTCTTCATATCAAAGTCCTGGGTGGCACTACCACCATTTTGGGCCACGGAGGCGACATACCGTCGCTAGCAATTAATTTGGCATCGCAGGAAGATGTTCCGTGAAATTATGGGGAGTTTAGCTCTGGGGTAAAAGGGAGGATGGGGTGGAAGGTCTTTAAATTTCTCCGTCCCGTCGATGATCGTTGACCCCTCATTTCGTCAGGTGAGGGGATTTGGCTTGGGTTAGCGGGCCGGTCCCCCTTTGTTTATCGCTAATCATTAAGCGAATAAGTGAAGAGGAACAAACCTTCCGGAGAATGTCCTTATCTTGCCGGTATACTGGTATCCGGAACGACTGCAGTTCTCAAAATCGGGAAGTGTGAAATTCTTCGTGTTCATTTCGTTTGAAAGTCTTATATTTGAAGAAAGTCAACCTGACACCACGCTCCATATATGTTTACAC
The DNA here is from genome assembly GCA_002685535.1 of Deltaproteobacteria bacterium. Classification (GTDB taxonomy): domain Bacteria; phylum SAR324; class SAR324; order SAR324; family NAC60-12; genus Arctic96AD-7. The sequence continues at coordinate 94,829 of NYXK01000182.1, forward strand.
TTATCCACTCATCAAAAGTACAAATACAATGTCGTTCATGCTTAATACATCTTCCCCTTGCCCTGGTATACATTGGTTCGTGTTAAAGAGATGTTCGTAAGTCGTTCGTTACAATTTATCGAAAGTTGGAGAGGTCGTGGGATAATCCGCATATCTGACCGCTATGCAGATTCACACATGATCATGTCCTATTCAGAGATCAGCAATGGGTCGAGTGTACCGAGAAGAGCAATGAATACTTACGACCAAGTCCATGACCTCTTTTCGAGATAGATTTCGCCTGGCTCTGCTTGATCTTCGCAAGTCTCGCTCTGAATTTGTGTCAGTCTCACAGCGGCGCCTTCTCCCAGCGCAGAAAATACTACTTACTCCTCCGCAGCTTCCTTCTCCAGGAATCTTATGTGGTCTCTGGCCTCTCTGACAGCAGTCCTCGCGAGCGCTAATGCTTGGTCGGCCTCCTTCTCTCTCTTCTCGGCATTGAAAACCCTTTCTCTCGCAGCTAGGATAGAGGGGTCTTCATTGCGGTGTAGCAGGCCGCGTCGAGGAGGCGATGTGGAATGTGCGCTGTGTCTGCCAGTCGTCCGAACCGGTGAAGCAGATCGGTTGCGACGACCGAAGAAGGTTGATTTGCGTTGTGGGGTATCATCGCGAACAACATGAGTACTTGAGGAAGTCGTGGTAGTGTCTGCGGGGTGTCTGTTGAAAAGAGGCATGGTTTCTTGCTGAAATTTCTTGTTGGGTGAAGATTTCTGAAGTAGGCAATAAGTTGGCGGTTTCGAGAACTTGATGGGGCTCGAAATGGCGAGTTTTGTGGAGAATTGAGATGGAGGGGGAATTGATGGGGAGAGCGGGATTTAAATGCTAAAGTGTGAACTCTTTTGATCGCCAGCCTAGTACCCTGGAATTGGAATGATGAGATGGCTGATGCTGATGTCTCTATGACGTTGCTGGCAGGGGACTTGAGACAGAAGCAGGGGAGTGATTGGAAACACGGCACGTCAGCACGTGACCATTCGCCCTTGAATCTCCTGTCGGCGGAGAATCCCCATCAGAGCCAGCCCAAGTGTTGCTGGATCTTGAGGATGAAATTTTCCAATGGGTATGTTTACAAGAATAATAAGCCAGATGCTAACAAGACGCTGGAAGAGGCTTTATTGCCAACATGAGCCTCTGCCGACCAAGGTTTTTTCCTTGGCGGCTGGGACTTCTTGCATTATGGTCTTTACCAAGATGACAGCTTCTTTTGTACTACACAGCACTTATATAGATGTGATGATTTGAAGCAGAGCAGTAGTGACTGTTCGTCGATTTGTCACTTCTTCCACATTTATCCAAGGGAAAAGAATGGTGTCTCCGACGAAATCGAGGTAAGCAATGCACACTCTTTTCATGTCCTTCCAAAATTTATAGTATACAGATTGACTTTGTGAACAGAGGAAATTGAGAGTAGTCTATCAGCACGAACGCCATTCAAGAACGGTCGTCACCTCTCCCTCATTGAAATATGTATGTTTAGAGGCCCCACCTCCAACTCCAGTCACTGCGCCGCGATTCGTGATCATCAGATACGCATCGCTTCCACAGTCCGACCACAATCTGTCGCCTCTCTCAACAGTATCTGTCACCTCAAATGTTCCTTTGGTCGGTCCAGCAAAATCACGGCGTGTATCGGCTGTGTCAGCATCTTTCCTCGTCAGCACTTGAACTGCATCATGGCACGAGCTTGGTCTCACCTCCTTGGAAGCCGTATCTCATGAGATGGCTTGCCGTTGTGCCAGCTGGAATGTCCACTGCGTCCCGATAAGTCGTGCTGACGACCGAGAATTGTCTTCCTGCTGGGCATCCGAACTCGATTCCAATGCCGCAGAACTCTTCACTTGAACTCTGTGCAACGCCGGCTCCCTTGGTAACATCAAAGGCTGGAAAGTGGGCTACGACTCTGTTGCGTTTCGTGTCAGCTGTTTTCTGGCGATGTTTTGGTGGAGCATAGCATACTTGGTCTGCTCAACCTTGACCCAGAAATCGGAAATGCCTTGTGGGCATCCACTGCCCCAATGTTTGACCGTGGCTCTGCTCTCCAAAGCCATGCCCTCGACACGGGACAGCACGGCAGCAGCCGCAACAACGACACCGAACAAGGAAGATTGGTAAAGCATATTGATATGTATAAATTTATGAAGCTGACAACGATATATTTCACAGGCCACACGAAAAGCTTGTCCAAGAAAGTGGACTCCAGGAGGGGAATAGCAAGGCATTATATAGACGTTGGAGCCAGGATCGAACAGGATTGTATCTCGTATTCCGACATGTGGTCGATGAAATTCTCGACTTTCTTGGATATAGGCTACGGGGAGTTCATTTAAGGTTATTCAGTGTCGTTTTCTTGGGCGACCAATGGGGACGAGCCGATCGACTTTCTAGATGGGAGGCACTTTATCCGGTGGCGATCGGATATGTGCCTGAAATTGGAGACCCCAATTGATCGCTTGGGTGTTGTTTTGGATCGTCCCTTTGTTCTATTGTTGGATATCTACATCCATTGTTTGAGGGGCGTGCTGCAGGGTGTTTGTGGGGAAGTGGCAATTTTGGTAGAAGTGCAGGTTCCCTCTTACTTTCAAAAGCATATATGGACAACATAACATACCGCGCCCTGAATGGACATCGCAATTTGCAAACTCTTGTCACATGAATCTTGCGAGTAGGCTATAGAGGTGTAGCTTTTGCCCCGTATGCCACTAGCAACTCCTCACTTTTGTCTGGCCCGGACTCACTCTCTCCCTAGATCGTTCCTTGCTTAGTTGCCCCATCCAGAAATCTTGCCACAAGTATGTTTGCCAGATGTTTTGCTCGCCGCCCATTTAACTCACCCCTAGAACTCTGCGCCCTACTCAGCTTCCTTCAAGATTTCCCAAAAGAAAGAAATTGCCAGGTCGAAGCTCTCTGTCTCAAATTTTGATGGAAGTAAGCCCTCCGAAGTCGATAGCCATATTTCAGCTTTCCATCTAATATTCTACCTCTCTCTGAACCAGTCTAGTCTTCCTAGCATCCGATATAACCCTTTCACAGTCTCGTCGTAAACCAAGTATGCTTCCAAACCTGCTCCATAGCGAGGCGTCTCTCCACATCGTAACTGAAAAGCTTAGATAGCAGATCGTGAAATGACTCCGCCTCCACGGAAGAAATCTTAGTTCTGTCCTTTTCATCTCGTGCTAATTTCAGTCGCGCAAGCCACTTCCGATACTTGCGAGCTCCTTTCTGCATTCTGTCAATGGCTGAACGGACCCAGGATTTCTTTGCATGTTTCTTATTGCCTCGATTGATTGGGCCTTGGTTTCGGATATCGGTAATCAAAGTCCTCAGTAGTGGCCGGTCGAGCTGGGTTGTCATCGTTTCGTCCTCTAGGCGCGGAGGAAATGTACCGAGGATGGTCTGTATTTGCCCAAGTACCTCATCTTCGCCACCCCAGACTGATGTAATGAGAGGATGGCCTGCTCTCATCTCAAACAGTGTGACTGCAAAGGCCCAGACATCAGATTCCTTGCCAAATTTCCCGTCGCGCAGATATTCTGGAGAGCATGCACTCAGAGGTGTGGCAAGACCCACTGGTGGGCTGTTCAGAAAGTATGACGCTCCAAAGTCGATGATCTTGACATTGCCTGTACAATATGGAAGCAGTCGCATGGCATCGATAGCCCCGTATATGAACTCTGGAGCTGATCCATCCAACTTATGTTCGCCGTACGGTTGGAGTTGTTCCTGCACCGGCTGACCCAAGACTTTGATCAGCTCTTCCTGAGGTATGCTGTCAAGGTTCTCTAGCTCTAGCAGAACATTGGCGCTGGTGAGATCTCCGTGAGCAATGGAAACCCCAGGTGAATGCAAGAATTCGAGAGCTTGTGCGATTTGCAGTGACATGATCTGTGCGTCTCGCGGTCCCAGTGTTGCAACCTCGTCGTCCAGAAGACGCGCGTGCGAGAGCTGAGCGATGCTTGGTCCCGCAATATCAGAGACAATACAGAGATGTGAACCATTAGGACCAGTGATCCAGAAATTATCGATAGGGATGTCGAGGTACCGCGAACCCGAGTGCTCTGCTGCTTTGTCCTTAATGTGCTCGCAAACTATGATGTCTCCGCGCATGGCATCTTCCGAAGCCTCCGCCATAACGATCTTGATGGCAACATATCTTTCTTCCTCAGTGTCCCGCGCCAGCCACGCAGTTGCAAATCCACCTTGTCCCAGCTTGTGTATGATCGTGTATTTTCCCTCCTTCAACTGGTCGCCGATGAGGACAGGGTGATAACCTCCTTCCTGGTAAGCCTCGATATCCTCAACTCTGTCAAGATGTGGGGGCATATATCGTATTCCTCTCTCTTCCATCTCGTCAATACCTGCTTGCGACTCCACCAAACCCTCCTCGGTGCGCGAGTCTGCCTCGTTCACCTTTACTTGGGACACCTCCATCGTCAGGGGAAGATCTTGGAAGCTCATTTCGATTGCGGAAAGAATCAGGGAAGAATTTCGGAACTGTTTGGTGGATGTAAGAAGATGAGTCTTGAATGTGTTTTCGATGAATGGTTTGCTAGGAAGAGGAGTTTAGGAAGGAGCGGGCGGTTGTTTTTGTGCTCAAATGTTTAGCGAGCAAACATTCTAGCCTGGCAAATTCATTCACGACGAATCAGATATTTATATCAGAATAGCAAATAAAAATACGAAAGACAGTTTTACTCAGAGGGGTGAACGATCTCCAATGAAAACACGATCCTTTCAAGCTCCAATATGATATAGCGCTTCAGAAGTGAATGGGGTCATATCGCATTAAAGGGAAGATCACGACTTGTGTACAGAATCTGGGAATCACAGGTTTCATAAGCACGTGAAAATGATGTTAGGTTTCAAAGACCATCGTTGATTGGCACAAAAGGAAGGAAGCAAAGGTAACTCCTGTCAGCTCGAGCGCTTCGATGCTGATATCCCACCCAAAACTATACCAAAACAGACCATCAGAGCCTCCAAACGCCTTCTTCCCCCAAAACACCACCGGCCATTGTATGATCCTAGAACGAGGAGTTACTTGAGAAAACGTCATTATTTACCATGTGGAAGGCTTGATTTGGTTGTTGCGGGGGTTTTTATCATCGAACCAGACGAGAGCAGGCTTTCCATCCTCGCGGAAGATGTAGGTCTCTGAATAGTTCTGTGGAGTGCTCTTTGGACCACAGTAAATGTGAGCAGTAACTGGCTTGCCGACAGGTCTGCCCCATCTGGTCTTTGTGAAATCTGCAGTGACGTGGAGGTCGTCTTTGACGTAGGTCCTAGAAAACTTGCCGCCGATTCTGCTGCTTGGATGAGGGGCGGAGCTTTCAAAAGTCAGACGCGTTCAGACGACATCAGAGGGAACATACCGGATCACACAGTTTGTGAAGCCGCGAGCCTTAGCAGCTTCGGCGCAAACTGTCTCGGTGCAAGCCTTCATGTGCGGGTCATTCGGGATCGAGGTGTTCCATTGAATTTGTACCTTGTAGCCATGGAAGTCCACAACTCCAGCTTTGTTCTCGTTTTTGGGGAGCAGTGTAGTGACTGCCATCCTTTCTGATATCTGCGGGATTTTGGAGGCCAGAGGATCTCTGCTGTGATTTTGTTATTTAGTACGGTCGGAAAAAAAAGTCGAACAGGAAGTCACGCGCTGTCTAAAGTAGGTAGTAGGAGTTGCAAGGCGGACGGTCGCGTTGACTGTATCAACTCAAGACGAATAGCAAGGCTGGTAATTCAACTACGTGAGTAGCAGGAAGTCAGAGGTTAATGACAATAACAGGGATCACAGTGGCTTTCCACGAGGAGTGGCTTCGCATTCAAGGACCAAATCAACCTCGAGAAAAAGTAGGAGAGACCGAATAACTTTCCAGCAACACGAAAGATAAGCCGAGGAGCGCAAACTGCTCCACTAGCAAGCTTCATGTCAATGTGCTCAAAAGTGGAATCATAACCATTCGAAAGTCGATGTCTCGCTTCAACATTGAAGTACCACGGTCAACGACTCCGTCGTGTAATCCCATTTTCACGAAGTCTGACCCAGAGTTTACGCAATACTTACAGATCGAATCGCATTGTCCTGTACTAGTTATCTTACCAAGTACAATACGCAGTCTTCCGATACAATGACATCCCAATGGACTCAGACTGTCCTGCCGCAGTTTTACATGAATCTCAGCCGCCATGTATGTATTGGACAGCATTTTACTTTTACCTTCCCAGCTACCATGAATAGCATCTGCTACCTCTACCTCATTAATTGGGGCTGGCTCCTAATCTGCTCCTTGACCGTCTAGTCATTCTCAAAGCCCCCGACAAGCCCCAACACATTTGCTCAGCCATCTCGAAGTATTTCTTACCAATGCACCATGTGAAAACGAAAACCGTAAAGTGATTATATGAATGCTTACATCTATATGCCACCAAATTAGAAGATATCTCGGACCCAAAGGTTTTCGACGTGTAGTCCAGTCATCAGACGAATTCAAATGGAAAGTAGGTGCGGATGTCTGCAGAGCGCGCTAAAAGCCCCTCACCAGGAATCCAGCTTTGAGCCCAGTTACACGCCGTCACACGCTTAAGATCACAAACATCGTTCATGAACAGCCTCCGTCCATGCATCTACTACGTGTTTCTTCAAATATGCTTGTGTTTTTGTGTGTCTTGGTGACTTCTTTCAGCTGTGGAGGTACAGTCATCGTGGCGTGGGAAGGATTCTTTGGCGCTAACGAAAGTAAACAAACTAGGTAGAAAGCTAAAGAGCAATTCACCCTGTTTGATGTTAAGGGCAGCCTAATTTATTATGAAACCTTGTTAAAATCTGATATTGAGAGGAGCTCGCTAATCACTAGGCACTGATGTGACTTGATGATGGAAGAAACAATTGTGGTGAATGAAGTAACGTGGGGTCGCAAATTCTCCAAGCAGCAGCATCACAATGAACATGGTCTACATAAGTCTGTCTCCCACTCTTTCTGATTAAGCTTTATCTCATCACTAGAAATCTTGTATGTATTTATTTGTGATATAGAGGCCATGAGCCAGCTCCCTTTCACAGATATTGTAGAGACAAAAGCAGCACGTGAGGGAGGAGTCCGGAAGTCCATACAGAAGAAGCTTACTTAATGACTGATTAGAAGCCCAAATTTTTCGACTTCTGACCCAAAGTCTTGCGTCTAACAAGCGAAAGCCACAGCTCTGTACGTCATGGCTCTTCCTTCGTGACTTTCGGCTCTTCTGGTTTTCGTTCCTTGCGCACACGTCTTCCCCTTCGCGTATTTCTTTCCTTCACATGTCGAGCTAGCCTATCCACCCTGCTTCAAAAACCAGTCTTCTTCCAGTTCAATAGGCCCAAATTTCTTTTCCTACCGATAACAGTATTCTTTCCAAAGAACTAGCTCGTGACACTATATTTATACAACGATATGCCAATGTAAAACAACAGAGTCTAAACAATGAACAACGCCGAGGACGACAAAATCATCCCTGACAGGATAGATTTGGTTACACCTTGTATTGGCACACTTAGAAGAACTGTCCCCCATTCCATCTCATTCCACCAGCCTCATTTTCTCTACCAGAACTAGAATCATGAAACCTAACACCTCTACCTCTACTTCTCCGCCGCTGAGTACATCAAGGCTTCATTCGCGATCGGATTAAGTTGAAGGAGGAGGGGGAGGGGGAGGAGTTGAGCGCTGGTGCGAAGGTACGATGGCGCTCGAGAAGAAGAGGCGGCCGTCTGTCTATTGCACCTATATTAGTGAGGAGGAGGGGGAGGATGAGATGCATGGATCTAGACTCAGACTCTAGAGGAAATATTGGGGTGTGGAGATTGGGGAAAGAGTGGGTGGGAGTTATTGGTTAGCGGTAGTTTGGGATTGGGGAAGATGAGGATGGAGGGGAGGGGCTAGAGTGATTTGAGAGGGTGAAATGTGAGGTGAGGGAATTGACATGTGGTGGGAGGTGGAGGTTTTGCCTTTGAAAGATGGATGAGCGGATCGATAGGGATAAGACCGGCAATCGAAAATGCTCAAGAAACGGCATGAGATGAGTCGCATCCTTATCTGCAACTTCTATGAACAGTAATGCCATACAATGCTATTCCCACCCGCTAAAGCCAGAGATTGCGAAGAACCCACCCATATGTACCTTATTTATTCCATGACTTTGCAAAATCATCCTTACACGGGCTCATCTCCCACCACCAAGCACCTTTCTCATCCTTCCCGACCAGCCTACAGTACCCCAATGCATCCTCATAGCCTTCAAAAGCGCATATGCAAACAGTCGGTAGATGAGCGTACAAGCTCCAAGCGCAAGCAAGTTCTTCAGAGCATCTGTATTCAGTTTGTACAAATCCAGGACTTGCTCTCCATTCTCGATAGGACAACTTCCGTTGGGTAGGCGCTGTGCGTCGTTACATGTGAAATGGATGGCATGGAGAGAATAGGGCGCTAGATTGCGGATGGCGTAGCGCAGAGGGGAAAGGTAATTCACGCCTTGGAGGAAGGAAGGCATGTTGATTGACATGACTCCTGACATGAATTGCGAGATGGAAAGAAAGACCGACGTCAGAGAGATGGCGAAGCCGGTGTGAGGGAAAAGAGTATTGAACTGTTCACTCTTATTAGCTAGGTAAATCGAAGCTGGATGGGGAAATTACCATGATTCCAATACTTTCTCCGCAGGACACTATACAGAAGCAGTTGAAGAAGCAGACGAAGAACATTTGAGTCGTCCGGGGAAGTCCCGCAGCCAAATCTACCAGTATAGCGAAGATGAAACTTGTTGCCACTTCGAATGGGACTTCGAGAGTGATATACTGGGCGAGAAAAGCTTCCACGCCATAAGTGCCATCGTCGTTCTCCCTGTAGAACACATCCTTCTCGTCAGGATACACAGCTACGTTCTGGAGCATGCCAACGAAATTGAAGGCACAGAATTCTTGAATGAATCCCAATCGAGTTTGGACAGATGCATAGTCATTCTTCAGTGGCGCGAAGAAAAGCGTGAGAATGACAGCCAATCCAGTCACCTGGGTAGTGCGAGCAATGAGGAGCGGTGGCTGACGACGAAAGTTGATGAAGGCCCGATGCACAAGAATGGGATATGCGGCGAAGAAGGTTGTTGACTTTCGAATGAGGGATCCTAGCTCAGCGGGTGTTGAGATTGTTGTAGGCTGAATTACCGAGGCGAAATCACCACTGGTCCAGGACGATATGAGGGACCGGACTTTCTGACGAGTAGCGGCTTCTCTTTCCGAATGCTGAAGGTCGATTGTTATCAGATCCAGAGCAAAATCGGCAGGATTCGTGGTTGTCGGGCAAGGATATCCAAGAGAATCGAAGTGTGGGAGAAGACCTGCACCATTGCCAGCATAAACAGGGGAGCCACCTCTGGCAAGAAGAAGAACATTGCCGAACTTCTGAAAAAGATCTGAACGAGATTGATGAATGGTCAGAATCAGCGTGCGACCCTCTTGAGCCAGACCTTGCAGAACCTCCATGATGGATGAAGCTGTGAAGGCATCCAGGCCGGAGGTTGGCTCATCGAGTAACAGAACTCGAGGATCAGTCAAGATCTGGACAGCGATGGAGACACGACGCTTCTCTCCGCCAGAAATGCCCTTGACAGTATCAGAACCGATGAGGTTATCAGCACAGTCTTTCAGACCTAGCTTCATCAGGATTTCTTCTGCGCGTTGGTTCTTCTGAGCAGTTGTCATGAATGAAGGGAGTCGTAGTCCAGCAGAGAACCGAAGGGTCTCCCGTACCGTGAGAGACGGTAAGAGGGCATCATCATCTTGGCATACATACGAACAAACAGAGCGAATGACGGAATCTGAAGGTACAGATCCATTGAAGGTCATTTCTCCGTATTGCTTGTACCGTGTTCCCACGCTGTTATGTAGACGTAACGCCATGGCGTTCAGAAGTGATGTCTTGCCACTTCCTGACGGTCCCATAATGACATTGAGCAGCCCTGCTTGGAAATTTGCCGTGACAGGATGGAGGATCGTCTTCGTAGGCAATTTTCGTCCGATGATCGACCTCTTGTCCAAGTCAAGGGCGAACCTATCAAGCGCTATATCAACGGTCCGAACCTCCGCATTCGATCGCACCACCATCTTCTCCTTTCCTGCTGAAAGATCGGTATCTGATGTTCGTGCTTGAGCGATGTTCATCTCAACGCGCAGGAATTTGAAGCCAATGAACGCTGCCAGATAAAACATAGCGACAAAGGCAACCATTGCGACGATGGGCTTCACAATCCAGTCTTCAGGAAATCCTAGAGAGTCCATGATGAAAGCCCCTGTGTATTGAATGCATGCTGGATCAGACTCTCCTCCAGGAAGTGGACAATCATAGAATTGACCAACGAATTCGTTTGCGCACAGGCTGCCAAAGGCGTAAAACACATAGGCTGTCCATTTCAACCATCTCACATATACTGGAATGCTGTTGCTCTGAATGAAGTACCCGCAAGCCATGCTCTGGACAGTGTATCCTAGATTGGCAATCAAAGAGGCAGTTGCAAAGTCTCGAGCCGCTGCCACACATGCTGCGGCATAAGTGACTGCTATATACTGACCGATGAAGATGATCGAGAAGAATACCAGGAACGTATCTGCTTCCGCTCTGAATCCTGCCATCCAGTAGAAAGTAACCGAATAAGCCAGAGGCACGGGTAGATCTTCTGTGAGGAACCTGGCGATACGTCTACTCAGTAAGAATGGGACAACATCCACCACGTTCTCGTTATGCTCTCGGTCGAAGACTTGTACATCAACTGTCAGCCGATAAGTCTCAAACATGAGAATCAGATATCCTTGCAGTGCGGCTGCGTTGTAGAGTGCTCCTTGTCGACTTCGAATACCAGACTGATCCCGGCTCAGCGCAAAGAATACCCACCCAGTCAAGATGCCCATCAAGATAGCTTCGGAAAGTGAGCCAGCCATGCCCATAGGATCTCGGTAGGTGGTGAGAAAGGTCCGGGAAGTAAGGACTCGCGTCTGACGAATGAATGGAGATCGGGCCATATGAGAGTTGCGTGCACTTGTTGGCTGTATTGCTGAAACTTCTTTCTCGCCATCAGAGGCATATCTGAGCTGACTTTCGTCGAGCCAAGCAGCTTTGAGCTTTTCGACTCTCTCTGAGGATGCTGCTTCTAGTTCAGGAGATCGGTTATCAATCGCGGCGATGTCAATCAAGAACTCGGCCGGATTAACGAACGGCGGTAGTTCCATTCCCACCTTTTTGAACCATGGTATACAGTCATCTGCTCTGCCAGCGAAGACTGGACTTCCTCTTGTGAGAATCACTAGGCCGTCAAACATACCCCAGATCTCAGATCTCGGCTGGTGTATGGTTGTTATGATCGTCCTTCCTTTCTTTGCCAAAGACTTCAGTGTTCGAACCAGTTGAAACGCACTGGTGGCGTCCAGACCTGTAGTCGGCTCGTCCAAGAACAAGACGCTTGGATTGCTGAGGAGTTGCACTCCTATACTTGTTCTTCGTTTCTCTCCGCCAGAACATCCTTTATGTTGGTGGTTTCCAATACGTGTGTCGGCACACTCCTTCAAGCCCAGTTCCAAGATGACTTCCTCCACGACCTTCCTTCTCTCTTCCTCAGTTGTAGGTGGTGGCAATCGCAAATCTGCAGAGTAGCGTAACGTCTCTCGAACCGTAAGTGTAGGCAATAAAACGTCCTGCTGCATCACATATGCGCTGCGAACACTATTGACACCGCCCATGCCATTGAACGTAGTCCTTCCTCCAAACGACAACCTCGCGCTCGTCATGCGTTCTGCCATTGTGTTCAACATCGTTGTCTTCCCAGATCCACTCCCTCCAATGATCGCAGTAAGTGTACCGGCTGGCATAGAGGCAGAAACTGAGTGCAGGATCTTTTTCCTCTTTGGGGCCTCGCTGCCATCTTGTCTTCGTTTTCGAGGAAGGTATTTGTCTATCGAGAAGGCAGAGGGCGAAAGGTCCACCGTGACTGCCAGCTCTCGAACCTGAACTTCGACTGGATCGACATCTCGAAGGGATATGTGATTGCTATGCGTTGTCGCAGGCTGGAAGAGTTCGTTGCTGCCCTCGTCTTTGGCATCGCTCGAAGGTGGCGACGGAGCTCTTCGAGCTATCTGCAAGCTTTGCGCCTCTGTGTCTTTGGCATCTCCTGACACCCGCCGCCCAGTTTCAATATCTTCCCCCATTGTGCTTGTCCCTTATGAAGCTCTCGACTCCATCTCAATCAGTAGATTTGCTACGAGGACGCCGGTCCTTCGATAGTGGCGTGGAGTAGTGGGTGAATTCGAAGCTTGGGTTAGTACGCTCGCCTTCGGAAAATTGCAACAAGTGAATGAGGAAGGCAATTGAAGTTGCGCTGGCAGAGAAGAGAAATTTCCTTACAATTCCATGGCACTTACAAAAATGCGAGCGCAGAACCTGAAATGTCTGCCATCATTACAGTTGATACGTACAGTAGGAGAATTTACTCGATGCGGAGCCATGACCCGCACATGGAAGCGACGATGAACGGTCTGGCCGAGGCGCCGAGCAGAAGAAACCACTCAAAGCACTCAAAAACCGCCGCAAGGCTGCAGAAACAAAACATCGGCTGCGAAACGAGAAGCATCTCTCTAGACTCCAACCAAAGAGGTTGAAGGCTATACCGTAAGCGAGGGGTGTTGGATTTAGATGGGGCTTCGAGCCGATACGCCCATGTGGTGTGAGGGATTAGGGAGGGGACCTCGGGGAGGACTGAGAGGCTGGGAAAATTGCGCACCTCGCTTGGAATAAGTACTTCGTATGTCAATATCACCTCCCTTATCGGGAAGCTGGACGGGCAAACCAAGAGCTGAAGACGTCTGGCATCCAAAGAATCTGTCTGAAGGTTCATAAAGACGTTGGTTTGTTTAAGGTTGTGCCTCGTGAGACGGGGCTTTAAGGTTAAAATGCATCGTGAGCAAGTGCTGACAACCGACGCCTCCTGTCTTTTCCGTACGACTCCAGAGCTCTTTACCACCTTTTCTCTACTCTTGTGAAAGTCAGCCAACAAATCCCAAAATCAATAAGGAATTGCGATCTGATATTACACTTGGCCACCAGGCAAATGTCTACGAGGAGTTTGAGCGAATCTCTCGCGAAGACCTTCCTGCCATGCCTGTGGCTTGATCCTCCAGCTGCATGCAAGCGAGTGGCACCCAGACCAGGTTTCACGGATGTTGGAGTACCCGAAAGTTCCAAGAGTCTGGGGAGAGGCACCAATTCGCGAACACGAATCCCAAGTCCAATCACAATAATGAGGTTCCAATCAAGTAGCGGGACAACTTGTGGGGTCTCTTTGACATTCAGAACCTCAATTGTATGGGTTGATCGAACAAAGAAGTAACAGGCGGCTTCTGTGTCCTTCGGACGTTGAAGGATTTGCTTTACTTCGTTACGAACTCATGGTACTTACCCGATGCCAGATTCTGACACGTGTCACATGGCGAACCCCGATGTGTCCCTCACTTTAGAAGCGAACATTGAAGATATCTTTATCTTATCTCACTACTCAGACAGAGACATGTTAGGATCGATCAGGAAACCAATATATTCTCTTTATTGGGGCATACACATCTCGTTTATGGAGCCTAGAAGAACCTCGTTCGCCCTTCGAAAAGCTACCTCGGTGTGCAATGTCCCTATCTCGTTTAGCGAGTCAGCTTACTCGCACTGTTTTCAAAACAACCTCTAGATAGCGATTCGCTAATAATCTTACTGCGTCTGTACACCTGCATATTTTTGGATTGGCAAAGATTCGAATCTGACATAATATTGGTCCTTTCCGTCAAAACATTTCAATGATTATCATTAAAGTGCTTCAGACATCGGCTCTAGGTGAGTCTCGACAAGGCAAAAGATAGGCAGCAAAGGTTAGATTACTTCAGACAATCGGATGTTCGCATTTTTTTGCTCCCTCAAGTTATTGAATTAATACTGGATTCGAGGAGATGGAAAAGGTCGATTGTGTCGTCATCGGCACAGGTAAGTCTTCATACGAGCTTGATACGGAAGTCTTTGTCTATTATGCTAGACATTCCCGCCTTGACACCGTCAATGGTCATCTCTGGCAGCTGGGCAAATTTGGCTGACGGTTCAACCTCTCCTAGGTCTGTATGGTCTGGGAGCTGCGAAGCAGTTTCGGCACTTCAATCCGCAAAGCTCTTTAGTCGTCTTTGAACGAGAATCTTCCATCGGTGGCACCTGGGCCGATCACCGTCTCTATCCGGGGATCGCAGCTAACAACCTGTTCGGTACCTATGAATACCCAGACTTTCCCACGGACTTTGAGGTATTCGGGGTCAAGAAGAATGAACATATTCCCGGGGCTGTGCTCAATGCCTACCATAAAGCCTACGCTACCGAGTTTGGCATCACTCCGCTTATTCGCTTCACCACCAAGGTCCTGGTGGCCGAGCATATGGAAATCGAGGAAGGCGGGTGGGAGCTGACGGTACTCAATTCGGAGACAAACGTAGAAACAAAACTCTACACGCGCCGATTGATTGTGGCTACTGGGCAGACTTCAGAGGCCTTCGTCCCTCACTTCGATGGTCAAGAGACTTTTGGAGGTCCAATCTTCCATGGTAAAGATTGGCCTCTGTATGCCGATACAATCAAGAAGGGGACGACCATCACAGTGTTTGGTGGGACCAAATTTGCATGGGATGCTGTCTACCAATATGCTTCGGCCGGCGCCCGAGTCAATTGGGTCATTCGCGGTGGGTTCATGAGTGCCGTCTATGTCTTTTGTGCCTCACTGTTGCTAATCAACGGCAACCGATAGCGTCCGGTCATGGCCCTTGCTGGATATCTTCTCCATGGGTGACACCACTGAAGAGATGGATTGAACAGCTTGCCAGTACGTAGCAATCCCAGCTCATGGCCCCTGGCAATCTCATATTCATGTTTACTGACTTATCACAAACCAGATATTCGCGTCCTCACGTGGCTCAGTCCTTGCATCTGGGGTCAGTACGATGGCTATACCAGAATCCGCAACTTCCTTCACGGTACTGCTATTGGTCGAGCTATCGTTAGGGGTTTCTGGTCAGCCCTCGCTCAGGATGTCATATCAAGCAACAAATATGACTCGCATCCGAACACAGCTAAGCTCAAGCCTTGGACCAAAGCCATGCTCACAGGGACTAGCTACAGTCTCTTCAACTATCAGACGGACATTCTTGAGCTGATCAAGAGCGATTTGGTCACTGTACACGTAGGCGAGATTGACCATCTTAGTCCTGGGGCAGTCCATTTGGCCGATGGCACGAACCTTGAGTCCAATGTCCTCCTTTCCCATACAGGCTGGAAGCATGTACCTCTGCTCAAGTTTCTCCCCGAGGGTATTGAAAAGGAGCTAGGAATTTCTCACTCACCCCTCTCATACTCCAGTAATGTGGACCTCGATAGCGACAAGCAATTATTGCAGAAAGCAGACGAGGAAATCCTGCGGCGCTTCTCCATTCTCAAGGATACACCGAATTGGAACCCGAACTATGTTCCGTTGACTGAGCAGAAGGGTATCGACAGCGATGACATCGATGCCCCTTGCAAGCCACTGACGCCTTATATGCTGTATCACTTCATCATACCTTCATCAGAGCGCTTCCTCAGGACCAGAGATATCGCTTTTAGTGGTGCTGTGAGTAATTTCAGCAACCCTATAACTTCACACCTCTGTGGCCTTTGGATCAGCGCATACTTCAATGGACAGCTCACGATCGATCCAAGTGCTGCTGTTGGAGACAAGAAGGCTTTAGCCGAGATAAAGTACGAGACTGTCCTGCACAACCGCTTCGGGAAATGGCGTTATCCTACGGACTGGGGCACTAGCAGACCTCCGTCGTTTATCTTCGATGCTGTACCGTATCTTGATTTACTGCTGCACGACCTTGGCTTACAGAGTCATCGCAAGGGAGGCTGGTGGTCTGAGATGTGGAGCCCGTATGATCCCAGAGATTACAAGACGGTCAACGAGGAATGGGAGAAGATGAATAAGATCAAGTGCTGATGTTCCCCTGCAATGATCGAGGAGATGGCTCGTTCAGACGCTGTTGTGAGAGTCTCTAGATCATGTTTCAGGCAGCTATCACAAGAACACTTTTCAATAATAAACAAGCGGAATGATCGTGCCGTTAAACCCCGAGTAATCCATCAGATTTTGAATCTTTTGCAAGAATAATGTATTTTAATTTCACACAGACAGACATTGGATTCAAGCCGACTTGCGCAGAATTAGACAAGTAGGTACCCGCCTCCGTCGCAACGATAATAATGGTGATGATAACAATAAGACCATGAACCACCGAAAGACAACACCCAATCTCAGACGAGTAGAACAGAAGCGTTCAGGAAAGCAAGTACCACTTGATATTCTCTGTTTGTAGCACATCTAGCACATACTGTAGCAACGGAGTCCAGATCCAAATCCCAGGTGCAGCAGACGTGTGACAAGATTGGAGGGGAACAAGATATTGAAAAACTCCGACGAGGACGAGGTTCAGCTCTAGACAAACATCTAGATTCGAAAATCTATGAATTGAAGGCAACGCTGCCCAACCTTTTTGATTAGTCTAATGCCCTTGTCGTTACAGGAGGAATGCCTGGTCGTTAACCCTGCATATGCCACCATCTTCAATGCCCCGGCCTCGCATCAATTTCAACCCAACAATTGCATACCGCGAAAATACATCCCTTGCTAACAACATGGTCTTCTAACGACTACCGGACGCAGCATGGACTTGGATAACCGACGTTTTTGATACGTATACAAAGTCTAATATGTTCAGGATCTGAACTTAGCCCCCACGCTTTGGCTACCGTCTGCTCCGAGCAAACCTTCAACGGGCGGTCCGGCCCTGACAACAGGCTGATCAGTCTCCAGAATCTCTTCAGGTGAACACGCAACAACGAAGAGGGGATCAAATGCACAAGCAAGCCTAGATGCCACTGCACTTCCACCCTCTGCACTTTCTCCACCTATTGATCCTTCAAACCCAACCTGCATTGGACGAAGCCGCATACTAGAGCTGCAAGTCCCACTCTTCCACTGCAGCTCCTCGCCGCACTTTCATGCCTTCTCAGGTAGGTAGCGTCCATCGCTACGGATCATCCCATGTTTCCTCCCGTCGAATCCTGGAATGAGTATAATAGCAAGATTCGGAATGTCTAGCACCGTCAAACCCCTCTCTCATATCCTCGCGTCCTGCATCACCATACGCCGACGGGCAAGTCTATATCAGTTCATGCATAGAGCACATATCAGACCCTCTCCTCTCCTCTCCACTCCACTATTCCCCACCCCCACGCGCTTCGGCACGTCTTCGGATTCGCAGTCAAAAGAGGGGTTGTCCATCCTTCAGGGAGCGGGAGCAGGGGGCCACCACGCAACTGTCCACATCACTGGGAAAAAAAAGTTGGTGAAACTCCAACATTTTCTCTTCCTCTTTCTCTCTGCTGCAGGATAGCGACGCCACCAAGCAACCAATTGTTCCACAGAGCACACGCAGAGACTCGAATGCAGTGTCTCCTCCGAGGTCGGGTCTCCCAACCGGAAGATTTCTCGATAATGCCCCGCACCTGTGCTTGCCCGCAGTGTAACCTTCCACGATAACAAAAAGCGATGTCCAATCTGGGCAATGGAATGGTAGAGGGCTGAGTCTGAAGATTCAAGACATCGTAAAGAAAGTTTGACTGGGAGCGGCCGCTTTGCAAGACGACTTCCACATGGCGACCACGGCTTCGACGGGACGATGCGACGTAATGACGGGCATGTTTCACTCCCAACGTTGTTCCCCCACGTCAACAAACCCAGACTAATGTACTCCCTACAAATATCACGACAAGGTTGTGCACCTGTTCAACTGACTTCTCAGGGATGGGCTTGTAGCTTACCACCATCGGCCTCTGCGCGAGTCAGCTTGGCCCGCTAGGGTTACATCAACTGCTCAGATATGTATAATGCCCTCCGTCGCCAATTCCCAAGCCACCGGTTCCGATATACCTTTCTTGACAAGGAATCCGGGATTTGAAAATTTTGCAAAACTGCATTTCAAGAAGTTGGAAGAAAACTTCCTGATTCGGTAGTTTTTCGGGAGAAGACATCAAGGAGGGCATACAGTTCGGTACTTGAAGAGTGTGGTCGCACAGCTTCACCAGGATTCTCCACTGTCCAGGTTATCTTGCTTGAAACTTGGAAATGCTTCCTTATCAAGTATGGGTTCTCTTGGTCTCCGTCATTTTCTCCGATGACCTGCATCTTTGCCTTGGACACGTGTGTTTCTTATCCGCCTGTCGAGAGCCATTCCAAGGTTCGTCTTCACGTCTTCACGTCAGACTCAACACATTTCTCCCTCTTGAGAAGTTTCTCCGAATGAACTTTCTTAGCGTCTTCGCGTCTTCGTTACACTTGAATTTCAGCAACTGCCGTATCATGTTCACCTGCATTCACCGATGCGAATGTTCCCGTTCAGTAATCTGTTGGGAATTAACCATTTCTGCGCCATACTACCGCTCAGGAGGAATCCTCCATCCGAGGCACTGTCCAGTCTAATATCTGCAAGGCCTCATTGTAGATCTGCGAAGTTAATTCTCCGAGTGTGTGCCTGTCGCTCCCGCATCCGAATGCGCCGCAGCTGCGAACTGTTTCAATTAGGTTTCCGTCCGATGCCACTCAGAGAAATGATTACTCACTTCCAGAACCACAATAACGCCTGTAGAATGATGGGATCTTACAAATGCAGTGCATATCGAACATGCTTACGACGCAACCAATCGCTCTCGCTCCCTTTTTGATCTCGCGTTCCTTTATGCAGGGGTACTATCTTGCAAGCGAAGTGATCACATTAAGATGGAGTCACATTACCGGCGTAAGTATGCTGGAAATACCTACTGTGCCGTCGGAGAACGGCTTTAGTATGCTACATGGCCGAAATTCTGTTCCAATACTCTCGGTCTTCTGCCTGTAATTGTTATGCTTACCAGATTTTTGGATTCTTTGGTTGCGGTGCCGATCTCACTGGCAAGTGCTGCTGGCAGCCCATCAATGGCAGCATGTAAGCATCTAGGCACTCAGCAACTCGCAGAACTCTACCCAAGCCCAAGAGTAGGTCATAGTTCGAGCTATCCCTATAACAGATAAAGGTAATCTCAAGCAGGTCGCAGACAAAGACAACCTGTCCTTTCAAGGCGAGCTGCTCCGAAAGTTGTGGTCTTGCAACTACCAAAAACAAAATCAACGCGACGGTCGTTGCACATTGGTTCCAAAATCCGGGAGATATACTGTCAGACAGATCTTGGTAATCTGAATGCCAAGTAGCTACAAAATGGTACATCCAAATACCTCGCGAAAACAAGCGAGCATCGCTACCGTTCAAGGAGTCAGCGGAAAAGTCATCAATACCAAATATCCAATGACCCTACCAGTCATCCTCGCATGACCCTTCGAGGTAAGTCACTAACTATCTACACACCTCCAACTCAAGCCCAGGAACCTCATGATTACCAAAACTTTCCGATTCTACCCACCATCTTCGGCAGATATCCTCCACACCACAAACACAATCCCTCAAGATCTCGCCCTTCCACACTCAGACATCGTCAACATGCACTCCTGCTTCTCGCCTTCCACGACATGAACACCTACCATACCCTCGGTCTCAAATCAATCATGTGATTAGCCACAATAGGCCCCATGATCCTCTTTCTCCAGTCAGGCTATGGCATTCCGTAAGTCGTGAGTCAATCTATGACATTGAGAACAGATGGAAGTCTCTCCCCTCCTCTACCCAACTATGCCGATATTTCCCTTCTGCCGAAATCAAGAAAACTAAGTTTTGTCGCTCACCGAGTATCCATAATATCTTACTGCTAATACTCTGCGTCCACAAGACCACTTCTTACACGAATCTATCCGAAATTTCGCTTGGCTTCAAGCCAGAAAGGACCTGCTGGACAACCATATCGTCGGAGTTTAACGCTCTTGGCTTTCCTCGAATTCTGACAAGTGACAGACACACACCGCTAGAGGAATGAATGCGAGACACAGCTCCATGCATCGCGTCTATTCCTCCTCACCGATTCCAGCCTACCATCCACTAAGCCGGCATCCAATTTCCAGCATCACAAGCCAACGCCACTTTCACATCCCCATCACATACCATTTCAAATCAGAGTCCTGATTCCACACAAGCTAGCGTAGTATTCCCCAGACTCCACAGCTCCACTCTCTTCATCTTCCCCGGATGATCACATCTGGGGTAGCACAGCATAAAGAAAGCTTGTTTTTGGTCTCCTCTTTTTGATTCTCAGCTTATGCCATGAAACGCCCGTGAGCCATTCGTCCCAATACGACGAAGCAATAGATTGATTGATTAAATGCTTGGATGTCTCTCATTTAAAAACTCAACATCCATGATGTCACCACTATCTCCGTCCATGGTAGATACAGCCACCCTATAGCATTCAAATCTTGTTTGAGAGGCCTGGCAAGACTCTGCCCAGATTCTCACATGCGATTCTACAACAATCCTATCATTTCTGCACCAGAGACACATACGCACTGACGCAAGAAAAAAAAAGAAAACAATATGACAGAGATTTGCCTCAAAAATGACAAGAGCCAACCCATATCATCTTTAAACAGCCCCAGCCAGTCAGTCAGCCAGCTCCAAACCCCCAGCTAAATATCGTAAACAAATCTACCGCTGCACGTCTCACCTCCTCCCTCAATCTACGGAGTTAGATTTCCCACGCGAGCTTACTCATCTACAATTTTATCCTAACATATTGCCTACCCAATCCATACATACGAAAGCGAATCCTGCAGGATGACTGTCCTGTTACTACTACTACCCAGCGCAGCCCAGTCCAGCCCAGCCCGCCACGGAGCGCAGTGCAACATCGGCATGCCGATCCGGCCCAACAACCACCCCATGCACCCGTCTCATCACCACCCACACCTCACACCTACAGTAGCCGACCGAACGCCATCCAGACAAGGAACCAAAATACCAAGACAGAAGCTGACCCGAGCACACCAACCCAGCCCGTCAGCCCGGCCCATGCACACCCAACCCAACCCAACTTCAGCCTACCCCGTCCTCCCCTACTCCTCTCCCCTCCCCTGCCATGTTCATCCAATTCCAACAACGGATCCAGGTCCCGTCCATGCAGAAAGAGGGGCTCGTTTCGTGTAACACATGCTGGGACAAGACAAGACTGCAGTGCAGTAGTTGCAGGCACAGAGATATGGCATATGAGATATACGATAGGACGCCCACGCAACGGGAGTGGTGGCGAATCCGATATTCATTCTACGCCGCCGAGAGTATTGGCTGGGTGGTGAGCATTTCCGAGTTCCTACAGTAGATGGTATGTGTTCTGCTGTGCTCCGCACGAAATTGGGGAGTTTTTTGGCTGATGGGGATGGGGTTGTGCATAGAGTAGTAGGAAGAGTGAGACAGGAAGCCGATTGTACCACCATCCGTCAATAAGTACTGTGGTTGGGAAGTATATGCCGTGCCATGCCGGGGCCGTAGACCGTGGTTGTGCTACTGGTAGTGGCAGAGCTGTGTGGTAATTAGATATTGGATATTGGATATTGGATTATCTACTACTACTATGGGAGAGTCTGGAGAATTGTGGAGAGCGGTGAGTTGGAGGGAACGAGCCGTCTCGAGGCGTCCTTATGCGCGGCTGCTGCAGGTGCACCTGCACCTGCATTGGTATTTGTGAGTGACTATCAGCTTGTGAGAATGATGTGTTGCTGCATTGCTGCATTGTGAAGGCAAGGAGGGTTGAGGCTGACTGAGTAGATATCCGGTGCGATGGGTACTTGTCCGGAGACGGTACCCCCCCGGTCTTGTTACTTTAGATGATCGGCTTCAGGGGCATTGAAAGGGGCTCGAAGTGCCGACAGTATGTAAGGACCTGATTGGGTTCTCTGTCCAATTTCCCCGCCCAATGTCGAAGGGGAAAAAGAGATCACTGTGGAGTGTGCTTGCTGTAGCCGCATTGCAGTCACAAATGTAGGCGAATGCTGGATAGCTGGAGTTGCCAGAGAAGACTGATAGGCTGTGCATAAGTGTGTAGAGATGTAAGATGATTGTATGAGTAAGGTATAGCTATCGCACAGAAGCATTGCTGCTTATCAGTTCTGGTATATCTTTAACGTATATCAAATCCAGTCCACTCAAAACAGTCCATCAATCGATTGATCCTCAACACTCCTCGGCGCAGAAACCCTCCCAGCCTTTNCCACGGCTGTACCCAGGCTTCTGCAAACCATGAAGACAAACACCAAACCAGATAGACATTGACAATGTCCATCCCTGCCATGAATACATATACTTCCAGCTCTCCGAAATCCAAACGCGCAAACATATCGCAACATATACAATNGAATCAAATCAAAGTACTCGCAGAATGTCTTTCGAGCAAAAGTACCGCCCAGCCCAAAATTGCACAAATGATGACGAAAGACCGCCCGATTCAATCGCCCATCCGGGTCCAAACCCGACCACCCAACCAGTCCCAGCCCATTTTGACCCGTAGCCCCAAGTAAATAAAACAGCAAATAGATAGCCGCCAGTGGTGGGGTATCGTAATAATGTGCTAGATGTAAATCCAACAGATGACATGACACACTAGGAGAGAAAAGCGTGCAACAATACAAAGTATATAGAAGATGAAGACTGCCCTCCAGAGATGCGAGTCGTAGAAGAAATCGTGAAGCAGGATAAAGTTCGGCTCGTATGGCGACAGAGGCGAGTAAAAGGTGTAGAACGTAGTGGTAGGTAGAGTCGGGTATCATTCGTATCGCGTCGTCGTTCATAGAGGCCGTCCAGATTGAGGGTGTCGGGATCTCGGTCATGACCAAAGAAAGAAGAAAAGGGTATGCTCGCAACAGTAGATGTGTGATCCTTCACTTCAATTACTCATGTAGCAAGAAAGTCCATCTGCATGCGAGAAGCAATGGCTTGCCAGTCCCAACTGCGCTCATCCTTGGCATCCATCAACCTCCACACTTCCTCAAGCACCTCGAGTGCCGTATCCGTATTCTTGTACTCCATGTAAGCCTTGACGGCCTTGATAGCTTGGCGAATGGGCTCCCTTTGCTCGACCTCGAAGGCTGCGCAACCGATGACGAATGCTGGTGCGAGGATCAGAGTTTGGCTCGGGTCCCGGGGTCCGAAGCGAGACAACAGTGCAATGCCATCGTTCACGGCGCTGGTAATTTTTGGATCGACTTTCCAGTTGGTGGTCTGAGGTGGGAAGACTGAGCGCCAGAGATAGATCCACATCATTTGGCGGTACAAGAGGCCGGCATTGTCACGAGGATCTCCTGGCGGCCATGCTGGTGTCCACTCTCTGATCCCAGCGTCGATTTCGGCTGCGGCATGGAGGTTGCTGTAGTCCAGAACGGGGTCGATGCGGTGTTCCAGGTTGTACCGAATCTTATTCCTGATGTTCGTGATCTTTGACATATACAAGAATAGACCATCAAATACACCAAGCAGGCGCACAGCGGAGGGCTGAAGTACGGTTGACGGAAGATTCCATTCATCCGCGGGGGAGATGTACTGGGTTTGAAGTCCATCTTTGGGGAAGAAGATCAATTGGTCCGCGTGGATGTGGTATTGGAAGAACTCATGGATGAACTTCATTGACTCGCCTTGCTCTGGAGGATTTTCTTGGATAAGTCGCTGATAGTGATCGAGATGGACTCGATGCTGGCCATTAGGATTTGGGTCTGACAGCGTCTGCAAGACGAGACATATCATTTGGGCATAGATGGCGGGAGTGGGTGCTTTAGGTGCGACAGGAGTTACTGCCGAGTCCGTTGGCTGGCCGAGCAGTTCTTTCATCGCCTCTGTCTGATGAAATTGAGATCTTTTCTCAAGAGTTTCTATGTCGAGACTGGGATGCTCGGCCAGGACTTGACGGCCATACGGAGAAGTATAGTCGATGTGTTTGCTGGATAGAGCAAGTATCGAATGCATCAAGCCGGAATGCTGTTGAGCCATTGGTAACAGGATATTCCTGAAAGCGCTGTCATGTTCTCCTTCCAAGGTGAAGATGATGCTCAGTCGTGAGATGTAGTGGTGTAGGAATACCCTGTCTCCTTCTGTCTCGAGACCATTGATGAGAAAGGGCAATTGAATGCTTGACAGGGTTAAGCTACCTGCCCTGCGTAAACGGGCTGTTGACGAGATCAGTTCATCGAGTCCTTGCTGGCGAATTTGCGATTTCCCCCTACCTTCTTCAGCTTTCTCTTTGCCGCTCTTCCATATCGTCTTCTCTGGATAACCTTCACACGTGACGGAGTTCTTCTCACAATTTAAGCCTGGAACAGACATCAGCATTGGCCAGTCGGAGATCCATACCCTACTTACACCCAGGCTTTGTTTCGTCGCACTTCTTCTTGCGTTTTCTGCAAGTGATACATCCCGTTTTCGACCTGCCCTTCGCGACTTTTGACAAAGACTCTGGCGTTGGCTTGGGATGTTTCCGAGGCCTTCCACGAGGTCTCTTGACAAGAGTCGGTGTTGTATTGCATGATGGTGTCTCTGGAACAACACTTTCTTGCGTTGTTGATATCCGTGGGTAGTCTGACATATCCATATCGACCACATCGTCTTCCATTGGCTCAAGCTTCGGGACCAATAATAACCCTTCTTCCTCATCCCAATTAAAATCAGCGCCATCTTCCTCTTCCTCTACAAAACCAGAAGAACTCCACGGATCCGTCGATGTTGAACCTGCTGAGGTAGCCATTGTCAAAGCTGATGCTGAGGATATATCCGACCCGTCCATACTCCTCCTCGAATCCAGTGAAGTGGATATCTCAAACATCTGATATGTCTTCGTGCAGCCTTCTCTGTTGTGTACTCGACGCCGGATAGCAGGTCGTGGTTGGCGGTAGCGGGCGCCAAAGGAGGAGGGAGTTCGTATTGGGTGTCGGGGAACTTCTTCGATATCCTCCTCTGAACTGGGCGTGAGAATTCCGAACGGGGGGGAGTGGTGATATGCTTCCAACACGCTGTGCTGTTCCATCTTAGAATTTCCTTGTCCAAAATGCTATCGATTACTTCCAAGTACTAACGGCCACATCTGCTGGGCGTGGGCGAGGAGGAAGAGAGGGAGCGGGAAAGAGTGGAAGATGGGGGAGGTGCAGAGAGGAAGCTCACGATAGTAATAGGTTTTGGCCCGCTCACTCTCACTCAACCCACGGCGGAGCAATTCGTTCTTCGGGGGTTCACTTCGCTTGTAACCTTGCCTTGCTACTTGACCAGGGCCCCAGTAATGATTCAGCAGGGGTTGCGGGTGTTGAAGGCAGGACGTGCACACAGGCCACGCACGGAAATTCCACCTGTTGTGGAATAGGCCAGAGGCAGGTCGAGCGAGGGTGGTGTAAAGAGGAGCAGGAGGGCAGGGTGACAAGAAAGACAGGGCCGTCTTTTGGCTCCGAGACGCAGGTGGCCCGTTCAGGGGAGCCTGTAAAGATATGCGTTTGCGTACACCATGCATCCCGCTTCATTGTCTCTTTGGCTAGCCATTCGGCCTCTGGTCCCTGAGTCGTGGCTTGAATATGAAAGGCAAAGCGAACGCTAGGCTTTAGATCCTGAGATCCTCGATGCCTCTGCCTGTGACGCCAAAACAGAGTTCAGGTCGGTACTGTACTGTACAGGGCATGGGCATGGGTAGCCCAGACCGATCCTGGTCTTAGCTTAGACAGGTATATTTCTGGAGCTATGGGCCCCCTCTGGCAAGGATACCGCGAGTTCTTTGGTTTCGAACTTTCGATCTCACGGGCATCTTGCGGGCACGATCTAGATGACAAGTGCCCACCAGCCTAGCCGTCTTCTAGCCGTCCATCTCCAGCTCCAGCGCTCCACTAACTTAATTTTGGTAGGCTGAGCGCTGGATCGAAGAGCGGGAAGTAATGGTTTGAATTCGTTCTAATTCCCAAAGGAGACCGTGGTGTCAAACGAGTCTGACTGCTTCTCCTTGTTTTGGCGATTGTTTGCTTACTGATAGGACGGATGTCAAAAACCGGACTGACAGATAACTCTGAGGGTGCGCTGAGCGGGCTGAGCGGCGTGATCTCAATTGATAGTGATTGCTTACGCCGTAAGTCTCAGGCACACACCACCAAATACAACCTGCTGAATGCTGAGTGAGAACACGATACTACCTCCTACTTTCTCTGTATGGAAGGCAGACTAATTCCGGACCTTGCCTTTCCAGTCATGATACTCTCCCGCCTCGCTCGTTCAATTCCCAGAATCAACCACTTGCATTCCATCCTCTAAGGCAAGACAAGACCAAGTGAAAGTCAAGACGGCAGGAAGATCTAGAGTACGGCAAGATCATTCGTCCGTTCATGCAATTGATTCCTCCAATCTCACGATGCCCCCGCTTTCTCGCCCGAGTAACCCTAGCCCTCTTCTGCACCTCACCTCGATCCGTTGATTCCATTCCCTCCCCTCCTCGTCTGAAGTACCGAGCCAGCTATCTAGCCAGCGGCCAACGTCCACAGGTGCTCGCATCTCACAGCTGCTCTACGGGCCTAAATGGGACTGGTAGCAAACTCAAAAACCCCACGCAAAGGAATTGGTAAGACGTCGTCACGGTGGGCGCTGGGAAGTTTGCGGGTTTTCGACCATAAAACCTACGATTCAGGATCAAGGAGTGTACTGCAGAGAGGGCAGGGTATCGCCGGTACATGAACCGAAAGAGGGCAGGAGAGACGAGAAAAAATGGGCTTGCTGACGATCACCCGAGGCTGCGTGGAGACCTCTAAGACTAGAAACTAGCTCGAAGCTGGGAACTTGCGAGTTTAAAATGGGTTATCTAGATGCTGCTCCACGCAACTTATCCTCCGTGACATTCACTGCTGCTCCACCATAAGGACTCAGTCTTATGTCCCAAATACAGGCGGTCTGATGATCTTGACGGTATCAGGGAACCGAAAAGTCTCAGATATCTTGAGAAACTGTAGCGGGGATGTGAGTCCACTTGCATTCCAAGTACCCTATCCAAGACTTTTAGTTCTGCAGCAGCCTGCATGTTCTTCAGACTTTGGGACATTTGATAGGGAGTTGAAACATGGCGTTTTCTACCCCTCTTTCCCCTTGGAGCTTGCAGGAGGATAGTCTCCAGTGCCTTGTCCAAGGCAATCTGGTATAGGATGCCCTGTCCATCCTAGAGCTCCGTGAAGCCACGATGTGCCACGTCCCAGCATGACAGCAACTGTGGGGAGAAGGAGAAACAACGCTGCACAACTGGCCGCCTACCGTTCTTCTTAGGTCCCGTGAAGTCCCTGGAGTCAATCTCTACAACACCTAGTATTAGCACCCAGCACATAGTCCTCCACTGACCCTCGATTGATAATATTGGCCAAAGACTTTCAGCGTTCTTCACAAGACTGCCGTGCCTGCTTCTTATTGCTGGTAGCCCGACAATGTTCCGCCCAGCGGTCCACGGTAGCGAAGAAACGCTGGGTTCAGGGCTGGGCCGCACACCGAAATTTAGTGAAAACCATCACGCCCCGATCAGCATCCACAGCGCCTGGCTCCCGTCCTGGTCAATCCTTCATCCCTTCCGTTCAAGGTCCTCAAACCCTCATCTCGAACCCTTGAATCAAATTCCCCGTGGAATCAAAGCTCCCATCTGAATCATTGATCACGTTCAAGCGGGTCAAGAGGAGTCGAGTCGAGTCATGAAGAGGATCCGATCTGCTCGCCATACCGGTGGTATCCTTTTTCGCAAGCTTTCCTAAAAAGGGAGAGCTTCAATCGTCTCCACAGAAGCTTCCTCAGGAGGGGCAACTGATAACAAACCGGTCGTGGAGAAAAATTTCCTATCCGCCTCCAACCTCAACAACCACAGCAAACGAGTTGAGACTCACGATGTCGCGGCTCTAGACTCAAAAGTATAAATTCATTTTTCCTAATATCCCAAGAAATGACAGCCAGAGGACCAGAGCTGCATGACTCGTAGACAGTCTAACCCGAAACATACATCCTGTAGCACTTTCTGCACGCAAGACCAACAAAAAAGCAAAGCAACAAGATGACAACGTCGCAATTCAAACGTGCTGGAACCGGGCTTTTGGGACAAGTCTGGGCTTAGGATTGGCCAGTGCCATGTTTTTGAAGTGAATCCATGCCATGCAGCTCTCCACAAAGCACATGGGCAGATTTTGATTCGTGAGTTGGAATAGTCGTCTCCTGCATGAAGCTCGGTACCGTTGGACGAAGCTCCTTTTGTGAACCACGCTGCGCTGGATAGCTGGTGAGCTTCTACTGAAGTGTTGCTGCGCCGCTGTCAAGACCAGCCTGGAGCTCTCTCTTTCAGGGGACGTCAAATAGAGTTTCGGACAACGTCCCGCTGTGGAAGACGTTAAATCCTCTGAAGCCTCTGGGCCCCTTGGCTTGAGCTATCATTACCTTCTCCTGGGTGTGACACCGAGAGACTGGTTTGCAGATGTGGTTCTCTTACAATTGACTTTTATATGGCCCATCTGCCGCAACACCATGCACACTGAAAAACATTCGAGACATGTTTACTCATCTCTTGACTTTCTTACAGCACGCACGCAGAAGTCGATCTCGACAACTTTCCGATTATCCGTCCACAATTTCTAGGCGACGACCAGGTATGGCATCCTGGAACAAGGCCATTCCCAGCAAGTCAGCGGGTCATTGTGAGTTACGATCTAGCATACCCAGCCCGTTTCCCACAGACCGTGCGAAATCTACTGAAGATCGGTCCTCTCCTCGTCTCGTGCCTTCCCTCCCGTCCCGAAAGCAAGTGCAAGTGGTGCTGCCACCAACAATTTGCTAAGAGAGCCTTGGCTCTTCATCCGTGCATTATCCGTAGCTGAAAACATGTCTCGCTAATTGAAGATGTTGACAGCCAGCCAGCCATAGCGAATTCCAAAGGGGTAATCTCCTCCACAATATGTGTCTGTCATGCAAGCAATTTGTCCTCCAATAGTCCAGGCTGACACACTCCACACACATCATCAGAAACATCTCCAGCCGAGAAAGTCGGGCCTCAAAGCGGTATCCCGAAGCAGCTCCGCTTTCCTATCGTGGGGGGCCTGAACGGTGCATATTTCCGTTCTCGGTATTCCACTCACAGAAGTCCAGATATCAGCATTGGCATCATTCAGGCTGCATCGGATGAATCAGACACAAGAGGAATCCAACATCCAGTACCCTTGTAACAGCAGCACGGCGTCAGTCTTACCAACATTGCAGCCTCGACGTTCTCTGATATCGAGCAATCTCGAGCTCACATGTACTGTAAGGGAACCAGTGCCAAGACTCAACGAAAGTCTGCAGCCAACACCCTAATCCATTCCAAATCATACCAGGCTGAAATCGACCACACCGTGCTCGTTGTACCAGCCAACCAAATGCACCAAGCAGCATTCCACAAGGTGAATCCCGTCGGCAACGAGGACCGAGCCCGTCCATCAGCCTCGCCAAGCTGCCACAGTGAGTCGAGTGCCACAAAGCACAGCTGGGGCCCCGTTGATTTGCACAAATCGTTGCACAAAAAGCCTCATCGCCGTCTCTTCTCCGCAGACTAAAGCGTCGATCGATCGTCCGCCTTGCATCGCAGTCAAAGCTCGCCTTTCACCACGTTGATTTATTTCCCGACGAGAGCTATCACAACTCAAGTGGATTTCATCCAGAACCCAATCGACCAGAAACTTCAAGAACAAGAAAAAAGCAATCATCGCCTCGATCGCAATTCCCACTTTCGAGACTTGGCAAGTCCTCTGTAGTCAGCATGTCGCCGTCTGGACGGTAAAAAAGCCCGACCAAATCCTATGACATCTGCAACCAGAAATGGTGCACGAGTCGTCTAGCGTAAACTCTAATGCATTCTGTATGCACTTATTTCCCAAAAGCTCATAGTTCACACAAGTCACCTTTGCCCATTCCAACACCTCGCAAGCGATCATCGAATTGAATTGCACTTCTACCAGCTTCTTCCCTTCTCTTTCTTAGTTTTGTATGCAGGGGTGAGAGCTGGGAGATGCCGCGTGCAGAAGATCAGCAAGTCTTCTTTCAGATCTTCGGGACGATCATCCATATTGCTGAAGAGCATTTGTATCTCTCCACCACCGCCTCGTGCTCTCCTCGTCATCATGGGCTTCGTATCTTCCCGTCACCAACCACCACCTTGGGTAAGAGAATCGAAAATCAATAGCCTCATCTCAGCAACTTGCATGCCCCCCATAACCTTATTCAGAAATACCAATGTCCAATACCTACCAATACCTCCCTCCCAACCTCATACACTATTACAAACCTGTTCCCCAAGTGAAACAAAAAGCAAGCAGCAGACAGCCCTCCTGCAGCCCAAATTCCCAAATTATCAAATGCCGTCCTCATTCTTGCTTTTTCGACCCCCAAAATGCCAATTTCCTGCTGTCATTGGCGTGACGTTCGGATCCAGCCGGCCAAATATCTCCGTACCCATGCAGAAGTACCCAACTGAACGCCCTGCTGCGTCTCTCGCAACACCACAATCTGACTGACCTACCACATGCGAACTGGCTTCGTTTAGATAATCGGTGGCTTTCTTCAGACGCTTTGCAGGGGTTCTCCATTCTTCAGCGCCACGGATGACATGTTTTCCGCCTCAAGATCGGTCACTTGTGACAGATGTCTAAGGTCGAAGCACTAACTCTTCATCAAACTATCGAATATGATGAGCAGTGGAGTGGCCAGTAGCTGCAGATGAGCACTGCTGGGGANATTGAATATANCCCGAGACGGTGAGAGACATGATCCATTCTTCTTCATGTATCTGGCTCGTGAGCTAAACTAGGTGGAATGGTGCAAATGGAAAGCTGAAGAATGTCGATGAAGATCGAGAGTCAAGGACCCTTGTACATTTTGGTTGTTAGAATCCAAGAATTTGCAAGATTGGAAGCGAGCTAAAGCAGAAGAGGCATGTTCTCGAATCGATTGCGTGGAGATACTGGCGGCGAGTTATCCGGTAATTGGTATTGTTGGTGAAGAGAATTGTGCTTTCTTTTACTGTGACTGTCAGGGTCCATCGTCAAGGGTCCAAGATATCTCCAAGCGACCTCAGGGTCCAGATCTTCGTCCAGGCTATCGTGGGCGATGGAACGAGTGTAACTGGTACTGAACTGATATATCGCTTCACGGCCCTCTAGTTCGACCAACCCCTTCGGAGTCTGAACTCCAGAGCCTCGAAACGGCAGGTTGCAGCACCAGGACTGTTCGTTGATCTGACCACTACTAAAACTCACCTCGCTATTTCTAGCTTGCTTAGGAAGAAGAACAACAGTGGGTGTGCAAGGGACCTGGCAGCCACCAACAGCTTAGCTAATCTTCAAGGTTGTGTATCAAGCCTGTGTTGCAACTGACGATCAACTCATCGGCCTCTCTAGCTCTATCATGCTATACCTACCTACCTTCTGACAACCAAGGACAAGCATGGACATCTCAAATGCCATCCCAATATGAAATCACTCCTAGCGCCCTGACAGAAAAGTCAAAAGCTAAACACCAACTCACTCACCCATGGTGTGCAAAGTAGGAAGTAGGTTATCCACATCTCAACATGGACATGGGAAAGAGATACATGCCCATCACAGCCCCATTCCTCATGTCATGGCTAGATCGCAAGCCTCAGCAGATCAGGAGATATCGACGTCTTCCTCTTACAACAAGTATCATGACTCTGTGAACCATCGCCACCGACTTCACACCGCAGCACTCCATTCCCCCCTCGCCCTCTCTTCTCATTACCAATCTCCACCATTGCTTCACCTCGCATCTAGATTCTTGTTGATCCATATTCAGGCACACATGTCTTTCCGAAAATGCATCACATCTCCATCGAAATGCAACAACCGCCGCAGTCCACCCGCTGGTAGCGTGGGGTACGAGTCTCGATATCAAGTACCGTATTCAAAGTCCAAATTCAAAATCCAAAGAGTGACTTGATGTAACCTGCGAGTGGCGACATCAACTCAATTCGACCTGCGCACGAGCTCTGCGGCACCTACCTAAAATCCAAAGCCAGAGTCAGGAAACTCACAAAATAAGATGGCACATTCCCATCCTCTCTCTCTACCCAAACTAATCATTATCACCCCTAGTACTCTCTCTAAGAGTTCAAGTAAAGATTTCCAAACGTCCATATACCGCACCAGACCACACTGCAAGTCTGCAACCAGGCGAACACTGGCGCCTCATGAGACACATCATATCACAAAGTCCACCAGCACACCCCCATCCCTATCCCCATCCTAGATCTTCAAATCTTCAACCAGAACCTCAAAACTCAAAACCCTCCAAGCTCAAGCTCAACCCCCAAGCATCACATCGACGTGCGCCGCTCCAAAGCCGCTCCAAGGCCGCTCCCCCGTTCACTTCAAACCTTCTCGACTCCTCCTTATCCCCCTTCACCCACGCCCATGACTCGACCCCAGCATCAAAGATCATGAAAACCATCCAAAAAAAAAATCAGGGTGGCGGACACGGCCTCCTAGCCCGAAATCAACATCGGAATCCAGCAGGTTGGATCGGTATCTGTATCGGTCTTATATCTCCGTATACCCCCCGTAAAGACGTTGATCTTCCTGCCTTGCTTTTACTTTTCTGTGAGATCTTAGGTGGGGTGGATGGAAATAGAGTTTCGTAGTGTTCTCGTCGAGTTGCTACTTTGCGGTAGCCGACGGTGATATTGTGTGGTAAGGGACACGAGGCGAGGGTGTGAGAGGCGAGGTGAGGTGAGGTGAGGTGCAACAGTGGGTGCACGAATTCTGTGCGGATTAGTCAGCCCCACCAAAAGACTAAATCGCGTCTCCCCCTTATTTTTGA
>NYXK01000183.1 GCA_002685535.1 Deltaproteobacteria bacterium
ATAGTATTGTTGAAAATTTCTGCCGACTCGTAATCTTACTTACGCAAATTTGTGCAGATGGAATGAAGAAAGCTCTGCCTGAAACATTTTCGGTGTGTTAGTTTGGTGTTGACAAGCAAATCCTTTGNCTCTAAATTCATTCTCTGGTGAGTCTTTTTATTCCNCTNTTTTTTGTGNATTATCNGCTTNTGCGTATGNTGNGTGAGAGCTTGTAATGTGNNGGTGNATNTCCTCCTAAATTTTTTGTANATTTCAGCATGNCTTTTTTTGATCAACCACATCGACGNCAAAATGCTCTTACGGGCGATTGGGTACTGGTTTCACCGCAGCGTACCAAACGACCCTGGCNGGGTAANCGGCATTCACCGCAAAATGGAAAACTCCCNAGCCATGATCCGGAGTGTTATCTTTGTCCGGGAAATAAACGTGCCGCAGGAAAACAGAATCCGGATTACAGAGGGCCGTATATTTTTCAAAATGATTTTCCAGCTCTGCTTCCTGAAACAGAATTTCTTGAAAGTGAACCACCGCTTTTTCAGGCTCAATCTGTTTCCGGAAACTGCAGTGTGTTTTGTTTTTCGGAACGTCACGATCTGACACTTCCGGAACTGGAATTGAGTGCGGTCGAAAAGGTGGTGCAGCTCTGGGTGGAACAAGTCAAAGAGCTTGGGGAAAAGTATCNCTGGGTGCAGATTTTTGAGAACAAAGGTGAGCAGATGGGCTGCTCCAATCCACATCCTCATGGACAAATTTGGGCGGGAGATTTTCTGCCAAATGAGCTCAGCAGGGAAGATCAACGGCAGAGTGAATATTACCAAAGTCACGGTTCTCCGCTTTTAAGTGACTATGTTGCTCAAGAATTAAGCAAAAAGGAACGGCTGGTTGAGCTGAACGAACACTGGTTGTCACTAGTACCATGGTGGGCTGTCTGGCCTTTTGAAACATTGATTCTTCCGAAACGGCATGTTTCCGGACTTCAGGAACTTTCCGGAGCTGAACAGTCAGCGCTGGCGGAACTACTAAAGAATCTTCTTTCACGCTATGACAATCTTTTTCAAACCAGCTTTCCTTATTCGATGGGTTGGCACGGAGCGCCGTTTTCACCAAATTCAACAGATGCATGGAGACTTCACGCACACATCTATCCACCGTTGCTGCGTTCTAAGAGTATCCGTAAATTCATGGTTGGTTACGAAATGCTTGCTGAAGCTCAACGTGACCTCACTCCGGAACAGGCTGCAGGTAGACTCAGGGCGTGCTCCACTCTGCATTACNGCAAGAAGGCGGAATGAACAAAATCGCCAAAAAAGTCCAGCGAGCTTTTGAAACACGCTTTGGAAGCAGTCCAACCCACTTGATACGCGCGCCGGGCAGAGTCAACTTGATAGGCGAACACACTGATTACAGCGGAGGTTTTGTGATGCCNCTCGCGCTTGAGNAGGCTCATTGGATAGCCGTTCGTCCACGTGAAGATCAAACTGTTATACTTCATTCTTTGGATTATCATGATTCAACAAAAGTAAATCTTGCTGAACCGCAATTACAACTGAAAGACTGGCAGAATTATCTGAGCGGAGTTGTTTGGGTTTTGCAGGAGGAAAGGTGGCCTCTTTCCGGCTGGGAAGGTGTGATGTCCGGAGACGTACCGCAGGGAGCAGGTCTCTCATCTTCGGCTGCACTTGAGANNGCTCTCATCCGCGCTTTTGCTGAAATTTCTGAAATTTCCTGGAGGCCGAAAATTGCCGCAAAGCTGGCTCAGCGTGCTGAAAGTGAGTGGGTTGGAGTAAGTTGCGGAATTATGGATCAGCTTATTTCCGCGTGCGGTGTTTCCGGACATGCACTTTTTATTGACTGCCGTAAGCTTGATATTCAGCAGGTTCCGCTTCCGGAAGGACTCCGGATAATTATCCTTGATACAAAAACAAGGCGCGGGCTGGTTGATTCCCATTATAATGATCGTCACAGCCAGTGTAAAGAAGCCTCTGCGATTTTGGGAAAATCTTTGTTGCGTGATGTAACACTGTCCGGCCTAGAGGCTCAGGCAGCCAAAATGAAACCTTTACTCTATCGTCGGGCGACACATGTTGTCACCGAAAATGAGCGTGTACTGCAGGCAGTAAATGCGATGCGCTCCGATGATCACCAGCTTCTNGGGCAGCTCATGCAGGATTCTCACATAAGTTTGCGTGACGACTTTGAGGTTTCCANCTCAGCTCTGGATGAGATGGTGGAATGTGCACTCACTGCTCCCGGATGCTTGGGTGCAAGGATGACAGGTGCAGGATTCGGTGGTTGTGCTGTTGCTCTGGTAANAGCAGAAAAAGAAGGTGAATTTGTTAACAGTATTCGTAAATGCTACTTAAAGAAAACGAGTCTGCAGCCTCAAATAATTTCCTGCACACCCGCTGACGGAGCCTCTCGTCATGATCCATTAACTGAGTTGTAATTCTACATTCGACAGGAAGCGCTCTGTGGATGCTTGAGTCTTACTGTGCANAAAACTCAGCTAAATCGCTCTACTGTTGCTCAGACTACAGGTCTTTCAGGATTGGTGATCCAATCACTCCATGAACCGGAATAAAGACGCGAATCTCCGAGTTCGGCATAGCACATTGCGAGGATGTTATGACAGGCGGTAATTCCAGAACCGCAATATGTAACAGCTTGTTCCGCAGGCGAACCGTCAAGTAATTCCAGATACATTTTCCNCAGTTCAGATTTTGATTTCCAGTTGCCGTCTGCATCCAGATTTTCAGCAAACGGAGCTGAGACTGCACCTGGAATATGACCGGCGACAGGATCAAGGGTTTCGTTTTCTCCGCGAAATCTGTCTCTGTTGCGTGCGTCGAAGACACGTACTTCCGGATTGTCAAAATAATTACAGATTTCTTCAGCCGAAACTGACCAGTGTTCACGCGGTTTAGCTTTGAAATTAACGCTTTCCGGANTAAATATGTCTGNACTGACCGGTCTCTCTTCCTTAAGCCAACGCGGCCAACCTCCGTCCATCACTGCAACCGCATCATGTCCGAGCCAGCGTAACATCCACCAGAGNCGAACCGCGTAAGCTCCTCCGGTGTCATCATAAACCACAACTTGAGTCGAGGAACTTATCCCCCATGCTGCAAAAGTTTTACTCAGCTCCGTAATTTTCGGTAAGGGGTGCCTTCCTGTTTTTCCCGGAATCCGTGGGCCTGCGAGGTTATGATTAACATGTACATACGTTGCTCCTGGAAGATGAGATTCCGCGAATTCGGCTTGTTTTTTCTCCGGTTCAGTCAATACATAACGGCAATCGAAAAAACGCCAGTTGGGGTCTTCAAGGTGTTCGTTAACCGTTTGGGGAGTAATNAGTGAACTGTACATNTTTTTTTCTGCTGAATGTTGGTTGGAAATATTTTCTTCTGTTAAACTAAAAAAATACAGCTTTTTATTTACGACCCAAATAGACACCGGAAAGAATCAATATCACTGCGCCAAGGGTGTTTGTTGAGAGTGTTTCGCCTAAAAACATGACGCCGAACAAAATTCCAAACATGGGAATAATAAATGCTACATAAGACAGAAAAACCGCACCGGCTCTGAGTATAATGTAATAGCGCATCAAAAAGGCCATGCCGGTTGAAACTAGNCCGAGGTGAGTCAAAGCCAAAAGACTTTCNGTNTCTAAATGCATNTTCCAGGGCTGTTCCATTATCAGCCAAAACGGCAGCACGATTACTGATGCGCAGACAAAAATTGAGGCGCTGATTGAGTCGGCTGTAACACCCTTAATTCGTGCGACTATAACTCCGGAAATTACATATCCAATTCCGGCAAGTATTATCGCTGATTGTGCGAGGATATTTCCATTTGATCCAGATAATGCATTTTCGCCNAACACCAGCAAAATACCGGCAAAACTAATTGCCATTGCTACTAGTTGACGTATACTGAAGTTTTCATTTTCACTAAAAAAATGTCCGAAAATAAGGGCGAAAATTGGGTTGCCTGCCATCAGAATCGCAGCGACACTGCTGTCGATTTGTAATTG
Source organism: Deltaproteobacteria bacterium (assembly GCA_002685535.1). GTDB lineage: Bacteria > SAR324 > SAR324 > SAR324 > NAC60-12 > Arctic96AD-7. Next base: position 4,034 of record NYXK01000183.1, read on the forward strand.
TCCCCACGGCACTAGATAGAAAGGCATCAGTGTCCCTAAAATTGCCATCCAGATAATTTTAATCCAATTCTNNGCTCCGCGCGGCAATTGCGTTTTTCGTATAAAAGAAAGCAATAACAAGGCTGCAGCGGCCAGTAAAATTCTCACACTCATTACCGTCAGCGGTGTNACTCCATGTAAAGCTATTTTGATTGCTCCAAAGGAAGATCCCCACAAGGCTCCAAGGGCAAACAGCACAATGTAATCTGTCCTGGTTGCTTGTCGAGGCATATATAAATAATCCCAAAAAATCGAACCTCTGTGATCTGCGTTTTGTTAAAACACAATAAACAGCTGGTTCCGTGTAAATAAAAGTTAAGATTGTAATTGATTAGATCTCACGGAATCGTGAAAGAGTCTTTGCAATCTGAAGNTAATTATTATCTATAGAATTTAGTGTTTAGTCAAGATAGATTATCTCACTATTAGTTGTCTTTATAACAGTTAAAGACTGATATAAACTATTGTTATAAAGTCTTAATTTNCTAACTTAGTAAATTTACGGATGTTTTTAACCTGCAATGAATATTATGATTATCGAACGTTTGTAATGTTTTCCAGTTGTTANTTNCTTCTGGAACTTAAAATAACCTATTTAAGAGAATTATTAATGTTGCAGTTGAATACGATTCTGGTTCCAACAGACTGCTCCATCCATTCTAAGATCTCTTTGAGATATGCTTCCCGTCTGGCAAAAGAATTTGGTGCCAGCGTTACTTTGCTGTATGTGGATAAGCAGGTAGAGAGAAAAAAAGCAAAAACCACTGCGGTTAAGTCTGTCAGGAATTGTGAGGGGCAGGAAAATTTAAAAAAATTTCTAAAGAGTGGAAACTCAGCAGAAAACGATATCAATTTAGTGGTCCTGGAAGGTGAAGTAGTAGCCGAGATTATCAACTACACCAAAAATAAAGAAGTCGATTTGATTGTGATGAGCAGTCACGGATACAAGGGACTTGCATACAGTATGAAAGGCAGTATTACCGAAAAGGTAACCCGTTATGCAAACTGCCCTGTCTTGTGTTTAAAAAACAATGGTCAGCATTTTATATAGTAACATTTGAGGCTTTAATAATCCCCAATGTTTGCTGAACTTGAACCAGCTTTTCTTTCCCATCAAATTTTCCTTTTATAATAAGCTATTTGTGTTTTATAATGCAGATGCTGTAATTTGAACCGTGTTAATCCCAGAGGACTTCAAGCAAAATAAAGTCATGAAATCACCNAGCTTGTTAAAGGGATTGTCGCCTGTAGACGCTCCGGAGTTTTTTGATACGATTGACACGCTTTTTCTCATCCTTTCCACAACAGGAAAAATCATACTGATTAATCGGGTTTGCAGGGAAACGACAGGTTTTTCCCGAAAAGAAGCCGAAGGTAAATATTTCCTCAAATTATTCTTCAAACCAAAAGTTCACAATCTTATCAGAAGCCTGCTTGAAGAAGTGAAAGAGCCTCCTTTCAGGACAACTTATGAGGATAACTGGCTGACGCAAAATGGAGGTGAACGTATGATTTCTTTTACGGTTGCATCTTTACGAGACAATAATGGCAGTACGACTAATTATACTGTTACCGGTCTAGATATCACCAGATTCCGCAAGATGGAGGAAGAACTTTGGGACTACAGAACCAGCCTTGAAGAGCAAATCAAGCAGCGCACCAAGGAGCTCGTCATGTCCCAATCCAGGCTGTCAGGAATTATGGAAACAGCGGAGGATGCAATTATTTCGGTTAATTCAGCTCAGCAGATCTTAATTTTCAATCAAGGTGCGGAAAAAATATTTTCTTATAGCACAGACGAAGTATTAGGTAAACAGTTGGGGCTGTTGATGCCTGAAGAATTTCGTGCTCCTCATAACAAACACATTCAGGATTTTGGTGATTCAGAACAAACTTCACGCCGTATGCTTGAACGTTCAGAAATANTGGGACAACGTAAAGACGGTTCCATATTCACTGCTGAAGCAAATATTTCTCAATATGAAATTGAAGGTGAAAAAATTTACACAGCAATTCTACGTGATGTCTCTGATCGTAAAATCATTGAACAGGATCTCCGTGAATCTCTTGCGGAAAAAGAGATTCTGCTGCAGGAGGTCCACCATCGAGTCAAAAACAATTTACAGGTTATTTCTAGCCTTTTTACTTTACAGGGTAATAGTACCGATGATCCTGACCGCNTGGCCCTATTACGTGAAAGCCAGCACCGGATACAGTCTATGGCCTTGATTCATGAAAAAATTTACCAGTCGGAAAATCTTGCACAAATAAATTTTGAACATTATGTTAGAGACTTGGTAACAGAAATTTTTCAATCCTACCAGATAGGTGACCTGGATGTGCGGCTTTCTTTTGAACTGGAACCCGTTTTACTGGAAATCAACAGGGCTATTCCGTGTGCGCTGATTCTCAATGAATTGACCTCAAATGCCTTAAAGTATGCTTTCACGGATCAAAATAGTGGCAATTTAAACTTTGTCTTAAAAGTGGAAAATGAGCAGCAACTACTATTGACGGTCAGTGACGATGGTAAGGGAATTCCAGGTAAGGTAAAATTCAGCAGCGCTAAAACCCTGGGTCTGAGACTTGTGCGTGTGCTGACACGCCAATTGAACGGAAAGGTGGAATTAAAACGAAATCCGGATTGTCTTAATTCGAGAGGCACGATGTTTGTTTTTCAAATTCCTCTAAAATAATATCGTCGATTACATTCAATTAATTTGAAAGTAAAATATGAGTAACGCAAAGATTTTTATTGTAGAAGACGAAGCTATTGTAGCAGAAAGCCTGAGTGATCAACTGGAAAAGTTAGGATACATAGTCACCGGGAATGCACCCTCAGGCGAAGAAGCTTTACGAAATATTAAAAAAGAGTTACCGGATCTGGTACTGATGGATATCATGTTGGAAGGTGAAATGGATGGAGTGGAAGTTGCTCAGCAAATCAGGGAACTTTATGGAATTCCGATTATCTTTCTAACAGCCTATTCAGATCCCGAAACACTCGGACGTGCCAAGTTAACTGAGCCATTCGGTTATTTGATTAAGCCGTACAAAGAACGAGAATTACTCACTACACTTGAAATCACGCTCTACAAACACCGAATGGAAAAACGCATTCGTGAGCATGAAAGATGGCTGAATACTCTACTGCGCAGCATCAGTGATGGAGTGATTACTGTTGGAATTGACGGGCTTATAACTTCAATGAGTCCTGTTGCGGAAATGCTGACAGGATTAATCGAGTCAGAGCAAATAAAGGAAGATTTACTAGGAATCCTGCAGATCGAGGAATCCGGTGACTATCACATTATTCCAGATCTTATAGATCAGGCACTGGGTGGGGAAACAGTTTCGTGCCTTGTCGATAATGAGCCGATTTTGGTTAATGCTGACGGCAAGAGAATTGTGATTGATTTTAGTGCTGCTCCGATCCTAAACGAGCAAAATGAAATAATTGGAGCTGTTTTAACAATGCGTGATATTTCTGCACGTAAACAGGCTGAAATTGAATTGTCAGAAGCCAGACAAATAATCAACAATACATTGACTCCACGAGAAAAAGAAATTCTGCAGTTGATGGTTGATGGTTTAAGTACTAAGGAAATCGCATATGATTTGAAAATCAGCAACAGAACAGTAGAAGCTCACCGCCAGAACATGATGGTCAAACTTGATGCAGGAGACATGACCATGCTCGTGCGTCTCGCTGTCACCCACAAACTGGTTCAGTTTGATTAAATTCGCTTTGCTATACAGTCCTTTTTAANTACTTCTGGCCCCACCNTAAAAAAGTCTATTATAATGATACCACGACTACCNANAGNGTGCCTAACCTCGCAGAAGATGCCTGGAACGTCTTTAGCTTCGACTATGCATTCGGAAGTTTTACAGCAAGTGATAATATGAGTTCATCAACATCAAGTTCAGGTGTTTTCTAATTACCTCTATACATAGAAATTAATATTTATGCGCCTGTAAGAAGCATAAATGGTGCATTTGTTTGCCATTCACGCTTTTGCTGGAATGACAAATATTTTCTAATGCATCAATATTTTTAAAACCATCCAGCTTCCCGTTTGCAGTTGATAATTATTACTGCTACAATTTATGAGTACCTGCTAACTATTTTCAGCACTTCAATCACCTTAATTTTCAGGACAGCAAATGTCTTCAGTGAAGGCAAATACCCCTTTAAAAGCACCAACTTTTCAAGAAAACTTCCCCGAAACAGAATTAGATAAAGCGACTATCCGTTTTGCAGGAGATTCCGGGGACGGCATGCAGTTGACTGGAACCCGGTTTTCTACAACCTCAGTTATTGCGGGAAATGATGTTATTACCTTTCCTGATTATCCAGCGGAAATTAGAGCACCAGCGGGAACTTTGGCGGGGGTCTCAAGTTTTGATCTGAGTTTTTCCAGCAATGAAATTTATACCACTGCGGACAGCCTGGGAGTTTTGGTGGCCATGAACCCCGCGGCCCTCAAAGCAAATCTGAGTGATTTGGAAAAAGGGGGAATCCTGATTATTAACTCAGACAGTTTTGCGGAAAATGATTTGCGAAAAGCGGAGTATTCAGAGAATCCTCTGGAGTCAGGTGAGCTGAATGATTTTCGTGTTGTGCAAATTCCGATCACAAAACTCACCTTAAAAGCTGTTGAAGAAACTGGTCTTTCCCATCGAGACGGTTCACGCAGCAAAAACTTTTTTGCGCTTGGAGTAGTTGACTGGCTGTTTGTGCGTTCATTGCAGCAGACTCAGGATTGGATTTCTGCAAAGTTCAAAAACAAACCTGATGTTGCAAAAGCCAACACACTTGCACTGCAGGCGGGATACAACTACGCGATTACTATTGAGTTATTTCAGGAGCGTTATCATGTTTCTTCTGCGGTTTTACCATCCGGTGAGTACCGGCAAATTACCGGAAATCAGGCACTTGCACTTGGCTGCGTAGCTGCTTCCAACCGTTCCGGACTTTCTTTGCTTTATTCGAGTTATCCGATTACGCCTGCATCCGACATTCTTCACGAGTTAGCACAGTACAAAAATTTTAACATCAAAACTATACAGGCTGAAGATGAAATCGCGGCCATGTCTTCCAGTATCGGTTCTGCTTTTGGGGGTGTTTTAGCAGTAACAGGAACGAGCGGTCCTGGATTGGATTTAAAAAGTGAAGCGCTGGGTTACGCGGTAATGACCGAACTGCCCGTGGTTTTATTAAATGTACAACGCGGTGGCCCATCGACCGGTTTGCCGACCAAAGCGGAACAAACTGATTTACTTGCTGCAATGTACGGTCGTCACGGAGAAGCACCGGTTCCGATACTCGCACCGGCTACTCCGGGAGATTGCTTTTTCATGGTGCTGGAAGCCTTCCGCATTGCCTTGAAATATATGACTCCGGTGATTGTGCTCAGTGATGGAGGTTTGGCAAATGCATCTGAACCATGGAAGATTCCTGAAGTAGATAAACTACCGGACCTTACCCCAGATTTTCATAATGATCCGGAAAATTTCTCACCCTATCATCGAAATCAGCAAACACTTGCGCGTAACTGGGCTGTTCCGGGAACGCCTGGGCTGGAACACCGTATCGGAGGTTTGGAAAAAGATAGTGAAAGTGGGGAAATTAATCATGAACCAGAAAATCATGAAAAAATGGTTTTGCTGCGTGATCAAAAAATCAAGCGTATCATTCAGGATTTACCGCCTCTGGAAATAATCGGGGCAGAAAAAAATGAATTATTATTGCTCACATGGGGCAGTGTCTTTGGACCAGCATTCTCGGCAATCGAAGAACTTCAGGCGGAGGGGCATGCGGTTTCAATGCTGCATTTACGACATCTGTTTCCGTTTCAGAAAGAATTAGGTCAGATTCTCCGCAACTTTGAACAGGTCCTTGTACCTGAAATGAATTTAGGTCAATTGTCACGTTTACTGCGTGCGGAATATCTGGTGGATACAATTTCTTTTTCGAAACTTCAAGGTCGCCCTTTTTTAATTTCGGAAATCCGGAATCGAGTTCTCGAAATACTGGGAGAAATCTGAAAAACAATTCCTTGCTGAGAATTGTAAATTATTATTAATGCTAATTTTGAGTAGAAATTTCTATGAATATTCCTGTCAAGCCAATCAGTTCCGTTCCGCTCACTAAAGCAGATTTTGTTTCCAAGCAAACTGTACGCTGGTGTCCGGGTTGTGGTGATTATTCTATTTTGGCCAATATTCAAAAAGTAATGCCGGAACTGGATATTCCAAAAGAGAACATTGTTATTGTTTCAGGTATTGGCTGTTCCAGCCGTTTCCCATATTATATGGACACCTACGGAATGCATACCATTCATGGTCGTGCTCCGGCATTTGCTACCGGACTTAAGGTGGCGCGTCCGGAACTTTCTGTCTGGATTGTCACCGGTGACGGAGACGGACTGAGTATCGGCGGGAATCAGCTGCTGCATATGCTGCGTCGTAACCTTGACGTAAATGTCTTGTTATTTAATAATCGAATTTACGGACTGACTAAAGGTCAATACTCTCCGACTTCAGAACAGGGAAAGGTGACTAAAAGCACGCCCTTTGGATCACCGGACATGCCGCTCAATCCGATGCTCTTTGCACTCTCAGCAGGAGCGACTTTCATTGCACGAACCTTTGACGTGGACGCAAAAGGCATGCAGGAAACCATTAAAGCTGCCGCAAAACACAAGGGGACTTCGTTTGTGGAAATTTATCAGAATTGTAATATTTTTAATGATGGTACTTTTTCAGCAGTTAATGACCGATCAGTGAGGGATGATCGTATTCTGCGACTGAAACATGGGGAAATTTTAACCTTCGGAAAAGAGCAGAAGAAGGGGATTCGTTTAAGAGGCTTGAAACCTGTGATCGTCAATTTGGATGAAGGCGTTAATGAAAAAGAATTACTGGTTCATGACCAATACTGTGAAGACAGTACCCTGGCTAATTTGTTGAGCGGTTTTGATTACCCTGAATTTCCTGTGCCAATGGGGGTTTTGCGTCAAGTTGAGAATACTCCTTATGAAGAAAAAATAGAGCAGCAAATAAAAAGGCAAATTGAGAAGAAAGGTGTGGGAGATCTGGCAGATCTTTTAAGGGGTAATCAAGTCTGGGAGAATTGAAAAAATTACTGCTGAATTAAAAAACAACTTGCACTCCTTACCACCATTCTATAGTATTGAAGGTTTAGTTGGGCGATTAGCTCAGCTGGGAGAGCAACGGCCTTACAAGCCGTAGGTCACAAGTTCGAACCTTGTATCGCCCACCAATTCCCCAGGTACCGGGGTCGTAGTTCAGTTGGTTAGAACGCCTGCCTGTCACGCAGGAGGCCGCCGGTTCAAGTCCGGTCGACCCCGCCATCTTTCCTAGCACTTTTAATAAAGGTTTTCTACTGAAAACCTTTGTATTCCCCTAAATAACATCTTCAGACAGAGCTGACAAATTAAGGGTGTGTAGCTCAGTGAGACAACGTCGGCCTGTCACCCCTGGTACGCGGTTTCAAGTCCGGACGATCCAGACACGCAATCCCAGTAATACCAAAATTTGGGAACTGTACCCCCGGGTTTATCCTCAAATTCCACGTGTCTCTCCTTTTCTGGTGTAACCCATGATTTAGAAAATACATTGTTAGATCTTGCATATACATTTGTTGATGAGTATACTCTCACGCTTGGTAGTATTGTGGCCTACGTTGGCAAATTAAGCGTGACAACTCGTGTTTTTTATTCGTAGGCTATAATAAACACGTATGAGATTGTTGTTTTTACCAAAATTTTTGCCATTACTTTTCGCTTTTTGAAAGAAAATTTATGAAATCGAACCCGTTAAATATATCTATAAAAGATATAACGAAGAAGTATGGAGATTTTTATGCTTTAAAAGAGATAAACCTTGAAGTAATGTCAGGTGAATTCTTAACGCTATTGGGCCCGTCAGGGTCAGGAAAAACAACGTTGCTGATGGCTCTGGCAGGATTTACGAGCCCAGATTATGGAAGTATCAAATTTGGGAATGAAGAGGTTGTACTAAAACCTCCGCATCTAAGAGGTATTGGAATGGTTTTTCAAAATTATGCGCTTTTCCCTCATATGAATGTTGAACAAAATGTTGGTTACCCTCAAAAACTTAGAGGAGTAAGTAAAAGCTCAATAAAAGAAACAGTTGATGAAGCTCTGAGTACAGTGAAACTTGACGGCCTGGGGCACCGCGGGGTCAGTGAGCTTTCAGGTGGACAGAAACAACGTGTAGCGTTGGCCCGAGCCATCGTTTTCAAACCTAAAATACTTTTAATGGATGAGCCTTTGTCCGCACTTGATAAAAAACTTAGAGAAGAAATGCAGATCGAGTTGAGGCACCTTCACGATAGCTTAAATATTACAACTGTATATGTAACCCATGATCAAAAAGAAGCCCTTACAATGTCAGATAGAATTGCCGTGATCAATGAAGGCTCTTTAATGCAGTTGGGTACTCCCACAGAAATATATAACTATCCTAATAACTCCTTTATTGCAGATTTTATAGGAGAGTCCAGTTTAATTCCCATAAAAGTTAAAGATAAGTGCGCTCAATTAGGCGCGCTCAAATTATTGGTTAATCATAAGGTTGATTTTGATGGAGATTATCTACTTGTTATTCGGCCCGAGAAGTTATTCCTTTCAACAGGAAACGAAATAAATACAAACTTTTTTGTGGTTTCAGTTTTAGAATCAATTTTTCAGGGAGAAAGCCAACTACTGGTTATTAAGCTAGATTCAAAATTGTTTGGTGAGCAAACGCTTCAGATGCGTATTGCAAATGGCACTGACTTAAAAGAAAAATTACCGGCTGTTGGTGAAAAGATTTCTGTCGGCCTACGGATGGCGGATACCTTTCTTGTGGAGAAATAAAATGTCTACGTTTGATCGCCATTTGAATGAACATTCTTTAAGAAAGTTGGACCGCAATGAGAGGTACAAATTATTTGGTTTGACCTTGCCCTATTTGTTAATGGTATTGGCTTTAACAATCATTCCCATAGGATGGTTATTCTATATGTCTTTTATAGGTCGAGATGAAACATTATCTCTCGAGAACTATACACGAATGCTAGATAGTAAAGCTTATATAAGGATATTTATTACAACATTTAAGATTAGTCTCTTAACCACTTTAATATGTGGTTTAATTGGGTATCCACTGACTTACTTTATGTCACAATTACCGAAAAAGTGGGCGGCTATTTGTATGATTGGTGTGCTAATACCGTTTTGGACAAGTTTACTTGTTCGAACATATGCGTGGTTGGTGTTGCTTCAAAAAAAAGGTCTTGTTAATAGTTTTTTAGTGGACTTAGAACTTATTTCCGAACCTATAAAGTTTGTTCATAATACTTCGGGGACTCTAATTGGAATGGTTCACATAATGCTGCCATACATGATATTGCCCCTTTATGCTAATATGGTCGCTATTGACAAATATTGCGTACGAGCCGCTGCTAGCCTTGGTGCAAAGCCGACAAAGGCTTTTTGGACAGTTTTTTTCCCGCTATGCCTACCCGGATTATTTGCAGGATCACTCATCGTGTTTGTTCTGTGTCTTGGTTTCTATGTTACTCCGGCGGTATTGGGTGGGGGGAGAGTGATAATGGCGGCAATGAAGATTTCAAGCAATATAGAATTATACTTTAGCTGGGGTGCGGCAAGTGCATTGGGTGTTGTGCTTTTAGTGGTCACACTTGGGATTTTATTTATAGCCTCAAAGTTAGTGCCGTTAGACAAGATAAGTGCGCAGAGTTAAAATATGAAATTTCTTGATAGACATGTGTCCGAGACCCATATCAGTTTCAGAAATAGATTATGGTTATATGCATTTGGAATTGTTGTTCTATTTTTACTAATTGTTCCATCACTTGTTGTAATACCGATGTCGTTTTCTGCTAGCCAATATTTAGAATTTCCACCCAAAAATTGGTCATTTCGTTGGTATGAGAATTATTTTCTTGGGGGTAAGGTCGGCAGCGGTTTTAATGACTGGATGGGGGCTACGTGGACTTCTTTAAAGGTTGCTGTCTTAACTATATTTGTTGCCACTCCTGTCGGAACAATGGCAGCCTACGGGATAATAAATAGTGATTCTAAGATAAGGAAAATTTTATTCCCTATTATGATTTCTCCAATTATGGTTCCAGTCATTTTAGTGGCAATTGGACTTTTTTATTTCTATGTGAAATTTCAAATGGTCAATAGTGTGCTTGGTCTGGTGCTGGGACACTCTCTTGTTTCCATGCCACTTGTTCTGATTATAGTTCTATCTGCGCTGAAGAATTACGATATGAATCAGGAGAAGGTTGCACGGTCTTTAGGTGCGACAAGATTGAGAGCTTTTTTTGAAATCACTTTGCCACAAATAAAGTTTTCGATAATTTCCTCATCCTTAATTGCATTTTTAACGTCTTTTGACGAAGTGATTATTTCGTTATTTGTTGCTGGTGGAGATAATTCAACTATTACGCGTGCAATGTTTCTTGCTTTACGTGATCAAATTGATCCCACAATTGCGGCTATTTCCACCATTCTAATAGTTATTTCCTCTGGACTTTTGATTTTGTCTCAGCTGTATGGGACTAAAAAGGAATAGGCTAATAATGGGATTTGGCTTTATAATCGTCTCTAAATCTCCACCTCCTGATTTTTTATCCTGTGACCGGATTTAAATGCACCGCTGAATTCCTGAATTTTCTCTTGACCCTTTTTGATTTTAATATATTCTGTTACAGAATCTATAGTCATGAGGGCTATTGATGTATTATTAAGATTGTAATAACAAGACTAATACCACCTGTTAAAGTTTTATTCATACTATTATTAGGTACACTATTCATATATTATTTGAATATATTTTATTTAAAAATTTTGTTTGCTAATTATAATATTTCTGATTACTAACGTCTTTGATATACAAGAACATAAGCAGTTGGTCTTACAACAGCTC
>NYXK01000184.1 GCA_002685535.1 Deltaproteobacteria bacterium
GTTTGTTGCGTGTCGGGGCCGGACATCCGGAAGGCTATTTTGAAGCGTTCAGTAATATATATTCAGATTTTGCGGAAGTACTCCTAGCCAAGCTTTCAGGAGAAACACCGGATCAGCTAAGTTTGGATTTCCCCACTTTAGAAGATGGCGCTCACGGAGTAAAGTTTATTGAAGCTTGTGTAGAATCTGCTGACAACAATGGCTGTTGGGTTAACTCAAAATTAGATGATTCAACGACATAAACATATTGATCTAATTAACTGATGGAAAACCTACAGAGGTAAAAGNCAGTNNGGNTTTTGCGAAGCTCTTTAGANAACNCATGNCATACAGACACGAAAGCTGTGATTTTGATTTTTTACATGGTACNCCATTTGAGATANCGGAGNCTGAAATTTTTTAATNGANTATGATGGAAAAAGTTCGTGTTGGAATAGTTGGCACAAGTTGGTGGGCNGATACAATGTATTTACCTTCTTTGGTCGGCACAAAAAAAGCAATTATAACATCCTGTTGCGGGCGTAACGAGGAACATGCCCAGAAGTTGGCAAAGCTCTGGAATATTCCGAAAGTGTATACCGATTGGAAGACCATGCTGAACGAAGAACCTCTGGATGCTCTTATTATTACCACTCCTAATGACACTCACTGNCCCATTACATTGGCTGCACTGGAAAAAGGACTGCATGTTCTCTGTGAAAAACCACTCGCTCTGGATTATACCGAGGCACGTTGCATGGTGGAAGCTGCAAAGGAGCACAAGGCTATAACAATGGTTCCGTTCACGTACTCTTTTCTACCCATGACCCAGACGATCAAAGGCTTGCTGAACGAAGGATATTTGGGGAAACCCTATCATCTAAATTTCCGTTATAACGCTAATTATGGTCGATCTCCAGAATACAGTTGGAGGTTCGATCAAGAACGTGCTGGTTCAGGTTCATTGGGCGATATAGGTTCCCATTTTATTTATTTAGCAGTTTGGTTTTTTGGAGCGGTAACACATGTTTCAGCCGAGTTGTGTACTTTTATAGAACGTCCAGACATAGACCCTTCAGGTCAGCCTTATTTACGGGCAGACGATTATAGTATAATAGTGCTAACATTCTCAAATGGCGNAAAGGGGGTAGTGCAAGCCACCACTGTCGCCCATGAACCAACTCCTTGGGGACAAACACACTACTTCGACCTACATGGCTCCAAAGGGACATTGCGTGGCTGGACCGATTGGGAAAATACCTACAAACTAATTGGAGCCAAAGCAGAAGAACAACAATTCCAGGAAATTGAGATTCCTGANTTAATGCAGGATGGACAGNAACAGGGAGATATTCAGAAAATGTACAAGGAAACCTTTCGCAAGCGAGGCCAAATGACGGGTGAATTTATCGAGGCAGTGGCATCCGGTAAAACCTGCAGGCCAACTTTTGAGGATGGAGCTGAAATTCAAAAGATTCTGGACGCGGCTTTCCTCAGTTCACAAGAAGGGCGTAAAGTAGAAATGAAGGAAATATGCTGAAACGATTNTTTCAAATCGATTTTTATGTAAAATGACTTTTGATCTGTATGCAGGTTGACTCTTTTGAGGTCTGGACTCAGCCGGGCTACGCCTGACGGGGAATGCGGCATAGCTAAGATTTATAAAAACAAAGATGTTCGTACTAACCACTTTANCAGTGAAGCAGGCAGAGAAAAATANCAAAAAGGCTTGTAATGAGTAATAGCAAAATTATCGAACGGCTGAAGCGCAAACGGTTCTTCTCAATTGGTCGTGCCGGAATGGATTTCTATGCAGANCCACCGGGAACTGAATTTGAACAAGCCAACAATTTCTCGGCTCATATTGGCGGATCNGCGGGCAACATTGCTGTCGCCTTAGCAAAATTGGACTGCGAGTTAGAACTCGTCACTTGTTTNTCTGACGATGCCGTCGGTCGCTTTACTGCAAACAAGCTACACGAGTTTGGAGTCGGCACATCCCACTGTAGGATTGTTGGCGGNGAAGCCCGTAACACGCTTGCTGTTATTGAAACCCGNTTAACGGATTGCCAGTCCGTAATATATCGGAATGGTGCTGCCGATTTTGAAATGAATTCAAACGATGTTAACATGCTNGATTACGAAGGGACTGGTGGGGTGATCGTTTCCGGTACAGCCCTTGCTAAAGAGCCCTCGCGTTCAGCTATTTTTTCNGCTATTGAACATGCCCGTCTCGCCAATACCCCCATCATCATTGACATGGATTACCGCCCCTATTCCTGGGCATNCCCTGAAGAAGCAAAAGAGGTTTATTCATCGGCTATTTCTCAGTGCGATATCGTCATTGGGAACGATGTNGAATTTGGCGTCGTAGCAGGAAATCACCTGGATGGGTTAAATTATGCCACACNACTCGTCACCAAAACTCCTGAAATAGTAATATACAAAAAAGGNGAATTTGGGTCAAAGACACTAACCAAAAACAAACAGTTTGATACNGGAGTATTTCCGGTNCAAGCAATAAAGCCAACAGGGGCCGGTGATTCATTTATGGGTGGTCTCATTGCAGGGCTTGCAAACTGTATGACCTTGGAAGAAGCGGTAATTCAAGGATCTGCTTGTGCGGCCTTGGTGGTCACCCGTGTTGCCTGCTCAACTGCGATGCCCTTTCAGACCGAACTATCCGAATTTCTAAAAATCAATACTCTTTCTCAAATTTGAACTGGAGATTTTAATGCATATTGCACCTTTTGAAAATGACAACAAACCACTCATAGATGTCGAAGATTCTATCGTTCCCCTGACCTATTTCAACATCGTTAAGTTAAGAAGAGGGCAAGCTTTTTCCTATCAAACGCCTGGATACGAAACATGTGTTGCCCCCGCTACGGGTACTGTTGATGTCAGTATAGAAGGAGAGAACTATTCTGCAATAGGAAAGCGCACAGAAAATGTTTGGGACGGTGAGCCTGAGGGCGTCTACGTTCCTTCCGGCGCAAAAACTGAATTCGTTTGCACTTCTGAAGCAGCTGAGATTTTCGTTGCTGGTGCAAAGTATGACAAAGTTATGGAACCTTTCGCCGTCCGTGCCGATGACATTGATATGGTTCAATATGGCTCTGACGATACAAAAACTCATCGCAAAATAAAACACATCCTNGGGACNAAGTATAATGATAANGTTGGCAGGTTGCTCGTATCAGAGCTTTTCACNGTAGGNGCAGGCGGATGGTCAGGTTTTCCCTCGCACAAACATGATACAGAGCGATTACCTGATGAAACGCTCCACAACGAAGTCTACAACTTTCGTTTTAACCCTGATCACGGATTTGGAATGCAGCTTCTCCAGCCTGATGGTGATGCCGTCGGAGACGCATTTCATCTTATTGATGGTTCAACATTCGCCTTTAACGCTGGATACCACCCCTGTGTCGCAGCACCTGGATACGAAATGTACTATTTCACCATTTTGGGGGGCTTAAACCAGCGTTCTCTGATTCAGTCATTCCAGCCTGAGCACGCCTATCAGGTGGAAACCATCCCTGGTATCAAAGATATGATTGCTAAATTTAAATGACTGCTGTCTCTCTGAAAGAAGTTCTTAAACCCGCCATGGAAGAACACCGTGCCGTAGCAGGCCTTGTGGTTTTGGGCTGGGAAGACGCGCGGGCCTACGTCGAAGCTGCTGAAGAAACAGGCATACCAATTATTCTTCAAGCAGGACCAGGCTGCCGTGCCCATACACCTGTCCCAATATTGGGTAAAATATTCCGCCATCTTGCAGATCAGGCCAGTGTGCCCATCGTATGCCATATTGATCATGGGTATTCTGTCCAGGAATGTCTAGAAGGAATCGACAGTGGATTTACCTCCGTTATGTTTGACGGCTCTAAGTTGCCGATATCAGAAAATATCGACATCACAGCTCGAATAGTCGAAACGGCAAATGCTGCTGGTGTTTCTGTAGAAGGAGAAGTTGGCTTTGTCGGCTACGCCGAGGGGACCCCATCAGCAAACACGCTACCCGAGGAAGCCGCCCGTTTTAATAACGAGAGCGGCGCGACCGCTATGGCAATTTCTGTCGGCAATGTTCATTTGAAAACTGAAAAAACCTCAGGTATTAATTTTGATGCCTTAAAGGCAATTGAAGAGGTCACGACATTGCCCCTTGTTTTACACGGAGGCAGTGGGATTCCGGTGAATATTCGTAAGCGCCTGGCTAGAGAAAGTAGAGTGTCAAAATTTAATATTGGTACTGAACTGCGGATGGCATTTGGAAATTCATTACGTAAATCATTAACAGAAAATCCAAAGATTTTTGACCGCATAACATTGCTTTCGCCAACTGTAGACGCCGTAAAAAGTGTGACAATTGAAGTTATCTGCGCTTTAAATGGGAAACCAGAATGATTTTGTTTGGATTACTTGCGTGAGGTCGAGTCAGGCAAGTTCATACCCTCAGTATTGCAACAATGCATCACGCAATTCTTGCCACCGCATCAGGTATCAATTCAACCGCTGCTGGTGCTTAGGGAAAGAATAGGGGGGCTTTTAAAATATAAAAATGACATACTATAAAATTCCTTACTTTAAATAATTGTGCAACGCCATTTTTTCAATGTTGACGAAATAAATCTTTCTGAGTTTGCTTCTGTTTGCTCTCAGACTGTTAGTTCTGAAGACTATAATTTTGCCTCGGATATCCAACAAAGGGTTGTAATTTATGAGGGAGAGCACATCCAAGCTTTGATCAGCACACAGCAAGCTTTTGACTTAAAATCGGAGTTACATCATTGCATCAAAGAAGGACCTGGAGTAGTAGTTGTTCGTCAAGCATTTCAGGATATAAAAGTAATTGATAGGGCTACTGAGCTATTCCAAGAAATCATTGACGAAGAAAAAACCTCTGACCAGCACCGGGGTGATCACTTTGCAAAAGTGGGAGAAAACGAGCGCATTTGGAATGCCTTACAAAAATTTTGTGAGCGAGACACTGAAGCCTTCATTGACTATTATAACAACCCTGTTCTTTGTTTTGTAAACGAAGCATGGCTGGGTCCGTTTTTTCAAATGACCTCACAAGTCAACATAGTAAAGCCTGGCGGACAGGCACAGAAACCACACCGCGATTATCATCTAGGTTTTCAGGAGAATTCACTCGTTTCCGAATATCCTTTATCAGCCCAAATTCTCTCACAGTTTCTTACTTTACAAGAGGCTGTGGCACACACCGACATGGACATTTCATCCGGATCAACTATGATGCTCCCTTTTTCTCATCAATATCCACTCGGCTATATGGCGTGGCGAGATTCGAAATTCATAGAGTATTTTCAAAAGCACGCAGTTCAATTAGCCTTGAAAAAAGGAGATGCGGTGTTCTTCAGTCCTGCTTTATTCCACGCTGCTGGAACTAATTCCAAATCTAGCGACCGTATTGCCAACCTATTACAGGCCTCCAGTGCTTTCGGTAAGACTATGGAGTCTGTGGATCGTACCAAGATGACAAAGTTGATCTATCAAGTACTGCTTGATAGAAAAAAATACCATCAAATTAGTCCAGATGAAACAAAAGCCGTTTGGGCATCAGTTATTGATGGATACGCTTTCCCGACCAACCTGGATTTAGATTCTCCTATGGAAGGTCTTGTTACAGAGGACTTATGGACTTTGATGGAACGTGCCTTGACTGAAGAGTG
>NYXK01000185.1 GCA_002685535.1 Deltaproteobacteria bacterium
ATCGGTTACATCATCGGCGGAATAAGATCGGCAGCAATTGTTGGCGGATTTTTGTTATTTATTGCATTGACAGAATGGTGGGATAGAGCCCTTATTACGATGTACTTAATGAGCTTTGCAGTCATTGTGTCATCCATTATTGGCGTTACGGTGGGAACTTTATGTGCGCAAAATTCGCATACGGCAAAGTTCATTTTATTGATTTGTGATACCTTTCAGACCTTTCCATCGTTTATATATTTGATTCCTGTGATTATGCTTTTTGGCGTAACCGATACCTCCGTATTAATCGCAGTTATCGTTTACGCCACGATTCCTGCTACCCGGTATACCGTGGAAGGACTGCGCAGTGTGCCACCAGATCTCCATGATGCGGGATCGATGTCAGGTGTCAATCGATTACAAAGATGGATCAAAATTGAATTACCCATGTCTTTTCCACACATGATGCTTGGTATTAATCAAACAGTTGTTTTTGCATTATTTATGGTGATTATTGGTGCAATGATTGGCACTGATGATTTAGGACAATATATTTTAAAAGCTTTATCAGATAAAAATGGAACAGGAAATGGACTGACACTAGGTCTTTGTGTTGCTTTTATTGGTCTAGCAGTTGATCAAGTTATACGTACTTGGGCAAACGAAAGAAAACAAATTTTAGGCATTAGTTAAAACAAGCTTCAGCCCAAATAGCAATCAGTAGTCTAGAGTGTTATTCAAGGCTGTAAACAGAGGAAGGGTAAAAACAAGCCTGTAACGAGACTCTCTAACTCTGTTGACCTCTCCTGGAGAAAACCGGAATCAGCCAGAGAACACAGGCAAATGTCCAGACTATACTTCCGATGGTGGAAAGAAGATCTTCGCTGCGGATGCCCGCCACGATAAAAAAAAGTCCCGAAATGAAGAAACAAATCAGTCCAATTAGTTCAAAATAAAATATTTTCATTGCATTAATTTATGAAGGTCTCTGTACAAATAGAGAATTGATTGAAAATATTACTAACCCCGTCCAAATCAGTCCGAACGTGATGCTGTGAGTTGAAGTGAATGGTTCATGGTAAAGATACACACCAATTAAGAGTTGGATAGATGGAGTCATGTATTGAATAAAACCCAGGGTAGTATAGCGAAGTCGTTTTCCGGCATTTGTGAACCAGAGCAGTGGTAGTGAGGTGACAACGCCTGCACCGACTAAAAAAATCACAATTTCCCAATCTCCTCCAATATTCCCTGTACCATCTACATTCCAAACCACTATCATAACTGCTGCGAAAGGAGCAAGCAGTACTGTCTCCATCAACAGACCCACCAATGGTTTTACTGATATCATTTTGCGTAATAAACCGTAAAAAGAAAAGGTGAATGCCAACGAAAGAGCAATCCAGGGGAGTGAGTCAAAATCCCAGAGAAAATTCAAAACGCCCAAAGCAGCCATTCCAAGTGCTAAACATTGCCAATAATTGAGGCGTTCCTTCAAAAAAATTGCTCCCAATAAAACATTAAACAAGGGATTGATAAAATATCCCAAACTGGTTTCGACGATTTGATTCGTGTTTACACCATAAATATAAACAAACCAGTTTATTCCCAGGAGCATTGCTGTTCCCAGGAGCACACAGATATACTTTGGGGTCTTCAATAAATCCTGAAATTCTCCCAAACGCTTCTGAATTGCCAGCAACCCCAATAGAAAAAGCACGGACCAAACCATTCGGTGTGCTAAAATTTCTAACGAAGGAATGGTGTCAAGAAGTTTCCAGTAAATGGGAAGAAAACCCCATGAGCTAAAAGCCAACAGGGCATATCCGATTCCAATTTGTGCTTCCGTATGCTGAGATTTAATATAATTATCCAAGTAGTAATTTAATTTTCAGGATTCATGTTTCAGTTTGCTGGATGCTGGAAAGTACAGATTGAACGTACTTCCCTTACCATATTTGCTTTTCAATGAAACTGAACCTCCAAGTAATTTCATTAAACTTTGCACGAGCGCAAGCCCAAGACCTGTTCCCTTTAGTGTTCCGGATGGATTGACTTGATGGAAAACTTCAAATATTTGCTGCTGCTGATCTGTGGTAATTCCGCAGCCAGTGTCCTTAATTTCAATTGAAACTCCATTTACATCATGAATGCAACTGACTTTGATATGACCGCCTGATTCAGTAAATTTAATGGCATTTCCCAGAAGATTAATTAGTACCTGCCGGACCTTTCCGGAATCAGAACAAAGCATAATTGGCGTGTCAGAGAGGAAAACGAGTTCATGCTGAAGAGATTTTTCCTCTAGTAGTGGTTCCAGCCATTCCATTACATCCTGCAGTAAATTTTCAAACTGGAAATTTGTTTGCTGAACTTCCATCTGCCCTGCTTCTATTGTAGAAAGATCTAGCAAGGAGTTGATTAATTCCAACAAATGTCGTCCGCTTTTCAATATCCTGCCTAGACGATCAGTTTGATAAGCAGAAAGTTTCTCATCTCCTGTTGATTCCAGTAAAACTTCTGTAAATCCGATGATAGCATTCAGCGGTGTTCGCAGTTCATGTGACATAGTGGTCAGGTACATTCCTTTGGCACGGCTGGCTTCATCAAGTTGACGATTTGAAGATTCCAGCAATTCTGTACGCTCCCGGATGACGTCTTCCATTATCTGGAAAATTTCAGTCAGTTTTTGGACTTCATCCTCATTTTCGGAAAAATCTTCTACTCTATCACTAGATTTGAAAACAGGGCTGCCGATTTCACGATCCTGTTCATTTATAACCTGTTGAACTTCACTTCTCAATTGTCTCAGCGGAGCAGAGATTCGTTTTGCGAAAAATAAGGCTAAAACTAAAACCAGCAACAAAACTACTGAAGCAACGATCCAAATCCAAATTCCAAGTCCGGACAAACCCTGTTGCAGTTCGGAAGTCTGCTGCCGCGCAAAATCGGTTTGCCAGCGTACCATGATTTCGACCTGCCTATTGATCTTCAACACCAACGGCCACTCTTCCGTGGACCATTCAAGCAGCACTTTTTCAGAGTTGTTTTTTTGAACTTTGCTGTTTGCTCTTTGCTGGAGATTTTCGAGAGACAAAATCATCAGCCTCAAATCATAAAAAGCACGCCGCTCAACCGAGCGTTCTCCTTCCCATACACGTGATTTTTTATAAAGCAGATCTAATTGCTCGAAAGCCGGATGTATCTCATTTTTCCACGTCAGTTCACGTTGCTTGAGAAACTTTTCTTCAGCACTTTCCAGCCACGCCTTTTGTGCCTGTGCCGCACGATGTACTGCATTGTTAAGTGTAAACCATTTGATGGAAACAGCAGGCAGATCACGGTGCTGTTCCAATACTCGGTTTTGTTCCAATGTCAGCCAATAAAGGGCAAAAAACCCCAACAATGTTATTGCTGCACAGACCGCGACAACCAGCAAAATTTTGCGGCGTAAACTTTGGAACATATGCTTTTGTAATATGAAAATCTAATCCATGTAATGGATGGACCCTTTAAAGATCTAAATCCACGCGCACCTAACCTGAAAACCGGAAATGACAATGTTTTAGCAATAATTAGACATTGATCATAAATATTTTCTAAGCAACATTAATCATTTATCACAGGTTTCTGCCGAAAGGCAAAAATCAGGTTTAGGCCAAGCCAGCCGGATGATGTCAGCCAGAAAACGGCTCCTGCACGGACAAGCCAGTCAATATGTAAAAGCGCACCCGGCAATAAAGTCAGTAATGCAAGTACTGCAGTCAGTAATTGAGCTGTCGTTCGTTTCGCCGGTAAAATGTCTTTGAGCAAAGGTACCTTCACTTTTCCGACCAAAGTGCTGAAACGGTGAAACCAAATTAAAAACGGAACAATTTTGTATAGCATGCCGTTTGTGATTGTTGCCGCAAAACCCATTAAAAACAGCAGCCCAAAAGCAAAAGGCAGCCGTTCGTCAGGCCAGAATAATTGTGCGGCCAGACAGAGCAATGACAGTGGAAAAGCGAGCAGGCCAATTTGCCAAAACCTTAAAGTTGCATCCACGACTTTTCGTTTGCGTTTAAGCAGCATCTGCCAGACAGTTACGGCAAATATTATACTTGCCGCTACTCCCGGTAGCATCGCTGTGAAGAGCATCGCTGAACCGGCTGAGATTAAGAGCAAGACTGAAAAAGCGGCTAAACTAAACAATCCGGCATTTAAAATCCAGACCGCACGCTTTTCAGGAAAAGGACTTGAGAGGTAAAACATCGGAATTACATGAAATCCAACTCCGACAATCAATCCTCCAATTCCTCCGGACAGTGCCAAAGTCACATGTAGGCTTTTGACGATCGAACGTTCAATCAGCAGCGGCCACAATCCCGTAACTGCGCCAAGTTCCAGCACACCAAGTGACACTGCGAGTGCCAGAGATATAAGCGAAATACGCATAGCAACCACAACAGGCCGATTTGCTTTTACCCTGAAAAGTGCTGTCAGCAGTTGTGTGAGAAAAACTGTGAAGGCAAGAAATAACGCGGTGATTACAACTGCAATCAACAGCGGAGATATTAGTATTAATCCGCCAGCCAGGGCGAGAATACCGATGGTCATAAAAAAATGTACTGCGCGTGATAACGCAATCCACGGAACCTGACCTCCTGCCAGAACCGGAACCAGCTGATAAAAGGCACCCATCATTATCATCATTACCCAGCCTAAAGTTATCAGGTGGGTTAAGACAATAGTTTCAAAATGCCAACTGCTGCTGAAAAGAAAATCTCCCCGGAAAAGTNTCAGACTTCCTGCCAGGAAACCGAACACAGGAGCCGTAAGGAAAAAACGAAAAGGAATATCTTCAGGCGGGGCTTGGTCCAGACTGAGCCCGGAAGATTTCATTGGGCCTCCTGCCAAATCCACAATTCAATTGAACCATCTTCAAACTTATCCAGATGGGTCAGCATTCCGCGTTCCTCAAGCAGAGGAAACAACAGACGTGGAGCTTGCCGATGAAGCATTTTCAGCACCTCCGTTTTTTGCAGTTTGTCAACTGCCTCCAGCACCACAACCATCGGTTCCGGAGGTTCAAGTTCGCGGCAGTCCACCGTGATGATGGAGTGTCCGCCTGGCACAGAATCAGGAATCATGGGGTCTACTCGATGGAATCCATTTTCTGGATTAAGCCCGGAACTTGATCAGTTAAATGTTGATCGACCATTGGATAGAGCATACCCTCTTCCTTCATATTGTGCTGCTGGATCAACATCAGCAGAGTTTCGCCAGCGCCAAGAGTAGTGTCAGGNTCATCAATTTCAAGCGATTCCTTAATTTGAGCTAATACTCCGTTCATTTGAACATGCTCTGCACGCATAACCATTGTGGGACCTTGAATNATGCCTGTCGCTTCTTCAAACGCGGGAAACAAAATAGCTTCTTCCATCTCAAAATGCCTCCGCATTCCGGCTTCAAAAGCGAGCATATTCTCCCGTCCTTTTTCAAAACTTCCTGAGAGTAACTCTGCTTCACCATCTGCGTACAGTTGATCACAACGTGCATGATCTGCTGCCATATATTCATTTATTGTCTGCATCTTTTCCTTGCTTAATGTGTGAGCCTCCCAATGAAAAAGTTGATGGAAAATAACTTTAACTGTTTAAATCAACAGTGAAAATTAAAAATCAATCAGCTAAAATTAGAACATAATTNAGGATCAAAATCGAGTGATTAGTTATTTNGGAAGCTATAATTTNTTTAACAGAATCGATGGAAAAGGAAATTTAAACACTGAACTGAATACAGGCTGCTATAATCCGCGGGAATCTTTTTTGCTGCATTAAGTAGCTTAAAAAAAACAACATATCNTTCAAACTTTCAAGGCTTCAGCTTGCAAGATTTCTGTAAACAGGGCAATCTGCAAGCGTAGCTTTGATGAGTTGCCTGCTCCTTTTTCCTGTAAACAACTGCTTGACCTTCAGTGCAGACATCCACATATAAATATTTTAACACTCCAATTTATAATTCAAATGACAGATCAGTNCATTCAGTATCGTTTTCAGGCTGCACAGGTTTTGGTGCGTGATGCAGGTTTATATGCTCTTCAGTGGTTCAGAAATCTTGAGAGTCTGCATACAGAGCAGAAAGGTCCACAGGATTGGGTCAGCGAGGCTGACCGTGAAGTCGAAAAAATGATTCAAAGAAGACTGAAAGAATTATTTCCGNAAGATGGTTTTTTTGGTGAAGAAAGCGGATTTCAGCAGCAACGATCCGAAGGCCTCTGGGTTGTGGATCCAATTGATGGAACAAGCTGTTTTCTGCAGGGTATGTCATCCTGGTGTGTCTCAATTGCTTATGTCGTAGAAAATGAAATAGAGATCGGACTGATTTACGCTCCCTGTACAGATGAATTGTTTGCGGCACAGCGTGGAANCGGNGCAACACTGAACGGACGTCCGATGCGGCCGAGTAAAGCAACTTCACTTTCTGAAGGTATTGTAGGTTTGGGTTATTCGCCTAANAGTTCGATCGAGGCGACCCAAAAAGCATTTNCTTATTTATTCGAAAACGGCGGTGTCTATCATGACATAGGTTCAGGGGCCTTGATGACAGCATACGTTGCTGCCGGACGTTATGTCGGTTATTATGAATATCAGATCAATTCCTGGGACTGTCTGGCAGGTATNGCCATGGTTCGGGAAACCGGTGGCTGGACCAATGACTTTTTAGCAAATGACGGTTTACACACTGGTAATCCNGTCCTCGCTGCAGCACCCGGANCCAAAGAAGCCATGNTAAACTTATTCAGCGCAGCCGGNCATTAATTCCAGCCAGCACTTTTCNNGACTAGCCAATGTTTAAAGCAATTAAGCCTTTGTCAAATCCTGCCATGGGAGCACGCTGGCAGGGAAAAACTCTCCAGTTTGGTCTGATTGCCGCTGACGTCGTTTGCCTCCGCTATTTATTCTACGCTGATTTACTTCCGCAAGCCGGAGATGAAGCAGTACTCCTGAACCTTGTTGAATTGGACAAACTGTTTCATTTTGGCGATGTCTGGGGCTGGCAAGCAGAATATTCTGGAAACAAGGAAGCTTCGCTAACTTATCTGATACAGCTCGAAAAAAGGGACGGTACCAAATATTTTGTGATAGATCCTTTTGCGAGAGAAAGCCGGGGGGCNGAACNGTGGGGAAAAACTCTTGGCTTTGAGGTGGACGNGGAAGATTTATCTCTTAAAGTTATTANGCGTCCGCAGGANTATTTTTTTCATGGAATACGTCGATTACCCGTTCTGCGTCCGGAANCTCCAANTATTAAAATTACNTCAAGACCTNCTGCTCCTCAACATTCTTTGGAACAGAGTATTGTTTACGAATGTCACCTTCGCGGGATGACCCGCAGCCCATCCAGTGCCGTCGCTGATTC